>NZ_FLTX01000134.1 GCF_900092025.1 Xanthomonas bromi
CCAGGGCAACCGTGGCAGGCTGTTCGAAGTGCGGATCGACCACACGCCGCAGTCCAATGGAGACCTGCCCGCGCCCTGGTTCGTGCACGTGCATACCGAAAAGCCGGTGGCCCCCGACGGACTGCGCTCGCTTCCCTATAAGGACTTGGCCGCCGTCCACCTGAAGACGGCACGGGAGGTGAATTTGGGCCCACGCTGGGAAGAGATGATGCATGCCCTCGGGCATACCGATGCCAAGGTGCATCGTGCAACGATCGGCTCGAAGCTGCTCGCCCAGCTTTGGGCGGCGGGTTCTGGTGGGCAACGATAACCACAACGGTCGGAACGCCGTCGCCCGCCAAGACATGCGCACGCTCGACGTCACCCTGTACGTCGGTCGGGAAGCCTTGTCCATTACCGATGGAACCTGCCTCTGATGGCTCGGGTGGCTGCGTCGCCGAGTCTTCGGCTGCGCATCGACAGATGATGGTGGCGATAGAGAGGTGGCTCAGCTCAGAGCCTGATCCCTTCTTTGACGCGTTGCACTGACGGCTAGGTGGACTTCGTATCAGGCACCAGGCATTCGCACAGCATGCGAACAGCGGAGCATTCGATGGTTTACTTGGCATGGACGTAGCGGCTAGCGACCATGAGCGAGTCGAGCGAATTACGCTCAAAAGGCGATCAACCGCAGCACGCAGACCGTGCTGCCGATACGTCAGGCGCGGTCCATGATGAAAAGGTAGGCTGGTCCGACAGTGAGCACTGCGGCAGCTGCGCGATCGGCAAGCGGCCTGAACGCTAAGATGTACTTGACGCAGGGAGTGCACCACGCACGGCACCAGGAGTTTTTGCTCGCTGATGGAGCCTGTTTAGCCGAGATCTGCGCCACGCCAAACCACCAAGGTCCAGGCATCTCCCGAGAACGGGCATATCTGGGCGTCATGTGTGGCATTGAAGGGCAATATCGGAGGATGCACCGTGCCTAGAGTTGGCCCCACCAAGCAGGCCCCATCGGATCCCGCACGATCCACGCAACCCGCACCGACACCGGCGGACCCGGGGACAGCCGCGAGTGCGTCTACCGACACCGACGTGATGGCGCGCTCCGCGCAACTCAGCGGGCTTGCCATCAGACCGTCGAGGTCGGCCAGAGCGTCCAGAGCCAGTGCGTCAGCAGCATCATCCGCCAACGCCAGGGACGCCACGGCGCTGCTCGTTACCCCAACGCCTGTCTCGGAAGCATCAGATCCTGTCGTAGTATTGAACAGGGCCTCGACCAGGCTGCACCTGTACAATCACCTGGTCGTCAACGTAGCGCCGAGGGACTCGGCGGACACAAAGGCCCTGGAAGCAAGGCTCAATTCCGGCGCGTCCGCGCTCGAATCCGCTCGACAAGGCCTGCAGGCGCTGAGCGATCTCAAGATGCAGCGCCGCATGCCACTTCCCGACATCCAAGCCCATGAGAATCAATTGGTTTCGTCTCTCGGACAAGCCGCAGCGATGAACTATGTGTCATGCGAAAAACTGATCGATCAGAAGCTGGAGGAATTGGGTTCTGTGCTTGACGACAGCAGCGATTCGGTGCGATTTGATACCGACGCCATCCGCCTGCAGCAGCCTGAGCCATGGCTTGCGTTACGCGATCATCTTCTTAATGCCATTTTAGCGTTGGAAGAGGTTTTTCGACGTATCAAGTCGCCGATGACCGATCTGGCGCTGCACGACTCTCCGAAGGCACAACTGCCGATTGTCAAGGTAACGATGGGATCTTGTCACTCGCGGATGCAAACCGTTCGTGGAGTGCTCTACGAAATATATTCAAGAAAACTTTCCCATCAAGCCAGAAGTTGCGGCCTGCCGCAGGTGTTGGATCGACTGAGAGCGCTTGACGACGTAGAAAAGTGCATGAACACCGATGTCAGAAAGGCGTTCACTGAACTGATCAAGATCCATATCGAATGCTATCTTTCAACCGAGCACTCACTTACATCGGAGAAACTGGCCAGCTATAAGAACCTGCTTG
>NZ_FLTX01000127.1 GCF_900092025.1 Xanthomonas bromi
GTCCCGTGGCCGGCGGCGCGTTGCGTCGCCGGCCGATGGCGCCCACTCCTGTGGCCGCTCCCTTGCGTGTTCCCAGGTGAACCCATGTCCAGTGTTTCCATTGACGGCGCCCCCGATGTCGGCGAGAACACCCGTTTCATCATCCTGATCAGCTGCGTAGCCACCATCGGCGGCTTCCTGTTCGGCTTCGACAGCGGCGTGATCAATGGCACCGTCGATGGCCTGAAACAGACCTTTCAGTCCACCGCCGCCGAAACCGGTTTCGAAGTCGCCTCGATGCTGCTGGGCTGCGCCATCGGCGCGTTCTTTGCCGGCCGCCTGGCCGACCGCTGGGGCCGCCGCGCGGTCCTGATCATTTCCGCTGCGCTGTTCCTGCTCTCGGCCATCGGTGCCGGCGCCTCGAACAGCTCCGGTTTCTTCATCTTCGCCCGCGTGATGGGTGGCTTTGCCGTTGGCGCGGCCAGCGTTATTTCACCGGCCTACATCGCCGAGGTCGCCTCCGCGCGCTATCGCGGCAGGCTCGCCACGATGCAGCAGATTGCCATCATCAGCGGGCTGTTCTGCGCGTTTTTGAGCAACTACCTGCTGGCCAATGCCGCCGGCGCCTCCACCGAGCCGCTCTGGGCGGGGCAGGCTGCCTGGCGCTGGATGTTCTGGATGCAGGCGATTCCCTCGCTGGCGTTCCTGCTGCTGTTGCTGGTGATCCCCGAAAGCCCGCGCTATCTGGTGGTCAAGGGGCGCCGCGAGCAGGCGCTGGTGGTGCTCAAGCGTCTGTACGGCAGCGCTGTCGCGCAGACCAAGCTGGCTGAAATCGCCGCCTCGATGGCGGCCGACCAGCACAAGCCCAAGTTCTCCGACCTGATCAGCAAAGCCACCGGCAAGGTCCGCCCCATCGTCTGGATCGGAATTGGCCTGGCGGTGTTCCAGCAGCTGGTCGGCATCAACGTGGTGTTCTACTACGGCGCGGTGCTGTGGCAGGCGGTGGGCTTCTCCGAGCAAGATGCCTTGTTGATCAACGTGTTGTCCGGCGGCCTGAGCATCGGCGCCTGCCTGATCACGGTGATGCTGGTCGACAAGATCGGCCGCAAGCCACTGCTGTGGATCGGCTCGGCCGGCATGGCCGTGTCGCTGGCGCTGGTCACCTACGCCTTCGCCACCGCCTCGCTGGACTCCAATGGCAAGCTCGCCATGTCCGACGCCATGGGCATGCTGGCGCTGGTCGCCGCCAACGTCTACGTGGTGTTCTTCAACGCCTCCTGGGGCCCGGTGATGTGGGTGATGCTGGGCGAGATGTTCCCCAACCAGATCCGCGGCTCGGGTCTGGCGATTGCCGGTGCCGCCCAGTGGACCTCCAACTTCGCCATCACCGTCAGCTTCCCGATCCTGCTCGGCAGCATTGGCCTGGCCGGCGCTTACGGCATCTACACCGTCGCTGCGTTCATCTCGGTGTTCTTCGTGCTCAAGTACGTCTACGAGACCAAGGGCAAGGAGCTGGAGCAGATGGAGGGCTGATTCCGAAAGTTATGCCTATATGGGCATTGTTCAGAAGGAAGGCCGCGCATTGCGCGGCGTTTTTCTTCGGATGATTCTTTATCACCAGTCGCTGTGCACGCACGCATAAGCGGCACCATCAATCCAAGCCACGCAGCCAGGCCTGATTCGCCTCATTGCATCAGGAGCTTGCGGCTCCTCGACAAGGCGCCGGCCAGTCTATGGGGCTAATGCACCAGAAAAGTGCAATTGACGTCGTTAAACGCACACGCTGAAAGCCAGATCGGATACGCGTTTATCGCAATGTGCGCGCCATCGCTATACTCCGTCGAGCAGTTCCCTCCAGACTAGGACGCATCGTTGAACCAAGGAGTGGTGGTATGGCGGTAGCTAAAGAAGTCATCAGGGGCATGCTGATCAGCGTGTGCTACTGCTTGGTATTTCTGATTCTCTGGCGCCTGTCCATTGATCAATGGTATCTGCCGGTTGGCTTGCGGGTCGTTACCTTGCTTTTTCGACCATATCGAGAATGGCCGTACCTGTTGTTAGGGGATGCTGCGGCAATGTTGGTCTTGCGTATTCCTCTGGGCGAGCTGCAGGGGTTCAACCCGCTATGGTCTTACCTGAGTCCGTTCTTGCATGGGCCACTGATTGCAGGCGGCATTTTCCTGCTTCGTTACCATGTTCCTCATATCGTCAAGAGCCAGCACTGGCTTATTCCAGCTGCGCTTGCGATAGGGCTTTGGAACGCTTTCTGCAGCATGCTTTTGAACGAGATGCTTGGTGGGCCAACGATTTATCCCGTAATTGATCTGCTGCTGCGCTATTGTTCAGGTAGCTATCTCGGAATACTGGTCTTATTGCTTCCGACGATGTTGTGGACCAATTGGAATGACGGTCCAGTTCACCCCTGTCTACCAAAAGATTTTGCTATTGCGGTCGTCGTCATTCTCGGGCTGTTCTTCGGTTTGGGCGTCTTGAGCGAACCATCGATTCGAAACATTTTAATGGTCGCGATGCTTGTGCCGATGATCGTGCTGACATTCAGGCATGGGTGGAGAGGCATTGCGTTGGGGGCGCTACTTGCAAGCTTCGGGCTTGAGTTCTCTCTTCCCCGGGTCTATCAGGCTGGTTTCTTTGATCAGCATGTTTATAACGTCCAGTTGCTCTATGGGGTCATAACAACGGTTCTCTTTGTCTTTAACGCGCGCCTACGTGATTTAACCCGCAGTGGTGTTTTGAATCGCACAAAAGAAGATCCTTTTGTATTTGCTCGCGCAAGCTATTCCAGCGCGGAGCGTCTGTTGCGCAACCGCGTGCTTGAATATTCTGATATCAATGAGCAGATCAACAGGATGCGCAGAGACGTCCTAGCTAATTTGAGGGCGAAAGGGCAGCACGCGATTGCAATGGAGATTGAACCGCCCCGGGAATCCCGGAGGCTCCATGACTTGAGAAGATGGAGCCATGAACAGAGCAAGCAAGTTCTCCCCGC
>NZ_FLTX01000126.1 GCF_900092025.1 Xanthomonas bromi
GTTGGCTCAGCAATGCGCTGGGCTGGGTCGCCTCGCCGGCGGGGCCGCCGCTGCGCGCGTAGCTGCTCAGCCATAGCCCCGAGGTGGCGCGCACCGCGCCCCATGCGTCGGTGCGCAGTTCGAAGCCTTCCCCGCGGAAGCTGCCGCGGTAGTTGTCGGCCTGGTGGATCAGGTGCCCCAGGTTCAGTTGCGTGGCCGCCTGGGTCGTCGCAAGTTGCAAGCGCAGTTGCTGGTCGCTGTCGTCGAACACCAGCCGGCTGTGGCCAGCGCCGCCCCATTCCTTGGATTGCACGCCCCACAGCGCGGTGGCATTGCGGTGGTTGTCCGCACCGCCGCCGGCGCCGTGCCAGGCCGGGGCGTGGCCGCCGGCCAGGTTGGCCTGTGCGCTGGGTTTGCCGTCGCCGGCCTGGGCATACAGGCGGGTGTCGGCGCTGGCGCTGGTGCCGCCGGGGGTGGCGGGAACGCCGGCTTCGCCCTTGCCGTTGTACAGCGCCCCCAGCACCACCGGACGGTCGATGTCCCCCTCCAGGAAGCCCACCAGCACTTCCTGGCCGATGCGCGGCAGGAACTGGCTGCCCACGCCCGGGCCAGCGTAGCGCTGCGCCACCCGCAGCCACGTGCTGTCCTGCGCGGCCGGGGCCGACGCGTCGTGCTGGAAGTGGAACCTGACCCGGATCCGGCCCAGCGCGTCGGCATAGACCTCCTGGCTGCCGCCGGTGCTGCCATCGGCGCCGACCACGATGGCGCTCTGGTAGCCCGGCGCGGTCGGCCGCGGGTTCAGCCGCGCGCCGGTGCCGTCGGCTAGCACCGGCCGCCACGGCTGCTGCCGGTCCACCGCCTCGAAGGCGTTGCCGTAGCCCACCGCCTCGGCTTGCGCCCAGGTGCTGCGTGCGGCCACCGCGCTGGCGTCCGGCCACGCCGGCGCGGCCCCCAACTGCGCCTGCAGCGCCGCGCGCACGTCCACCGGCAGGTTGTTGATGCCCGCATGCCACACCCGCGTCAGCAGCAGCTGCGCCGGCGGCGCCTGGCCCTGCTGCGGCGCCTGGGTCAGCGTGAACCAGGTGCCGGCGCGCAGCGTGCGCACCGTGCTGCGGCCCTGCCACGGCGACCACTGCGCCTCCTGCGCCTGCGCCATCAACCCCGCATAGCGGTCCGCTTCCTGCACGCTGGCGAAAGCGTACATCCCCACCGGCTCGTACAGCTCGCGCAGCGATTGTCCGCCGCCGCCGCGCAGCGGCAGTTGCGCGCTGCGCGCCTGGCGCGTCTTGAAGTCGTCGCTGAGCACGGTCAGCCGGCCGCTGCCCAGACGCCGGGTGGCGCCGATCGCCAGCACGCTGTCGGCCGCCTCGGTGGCGTCGCTGCGGTGGTAGCGCAGTCCGCCGCCCTGCGCCGAATCGGGGTCCTGCGGTTGCGCGGCGCTGTCGGCGAAGACCACCAGCTGGTGCCCGCCGGGCGACGCATCCGCCTCCTGCAGCCGCCAGCCCAGCCCTTCCTCGGCCAGCAGCCGCTGCACGAAATCCAGGTCGCTCTCGCGGTATTGCACGCAGTAGCTGCGCGGCCGCGCCTGGGACACGAACCCGCTCACCTCGTCGCTCCACTGCCAGCTCGCCATCGGCGCGTAGTCGGCGAACACCGCTTCCACGATCTGCACCAGCGTGCGCTCCTGGAACACCCGGCTGTGCCAGCCCTGCGACAGCCACCACGTCCACGGCACCAGGCCCACCCGGTAGCGCGCCAGACCGCCGTCGCTGCCCAGTGCGTACGCGTCGTGGATCAGCCCCGTGCGCGGGCTCTCGCCGCCATCGGCCAGCCGGGTGTACAGCGTCGCGCGGCGGCCCAGCCACGCCTCCACCGGCAAGCCCGCCTGCGTGCTCAGCACATCCACCCACCACACGAACCCCTCGCTCAGGCGTTCGGACCCGCTCCAGCGCTCCACCACCTGGACGTCCCCGCCAGGCAGCTGCAAGCGGTAAAGGCGACCGCTGTCGGACAGCAAGGCCGCCTGAAAAATCAACGCATTCAGTGCTTCCATCACAACACCTCTGTCCCCGGGCCATAGCGCCCCGGGCGACATCGTTTCCTGCCCCTGGAGGGCGAATTTAACAGACGAGTCCTGCGGCGGGCATGACGATCCGCCCTCTGCGGCGCACCCTCAGCTCAAGCCCAGCCAGAGGCAGGCACCGATGCCCAGCAGCAGCGCCCACCCACGACGCGCCGACGAAGGCCACGGACGGCTTGTTGGCAATACGCGTTCGCATGATCACTTTCCTTGGCAAAATGAAGAAGTCCGCTTCCATGGCACGCTTGTGTC
>NZ_FLTX01000124.1 GCF_900092025.1 Xanthomonas bromi
TGCTGGTCGAGCGCATCAGGCAAGAAGGCATTGAGGCCGATGTCCGGACCTTATTCGATCAACCCACGCTGTCCGGTTACGCGGCGGCCATCGAGCAAATGGAGATCGCCCTGTGATTGCAGAAGAGTTCATTCAATCGTTGAAGCGCAAAGGTGTGCAGCTGTCGCTCAAGGACGGCCAATTGATCGTTCGTGGCAACAAAGCCTCACTCAACGAGGCATCAACGATGGCGGCATTGCGCGAGCATAAGGCGTTGCTGGTCGAACTGCTGCAACGAGAGATTGCGGGAGGCGCCGCGCCGCCGGATCACTCAGGCCTGCCTCGCTCAACGGTCCGTATCAATCCCGCCATGCTGCCACTGGTCGAATTGACGCAGCAGCAGATCGATCACATCGTGGCCACGGTGCCGGGCGGTGCATCCAACGTGCAGGATATCTATCCGCTCGCGCCCTTGCAGGAGGGAATGCTTTATCACCATTTATCCGCAGCACAAGGCGATCCGTATTTACTGCAAGCGCAGTTTGCGTTCTCCGATCAGGAGCGATTGAGCGCTTTCGGTGCTGCATTACAACAGGTGCTCGATCGTCACGATGTATTGCGTACCAGTCTGGTGTGGGAGCAGTTGGATACCCCGGTGCAGGTGGTGTGGCGCAGGGCCGCATTGCCGATTGAGGAGATCGATTGCAATCCAGCAGACGGCGGGGTCATCGAACAATTGCAGCAGTGCTTCGATGCGCGCAAGCATGTTCTGGACCTGCAACGTGCACCGCTACTCAGGCTTGTTTATGCGCATGACCCAGCCAACTCTCGCTGGGTGGCACTCTTGTTGTTCCATCATTTGGTGCTCGACCACGTAGCTCTGCAGACCCTGACCCATGAGTTAACGTCGTGCTTGCTTGGCAACGCAGATACATTGCCTCCTCAAAAGCCCTACCGCGCTTATGTCGTACAGGCGCGGTTGGAGGCAACGGAACAATATCATCGTGATTTTTTCGAGCAACGCTTGCGTGACGTGGATGAGCCAACCTTGCCGTTCGGCTTGACCAACCAGAACGATGTCGGCGCCAAAATCGAAGAGGCGAGCCTGTCGCTCACGCCGGAGCTCAGTAGCCGCTTGCGACGACAGGCACGGCTGCTGGGGATCGGCGTGGCGAGCCTGCATCATCTGGCTTGGGCACATATGGTAGGGCGAACCTGTACGCGCGACGATGTCGTATTCGGCACGGTGTTGCTGGGGCGCATGCAGGGGGCCGAAATTTCCTCGGCATTGGGCATGTTCGTCAATACGCTGCCACTCAGGGTACAGCTGAGCCGGCCGGTGCGGACTGCTGCCCAACAGGTCCACAAGGAACTGACCGCCTTGCTGGCGCACGAGCATGCATCCCTGGGACTGGCACAACGTTGCAGTGGTGTCGCACCACCGAACCCATTGTTCAGTGCGCTGTTGAATTACCGGCATAGTTCGGCCAGCGACGATCTTGCGCAAGACGCTGCGTGGCACGGCATCCACATGCTATCTGCGGAAGAACGCACCAATTATCCGCTGACCTTGAACGTGGATGATCTTGGCGAGGGATTCCGACTGACGGCGCAGGTTCTCCCGGAAGTAGATGCGGCGCGTGTGTGCAGCTATATGCAGACCGCTCTGGCCAGTGTGGTCGATGCGCTGGAGCACACCCCGGATCGACACGTTGACGAACTTCCGATCCTGCCCGAGGCCGATGTCGAGCGACTGGTTGTCCAGAGCAATACCCCATGCCTGGAGCTTGCGACGGACGCTCTTCTTCATCAGATCGTGGAAGCGCGGGCCGCTGCGACGCCTGAAGCGGTAGCAGTGGAGTTCGAGCAGATCCGCTTGAGCTATTGCCAGCTCAATCAGCAAGCTAACCGCCTCGCGCATCATCTGATCGGGCTGGGTGTGGGGCCGGACGATCGGGTGGTGCTCTGCGCGGAGCGCAGTGCGACGTTGTTGATCGGCATGCTCGCAATCCTCAAGGCGGGCGGTGCCTATGTGCCGCTGGACCCGGCCGCACCACCGGAGCGCTTACGTTTCATGCTGGAAGACAGCGCGCCGATGGCCGTGTTGACCGATGTTTCTTCCAGCGCGGTGTTGCCGCCGCTTGCGTGCCCGCTGCTGTGTCTGGATGCCTGTGACGTGCAGCTGGTGGGGCAGCCCACGCACAATCCCGAGGTCATTGGGCTGGGGCCGTTGCATCTGGCCTATGTGATCTACACCTCCGGTTCTACGGGCCGGCCCAAGGGTGTGCTGGTGGAGCATCGCAATGTGACCCGCTTGTTCGCCGCGACCCAGGCATGGTTCCACTTCGGTGCCAACGATACCTGGGCGCTGTTCCACTCGTTTGCCTTCGATTTCTCGGTGTGGGAGATCTGGGGCGCCTTGCTGCACGGCGGTCGCCTGTTGGTGGTACCGCAGCAGATCACCCGCGCGCCGGCAGAGTGCTACGCCTTGCTCTGCCAGGCGGGCGTGACCGTGCTCAATCAGACGCCGAGCGCGTTTCGCCAGTTGATCGCTGCGCAGGACACGCAAGCCCACAGCCTGCGGCTGGTGATCTTCGGCGGCGAGGCGCTGGAGCCGGCGATGCTCGCACCATGGTACGCACGGCCGCAGAACGCGGCCACGCAGCTGGTCAACATGTATGGCATCACCGAAACCACGGTGCATGTGACGTACTACCCGCTGTCGCCGGCAGATGCGCAGGGTGGCGATGTCAGCCCGATCGGGCGGCGTATCCCGGACCTGCGTCTGTATGTGCTGGACGGGCGGCAGCAACCGGTGCCGATCGGGGTGGCGGGGGAACTGTACGTGGGCGGCGCCGGCGTGGCGCGGGGCTATTTGAATCGCCCCGAGTTGACGGCCGAGCGATTCCTTGACGATCCGTTTCATCCCGGCGCACGCGTGTACAAGAGCGGGGATCTGGCACGCTGGCGGGCCGACGGCACGTTGGAGTATCTGGGTCGCAACGACGAGCAGGTCAAGATTCGCGGATTTCGGATCGAGCTGGGCGAGATCCAGGTGCATCTGCAGACCCATCCGCAGGTGCGCGAGGCGGTAGTACTGGCCCGCGAAGAGGCGCCGGGCGATCGGCGTCTGGTGGCCTATGTCATCGCGCAGGATACGCAGTCG
>NZ_FLTX01000123.1 GCF_900092025.1 Xanthomonas bromi
GTGCCCGGCGCCAGCTGGCGCCAGCTGCCCTGGCCCTCGATGGTCTGCGCCGCCACCTGCTGCGCATCGAGCTGCTGCTGCGCGCGGCGCTGGCCGCGCGTGCTGTCCTGCCAGCCGTACGGGCCGGCGGTGTCCACGTCCTCGGCACCGATCTCGCCCAACGGCGTGGCGTCGGCGCCGGTCGGGCGCAGGCTGCGGCTGCGGGCGCTGGAGGTGCTGCCATATATTGGCTCCACTGCAAACTATTTGTAGAGGTTTTTATAGGACTCCCATAAATCCCCCAAGAAACTCTTGTCGGGTTTGGTCTCGATCTTCTGCATCGGGCGGCGGTTCATGTAGTGCTTGGAGGCGACGAACGAACCGTACGCACCCTCAAGGCTGCTCTCCGCCATGCTGTCGTGGACATATTCAAGAAACCCGCCATACAGCGCCTCGACCTCTGGCAGTCGCTTACCAGGGTTGTTCCATATCCAATAAAGCGCTTGGCCTTGCGGATCGGTGACAAAGAGATTGGAGGCGACCTCTCCGTCGATCTGTTTCTTTGCCTGGTCCATGTTGAAGGTATCGACCGAACGCGCGTTGCGTTCCAGATACCTCAGTTCGGCCGCGAGCTTGTCGTACCGGCCTTTGGCGGCGGGATATTTCGGGGCACCCAACAACCAGGAGTCTGTATGTTCATTGGCAGTCTTGGCGAATTGTTCGTACCACATCCGCAGCCACTGGATGTAGATGATCATATGCCCCTTCATCTGCCCCTGGATGTCCTTGGGCAGCGTGCGCACCACCAGCGGCTCCGGCGGCACATAGCACTGGCTTTCCTGCTCGGCTGTGCGTTGGCCGGGCTTGGTGTAGGTGCAGACGTATGGAAGGTTCAGGCGGATTACTGCGGGGCTGATTTCTCTTACATCCTCTACAAGTGTATTTACGGTAACACGATACTTCCGCTGAAATTCGTTGACTTCATCAGGAATGATAAACTTCACATACAGGTCAAAATCGGTCTTTCTTATCTCATCTACAGTTGGCATAGGTATTCCCGCCGCATATGCCCGGTTGTACATCATCTGAAGTGGATAACGTGCAAGCCCATCCAGTACACCTTCTTCCTCGGCTTCGGCGCCTCCCCCCACATCCACCTGGCTACCAGGAAAAAGCAGCTCCTGTCGGCTGCCCGTCGCGCTGGCCGTGCCTCCAATAATCGTCAATGGCTTGTAGAAGCGCAGTTCATGCGCCGCCGCATAATGCACGCAGCGTTCGACCTCTGGCAGCAACCTCATCTCCGACGACACCTTGTTGCTGAGCGGGATGAATCCGCTCAGCAGGTTGTCGTCGTAGCGATTCGTCACGCAATCGAACAGGCCCATAAAGTGGATCTTGACCTCGACCGCCTGGTAGCGACCACTCGCGCAGATGTCGTCGATCAGTAGCTTGCTGAACGCAAGCGCGATCCCGCCGCCCATGTCGTAGCCAAAGATCGCCACGTTGACCCTGTGCACCGGCAGCCTGGCCTTGGCCAGTGCGAACGCGGCCTTGAAATCGGTCTCGGCCGATTTCAGGCGCGTATCCACGCCCGTGTTGAACAGCGCCGCACCGAGGGTCGAGTCGCGGATCAGCCCGACGCTTTCGGCCCCATAACCAGCGGTATTCTTGGCCACGGCCGCGCCAGCATCCTTGGCTGCGCGCCACGGGTGCCTGACTACGTCCTTCCAGAGCGCACGCCATTCCTTGCGCAATTTTTTCCAGCCTTGCTTAGCTACGGTGGTAACGGGCTTCTGGACCGTCTTGGCAATCTGCTTCGCTTGCGTACTCGCGCGATCTACCACCTCGCCAGCGGTCCAGGCCGCACGATTGGCGTAGGATTTGTCGCTCAGCCGTTCGCTTTCCTTCCAGACATCCAGCACCGCGCCCTTGGCGGCATTCTTCGGTGCGGAGCTGACCTTGTCCTCGATCTCCTTTCCGGCCTTGTCGCCCAGGGCGGCTGCAAGTGCGGCGTTTTCGGGGTCGAATTCTGCGCCAAGACCAGGGTAGTAAAAAGCTCGTGCACCGTGTGCCGGATCTTCGCGTAAGGCCGCATGAATTTTCGCAATGTTGCTTGCAGGACCATTCTTGTTTGTGTAACCAAAACCGTCAAAGAGGAAACTTAACCAGAGCACCTGCTGGCAGGCAGGGCATCTCTGCTCAGCCTGGACTTTTGTGCGATCAAGAAATGCGCGCTTTTGGTCTGAGTCTATACTTTCTTTTCTCACCTGACTCACTTGGAATCTCCTTTTCCATCGGACGTTGCGGGCAATTCTTCTGCACCCATATCATCCACCCATTGCAAAGACGCGGTTCCATCTTTTCGGAAATAAACACGAAAATACCTTGATCGACTTGATTCAGGCTGAGGGATGGTCACTTTTACTTCATGCTCTTCAGCCTTTTTTCCAGCATAGAATTCTTCTTCTGATCTTGCGAAGGTCCACTGCAAATTAACAGTCTTTCCAGGCGTGACATTACATCCGCAAGAAAATTTCCCGCCACCTCCCCACAAATTCCCATCAGTCCGACCCGGAGGATTCCCAAAGCATCCTGAACTGGATTCATTGTCTAGCCAGAATTCATGAATTTTATTTTCGTACTCATTGTAGCCAGTGACACATACAGTTCTAGACTGAGAAAACCCATCCTTGCAACCGCCCAGCAAGAAGATAAACGCCACCATCAAGAATCTAATAATTCTCATATCATAAATGCCTCAAAGACCATTCTCATTTAGCAATAGACGGGGTTGAAGGAAGCTCATCCGCTCCCATATCATCCACCCATTGCAAAGACGCCGTTCCATTCTTGCGAAAGTAAATCCTAAAATATCGTGAACTGGATGATTGTGGATGCGGCGTTTGGACTTTGATGGTGTATTCCTCGGGCTTCACACCGGAATCGTACTCCTGCCTAGTCTGCTCAAATGTCCAGTAAAGATTGACGACCTTACCAGGTGTAACTTTGCATCCGCAAGAAAACTTCCCGCCGCCCCCCCAATGATTTCCAGCTGACTTACCTGGCGGATTACCAAAACACCCAGCCTTTGACTCGTTATCCAGCCAAAATTCATAAATCTGCTTTTCGTATTCATTGTATCCGGTCACGCATACGGTTTTAGATTGT
>NZ_FLTX01000122.1 GCF_900092025.1 Xanthomonas bromi
GACTGATCTGGACATACTGCGTCAAGTCCATCTGGGCTGTGCTCCGTGAATAAAGAACAGACATGGATGCGGAGGCGTCGGCCATTGGACTGCAAGGCGCCCACGACCTCCCGCAAAAGCGACAATGTGCAAATCAAGAAAACACTGGCAGGCCGAACGTCCCCCTTCAGCCCCGCGCTCTGGACGACCCGATGCCGGGGATAACGCGTTGCCAGTGATACTAACATTAGCGCTAATCTGTCACCTGGGAAGTAGGCTCAGCCC
This sequence comes from Xanthomonas bromi, assembly GCF_900092025.1. Taxonomy (GTDB): domain Bacteria; phylum Pseudomonadota; class Gammaproteobacteria; order Xanthomonadales; family Xanthomonadaceae; genus Xanthomonas; species Xanthomonas bromi. Next base: position 265 of record NZ_FLTX01000122.1, read on the forward strand.
GCTCAGTGGGGTCAGAAAAATCTGACCCCTTCCTACAGCCGCCGGGGCATGTTGCGCATGGCGGCCCTCGTGGGGACAGACGAACGCAGGGCGGCCTTGTGGCCGCCCTGTTTTGTCCTGAGCCGCTTGACCGCTGAGCGATCAAATCCCCAGGCGTTCGCCGGCTTGTGCGAAGCCGACCCGGCGGCCGGTCCCGTCCAAACCGCGCATGGCCAGTTCTCGACG
>NZ_FLTX01000133.1 GCF_900092025.1 Xanthomonas bromi
CCCTAGCGAATGAAAAAGTGAGTCGATGTGTGAGTCAATCTGGATGGTGACTTGTAAAAAGGCTTCTGTTACAGATACTTGGGGTGCAAATTTGGTTGATGGTGGGCACCAATAAAAACAGGCACTTGGACGCGAGTCGAAGTGCCTGTTTTGGGCTTGGGAAAATTGTTGGGAAAATTCAGCGCCGTCGTGGAGGTTTCACGACGGGTAACTCGTGGTCGTACCGATCTGTCGTCGACGGCGAGACGTGCCCAGCTGCATCTTGCTTATCGCCTCGATTGCCCTCGCTGTCGGTAACGCCCCGTTGCTTCAAACCATGTAGTGAGAAGCGCTCCATTGCAGGATTCTCCTTGCAGTAGCCATGGCGCACCCCCCACGCGAGTGTTCGCCGGAGGTAGCGATATAGATGATTGGCCTTGCTAGGCGTTGGTGGAAGCGCCTGCTGCAGGTGAGTAGCTGACCTCCCGTTTGCAAAGGTCTCAAGCAGCCGCTGCACCACGTGCGTAGTGATGTGTTCCAACGGCACACTACCGAGCTTGGATCCATCCTTGCGGACATAATGGGCAAGCGTATCAGCGTAGCGTCGGCAATCCTTCTGCCTGTCACGCTGTAGTTCCTTAAATTCGCCCGCTTCGTGGAAACGGTTGAAGAGGTAACGCAACGTGCCACGCACGTCCCCTCGTAGTCGAGATTCTGCGATTGCATGGAGTTCAGAGACGAGCACTTCGAAAGGCGACCGTACGCTTCACTTGTCGGCCACCCTCCGGATGGTCTGCAAGCATGTACCAGCGGCCGTTCTCCCAGTAGATGCCTTTAGGGAGCGCCTCCTGCTCGATGTGACCTGGAATATTCGGGTTGAACCTCCGTTTACGTCCCCGCGTCATCAGACGAGATCCTCGTCTTGGTGCTGTTCTTGATTTGCTGCAGTGACAAGGCCAAGAGATGCGTTTATCGCATCCAACGTTGCCGGCCATGCAGCCCGCGCTGCTCAACGAGTCGGCCACGCTGTTCCAGCGCAAGTACTACAACAACGGCTCACACGCCGGTTTCATCCTGTACCTGACCGATCCGCAGCGGAGCCAGGAAGACGTCGCCGCGCTACGCAACGCTATGAAGGGTGCCAAAGGGCCGGGCAATTTCCGCAATCTGTTTCTCTATTCGCCAGGCGGCAACAAGGACGAGCTCAAGCTGATCCCGGTCAGCGAGGTGGCGGCCAAGGACGAGTTCAGCGGCATCAAAGGCATCACCCGCGACGACATGCTGGCTGCGCTACGGATCCCGCCGCAACTCATGGGCATCGTGCCGCAGAACGCCGACGGCTCCGGTTCGATCCGTGAGGCCGCTACCGTGTGGGCCGCCAACGAGCTGGAGCCGCTACAGGCGCGGATGTTGAAGATCAAAGACTGGGTGCGATGAGGTCATCGTCTTCACCCCCTACGCGCCGCCAGCGGCGCCACAGCCTTAACCCCACGCAAGACCACGCAATGCTCAAGAACCTCCGTTGTGGCGAATGCGCCCGCCTGCTGTGCAAGGCCGGCGCCTTCGATGAAATCCAGATCAAGTGCCCGCGCTGCGGCACGCTCAATCACCTGAAGGCCGAGAGCCTCACCTCCGATCGCTGCGAGCGAATCCAACAAGGCTCTCACCATGAAAAACCAACTCATGCAGGGCGACGCCCTGACCATCCTGCCCACGCTCGAAGCGAATTCGTTCGACGCGCTGATCACTGATCCGCCATATGCGAGTGGCGGCCTGACCGCCGCTGCCCGTGCGCAGCCGCCGTCGACCAAGTACTGCCGGGATGGCGGACATGCCGACTTCGTTGGCGACGAGCGCGACCAACGCTCGCACCTGAAGTGGATGCACCTGTGGTTGTCCGAGTGCGCGCGCGTGCTCAAGGACCGCGCGCCGGTGCTGCTGTTCACCGACTGGCGGCAGCTGCCGCTGACAACAGACGCGCTGCAGATTGCCGGCTTCACTTGGCGCGGCATCACCGTCTGGGACAAGACCGAAGGCGTGCGGCCGCAGCTGGGACGCTTCCGGAATCAGGCCGAATACATTGTGTGGGGTAGCAAGGGCAATATGCCGCTGGATCGGCGTGCGCCTGTGCTGCCTTGGGTCATCCGTGAGTCGGTGCGCAAGGCCGACAAGCATCACTTGACCGGCAAGCCCACCGAATTGATGCGGCAGCTG
>NZ_FLTX01000121.1 GCF_900092025.1 Xanthomonas bromi
CGTTGCCGCCCTCCATCTGGAACAGGCAACCGCCACCACCGACGATCTTAATCGGACCATCGGCGCAGGCCAGCACGATCTGGTTACCTGCTTCGATGCGGAGCGCCTGCGATGCCGAGTGATGCAGATCACCACCGTGGGCAGCCACTTCTACCGTCCCGCGCGCAGCGATCAGTTCGATGGCATTGGCCTGGCCAGCAGTTCCCTGGGAGAACACCGACGCTTGCTCGCCGGCATGGGTTACCCACTGCTTCCGGGCAACCTGCTGCAGTCGATCGGCTGCGGTGTCCACATGATCGGCTGCCGACAGCAGCATCGACTTGGAGGTGGCGGCGGCGATGCCCGCCTCACCGTAGATCGCAAGGAGCGGCTGCCCGCCACCAGTGCCGTTGGGCTTGATGTTGCTGCCGCCGTCCCACTGCGCGAGCCCGTCGCGTTGTGCTTGCTGAGCGGCCGTGTCAGCCGGCACGGCGCGTTGTGCCTGTGCCGCCTCGGCAAGTGTTTTGACCAGCTCCTGTGTTTGTGCCAGCAGTTGCAGCAGCGCGTCACGCTCCAGGTGTTCCCCCTTGGCGGCGACCTGTGCCTGCGTGGTCAACAGCATGCCCTGCGCAGCACGCAAGGCGGCCGCGCCATCCGTGCGCAGCTCGGCGCCCTCGCCACGGGCAGCCGCCTCTCCATCTTTTCGCGCATGGGTCAGGTAGCCCAGATTCAACTCACTGGCATGATGGGTGCTGGCCAGGCGCGCACGCGGCTGACCGGTGGTGTCGTCGAACAGCAATTCATTGGCGCCACTGCCGTTATGCTCGCGCGTCAGGATGCCCGAGAGCGTGCGATTGCCCGGCAGCCCCCTGGCACCGCTGAACGCCGCGGTGGGGCGGCGGCCGTTGTGGATGACCGCCACCGCGATCGGCCGATCGATATCGCCGTGCAGGAACTCGATCAACACCTCATCGCCCACGCGCGGGATGAACTGATGCCCAAACCCCTCACTGGCCGAGGGCGAGGCATAGCGCACGCGCGTGCTGGAGCGTTCGTCGTAGCCGGCGCCGCCCTTGGCATGCTCCTGCGCCAACGGCCAGTGCATCTGGACCAGGATGCGCCCCATTTCGTCGGTATCGACCACCTCGCCGGCCTTGCCGACCACCGTGGCGGTCTGCGGTCCCGATGCGGTGGGCCGGCGCAGCGATGGGACACGCGACGGGACCAAGGCCATGCCCCGCCGCACGCCGGCAAAGCGCTGGTATTGCGCGGCCCCTTCGGGTGGCGGCGGCACCGCCGCCAGCGACGGCGGCGGACCGACGTCGGCCGAGCAAAGCCCCAGCAAGCCGCTCGGCAACTGGCGGGTCATGTCCGCTGGCAGGTTGTTGGTGATGTCCAGGAACTGCTCGGTCACCACGAACTGGCGCTGCTCGCTGCTGTCCTCGGCCAGCGACGGATGATCGGCGATCTCGACATAGGTGCCGACGTCCAGGCCGGGCGTGGTGGCGCCGCCATACCAGGTCTTGGCCCGTTGGTCGTGCCAGGTTTGGCGCACCCTCGCATAGCGTTGGTATTCGGCACTGTCGCTGGCGTAGTAGGGCGATAGCGCGCTGTAATCCCTCAG
>NZ_FLTX01000128.1 GCF_900092025.1 Xanthomonas bromi
AGTCGGCATCCGTTCTTGGGGCCAGAAACCAATCCAGCCATTCCCGAACATTTACCCAAAGAAACAGTGCTTCTGCCCAAGCAATTTGGCATTCGCGTTGGTCAGCAGTTCAATCTAAGCGGGCTGCAAGGGAAACCCTACAAATTAGAACTAGGTGGGCAGATATTTGAGGGAGAGCTCAGCTCAGACGGGACTGTCATACAGGAACTGCCAAAGGGTGCGCGCAAAGGGAAGCTTACCGTTTATCCCTTTGGGCTTGAAAACCATCCATGGGAATGGAAGCTTGACTTGGCATCCCAGAAAAAGACGAGTGAACACATGGGACTACAGTCCAGACTTAAGAATCTCGGATTTTATCACGGAGAAATAGATGGCGACTTCGGTCCTTTGAGCCGTATGGCCATACAGCGCTTCCACCGAGCGAAGGACATTGCGGGCCTCAATATACCCAGCCAGCAAGGCGTCACGTCACTAGGCAACGACCACGACATCTAGGATGGATGCATGATATACGGCAATTACGACTTGCGCCGCGGCGATAACGACGGCAATCCCGCAAGCAATTCACCACCACGATGGGGAGGAACCAATAACCCTCCGCCCTCTGCGGCCACTGCTCAGACGCCCCAGAATCAAGCTGGAGCTACGATAGCTGTTCCTCAACATGTACGTCAGCTGCAAAATGATCTGCGCACGCTCGGATTTTTATTTGTGACCAATGCTGACGGTGCTTTCGGCGCCGGCACAGATTGGGCAGTTCGAGAATTTCAGATCTACGCCGGCATGGATAACGTAGCCCGAATTAATGATGCACGCCTCCATGGATGGCAACCTCAGGCAGGCATTACTGCGCCGGAAGTAGCCGCGCTTGGCACGCGCCCTCACTCCAATCCGCCAGAAAGCTACTACGTCAGCTCTCTCGACCGAGTTGCCAACAATGCTCGCTATACTGGGCCAATCAGCGGGATAGTAAATTCTGCAACTCGCAATGCGATCGAGCATTGGCTTCGCAATAATTATCGCTGCCCCGTAGTCATAGAGGCTTGGCAGGTTAACCCAAGTAATGGTCAACGCACTACCGTTGCAACCAACGGGGTTAATATTTGGAACTACAATGAGATAACTCAGGCAATTATACGCAACGCCGCCAACCAAGTAATTGCACGAGTTCGCATGTTCAGCCGTGACTTTACAGGCCATTATACGTTCCCTACGACGCGTAACCAAGACCACTACCAGTCACTTGGAGGCTACGCTCGGTACACCACTTATGGAGGACCGCAGAGCGAAGTACCAAATCACACTTGGACAGAAGCTGAGATGACGCCGGAGCGGCTTATTGGGCCAGCATCGACCATCGCTACCCTTTCCGCGTCCCCAGATGGAGCAACGGCCTCTACATATCGCGTTGTACGTGCCACATCCGAACAAGAATGTATGGGCATGTTTGATAGTATCAACGCCTATGACGATGCGCTGATCTCTCTAGGCCCTTGTCACTGGACCATGGGTTTAATGCCACAGGGCGGCTACGACAATGGCGAACTTCCCGGTTTTCTTTCCTACTTTCTTCATCGCAACCAAGCTGATTACCAGCGAGTACTAGGCAACTTCGGCCTATATCCTTCATCAGCCTGGGCAGGTGCCAATACCGGCCCTCTCTGGAATCCAACAGGCCGGAAGTACACGGGCTGGATACGCCAGCACAATGAACAAACTCAGGTAGCACAAGCGCCTGCAATCCTTGCACAAGCTGCGCAGGTAAATCAGCAACTGCCGATGGTTGATCGTGATCCAGCCGAGGCCAACTACTTCAAGACCTGGCACTGGTTTTATCGGTTTGCCATGGCCGGCCGAACCGTTGCAAGCATGCAGCAATCAATGTGGGATATGGTCCGCATGCGAATTCGCGATCTAAGTGGAGTCGCCATATCGGTTCAAGCAGGCACTATCCAAATCAACAGTACACTGGGCGAATTTTACACGTCAGAGAAAGCGATTGGAATTCTGCTGCGTTGGCATATTTACCGCCCAGCACACGTCACTGGACAACGCGTACGTGATTCACTTATTAGCGCCATCAACGGACATCCGCAGCTAAATTGGAACATCGCACCCGCGCAATGGACAGATGCCCACGAACTGGCTATCACCGAACAGCTGTTAGCTGATGCAATAGCTGTCAATGATACGCAGGACCGACTCGCTTCTTGGCCAACATATACGGGTCGCAACGGACGTCAATATACACTGAATAATGAGCTTGGATCTTTGCGCACTGGACGCCGCTCCTTTCATTTTGACACCACCGGGATATGATCGATGAATTTTTCCCTCAGAACTATTATTTTCTCTTCCTGTCTTTGCTTCGCCACCTCTTGCTCAGCAGCAGCGCCAACAAAGAATTTAAGGGATTCTTTACAAGCACACTGCGAGGCAACTCAGATTGACGAGCATATTGTTCTTCGTGTAGTAAAAGGTAAACAAATTAGTGCCTGCCCACCTGATGCGGAGGAAGGATGCCCCTACAATGCTAATCATGGGCAGACCTACCTAGTGGCTACTCCCGATCTAAATCAGGATGGCCGTACTGACGCCATAATCCGTTATCTAGGCAGCAACTACGGGGACACTGACGCTGTTGACTACCTCGTACTGACGCAATGCAAAGACGGTACATATATTCGTGCTTTAGAAGGCGCTTTTAGTGACCTTAAAGCACCCGATTCAATCGTAAAAATATGGCCAGACCTAACCGCAACACGGGTCTGTCCAACACCTGATAATACAGGCTCGGTAACTACCGAATTGTCATTGCATTTTGATCCGAAATCTTTTAAGTATTTTTCAGCACCCGATAGTTCTTTAGAATCGCCCTGCAACTGAGGCAAGGCATACCTACTCCCAGTGCGCTTGTCATACCCTGTCAATAGCCAACATGATCGACTACAAAAAAATCCTGTAATGGATT
>NZ_FLTX01000118.1 GCF_900092025.1 Xanthomonas bromi
CTGGCCCTCATACTGGGCGTGCTGGCGCAAGGTGAACGCCGCCCCGGCCGCCAGCGACTACGCCTACAGCACCATGAACGCTGTAGGCACGGTCTCAATAATTTTTTTCTGAACGAGACGACGGGGAGGTCACTTCTTTGCAGCAGATCCAGTTGGCCGAGGCGGGTAAACCATTTCGACGACAAAGCAACAGATGAGCCGATGATCGTCAACATGAAAAAGGGCAAGATCCTCTTCATCTTGTCTTCCTATGAAGAATAACCATCCCTTCTTTTTGGAATCACTATTTTTTGCTGCTATAGATTCCAATCTGGATATTTCAATATCTTTTGAAATATAATTTCTCTTCGCTGCACTCCAGTTTTTCCAATTAACCCTCAGCCGATATGGGGCTACGAGTTTACGATCTTTCCATTCCCCATAGCTGAGCTGGATTTCTATTTGATTATCATCTGAGGCTGGTGCTTTCCAAGCGATGGGTGCGTAGAAGATATTTGGTTCGTTGTACTTGACAACCTTATCCCTGTTGAGGCACAGAAAAATGCGCTGATAGGTGTTGGCTGCAATTCCTGGAATAGCCAGAGACAGATCACGATCAAACGGAAAATTTATGAAAGTACGGCAAATTGGTCGAATAGTATTAGCTGCCCAACGGCGCTCCCGGCGTGCATCACTCAACACATCCGATCCATTTTTTATTGTTCCATTACTTGCTGTGGAAACAGCAGGAGAACCATTTGATCCGGTGACAGGGCGCGCATCACGAAGGACGAGACGGTTTGGAAATTTTCCAGGGAAACCATCCTTGGTCGTTACGCGCTGTTTCAATGCGCGTTTGACCAATCTCTCATCACCATCAATGTCACAGTCAGTTTCGTGCTTGTCTTTGATTCTGAAATGAGCACGTACTTTGTTCTCAGGCAGATACGAGCAAGGAATTACGCTAGCAATGCATCCTATGCACATATATTCGGAATCGTTGACTGAATTCATGCTCCATAGCTGTTCGGCGTCGATGATCTCGCCCGTGTACTTGTCGCGTGCTGACTCCATGGCACCTCTCCAGATTATCTGTTTGGCTGTCAGTTTGTCATTTAATGATATTGATTAAATAAAATTGTTGGCAGGCGCTATTCCTGGGCGCTTTTGGGCGCTTCGCCGATGCCCCACCAAAAGCCACCCGTCGAGGTCGAACCCACATCAACACTTCAATGGTCGGCGAGTACCCATTGCACCTTGCGGCCCTCGTGCAACGGAAGCTCGTCGCCCGCGTTGAACTGCGCGGCCGCGGTGAGATCGTCCATCACCAGCCAACGGCCGGCCTGGGATGCGCGTTGACCGCTCATGGCACTGACCTGCCGACGCGCTGCGTCCGTTGCTGCCTCCTGCTGAACAGGCGGTGGCTCGGACTCCATGAAGACATAGTCTGCCTCCTCCTCCGGAATGGTGCCGTCCTCATAACGGTCGTCGCGCCAGATCAGGCGCCAGACGACATCAATGTCGATGTTAGTGTCCCTCACAATTTGCCCGGCTTGTGGCGCAGGCGAACCACCATGAAGATAATTGAGTGCGCCTATATATGGCAAAAAGCCAGTCGGCACGTCCGGCTTGGAAAACAGGCTGAATTTCTTTGGCTTCGGCGCATCCACGGGCTCCCAGATGCCCGAGCAGGGGATACGACTACCGGTGGCAATCAACGTGTTCTCAACAGGGTTGGGCACCTCCGGGATGACCGGAGGAAAATGCATTCTTGCTACATTTTCCTGGAACCATCTGCCATAAATACTGGGCGCAGAATCTTCAAAGTAAGAACTTTCGATGATATCTGACCAGATTTCTGCTCTGAGATTCGCTATTTCTCTCAATCGAGTGCAAAACTCATTCCACAACGGAGTCAGCGCTTCATTTATCCCGTTCTCACCAATCTCGATCCGCCAAATCAGCTGAATGAAATGACTGACGATTCGATGCCCCATGACGAACTCGCCATTGGCATCGAACTTGAAGACGCGCTTGTCGCCCTTGCGCAGCCTGCGCACGCCTTCTTCCTGGTGCGCCAATCCTTTCAAGATGCACACATAATCCGACTCGCTGATCCCGCTTTCATCCAGCCACCCCTTCGCATCGGCTTCCCGCACGCTCCGTTCGGTGACATCCGCCCACGCTTGATACAGCTCAAGCATCCGGTTCCACGCGGTGAACGAGGATTCCTTCTTCAGTTGGAAGAACATCTGCCGACGTTCGAGTTCGTTGGGAAGTTTCAAGCCTTCAGGAAAATTACTGCTCACGGCAATACCACCACTTGACGATGCTCCTTGGTCGCTTGCTCGCGCTCGGCAAGGCGGGCGGTTGTGACACTGGTCGGGCCGGGGGTATGGAAGTAACCGATGATGCCGTTGACATCCTTCCAGCCGGTCGGCTTCACTTCGAAATGCATGCCGCTCGCCGGGTCGATCCACGCAAACGGCTTGTTTTCTGCAATGGCACGCTTGCCCAAGGCTGTCAGCTGGTCTGCCACCGGTTTGTCCAGGAAGAAAAATGCCTGCGTGGCGCCACCAGGCAGGTATTGCCCTGGCAATTTGACGCCCATTTGCTCGGCCACCGTGCCGACCACCGCCTTGGGGCCATTTACGCCGCTTACCTTGCCGGTGACGATAAATCCATTGCGGTTGAATTCGTCCAGTACGGCGGTTGGCGGGCGCCATTCCTGCGCACTCTTCGGCGCTTCGCCGATGCCCCACCAAGCACCTCCTGCCCAAGACTCGCGTATTTTTAGGCCGTGCGTGACGCCCTCTTCACCAAAGGCACGAAAGAAGTATTCGCCGTCGTGCAACTGCCGATTGACCATCTTCCCAGAATACGCTTGTACGGCTTGATGGAAATCACCCTCTGCCCGAGCAGGGTCCGCCAGGTTCGGATACCCGTCTTCCGGTTTGTACAAGTGTTCCCATTGCTCAGGCCTTTTCACCAGCGCCGGATTCTGCTTGAACCCGCCCCGGCTCGACCGCACCGGCAGCACGCCATCTTCCACCAGGCGTGCCTCGTCGGCGCGGGTGATGACGCGCTCGCCGGTGGCCACCCGGTGCAGCGCCACCCGGCTGGTCGTCTCGCCGCCGCTGCGCACGTAGGCTTGCAGTTCGCGCAGGTTCTGGTCCAGTTCCTTGATCGCCTGGGGGATCATCTGCCCGGCGGTCGTGCGCAAGGTGCCCAGGCCGCCGATCAGTGCATCGATCCGCTGTGCCAGCATCTGCGGCATCAGCGCCCCCATCCGTGCCTTGGCCTTGCGCAGCACCGAGGCGAGGGTATTGGTGAGCGTGGCGAACCGCTCCATGATCTGCGCTT
>NZ_FLTX01000117.1 GCF_900092025.1 Xanthomonas bromi
CCTAAGACCCTGACCCACTGCATGGAATTGCCGTTTTCAACCCAGCACTGGCCTACCGGCGCTGCCTCTTTGTTAGCAGCAAAAGGCTTGTCCAGATTGTGCTTCAGGCAACCGACTGCCGTCGTTGAGGAACACTCCTTGGTCTCCGGCGTCTGCACGTTCCAGAGGTTGTTGTTGGGTTTCGAAATGAAATTACCATCTTGGTCGCGCATGTGGCCCAGGCTCTCCCCACGCGCCTGTCCCGCGATGTAGGCCCAAAGCACCGGACCCAACCCGCCCGCGTTGTGCTCGATCAGCGGCCGGGTGACATTGCGCGCATAGTCCTCGGCATATTTCGCATCGCTTCCGGTCACCGGCTTTCCACACTGGACTTGCGCGTAAGCAGTGGCGCCCATCACGTACAGGAGCACTGCGAGAAGAAATCGCCTCATCGTGCGTCTCCCGTTCTTTCTTGGCCATCTCGGCCCACGTGACGCACCGCGCCGTCGGGCGGGTACCACCAGCGCTCCCGAGTGCCATCCGGCCATACCTGCTCCAGAACGATGTCTCCCCGCTCGTAGAGGGCTTTGGTCAGGGAAGCAGCCCCAGGATCGGGCGGCACAGCCAAGGTCATGGCATCCCCCGTCGGCCATGCAGGGGGCAGGTTGGCTGGCGCCGCAGGCGAAGGGAGTGAAGACGACTCCGCGACCGGTGGCGCCGCCGCGGGGCTGGTCGTCTCCGCATCGCGATGGCACGCGACCAACGCGCAGGAGAGACAGGCCATTGGAATGCCAAGGTGCCAACCCATCAACGCGCTCCTGCATGAGTGGGCTGCCACCGAAGAACTGTAGTAGCGAGCCGCCAAGGGGTACCCCATCTTGGGTCGGCCGGCCCCAAACCCGCCGCCTGCCGACCCCTCGTTGTGCGAAATGTAATCGAAGACCGCCATCGGGCGGTATCAGGCTCCGGGGCCACGCTCCTGCAGATCCGGCAGGCAGTCAGCGAAGTCGGGCTGGATCCGGGACATTGCGCTGGCGATCAGTGAATCGCCGGTCAGGATCGCCAGCAGCATTCCGGTCATGGTGACCAGCCCGTTCGAATTGCGCAGGATCTGCAAAGCCAATGGCAGCGGAAATCCCTCCTCGACGCGGCGCAAAGGATGCAGCCCGCCATGCACGAACGAGTTCATGGCCGACCAGGTCATGTCTTTGAAGTGCGCGAGCATTTGGTAGGCACCTACCGAAATCCCCTCGCCTGGGTTGCCCATGCTCTTGCGCAGATCCTCCATCATTTCGCTGACGCTGGGCAGTTTCTTCGCAGCCTTCTCACTCTCAACGGTGAGTGGTGCCAGCAGCTTGGCAATCTCTGAATCGGATGCGGCGTACAGGAGCCACGCCGCCCGCGTCAGCGCTTCGAACTGAAGCCGCATGAGGGCCACGGCCGAACTGGCGAGCGCCAGTTCCATGAGGGCGCGAAGTCCCTCCGCATGTTCCAAAGCCACGAAGCACATGCCAGTCGCAACCTGCGAGCGTGAAGCCCCATGGAAGCCCTGCTCTCCCAGGAGCTCAAAGATGTGCTCCTGCATTTGTTCCGAGCGCGCCAGCATCTGATCAAGGTCAAGCTGCGCATCGTAGGGCAAAGAAAAGCTGGTCATTGGCCAATCGTAGAGGACCGCATCGCGCGATTGGTGAAGCGCGTCACCACGGCCTCAAAGGCCAGATCGCAACCTGCCACCAGTCTGGATTGACTGGCCCACTGCAACCGACCGAACGGCAGGCATCAAGACGAACAACGCCACAGGGTGATGGACACCGCATCCGCTGCACCAGGCAGCCCCGCTTCTGCAGAGCTCAGGTCATTGGCAGTTCCATCCGGTCCCTGCGCGGCTACAGTTTCGCCCGGTGGGACCAGTGAGGACGTCCGGACCGGATTTGCGGTAGATCGCGCCTGCCGTGTCGTAGCAAAAGCCCGCGTCACAACTGGTGATCGTCGGAACCGGGGTGGAGATGATCTTCGGGGGCTCCTGCATCAGCGGGGTGTTGCTGCCGCAGCTGGCATTGACCTGCGCAATGGCCGCGTTGGTCCGCATGCGTTTCTCGTCCTGGGAGAGCGTCCGGATGCTCGATACGAACTCCAGCTCCTTCTGTGCGCTGCGGCAGGCCGGGGTGTCGGCCGGGGACACCGAGGTCCCATTCTGCGCGACCGACGATGCCTCTGCAGGCTGGCGCTGCTGAAACTCCTGTTCACCGCGCTCTGCGGCCCGATCCTGGTGTTTTCGCTCCAGGGCCCCAGCCGCCTGCGCGCGCTCCCGCGTGATTTCTTTGGCACTCTTAGGACGTTCCAGCAGCGCGCCCGTTTGGTTTGCAGCGCAGGGGACGTCCGCGTAGACGGTCTTGCCTGCGGCGTCGGTGCAACGGTGGACCTGGGCGTTGGCCGCGAAGACAGCGAACGCGCACACGGCTGCGCCGAGGAGTGGCTTGAAGATTTTCATGTAGCGATCCGCAAGGGTTAACGGGGTGCGTGATTCCCCATCAACGCTTGAGTGGACGACACAGTTGTCCAAAGCCCCTGCCACATTGCAACAAACTGCTACAACACTTCACACCTTGCGTACTGCAACGCAGAGGCGCCAACTGCGAGATGGAAGTGGAAGGCCCTGCCCTGGATCTTCCACTTCCACGGCCATCACGGCATGTACTTGATCGTCAGTAGCGCATTGGGCGCGATGCATCCGGTTCTTTGCGCCAGGATCACCCAACCAGATGGTACCGGCGCCACGTTGCAAACCTCCATGGTTCCCAATTCAGGGCGGGCCTCGCGAATTTCCCAATAGGCGTATCCCGGTAGCCCACACCCTTTCGCGACGGAGGTGACTACCCATCCCGGCGGAACGCTGGAGGCGGGAACGTTGCACATGGAGAAACTGATGCTGTTCGGCGCTGCGTACCGGATCTGGTAGTTAGGAACACCAGCGATGCAGCCGCCCTGGATGTAGGTCACCGCCCATCCCCGTGGCACCGCCGTCAGGCCGCACATGTTCATCGTGCCGCGAGCCGGGTCCACCCTGCGTATTTCATACAGGCCGTTGCCGGATCCACAGCCGGCGCGAATTGACGTCACCACCCAGCCTTCGGGAATGGGAACGTTGGCACAGATTTCCATCAGGTCAACGGAGTTGGGCGACTGCAGATTTGCCGTACCCGCCTGTCCCCCTTGCACACCCGCAATCGCGATGACTGGACACAGCGCAACGGTGGCTGACACCACCAGATTGATCAGATTTCTCACAGCAATTCCCTTGTTGTTTTGAGTTGGATGGGTGGGCGCAGTGGAAGATGCGCTCAAAAGCCCTTACAGACATGCATAGGCCAATGAATGAGCGCACTAGAGAAGACGAATGGAGAGGAAGTCATCCCCACCCCGGCCCGCACGCACGACCGAAAGCATGAGAACCATCACAGTTGCCGCGCTTGCCGAGCAGGCCCACGCTAGGCATTGCTCACCATCTGCATACGTGAAAAGTAGGAAACGCAGAGGGAAGTGAAGAACAAAAGAGAACGGCCGAC
>NZ_FLTX01000116.1 GCF_900092025.1 Xanthomonas bromi
GTGGTCAAGCATCTGTTGCCTTATTCGTCCAAGATCCAATGTGCGCAGCATGGCTTTGCAGCGGCGGCCGAGAATAACCACGCCGACGTCGTTGAATTCTTGATCGAAGCTGGCCTTCCAGATCCCGAGGACACCTACGCATTGGGCCTTAACGTCGCTGCTGCCAACGGTCACGAACGCCTGGTGCGCACCTTGCTCGGGGCGATTGTGACAACCCACCGTGCGCCTCGTGACTTTGGCGAAGAGGCGCTGCAATTTGCAGCACGAACCGGGCATGTAGGCATCGTCAAGTCCATCTTGGAATTTGCGCACAAGACCGCCTATCCCGAATTGGCTTTGCACGTCGCATTCGAAAATGGCCATGATGAGGTGGCCGACATCTTGGTTCGCCGAGTGAACTTAGATGATGTGCGGGACCTGATCACAGACGAAGCGATTGAGGCGAAGCTTGATGAGGCGATCGCCAGAGTTGATACGGCCAAGCAGCGCAGAGAACTTCAATCCAACGAGCGCAAAAGGGTGCCGCAGAGTGATACGGCAGGGCCGGTGATGATGAACTCATCTCGTGGCGTGCGCTTGTAAGCAGATGTTGGCGAGATAAGACCAGATGTTGCCAGCATCCTCACACCTATGCTTCTAAGGACCTACTCTTCGTATTTCCCAATCGCCACGCGATAGCGTTCGGACCTGATGGAGATCGATGTCGTAGATGGCGATCAGGTCAGAACTGCTGGCAATGATGTGGCCTCGGATCTTTCGCTCACCCTTTTCCCAGAGTTCTGAATCTCCTCGCGAGACTGGACCGAGGAGTCGACCCTTTTCTGTGTTTGCGTCATCTTTACCAGCATGTTCGCCAAGCAAACCCGGCAGGGTCGCCACCAACAGGCCGACGAGAAATAGTGTCAGTGCGAGATAAACCCCCGAGGCAGCAATACCGGCCGCTGAGGAAATAAGCTTAATCCATGGATGCCGCAGGAAGAAATCCTTAATTCGACCTTCGCTAACTGGTCGAGCGGGCAGCCGATAGATCAAAACTGCGATCCACACAAAAACAAAAGCCATTACTACGGAAACCCAAGGGAACGAGCGAAAAATTCCAAGCCCTTGCAGCACTATGGCGTAGTAGCCGCGAACAACCTTCCAATCTGCCGACTGTGGAAATAGGTCGGCTTGAACGCCCCAGGCTTTGAGATAGCTTGTGTAAGCGACATGCCCGCAGCCGTGAAGAACGATTCCAGCTAGTGTTGTCACGGCAGCCAGACTACCGACGAAGCGGGTGATGGACCACGACCTCTTGGAGGATGCACTGTTCGCGTCTTCTGATGACGGGGTGGAACGCTTCGATCGGACAATTGCGATATGGCGCATAGTTCTCGTAGATCAATTGCGAGACGGGAAGGAGCTGCGTAGCCAACCCATAGCCTCATCAAGGTCTAGGTTAGAGCTGGCATAGGACACTTGAAGCAAGTGGGGCGAAAGCAGACTGTCCCACTTTTGGCTGGCAAGATTCTTCGCATCTGCTAATAGCATTTCAATGGACGGTGCCGGTGCAGCGGCAATCGCTCTGAGCGCTGTCTCGATGTTCTCAAGGGCATTCGGACCCCGCGTGATCTCGACCCCCAGGCGGCTACCCTGCGCCTTGAAGTTCCGGGCATTGAGTAAGCAAGCAATTGCATCGTTGGCCGCATCGCCCAGCCAAGTGAGAAGCAGGATGTCGCTTCCCCTATCCAGAAAGAGTTGGTCATCCAAGCCGTGTTGCTGGTAGCTGGTCCGTCCTTCGTCGATGAAGCGCTGCGCACACGCATCCACAAACGTTGGCGTCAGTGTTCCCTGATAGATCGCGCGCATGGTCTGACGCACCTTGGTGTGCACGCGCCCGCCGCCGCCGCTGAATAATGGAGGCGCGCCACTTTTCGTCGCAGACACATGGATCGTTTTCTGGGCCTCGTCGATCTGATCGACCAACCAGGTGCGCCCACCAAACAAAATACGCTGGCCGGTCGTGAGCATCTGAGAGACGGGCAGGGTGCCAAGCGGCTTGCCAGCGGCGACAATCCGGAATTCTTCGTCGACCGTGAACGCTGCATAGAACGAATAGTGGTTGACGATCCGATCACCGACAGACCCGTGTAGCAAAAGTCCGGATCCGTCTTGGATCAAGATGTCTTGCTGCCCCAAATGGCGCAGCAGCTCGACAAACGCATCACGAGACACCTGATTGAAAGGAGCATCAGGCGCGCATAGCAGTTGAAACGCCTGGGCTGCGGTTAGGCCGCCATACTGTGCGATGACTGAAAGGAGCTGCTGGATGAAGGTGGAAAGATGCGCACCTTTGACCACAGGCGGCTCATACCATTTCTCAGTGAGCAGCATGACCACGGCCAAAGTCTGGAAGGTGTCGAGCCTCAGGCGTGTTCGAAGATCCGCCTGCGAGTCGATGGCATCTTCAATCACATAGCCGCGCAAGATCGCAGCTTCACCTTTGCGTCTTCCGGATCTGCCCATGCGCTGGCGAAGACTGGCAACGGTGGGGGGCGTTCCGATTTGGGCAACGCTCCTGACCGCACCGATATCGATGCCAAGCTCCAGCGTATTGGTGCAAACGGCAGTCGCTGGCTGATCCTTTTGTTTGAGTGCAGACTCGGTGTCGTAGCGAATTTCTTTGGAAAGACTGCCATGGTGTGGCCAGAACTCGCGCGCCACACCACCTTTTTCGCAAAGTTCATTGAGCAGGTGGGTATAGCGCTCGACCTCACGGCGGCTGTTCGGAAAGACCAAATTGTTGCTGCCGCGAAGGGTTTTGAACAAATGCTCGGCCACAGCCAATGGTGCTAGTTCTTGCTTCTCCTTCTTGTCATCAACTTCGCCCTTTTGAGGAACAGGTTCTTCAAAGCCTTTGATGATAAGGAGAAGTTCTGACGCATCGGAAGGGGCGTCGACAATCGCGGCGGTCCCGGCTGGACGCAGAAAGCGCGCCGCCGCCTGCATATCACCCAGTGTTGCCGATAGCCCAATGCGAGGCACTTTACGACCAACGACGGTATCGATCCTGTGTAGCAAGGATTGAAGTTGTTTGCCGCGCTCGCTGCCGATGAAGGCATGCAGCTCGTCGATCACAAAGTAGACAAGGTGCTTGAAGATGCCCGCAACCGAGGTGCCTCGATTGCACAGCATCGCTTCCAGCGATTCTGGTGTGATCAGAACGACGCCATGTGGTTTCTTGAAGAAGCGTTGTTTGCTTGTGCTGCTGATGTCGCCATGCCAAGGCCACACCGGAATGTCGAGGTCTTCGCACAGTCGTTCCAATCGACCGAATTGATCATTGATCAAGGCCTTCAAGGGGCTGATGTAAACGATCAAACCTGCTGGGGTCTGCTGTTCGAGATACGTCAGCGCTTGAAGGAAGGCCGCTTCCGTCTTGCCCGAGGCGGTGCTAGCAGCCACGATCACATCTTGATCGGCAGGCAGGATCAGTGAGATGGCCATTTCCTGGACATCCCGCAGGGCTTCCCATTGCTCTGCCCACAAGTAGCGCTGGATGCCTGGCGAAATGATACGCCCAGGG
>NZ_FLTX01000114.1 GCF_900092025.1 Xanthomonas bromi
TCCAACAACGGCAAACGGTCCACTGGGCGAGCGTCCGCACCCTCGGCCACCATCGCATCCAGCAGATGCCGCCAATGCCCCATCCAGCGTTCCAGCGTCGCGCGCTCGAACAGTGCGGTGGCATAGGTCAGGCGACCGACGATCTGCCCTTCGCTTTCGGCCAAGGACAGCATGAGGTCGAACTGCGCATGCTCGCAGGCAATGCCCATCCTGCTCGCTTCAAGACCACCAAGATCCAGTGCGACCTGTGGCGTGTTCTGCCACGCGAACATCACCTGAAACAGGGGCGTATGCGCCAGGCTGCGCGGCGGCTGTACCAGTTCGACCACCTGTTCGAATGGGATGTCCTGATGCGCCTGCGCCTGCAATGCACGTTCCTGCACCGAGGCCAGCAATTGCGCCAGCGTCGAGGCGCCGGAGACGTCCACCCGCAACGCCAGGGTATTGACGAAGAACCCGATCAGCCCTTCGGTCTCCGAGCGGCCACGATTGGCCACCGGACTGCCGATCACCACATCCTGCTGACCGGACAGACGCGACAGCAGCATCGCCCAGCTGGCCAGCAACGTCGTATACAGCGTCAGCCCGTGGCGCTGGCTCAATGCCTTGAGCGCCTGCGCCTGCTGCCGGTCGACGACCACTTCCAGCCCTGCACCCGCATGGTCTTGCTCGGCCGGCCGCGGACGGTCCGTCGGCAGTTCCAGCAGCACCGGCACATCGCACAAGGCTTCGCGCCAATAGCTCGCCTGCTGGTGCAACACCTCCCCTGCCAACCAGTGCCGCTGCCAGCTCGCATAATCGGCGTACTGGATCGGTAACGGCGCCAACGGATCGGTATCGCCGCGTGCAAAGGCGCGGTACAGCACATTCAGTTCGTCGATCAGGATTCCCATCGACCAGCCGTCCGAGACGATGTGGTGCATGCAGACGAACACCACAGATTCGGTCTCGGCAAGCTGCACCAACGCGCCACGGATCAACGGGCCGCTCTCCAGCACGAACGGGGCTCGCGCCACGTCGGCCAACACCTGCTCCAGCATCGCCTCGCGCTGGGGCGCGTCTCGCAGATCGTGCACCGCCAGCGCAAAACCGCTGTCCTGGGCGGCAACCTGCTGCAGCACCTGGCCCTCGCGCTGGACGAAGCTGGTGCGCAGCGACGCGTGCCGGGCCACGATGCGATCCAGGGCGCGCTGCAGCGCCGGCCTCTCCAGCACGCCGTGCAGGCGCAGGCCAGCGCTGATGTGGTACGCCTCACTGACTCCCTCGAACTGCGACAGGAACCAGAGTCGTTGCTGGGCATACGACACCACGCGCGGCGCATCCGATGGCAGCGGCACGATCGGCAACGACACCGCGGTAGATGCCGATGCCACACAGGCGGCAAGTTGCTGCAACGTTGTCTGTGCAAACAGCTCGGCCACGCCAATCTCGACTCCCAACGCCTGGCGTAGACGCGAAATCACCCGAACGGCCAACAACGAGTGACCGCCGAGTGCGAAAAAGCTGTCGTGCCGGCCGATCGTTTCCA
This sequence comes from Xanthomonas bromi, assembly GCF_900092025.1. Lineage (GTDB taxonomy): Bacteria > Pseudomonadota > Gammaproteobacteria > Xanthomonadales > Xanthomonadaceae > Xanthomonas > Xanthomonas bromi. The sequence continues at coordinate 1,529 of NZ_FLTX01000114.1, forward strand.
GACCCAGCAGCTCGCTCCAGATCCCGGCAATCGTTTGCTCAATCGCCCCTTGCGGCGCTGCGTACTGCTGGTGCGCATGGGCATCGGCATCGGGCGCCGGCAGCGCCTTGCGATCCAGCTTGCCGTTGGGCGTCAGCGGCAAGGCCTCCAGCTGCACATAGGCCGCGGGAAGCATGTACTCCATCAACTGCGCCTGCAGGTACGTGCGTAATACCCCCGCATCGATGCTGCCGTGATCGGCCGCATCGCAGCAGTAGTACGCCACCAACTGCCGCAAGCCCGGCACATCCTCGCGCTGTATCACCGCCACCGCACTGATGCCTGGGTACGTCCGCAAGGCCGCTTCGATCTCGCCCAACTCCACGCGGAAGCCGCGGATCTTCACCTGCCCGTCGGCGCGTCCCACAAATGCCAGCGTGCCATCGTCCTGCCAACGGACCAGATCGCCGGTGCGGTACAGCAGGGCATCGCTGTTTGCACCAAACGGATCGGGCACGAAGCGTTCGACAGTCAGCGCAGGACGATTCAAGTAGCCCAGCGCGACACCATCGCCGCCGATGTAAAGCTCGCCCTCCACTCCGATCGGCACTGGCTGACCATACGCATCCAGCACGTACGCCTGGGTGTTGCCGATCGGGCGCCCGATCGCAATCCCCGAGGCCGGCGCCTGGGTGATCCGGTGGGTGGTCGCGAAGGTGGTGGTCTCGGTCGGGCCATAGCCGTTGAGAAACACCTGCGGTGGGCTGTCTTCGAGCACACGCCCCACCACGGCAGGGTCCAGGACATCGCCACCGACCAGCAGGTAACGCAGCTGCGCAAAGACCGGCGACAGGCTCGACGCATACTGATGGAACACACCCGCCGTCAGCCACAGCACCGTCACCTGCGCGTCCTGCAGGCACTGCCGCAAGCGCTCCGGCGACAGCAAGACATCCTGTGCGACAACAACGACGCAGCCGCCGTTGAGCAGCGGTGCCCAGACCTCCAGCGTACTGGCATCGAAGGCGGGATTGGCCGCAAAGGCCACCCGATCGGAGGCGATGAACTCGGCGTAGCCGTTGTTGCAGACCAACCGGCTGATCGCGCGATGCGGCACACGCACGCCCTTGGGCATGCCGGTGGAGCCGGAGGTGTACATCAGATAGGCCGTGCTGTGGCTGACCTGCGGCAGCGCCGGGGCATGATCGGCCAGCGTCTCCAGCTCGAGCCTGTCCAGATCCAGCCGCTCGCTGCCATCTGGCAGCGCCTGCTCGCTCTGCGTGATGACCCAGCGCGCCCCGCTGTCCTGCAGCATCGTCTGCAAGCGTCC
>NZ_FLTX01000112.1 GCF_900092025.1 Xanthomonas bromi
AGGATAAAAGTCTTACTTTTTTTCGAAAATCTCATAAGCTTCAGCGCTTAATCCGGAATCTTCATTCTCGCAGCTGATTTTCTTAATGGTTCTACTTTTCTTGCTAATCATTATGTTCGTGGTGGATTCAAAGCCAACGCTATCCCCGGCGGGGTGCCCGTATCCGGTAGCTGTACTCTTGATTAGTGAAGCTAAGTGTAGTGTTGCCCCCTCCTGGTCTAGGGATGACACGAATTATAAATGAAGATGAAGGTGGCAATTCCTGTTTAGGGAACTCCAATTCAATTTTTTCGGGCGTGCCAAATCTATATTTAGCGTAGCCCCTGGAGTAGCTGGCATCTCCTGATGCACATATCGACGCGAGTTTCGACTTGGTAACGCAGTTTAGAAGCATCTTTTCGCCACCTAGGCACAGGTTCTTCGGCTTTGGCGGAGACGCATGGCAGTAACATGCCGCAAATAAAAGCATCCAGAATAAATTTTTCCTTAACATTAATTTATTCCCATTATTTTTTCAGGGAATTAAGTCTTGCCCTTCTATCTGGAATTCCATTTTCTCCACCATTTACAGCTTTACCTCAGTTGATTTAATCCAGGCATCAGTTTCTTTGCTCTTTCCTTCGTATTTGAATCTGTAGTATAAGTCGGATCCTAGATCTTCAAAATCAACAAGCTTTATTTTGTCGCCTTTAATGAGGTAAGAGTGATTTTGAGAGAATTTATCGCCTTTCTGGCTAAAGGTAAATGCTTTTTCTTCAGAAATTACAGCCATGATTTGTCTGTCTGTATTGCTACTTACCAATGTTGGGCTTGCGCAGTGACCTAGCTGGTCACAACTTTCCTTTTTTTCGATGCTATCATTTAGTGATATGCGTTTTTCGCAAAGGTAGGGGGAGCCTATTTGTGCTGAATAGCACAAAAATTCCTTATGCCAACGAGCGGCATCTCTATAGCTACTGATAACAGTCCCGTTCTTGAATTCTGGGTTTATTAAGCTCGGAGACTTTGGCTTTGTCGGTGCAGATGACTTGTATATTTCATAAAGTTCGTAGGATTCATTTACGTCGCTTTCGGCAACTTTTTTTGCTACATAGCAATGTTTGTTGTTCCAGAAGTCGCCGACGATGAATTCTGATGGCTCAATAGAGTCGTCTTTTTTTATAGCGATCCATTTGCCGTTGGATCCCAAAGAAATTTGATCGTTGCCGCGCTTGATGCTAACAGTGATTCCAGGGCAGAGACTCTGATTCTGAAATTTGCCTCCTTCGGAAACTTCCACATAATCATAGGAAGGGCTGGATTTCAACTCTGATGCTAAAGCGATAGAGTACGAAGCTAGGCTAATATAAGTCGTTAGAATTAGCCGAAATATCTTCATTGCATTTCCTTTTTAATTTTCTTAAGTAAATTTTGCCGCTCGGCAAGCCCTCTATCTCCGCCGTTAATTATCTTGGTTAGCCTTCTTACAACGTCATCGTCAAGTGCCTCCGAAGTGAGGCCAGATTTAGTCCCCTCCTCGTAATAGCGATCAATTTTTCTATTAAGGTCTTCTCCTTTAAATTTTGCCCAAAACCAAAATGCAGTGTTAACTGCCGTAGCTAGATCTTCAGCCACCTTCATTGGGTTGCTCACAACATCTAATCCAGAGTATTCTTTGTAGGAATTATATGTGCTTTTCCACGTAAGCTGAATGATTCCCTTCCCCTTATAAGTTGGGCCATCGCCAATAGTGGTGTTTCCTTCTTGAATGATCTGGTTATGGCGTTTGCATTTCTTTTTATCGTATTCCGAACTATTAACATTGCATACGGAGGCTGGATACTTTGATAAGTCGTAGTCTAAGCCGCTGGCATATTCAATGGTGGTGTTAAAATGATCGCTTTCGTGATAGCACTGTGCAAGAAAATGCTGCTTGTAGATGCACTTATCAAAGCCATTTTTGGAGAATCCATCATTAAGCAAGTCGACAAATTTTTGTATGTCAGCTTCGTATGTGTCACCACCACGAGGCATGTCGCGATGGTTGAATATTTTTCTGTCTCCAAAAATAGATCGGAATGATGTCATGCTGAGTTGGCAGCATTCCGAAGGGGAGTAGAAATTACTAATCAACCCAATAGGATGGAGGGAATAAACCTTGGCATCCCCCGGCAAAGCTGGAGTGGTTTTTACGTCGTGCCACCATTGCAGGGATTCAATCCGTTTCTTTTCCTTGTCCCAATCGGCCTTGCGCGATTCGGGGATATCGCCGTCGATCGCATTCCATTGCGCACGCGGCGTTCCCCATTCGCTGGTGTGGTGGAAGACCAGCCGGGAGATCGCTTCGGCCAACCAGGGTTGCTTGAGGGCTTTTTGCAGTTCTTCCCGCGTGAGATGGCGGTCGTCGTCGAGGTCGATGGCATCGCATAGGCGCGAGAACAGCGGGCCGCCCGTGGCCGCCTGTGCTTTGGCTTCCAGTGCGGCCTGCTCGTCGGGTCTGGCTTGCTTGGTGGCGACCACATGGCGTGCGTACAGCGCTTCCGGCGTAGTGCCGTCGGCTTCGATGGACTCGAAACCCAGCCAGTCCCACGGCGAGCAGAGGGTGACCTTGGCATGGTCCTTCTCCCTGGCCCAGCCCACGCCGCTGCTGCCGTCGATCTTGCCCACGTCCACTTGCCACCAGCGGGTGCCGTCCGCTTCGGTCGCGACCTTTTTCAGTGTCTTGATGGCGGCGACGCGGATGAAGCCTGCCTCCGGCCCGGTGGCCTGGCTCGCCTGTAGCGGGAACGTGCTCCATGCCTTGAGGGAGCGGCCGGCGATGCTGGCCTCGGCGCCCATCAGCGCCTTGTCCACCCACACCGGCGCGCCGCTGGGGACGAGTACCTGGCGGCGCGGGTACTTGTCTTTTTCTTCCTTGGTCTTCAGCGCGTTGTAGGCTGTTTCGGTGATGCTGTCGCTATCGCTGGCACCGAGCACGCGATGCAGGATCTGGCCGCCGCCGTAGGCGTGGGTAGTGCTGTTGAAGCCGCTCAGGCTGTCCTTACCCATGATCTGCAAGGTGCCTTTGCGCACCTGAACCCAGGCTCCGTCCTTGCCGCCGGCCACCACAGCGGCGGCCTCCTCGGCGCCGATCTGCTGGTCCGGTTCGCTTGGCAGCACAAGCTTGGCGCCCACGTTGATCTTGAGCAGGGTCTTTTGCTTGGCATCCAGCAGCGTTGCCCGCTCCCGGCTCTTGGCGATGAAGGTCTTGAGATCTTCTGCGGTGAATACGTCCAACTGGACCAGTGGCCGCACGCCATTCTGCGCGGGGCCGGTTGCCGCCAATGGCGTGAGATCGGCGAAGCGCTGGTAGTGACCGAGATGGCCGATGAACTCACCGGCCTTGATCGGGGCCGGCGTCGGCAGCACGTAGACCGCGTCCTGGCGGTCGGGCTCGGCGCCGGCGGCGGTCAGCTCTGCCTTGTAGGCATACAGGCCTTTTGCGTCGGCGGGAACGGTCTGGCCACTGACGACCTCGGAGATGACGAAATACCCCTTTTTGTTGGGATGTTCGGCGCCCAGCCGCAGCTTGGCGCCGCGTGGCGCATAGCCGACCTTCTGATGCTGCGCGTCGCGCAGGTTCAGGCCTACGCCTGCCTCCGGGATGGAAGGATTGGAGGCCCTGTCGCGGTCCTTGGCCTTGTCGCCGACCACATAGGCCACGCTCTTCCAGAACGCCGGGCGCGGCTTCTTCGGATCGGCTTGGTAGCCGGCCCAGTCGAGCAGGTGGAGATAGACGCTGTAGAAGATCAGCGAAGGCTCTTGCGCCTTCTGATCGGGTGTTGCCGCAGGCTGGGCTGCCGGCTGTGGCGTGGACGGTGCCGTGTTGGCCGCGCCCGGTCCAGCAGGGGCCGGCTGCACGGTCTGCTTGGGCGCAGGCGGCAGCTCCAGGCGGTGGCGGACCAACACGAAGCCGCGCGAGTAGGTGGCCTTGCCGGCGCTGAAGTCGACGTTCGGGTATTTCGAGTCGATGCGATAAGCGACGACCTCGCCATCGCCGATGCAGCGGATGCCGTCCTGCTGCGCCAGGATGTTGCCGGTGTGCGTATCGAAATGGATGCCGCCGTGCCATTGCCCGTTGGCGCCGATGGGGTAGAACCCGTCCTGCGCGTTGGACAGCGCATCGAAATAGACCTGCGGATCGTCGATGTCGGTCGGCTTGGCGCCGGCCTTGCCGGCTTCTGCGCTTTTCTGGAACGGATAGACCAGCTTGCTGATCTTCGCCAGTTTCTTCTGCTCGGTATCGGCCATGAATGATGTCTTCCTTGTAGAGGGATCAGCCCGAGAAATCGAGCATGCGGTCCGGCTCCAGATGCACCAGCCCATCGGGCAAGGCGAATTGGGGATTGCCGCTCTCCCCA
>NZ_FLTX01000111.1 GCF_900092025.1 Xanthomonas bromi
GGCGCTACCGCGAGAAGGCGGCCGCGACCTGCTGAAGGCCACGCCGCGCCAACGCATCAGGTCCGCGGCAAGGTCACGCCGGTCTGGCCCTGGTACTTGCCGCCACGGTCCTTGTACGAGGTCTCGCAGACTTCGTCGGACTGGAAAAACAACATCTGCGCCACGCCCTCGTTGGCGTAGATGCGTGCCGGCAGCGGCGTGGTGTTGCTGAATTCCAGTGTCACGTGCCCTTCCCACTCCGGCTCCAGCGGGGTCACGTTGACGATGATGCCGCAGCGCGCGTAGGTGCTCTTGCCCAGGCACACCACCAGGGTGTCGCGCGGAATGCGGAAGTATTCCACCGTGCGCGCCAGTGCGAAGCTGTTGGGCGGGATGATGCACACATCCGATTCGATATCGACGAAGCTGCCCGGGTCGAAGTGCTTGGGGTCGACGATCGTCGAGTTGATGTTGGTGAAGATCTTGAACTCGCGCGAGCAGCGCACGTCGTACCCGTAGCTGGAGGTGCCGAAGCTGACGATGCGCTGGCCGGCGGCGTCGTGCTTGATCTGGCCGGGCTCGAACGGCTCGATCATCGCGTGCTGCTCGGCCATGCGCTTGATCCAGCGGTCGCTCTTGATGCTCATGCGGTGTTCCTTGAAGACGAAAGGCGGCAGGCCGGGCGGCCCGCGCGAAAGACGGCAAAGTCTAGCAGCGGCCAGCACCGGAGGCAGGCCGACGCGTTACAGCAGCGCGGCGGAAATCGGGATGCTGGCGCGCGGGCGCTTGCCCAGTTCTTCCGACAAGCGCCTGGCGGCCGCCAGATAGGCCTGGGCGGCCGCAGAATCCGGCGCGGAGATCACGATCGGCTGACCGGCATCGCCCTGCTCGCGGATCGCAATCGCCAGCGGCAGCGATCCCAGCAACGGCACGCCGTATTGCGCCGCCATGCGCTCGCCGCCGCCTTCGCCGAACAGATGCTCGCGATGGCCGCAGTTGCTGCAGGTGTGCACCGCCATGTTTTCGACGATGCCCAGCACCGGCACTTCGACCTTTTCGAACATCTTCAAGGCCTTGCGCGCGTCCAGCGTGGCAATGTCCTGCGGCGTGGTGACGATCACTGCACCGGCGACTGGGATCTTCTGCGAGAGGGTCAGCTGGATGTCGCCAGTGCCGGGCGGCAGATCGATCAGTAAATAATCAAGGTCGTCCCACAGCGTGTCGTTGAACAGCTGGGTCAATGCCGAGGTGGCCATCGGCCCGCGCCAGATCATCGGGGTGTCCTGATCCACCAGCAGGCCGATCGACATCGCCTCGATTCCAAAGGCGCGCAGCGGTTCGATCGACTTGTTATCCGGGCTGTCGGGCTTACCGCTCAAACCCAGCATCGCCGGCACGCTGGGGCCGTAGATATCGGCGTCCAGCACGCCCACCCGTGCGCCCAAGTGGCGCAATGCCAACGCCAGATTCACTGCGGTGGTGGACTTGCCGACCCCGCCCTTGCCCGACCCAACCGCAATCACATTGCGGATGCGCGGGTGCGGTGCCAGTGCGCCCTGCACCGCGTGCGCGGCGATCCTGCGTTCGCCGCTCATGCCTGAGCGCCTGCTGCGGCGCCGGTCACTGCACGCGGCGTGTTGTCCCACATCGTTGCCATTACCTGTCCCGTTTCGTCGTGTGCGGCTGCGTGGACCACGTCCATCGCTGCGCGAAAGGCGTGCAGTTTACCGGCTCGTGTCGGCTAGCTCCGCTATTGCCGTCGCCGGGAAACACGCAGCCGCGCCAGGCGGGTTCATGTCATTTGTTGAAAAATTTCACAAATGTTTAAAAAAAGTAAAGCGCTTGTTAGTTCTTGATTCAATTCAGCCTGTGCTCATCGAACGTAGTATCTGGACTCATCCCAGCAAGGAATCTGCACGTTCATGTCGAGTCGTCTCCCGCACCCTACCCGTCGTCATCGTTTGAGCGCCGCCCTGTTGGTCGCGCTGGTCGCCCCCGCCGGCCACGTTGCCGCGCAATCCGAAAATGGCGTGGCTCCCGGCACCACCGATCTGGACAAGATCACCGTCACCGGCTCGCGCATTGCGCGCACCGGCTTTGTGACGCCCTCACCGGTCACCGCGATCACCGCCGAAGAAATCCGTGCCACCGGCGCGACCACCATCAGCGACCTGATGGCACGCATGCCGGCCCTGGCGCCGAGCTATACGCTGGGCAACTCCACCCGCTTCATCGGCACTGCTGGACTGGGCCTGCTCGACCTGCGCGGGATGTGCACCGACCGCACGCTGGTACTGGTCAACGGGCGTCGCCATGTGGGCTCCAGCCCCGGCTCGACGGCGGTAGACGTCAACACGATTCCGGTGGAATGGGTCGAACGCGTGGAGGTCATCACCGGCGGCGCCTCGGCGGTGTACGGCGCCGTCGCCGTCGCCGACGTGGTGAACTTCATCCTCAAGAAGTCCTTCACCGGCTTCGAAACGCGTGCGCAGACGGGCCTGGCCGACGAGGGCAACTACAACCGCTCGTTCGCCAGCTTTCCCGCCGGCACCGACTTCGCCGAAGGCCGCGGCAATCGCGCCATCGGCCGCGAGTATCTGGTGAGCGTGCAGAACCCCAGCTTCGACCCCAGTCGCCCGCCGAGCGAAAGCAACCCGCAAACCGTACTCAGCGGCCCGGGCGGCAACCATTCGACGTCCTACGGCGGCACCTTCAACCTGGGCACCTTCGATTTTCGCAATCCGGCCAGCTACGGCAACCGCTATCTGTTCAATGAAGATGGCACGTTCCGCCGCAACCGCTACAACGGCACGGTGGTCAGCAACACCTCGTGCGTGGATTGCGACTTCGCCGATCTCAACGCCGTGGCCGATCTGCAGCCCGGCTTCGATCGCAAGAGCGTCACCACGGTGGTGAACTTCGAACTCAGCGAACACCATCGCCTGTTCTTCGAAGGCAAGTACAGCGAGACCGACTCGGAATTCTTCGGCCAGCCCGCCTTCGACAGCTCGCTGCGCGTGCGCCGGCAGAATCCGCATGTCGGCCCGCAGCTCGGCGCCCTGATGGATTCTCGCGGTGCCACCCAGATCCTGATGAACCGCTTCGACGTCGATGCCGGCCGCCGTGGCGAGAACATCGAGCGCAAGACCTATCGCGCCGTGCTCGGCGCCCAAGGCAACTTCACCGACAACTGGACCTACGAGGTGTCGGCCAACTACGGCAAGACCAGCGTGGACCGGCTCAACCTCGACAACCGCATCAACGAGCGTTGGCAGGCCGGTATCGATGCTGCGCGCGATGCCAGCGGCAACATCGTCTGCCGCACCACGCTGGACCGGACCGCGATCAACCCCAACACCAACCGCGTGTATTCGGCACTGGCGCGCGAAGGCTGCGTGCCTTTCAGCGGCTTCGGCAATGGCGCGGTCACGCCGGAAGCAGTCGCCTGGTTCAACACCACCGCGCGCTCCAAAGCCAAGATCCAGCAGACCGTGTTCAGCGCATCGGTCGCCAACAGCAGCCTGTTCTCGCTGCCAGCCGGCGATATCGGCGTTGCCGGTGGCGTGGAATACCGCAAGGAACAGAGCGAGGAGATTACCGATCCGTTGGCTGCCTCCGGCGTGACCTTCCTCAATGCCATTCCCAATAGCGGCGGCGAGTACACCGTCAAGGAAGTCTTTGTCGAAAGCACGATTCCGCTGCTGGCGGGGCTGCAGGGCGTGGACCGGCTGGCGCTGGATGTGGCCGGGCGCTATTCGGACTACAGCAGCATCGGCTCGACCAAGACCTGGAACATCGGTCTGGACTGGACCATCCTCCCATCGCTGCGGTTGCGCGGCACGCTGGCGCAGGCGGTGCGTGCGCCCAGCATCGGCGAGCTGTACGACTCGCAGAGCGAAAACTTCGCCACCATCAACGATCCCTGCAACTACCTGCCTACCAACACCAACCGCCCCGGTACCGCTGGCGATGTGGCATTGCGCCAGGCCAATTGCAGCGCGCTGGGCGTGCCGGTCGGCTGGATCGACACCTTTACCGCGACCCGTCCGAGCGTGAGCGGCGGCAACCCGGAGTTGAAGCCGGAACGCGCGCGCAGCCTGTCCTACGGGCTGGTGTGGCAGCCGGAGTTCTTCGAAGGCTTCGGCATGTCGATCGACTACTGGCGCATCGATCTGCAGGACGCGATCGGCACGGTGACCGCCGAAACCAATGCCACGCGCTGCGTGGACAACCCCGGCGGCATCAACAACAGCTTGTGCGGCTTCGTGCAGCGCGCCCCGCTCGGCGGCTTCACCGACCCGCAGGGCCGCATCTATCCCGAGTACAGCATCATCGGCTGGCAGGCGCTCAACGAAAATCTGTCCCGCTCGCGGCGTGTAGGCGTGGATCTGGAAATGGACTACCGCGTCCAGCTCGGCGAAGGCAACACCGTGCTGCGCCTGGTGGGCACGCGGTTGATCCAGTCGCGCGAATGGGTATTCCAGGACTCCCGGCCGAGTACGACGAGTACGTTACCTACGTGACCAACCCGCGCTGGCGTGCGCAGTTCCAGACCAAGTACAACTGGAACGAATGGCGCGCCTCGTGGGACATGTGAACTACGTGGACGGCAACCTGCGCGTGACCCCGGAGAGCTACAACAGCAACCCGGGCTCGGCCAGCCCGATCAAGAACGGCTCGTATACCTACCACAACTTCCAGTTCGGCTATCAGTTCCCCGGCTCGAAGATCGATGTGTACCTGGGCATCGACAATGCCTTCGACAAGGATCCGCCGCGCAATTACTTCGGCTCGGACGTCAACTCGGCGCTGTACGACAACGTCGGTCGCTTCTTCTACCTGGGGACGACGGTGCGGTTTTGACCGGGCGTGATGCTTGAGAAAAAGCCCTGCTTGTCG
>NZ_FLTX01000110.1 GCF_900092025.1 Xanthomonas bromi
GTCTCCGGTTGCATTGGACAGGCCCTGCACGATTGCGCCGGCACGAAACGCCAACCCAAGCTAGGGCGCTGACCCAAAAGGCTGGCAGGATTAGAAACATGCTTGCCATCACGAAATTCAGAAGCATGTCGCCGAAAGTATTGTTCAGACCGAGCAGAGGATTGAAATTGCTGTGCGGAGAGTTCCATCCATACAGTGCATCAAGGATGGTGCTATCGAGCCAGCGGGCCAACTGGAACCAGAAATCCACGAAGAACAGCGCGAACTGCACGCAACTCATCGTCACCACGGCCTTGAGATCGTAGGTGCCAAATAGCAGTACGAGAGGGATGCAGATGACCATCGCCATCTTGAGAAACGACAGAACCATCGGGAGCGCCTGCCGCACCACATCCATCGCCGGGAAGAACCCGATCGAGCCCGCCGCCAAGCCAACGCCAGCTGCGCCGCGCGTCACGATGTTGGGCAGCGTCATGTCCACCTGGCCGCCGTAGTCGGCGTAGGCTTGGCCTTGGTTCATTGTCTGTTGCCGCGGTGCGGCGATCGCACGGATGACGGCATCGTCCGCCTGCTGGCGTGAGACGAAACCCGCCCATCGCCCAATGCGCGACAGCAGATCGGGATCCACCTGTGCGAGCAACCGGCTACGCAAACCTTGGTCGCCCTCTGACCACCATTGTCGGCAGGTTGGATAGCCGCCTCCGTTGTCCACCTGGGCTAGGCCTGCATCGCGCGTCGCGTTATAGGGCCAGGCGGAGCGCGGCATCTGCGAGTGGTAGGTGTCGTAGTACCCGTTCGTCCCAAGGAAATAGGCCGATCCGATCCAGGTCACATCGTTCATCTGTGCGCCGGAGAGCGATGGCCGCCCCATGAAGAGCTTGGCCCGCGCAGGCCCGTAACAGTCATGGGTGAAGTCGGCCACCTCCTGAGCCAGTACCGGGTCGTTGATGCGTGTGCTGTCGATCTCCATGCGCATCTGCCGAAGGTCCGTGCCGCACGGGATGGCAGCGACCGCCGCGCCGGTAACTGCTTTCGAGATCGCATGCATGAAGAACCACCAGACCGGCACCTGTGCACTTTGGTTGTTGAGCGTGGTGAAAGCATTGGACCAACGGGTGTCCTGCGGCGTCGGAACATCCACCTTGCATTGCGTGGAGCGCGAGGCATCGAATTGGATCGTCGAGATATTGACGTTGATGAAAGGGATGCCGGCGAACATGATGACCACGATGGCGACCCACGCGCGGTTCTCGATGCGGACCGCCGACAGGACTCCTTTGTTCCCCTCGTCGGCCCCCTCGGTTCGCGCACGGAGCCATTCTTGGATGACGATGGACACGAGGGGCAAAGCGAACACGCCGCTGGCGACTAAGATGTTCCAGATACCGTTGTGCACGATCCAGCCGACCAGCGTGAGGTAGTACTCCAGGTAGTCTGTGGTGTAGAGGGTCATGGGATCTCCGCGCGCCTTGCGTGACCATGACCAGGTGCTTGGCGCAGGCGCCAGTTTTCCAGGACGAAGACTGCGGGGCCGCGAAGAGACATCCGCGCTGCCTGAGCGCTCTACCTTGCAATCAGGGCCATGTTTGATGGGGCTTGATGTTGGAGGCAAACAGTGTGTATGGGCAGAACAATCCGACTTGCGCGCGCCCCTGATTCTTGTGGGATGGCGTCCTTACTCATCATCTTGGCTGGCAAACACAAATCCAGCGTGGCTACTCCCTGCACTCATGGCCTGTAGCTTGTAGCCCTTCAATTGTCGGTTGACCTCGTCTAAGGCCAGAAACTTGAAAATCACACCGGTGATCGATGTAGGCCCGTTTGGTATCGGCCCGAAGCTGCCATCAACTAGACCTCGTCCGAATCACTTCAAGCTGAAGGAGCTCTTCTGTGTTGCTTTACCGAACGATGGTTGATAGCAACACTGCTAATTGATTTGGCTGGTGCTAAGCTGAGTGGAGGCTTTCGTCTTGTGGCGATTGCGGCAATGCATGGAATTACGGACCCGAGAGAATGGTCGACGCTTGCTTTCCATCGATGTGGTCAGAAAGCGATTTTTCTGGCTATTTGCCCATTACCGTCACTGAGAATGAAATGACCAAAGCAGCACATATTTATAAGCTCAGCATTCAACGCTTCAGGGGTATCCATTCCCTTCGGTGGTTGCCTGCTGCGGGAATGAATGTCATCCTTGGTGGCGGCGACGCTGGAAAAACGACTGTTCTCGAAACGATTTCGCTGTTGCTTTCGCCGTCGAACACGGCGGTCATCTCTGAGGCCGACTACTGGGCCCGGGACACTGCGCAGGAGTTCTTCATCGAGGCCGTCATTGCACTTCCCGACGCAACCGGCATGGGCTCTCAGAACACCTTCGCCTGGCCGTGGGCATGGAACGGGAAAGACGCTGTTGTGCCATCGGCCGACGGGGAGGGCGACCAGCCGGTGCCCGGCGAGCCGGTGTATCGCGTGCGTGTACGCGGGACCGTGGAACTGGAACTCGCGTGGGAGGTCATGCAGCCTCACGACGAGTTCGACCATTTCTCGACTGCCGTTCGCCGGCGTATCGGGTTGGTCCGAATGAGCGCCGATGAACGCAACGATCGTGATCTGCGCCTTGTCTATGGCTCCGCACTGGATCGGTTGCTGGCCGACAACGCATTACGGGCACGTATCGGCAAACAGGTAGCAGGGCTCAATTTGCACGATTCGCTCAATGACAAAGGTAAGGAAGCGATCGAGTCAATGGATGCGCGCATGGCAGGTGCTGCGCTCCCCAGTAATTTGAAACTCGGTCTCACTACCAGCCAGGGGTTGTCCATCGGCGCGCTAATCGGCCTGATGGCGACAAAGAATGGGGTGGCGCTGCCACTGAGCAGTTGGGGCGCAGGCACTAGACGGATGGCTGCGCTCGAAATTGCATCGTCAACGGACAAGGAAGCAAGCGTGACGCTCATCGATGAGATCGAGCGCGGGCTTGAGCCGTACCGTTTGCGCAAGCTCATCAATATCCTGGCCGGTCAACACGGGCAGATATTTCTCACGACGCACAGCCCTGTCGCCATTTCGTGTGCAGAGGATGCACATCTTTGGTATCTGGACAGCCAGGGCTCCATCGGTGCGCTGCCTCGGGACAAGGTTGGACCGCAGCAGAAGCGAGATCCTGAGACGTTCCTAGCACGCGTGGCCGTCATTGCTGAAGGGCCAACCGAGGTTGGCTTCTTGCAGTACCTGCTGGGAAAGGCTTTTGGGGGGGACCCGCTTGATCATGGCGTGCGAGTCTGCGATGGGCAGGGTAACGGTGCGACCTTGGATCTGCTTGAGACGCTCGCATCTTCCGGCTTGCTGTTTGCCGGCCTGGCAGACGACGAGGGCACAGCCCCGGAGCGCTGGAAGAAGCTGAAGGAAAAGCTCAAAGGGCGGCTTCACCAATGGCCGAAGGGCTGCACTGAAGACAATGTTATCGGGGCCGTTCCCGAAGCAAATCTTCTCGAACTGCTGAAGGATGCAGAAGGCGAACTGGACGGCTATCGACTTCGGACTTTGGCGGAACGCCTTGGACTTCAAGACAAAAGCACTGAGGCGATAGACGCGGCACTGAAGGCCTCTGGAAAAACGTGGCGTGCGCTGATCATTGCAGCTGCCAGCGGCAGCAAGGAAGGGGCGCCCGAGGGTCAAGAAAAGGCTTGGAAGAAGCATTCCCAGCAATGGTTCAAGTCCACTATCGGTGGGCAGGAGCTGGCCCAGAAAATGGTCGCTTTAGGCGCGTGGGCGGGTATCGAGCCGCAGCTGCTCCCGCTGATTAACGCGGTACTGGAAGCCGTGGATCGCCAGGCCTTGGAAAAGCTGGATATATGAGCGACAGAGCCGTTGCCAAGCTTCTCCGCTCACCCGAGCCGCTGGTGGTCATTGAAGCTGCGGCCGGTTGTGGCAAGACATATCAAGGCGCTGCGTACGCGCAGGAGGTGGTAGGAAGCCTCGGTGATGGCCGCTTGCTCATTCTGACACATACACATGCCGCTTGCTCTGTCTTCGCCGAACGGACCAAGAAGGCCGGGTCACGCGTCGAAATCAAGACCATTGATGCCTTGATTGCTCAGATCGCGCTGGCCTACCACAAGCCACTAGATCTTCCGCGCGATCTGACCTCCTGGGCCTGGCAGGATGGCGGAAAAGGCTTTGACATTATGGCGGCCAAGGTCGCCGGATTCCTGCGACATCAGCCAATGGTGGCTCGCGCGCTGGTCCGGCGCTATCCAGTTATAGTGTGCGACGAACATCAGGATTCCAGTGTCGAACAGAACAGTGTCGTCATGTCTTTACTGTCCGCTGGTGCAACTGTCCGGATCTTTGGAGATCCCATGCAGCGGATTTATGGGGTCAAGACTGATAAAGCCGTGCGCGAAGATCGCGCCCGCTGGGACGCTCTGAAGGCACAGGGAGCGGACGAAAAGCTGATCACACCGCATCGCTGGCAGACCGGTTGTCCCTTATTGGGGGCTTGGGTCATCGAGGCACGAGAGAGTCTAGAGCGCGGAACTCCGATCGACCTGACAGGAGGACTGCCTCCTTCCGTGAAGGTGCTCGTCGGAAACAACACAGCCCAGATGCGAACGGGCTACCAACTTTCCAAGGAGCACAGGGGACCGATCGACAAAGTGCTGAAAACAAGCCCGCAGCTGATGGTCCTCGCATCGCAGAACGACTTGGTATCGGCACTTCGGGCCTTCTGGTTTCGGACGGTTCCGATCTGGGAAGGGCATACGCGTGATGCGTTAGCGGCGCTTGTGCAGACAGTCCGCAACGGTAATGGCAATCCGGAAGCGCTGGCACAGAGTGTCATCGCCTTCATGGGCAGCGTCGCGGTCGGATTCAGTCCATCCAGCCACGGGGACCGACTTTTGCAGGAGATCCGCACTGGTGCGGCGCGTCCCACCACCGGAAAGCCGGCCAACATCCAGGCGGTCGCACGATGCCTGCTGAACAATCCTTCGCACACGGGTGTTTCGGATGCGCTCGGAAAAATTAATGCACTCGCAAAGGACGCTGCAGCGGGGTTTGACACCGTGAAGATTGATCACAGGTCCGAGTTGCAGGATGCCGTGCGCATCGGGCAGTTTGCCGGTCCCGATGAAGGATTTGCAGAGGTGTCGCGTATACGCTCTTACTCTCATCCGTCACTGCCCAAGAGGGTGCTCAGCAGCATTCACAAGGCAAAGGGCCTGGAGTGCGACCATGCGATGCTGATGGCCTGCGACAAGGCGCAGTTCACGTCGAGCCTGTATGCGAAATCCAAGATGTACGTGGCCCTCAGCAGGGCGAAGAAATCGCTGACCTTGGTGGTTTCGACCTCCAGTCCCAGTCCCCTGTTCAAGCTTCGTTGAAGGACCGATTCCATGAGCAACTATTTCAGTGATCGGGAGCTCGGGCCGAGGGCGCGTACTGAGCAGACGATGAGTCCAGTTGCATGGGCAGGCATTGCGGTCCTGGTTGAGGCCTTGGCGAGTTCCGGATCGTTTGGGGCGTCATATCCCCAGGAGTGTCCTGATGGGCATGCGATCTGTGGCAACGACACGGACATGCTGAAAAGCGCGATCGAATCGGAGATGGAGGGCCTGTCATGGCCGCTACAACGCGATGAGGTGGATGAAGGTGATTTCCGCCGGACGCGAAAGCCATGGGCGCCCCAGACCCTTATAGCACTCGATTTCATCGAGTTTGTATGGAGATGCGTAGCGCGGCCGATTCCAGGAAAGCTTCACGATTATTACCGTCACCACCATCTGTCTTTTGACGGCGCCGAAGGGCGTTCTGCATTCGTGTCCGATGTCAACCGCATCCTCGCACGCAATGGGCTTGCTTATGAGATCAACGAGAGCGGCGAGGTGCGGCGGATCCTGCCAGCCATCGTCGATGACTTGCTCGCGAGAACCTACTTTCGGACTGGGGACAAAACGCTCGACGTCATGCTGGAAGAGACGCGCAGGAAATTCACTGATCCC
>NZ_FLTX01000108.1 GCF_900092025.1 Xanthomonas bromi
TCTCGCCCACGCTCCAGTGCAGGCCCTGGCCGGCCACCACGCCGATCCCCGCCGGCGCGGCCAGGCCCAGCAAGGCATCGCCGGTGTGCGGCACGCGGCCGTCGCCCGGGCGGGCGCTGCGCTCGGCCGCCGCGCCCTTGGCCTCGGCGTAGGCCGTGCCCGGCACCGTGGTCTTCACGCTGGTCAGCAACGCCTGCAAGGGCGCCTGCTCGGCGATCAGGTGGGAGTGGTTCGCCTGGCCGACGCCTGCGTGCGCGGCCAGCGTCACCGTCTGGTGCGTGCCCGCCGCCTGCGAAAACGTCTTGCCCAGCGTCTGCACCTGGGTCAGCAATGCGCTGGGCCCGGTCGCCTCGCCGGCCGGGCCGCTGCTGCGCGCGTAGCTGCTCAGCCACAACCCCGAGGTGGCGCGCACCGCGCCCCAGGCGTCGGTGCGCAGTTCGAAGCCTTCCCCGCGGAAGCTGCCGCGGTAGTTGTCGGCCTGGTGGATCAGGTGCCCCAGGGTCAGCTGCGTGGCCGCCTGGGTGGTCGCCAGTTGCAGGCGCAGTTGCTGGTCGCTGTCGTCGAACACCAGCCGGCTGTGGCCAGCGCCGCCCCATTCCCTGGATTGCACGCCCCACAGTGCGGTGGCGTTGCGGTGCGCCGCATCGCCGCCGCCGGCGCCGTGCCAGGCCGGGGCGTGGCCGCCGGCCAGGTTGGCCTGCGCGCTGGGGCGGCCGTCGCCGGCCTGGGCATACAGGCCGGTGTCGGCCTCGGCGCCGGTGCCGCCGGGCGTGGCCGGAACGCCGGCTTCGCCCTTGCCGTTGTACAGCGCTCCCAGCACCACCGGACGGTCGATGTCCCCCTCCAGGAACCCCACCAGCACTTCCTGCCCGATGCGCGGCAGGAACTGGCTGCCCACGCCCGGGCCGGCGTAGCGCTGCGCCACCCGCAGCCACGTGCTGTCCTGCGCGGCCGCACCACAGGCCGCGTGCTGGAAGTGGAACCTGACCCGGATCCGGCCCAGCGCGTCGGCATGGACCTCCTGA
>NZ_FLTX01000115.1 GCF_900092025.1 Xanthomonas bromi
TTAGGTGTTTGGCGTTTGTATCGCTGTGGGTTTTGCTTGTCGGCCCTCTTGAGGCGGGCCAGCTCATCGGGCTGTTTATGCCTGGCCATGGGTCACCAACCGAAAATCAAATTCTGTGGAAACGCGAAGAAAAGGGGGCGCACGGATCGCAAAGCAAAGGCCCCCAACTTTGCCCCTCCCCCCTGCCCGTCATGGGCAATCGGTCCCGTCCTCCTCGGCGCCCTCGCGCGGATCGAGCAGCAGGCCGTCGAACCGATCAAGCCCGCACCGCCGTGACGTCCCGAAGCCGCCGTTCTCCTTGGCCGTCTTGCGGCTATGGCAGGGGTGGCACAGCGACTGCAGGTTCTGCGGCGCGTTGTTGCTGTCGTCCCCGTCGATGTGGTCCACGTCCGTTGCGGCGACCACGCGGCCGAGTTTGGCGCACTGCCGACACAGCGGCTCGCTCGCCAGGTGTGCCGCACGTAATCGTCGCCACATTGTTGCGTTCGTCGGCAGCGCGCGCCGCGCCTGCCTGCGCTGCGCCTGCTTGCTGTCCTCGGTGTAGGGCGTCCACCAGCTTGGCCGGTGCTGTGGTGGGCGTGTCGGCATGCGCAGCCTCATCCTCCTCTCTCAACGCATCCAATCACGGCTGCTCGGCACCGGGCTGCAGCGCGCGGATGCGCGCCATGCGCTTGTCGCACTCTGTCTGCGTCGGGACATTGGCGTTGTAGGCCGATACCACCGCCTCGACGGTGCGCCCCTTGGCACGGACGGCAGGGCACGGCCTGGTCAGCGCGTCAGGCAACCGCACGTACTGCGGCACCTGGACACGCACCATGGTCGGCACGGTCGGTTTCACGGTCTTCTCGGTGCAGCCGGCCAGCACCAGCACAGCCAGGCGTAGGCGGGTAATAGGACGGGGATCTCGGGGCACAAGGGCATTGCCAGTTGGGCAGCACACGTCGGCGTGGCCTTGGCCGCTTGCAGCGCGCGGGCAGCCGATGTGGCCTGCACACGAGCGAGGGTTGCATCCTGCATCGCCTGGCGCGCTGCCGCTTCTACTACCGCCTACTGCTTGGAAGCGCGCCTCTCGGCGGCCAGAGTCTGGGCGGAGACCGCACTCAGCTGCTGGCCGCAGGCGTTTGCCGTGGCGAGCGCATTGCCAACAGCAGCCTGGGCCTTGCGCACTTGCGTAGCCGCTGCGTCGGTGGCGGTCCTCTCCCGATACCGGCAGCCGCTGACAAGCAAGCCACCGGTCAGCACACCCCACAGCACCAGACGGACGATCAGCGCGTAGGGCGCCAGGGCATCGGTGATCACAGTCATCGGTCAATCACCTTCCACAGCAGTAGCCAGAACGCGAGCCACAGGTGTCCGCACAGCGCGAACACGATCGCGACGATGGTCCTCATGGTGTTTCTCCTGGCCCCTTTTTCTGCACGATGCGCGCAACAACGCCCAGCGCCCCCAGCGCGCGGATCACCCACTTCGCCGGTGCAGGTAGCTCCTCCAGCCAACCCAGGCCGGCGACGCTGTTATAGATGTCAGGCAGCAGCACGATCCCGGTGCACACCTGCACCGAGGTGAATTTCCAAGCACGGTGCCAGTTCTCGATCAGTTGGATACTCACCTCAGCCCTCGCAGCTGCCGAAGTTCTTTGATGTCCTGCTTGTTTTGCTCCACCTGAATCGCCTGCTTGGCAACTTCGAGCTTCAGCGCTGGCACATCGGCCAACTGCGCCTGGATGTCCACCAGCTTGGAATTCATCACCGCCTGTTGCTCGGAGAGTTTCTGCACCGCTTCTTGCGTGGCGGCCTTGTCCACGGCGCTCTTGGTCTGCAGCACGGTCGTCACCAACGCGATCGATGCGGTGGTCGTGACCGATGCGGCGATCCCCAGCGCCCAGCGCTCGAAGGTTCCCAGGACAACGCGCGGGCGACCATCGGTACTCGACTGCGCGTCCATCTTCATTCCTCCGTCAATTGCCCACCGGCGCGCACGTAGGCGGCGATCAGCGCATCCAGTGTCTGCTCATACTGCCTGTAACCGCCGCCGGGCAAACTGGCCCAGACGTTGGAGACTTTCGCGATCGCCTCTTGGATGCGTCCTGCCTGGATCAGCCCCAGCGCGCGCCGCTCGCGGATCTGCTGCAGGGCGATCAAGTCCTGACTCAACGGCGAGAAATCCGTGAGCCCGAGCGTCTTCCGGTACGCGTCGTAGTAGCGCCGCAGTAGCTGATAGCGGCCCGCCGCCGTCGAGAAGATGCCCAGCGTTGGCACGTAGATCGACTGGCGCGGATGATCTGCATAGCCCTCGAACAGGCCGCCGCCGACGCGCACGTCGTAGCCGTGATCTTTCGTCGGCTGGCCCGGCTTATCCGTCCCTTCCGCCCACGCCACCATGTCGAGAAACGCAACGACATTGCGGCCACCGGCCTGCTCGGATGAGATGAAGGCCACAGGGTCTCCGGAGACGAAAAAGCCCCGCCGTCGCCGGCAGGGCTTGGATTAGGCGTAGCGCAAGTGGCGAGTCGGGCCTAGCGCCCGAAAAGTTAAGTTGCCGATGCCCCGAACGCAAGCGCCTAACTGCGGGCATGTCGTCTGTGCAACGCAAAAGCCCGGCACTTGGCCGGGCTTGTTGCGAGTTGCTACTTCGCGTTATAGAGAATTTTGCCGATTCGGCGATTGACTTGCAAGCCGTTCCGAGAAACGCAACGACATTGCGGCCGCCGGCATGCTCGGATGAGATGAAGGCCACAGGGTCTCCGGATACAAAAAGCCCGGCCGTCGCCGGCAGGGCTTGGGTAATGCGTCGAGCAAGTGGACAGTCAGGGCGTGCCCCGCACGGCCCTGCGCGCGCTCCTCGGGCGATCGAGCATATTGACATCAATTTCATGCACCCCACGCAAGACGGTATCGCTTTGGCAGGACCAGTGGAGCAGAAGATATCGAAAATGCCCCGCGACGATAAAGTCGGTCGCGCCAGGCCGCAAAAGCTGGTCAGAGCCGATGGTGTGATCCTGACTTGGAGCCACCCATCGATACTTCCTGCGCTTGCCAGCTCGCTGGCAACGTAAGCAGGTCCCGCTCCTGCCACTGCGCGTGGCCAAGATATTCCTTGGCGATACCGTGAATCAGTCGCTGCTTCGTCTCATCACCTAGGGACAGCAGTTGGGCGACCGGTAAGTTCCATTGTCGTGCGAAACGGATCGCATAGCGGTATCCGTCGATATCCTCGAGAATCGGGCGAAGCGCGAAATTGGGCCATAACGCCACCAGCTCTTCCAGCAACGAAGGCCGCTCCATGCCCGTGCGCAGCATCTTCTCAACGCGACGTAGGGCTCTGTCCAGGAAGTCTGCCCGATTGCCCAGCAGCAACCTGTGCGAGCGCCACTGCCAATCGTTCGCCCAGTGAGGATCAAGGATCATGCGATTGATCAGGGAGATCGATCCGCCCTCCAAGATCACGCCGCTGGCAGCGCTGTGTCTATCGACCAGATCAACCAACAATGCGTGCGCCTCATCCGCGGGGATAATGCCTTCGCGAACAGCGCGCGAGGCCAGATAGATCCTGCGCGTACCGCGCAGTTCAGCAGATAGCGGGCGTCCGCTGCACGTGGACATTTCCGGACAGCACTGAACTCGGTCGAGCGCGATAACCGGCCATCCGGTTTGCTCTGCCAGCGCCACGCCGACCTCGGTTTTACCGCTACAGGTCGGCCCCCAGATCAGGTGCAGTATGCAACTCATAGCATCACGCCATGTATGGACAACTCTCAACTTATATGCCCATAAATCTATAATTCGATATGCATGTATGTCGTGAAAAGCCATGACACTGCGGCCGTCGGCCTGCTCGGATGCCATGGCCGTCACGGAATCTTCCGGAAACAAAAAAGCCCGGCGCTTGGCCG
>NZ_FLTX01000107.1 GCF_900092025.1 Xanthomonas bromi
ATGCCCGTCCTCGGTCTGCGGACGGTAGGTCGCCGTGGCCGGCAACGCGGTGAACTGGTTGCGGTAGAACTCCACCTCGGTGTCGTCGCGCGGTGGCGCATATCCGCCGCCCAGGCCCGCCAGCGCCGGCGGCAGCGGCGCGCCGGCCACCGCGCCCAGCGACTGCTGGCTGCCCAGACTGGAGCTGGCCGCATTGCCAGCATGCTCGAACCAATCGTCGATGCCTTTTTCGGCCAGCAGCCGTTGCAGGAACGGTAGATCAGCGGCGAGTTGACCCAGCACGTTATCAGCGCACGAATACTGAAGGATAAAAGTGAAAATGCTAACCTCCTATAGTCTAAGTCCGTTGCATCAGCCACCCGTAGACGATTCCACTGAGGAGAACCCAACTCAAGCCGTAAAAAATAATCGCCAATGCAACGCCGCTAAATCCATCAAGTCTTCGAGTAAAAAACGCGACGTGACGCCATAAACCTGCCCACCATCCTCCGCCTCTTTGGTTTGATAGAGATATGTAATATGTCAATCGCATTGCCGCGATCAATGTTGCGAATAATCCGACAATAATCCCAAGGGATTGCGTTAGCATCCAATTTCGCTGAGATGCATTTAAAACTTTAAAATAAAAATCAATTAAACCGTATCTCGAAGCCAATTCAGCTGCATTAGGAATCAATCCATCACTAGCCTTTACTGCAAGATAAAGGCTTGCAACCAACGCAACCATTGGAAACGCAAGGTACGCGAGCCAGTTTGCCGTTATTTCGCGCTTCATCACCCCTGCGATAGCGGAAGCAACGTTAAATGAAAGAAAGCTGAGGGTCACAAAGTTCCAGCACCTAATTGCATCAACCGCATATCTCGCGTAAACCCAAGTGACAACAAAAGCCATGAAGATAGCGACCCCGAGTACCAAGGGGCCGTCCTCGCCCTGAATTCCCCTAGCGCGCACCTGCTTAATGAAAACGATGCGAGTCTGGTAAATTGTCTCTGGATGTGGCGCCGCAGAGGGAGGCGCCTGAACTAGAAAAGTTAAAATCAGACCCATGATTGCACCAATCAAGGGCGAAAGAAATAAACCTTGAACAGCTGGATCGCCCGCCCAATTTAGAAATAGATCAATCATAGACATTAATCTCCAATATAATAAATTTATCGCAAATATTGCCATGTGAAGAGACAATACCCAAATGGAACGCAAACGGAACTCGGATGGTCGTGCAATCGACTATCACTCGCTTCAGGTCATGTGCCAACAGGCGATCAAGGCCGTTAGCCAGGGACAGACGGTGCAAAGCGTGGCCGCGGTTAACAACACGCCGCTGCATTACTAGTTCGAGTCTGGGCTGTGGACGCTGTCGCTGATCCGCGCACTGATCAACCGGCAGTTCGGCAAGACACTGTTGATCGCCACGGTCGGCCGGCTCATGCAGGTGCTCGTATTCAGTGCGCACACTATTTGTAGAGGTTTTTATAGGACTCCCATAAATCCCCCAAGAAACTCTTGTCGGGTTTGGTCTCGATCTTCTGCATCGGGCGGCGGTTCATGTAGTGCTTGGAGGCGACGAACGAACCGTACGCACCCTCAAGGCTGCTCTCTGCCATGCTGTCGTGGACATATTCAAGAAATCCACCATACAGCGCCTCGACCTCTAGCAGCCGCTTACCAGGGTTGTTCCATATCCAATAAAGCGCTTGGCCTTGCGGATCGGTGACAAAGAGATTGGAGGCGACCTCTCCGTCGATCTGTTTCTTTGCCTGGTCCATGTTGAAGGTATCGACCGAACGCGCGTTGCGTTCCAGGTACCTCAGTTCGGCCGCGAGCTTGTCGTACCGGCCTTTGGCGGCGGGATATTTCGGGGCACCCAACAACCAGGAGTCTGTATGTTCATTGGCAGTCTTGGCGAATTGTTCGTACCACATCCGCAGCCACTGGATGTAGATGATCATATGCCCCTTCATCTGCCCCTGGATGTCCTTGGGCAGCGTGCGCACCACCAGCGGCTCCGGCGGCACATAGCACTGGCTTTCCTGCTCGGCCGTGCGTTGGCCGGGCTTGGTGTAGGTGCAGACGTATGGCAGATTCAGGCGGATTACTGCGGGGCTGATTTCTTTGACATCCTCCACAAGCGTAGTCACGGCTCGTCTATATTGGCGCTGGAATTCGTCAACTTCAGGAGTCGATGTCAGTTGCGAATGCAGCGCCGGGTTAAGTCCTCTCAACTCTGTCAAACTAGGCATCGGAATACCAGCTCCGTAAGCCCGGTTGTACATCATCTCTACCGGGTAACGTGCAAGTCCATCCAGTACACCTTCTTCCTCGGCTTCGGCACCTCCCCCCACATCCACCTGGCTACCAGGAAAAAGCAGCTCCTGTCGGCTGCCTGTCGCGCTGGCCGTGCCTCCAATAATCGTCAATGGCTTGTAGAAGCGCAGTTCATGCGCCGCCGCATAATGCACGCAGCGTTCGACCTCGGGCAGCAACCTCATCTCCGACGACACCTTATTGCTGAGCGGGATGAATCCGCTCAGCAGGTTGTCGTCGTAGCGATTCGTCACGCAATCGAACAGGCCCATAAAGTGGATCTTGACCTCGACCGCCTGGTAGCGGCCACTCGCGCAGATGTCGTCGATCAGCAGCTTGCTGAACGCAAGCGCGATCCCGCCGCCCATGTCGTAGCCAAAGATCGCCACGTTGACCCTGTGCACCGGCAGCCTGGCCTTGGCCAGTGCGAACGCGGCCTTGAAATCGGTCTCTGCCGATTTCAGGCGCGTATCCACGCCCGTGTTGAACAGCGCCGCACCGAGGGTCGAGTCGCGGATCAGCCCGACGCTTTCTGCTCCATAGCCAGCGGAATTCTTGGCCACGGCCGCGCCAGCATCCTTGGCTGCGCGCCACGGATGCCTGACTACGTCTTTCCAGAGCGCACGCCATTCCTTGCGCAATTTTTTCCAGCCTTGCTTAGCCACCGTGGTAACGGGCTTCTGGACCGTCTTGGCAATCTGCTTCGCTTGCTTGCTCGCGCGATCTACCACCTCGCCAGCGGTCCAGGCCACACGATTAGCATAGGATTTGTCGCTCAGCCGTTCGCTTTCCTTCCAGACATCCAGCACCGCGCCCTTGGCGGCATCTTTCGGCGCAGAACTGATCTTGTCCTCGATCTCCTTACCGGCTTTATCGCCCAGGGCGGCTGCAAGTGCGGCGTTCTCGGGGTCGAACTGTGCACCAAGACCAGGGTAATAGAAACGGCGCGCCCCATTAATAGGATCGTCATTGGTAGCAGAATATATTTTTGCAACATTACTTAACGGTCCAGATTTGTTTGTATATCCAAAACCGTCAAAGAAGAAGCTCAACCAGAGCACCTGCTGGCAGGCTGGGCATCTCTGTTCAGCCTGAACTTTTGTGCGATCAAGAAATGCGTACTTTTGGTCTGCGTCTTTACTTTCATTTCTCACCTGACTCATTTGGAATCTCCTTTTCCATCGGACGTTGCTGGCAACTCTTCTGCCCCCATGTCATCCACCCATTGCAAAGACGCCGTTCCATCTTTCCGAAAATAGACTCTGAAATACCGAGAATTTCTTGATTCCGGCTGAGGGATGGTTACCCTTGTAGTGTACTCCTTAGCTTTTTTTCCAGAATCAAATTCCTCCACCGACTGCACGAAAGACCATTGTAAATTAACAGTTTTTCCAGGCGTGATATTACATCCACAAGAAAATGCTCCGCCACCACCCCAAGGATTTCCATCTTTACGCCCAGGAGGATTCCCAAAACATCCAGCCTTTGACTCGTTATCCAGCCAGAACTCATAAATCTGCTTTTCGTATTCATTGTATCCAGTCACGCAAACGGTTCTCGACTGGGAGAAACCATCCTTGCAACCGCCCAACAAGAAGATAAACGCCACCATCGAAAATCTAATAATTCTCATATCATAGGTGCCTCAAAGATCCTGCTTCTTTAGCAATAGATGGGGTTGGAGGAAGCTCATCCGCCCCCATATCATCCACCCATTGCAAAGACGCCGTTCCATTCTTACGAAAGAAAATCCTGAAATATCGTGAACTGGATGATTGTGGTTTCGGCGTTTGGACTTTGATGGTGTGCTCCTCGGGCTTCACACCGGAATCGTACTCCTGCCTAGTCTGCTCGAATGTCCAGTAAAGATTGACGACCTTACCAGGCGTCACATTACAGCCACAAGAAAATGCTCCACCACCACCCCAAGGATTTCCGTCTTTACGCCCAGGAGGATTTCCAAAGCAGCCAGATTTTGACTCATTATCCAGCCAAAACTCATAAATCTGCTTTTCGTATTCATTGTATCCGGTCACGCATACGGTTTTAGATTGTGAGAAACCATCCTTGCAGCCGCCCAGCAAGAAGATAAACGCCACCATCAAAAATCTAATAATTCTCATGCCGTAGGTGCCTCAAAGACCATTATTATTTATCAATAAACGGGGTTGAAGGAAGCTCATCCGCGCCCATGTCATCCACCCATTGCAAAGACGCCGTTCCATTTTTACGCAGGTACACTCGAAAGTAGCGAGAACTAGACGATTCTGGCGGCGGAATCTTAACGCGAATTGTATGCTCTTCCGGCTTGACGCCGGCATCGTATTCAGATCTAGTCCTTTCAAATCGCCAATATAAATTAACTTCTTTGCCTGGCGTAATATTACAGCCGCAGGAGAATGCTCCACCCCCTCCCCACGTATCACCACTTTCTCGTCCTGATGGATTTCCAAAACATCCCGATTTAGATTCGTTATCAAGCCAGAACTCATGAATATGCCTTTCATATTCATTGTAACCGGTGACGCACACCGTTCTCGACTGCGAGAAACCATCCTTGCAACCGCCCAGCAAGAAGATAAACGCCACCATCAAAAATCTGATAATGCTCATATCATAAATACCTCAAAGACCATTCTTATTGAGCAATAGATGGGGTTGGAGGAAGCTCATCCGCGCCCATGTCATTCCCCATTGCAAAGACGCCGTTCCATTCTGTCGACGATGGACTCGCTGCTCATGTCTGGCGCTCTTGCGTGCTTGCCGCGTCATACGCCCAATCCACTAGCGCTTCGCAGAGCGCATCGTGGTCCGTTCGGTGCGCGTGCACGAGACGGGCAAGCTGTGCGCGCCACGTGGCATCGACTTCCCGGCGCACGAGCGCCGTACAGCAGCGATAGAGCAGCGGTTCCGCTTCCAGTCCCGCCTCCAGCAGCACGTCCTGCATCACGGACAGTGTCTTCCACGTCTGGAAGGGGTCTGCATCGGCCGGCAGCGCGCCGTTGCGCTTCAGGTCCGCGGCAATGCGATCCAGCCGGCCGAGCGCGTCCAGCCGTTGCAGCTCGGGTGGGGTGAGCGCAAGGCGCGCGGCGGGCCGGCCGGGCCTGCGTTCCGGCGCGGGGCGCAGTGCCAGCGGGGCGGCGTCGCGACCGATGCAGACCCATGCATCGGCGCAGGACAGGAAGGCATCCAGCTTGCCGGCCTCCACCGCTCTGGGCAGCGCCTGCAGCACCGCCGCATCGTAATAGCGGAGCAATCCTTTCTTGCCACCGGGCAGGGAGACCTCGGTGCGCTTCGCCAATGCCTGGGCCAATTGGGCGATAGACAGCGCGCTGGAAAGGGCGACGAAGGCGAACGGCCTGCGCGGCAGATACCTGTTCAACAGCGCATCGACCCAGGCGGCTTCGTAGTCCATCAACAAGGCGCACACCGATGGATCGACGCTTTCGGGTTGATCCCGCAGCACATTGTGGACGCGCTGCTCGCCGATCATCTCCTTCCACGGCATCGCATTGATGGGCAGCTGCGCGGCATCCAGCAGCAGAAAAACCCCGGTGCCCTCACGGTGGCGATGGGGGGCGAGGAAGGTGGACCACGATTCGAAGAGCGGATGCATGGCCGATCACCCGCGAGATGCGACGGCTTCGTGCCGGGATGCCAGATCGCGCATGCATTCCAGGCACACCGGCTTGTCCGCCGTGGGCAGCTGCACACGGGTGCTAAAGCCCTGCGGCCCCGTCAACACCTGC
>NZ_FLTX01000130.1 GCF_900092025.1 Xanthomonas bromi
GGCCAGACAACTCAGATACCGGTTCACCCTGTCTCGGATCATCAGTAGCGGAAGTAGCTTTCACCCATTGCAGGCGGATCGTTCGGCTTTTTCTTGGCTTTGGTGGTGTTTTGCAGGTTGATGTCCCTGACATCTCTCCAACCTAATGCGGTGAAAATATTCTCAGCCATTTCGACGAAAGGTGTGAAGCGATAGCCTGATTTATAGCCAAACCTAACGCACATAATAAAGATCACAAGAAACCATATCAATCCAGCAATCAATAATTTCTTGAATTCGGCAGTGTCAACCAACCAATATAAAACAAATACTGCCATAAAGGCCCAAAGATTTATACTGCAAGTGCGGATAATTGCTTTTTTATATACATGCACCCAATGCGCGCGCCCCCTTCCCATCGAAACATGCGGGTACAGAACAATGATATTTTCTTTAGTATCCAAAACAGCGAAGGCGATGTAACCGAAACCTTTTACTGGCTCCACAACTGCCTTTACCTCATCCCCCTCCTTGAAAGGCCAATTCCAAAGTAGTGCTACTACGTTTTTGCCATCCAGTTCAAAACTCACTTGGCATACAGGCTCACTCTTATCTTCCATCGGCATGGCGGCCAAACACGCGGTGGCCATTTCGTCTCGTTCGCCTTCGCCTTCACGAAATAACGTTTCCGACGTAGTATTGGTGACAATGACGTTGCGAAGCGTGCCGCTCAGCACCTTGAAATGCGCATTAGAATTCTGGTCCATTAAACCTTGCTCCTCGTCATTTAAACTGCATGCCTGCTCTTCGATATTTAATAACGAAAGTAACTGTCTCCCATAGCTGGGGGGTCGGCGGGCTTCTTCTTAAGCTTAGTAATTTTTCTAAGATTGATGTTCTTAACGTCTTTCCAGCCCAAGAGAGTGAAGATGGGCTCCGCCATCTCGATAAAAGGCGCAAAACGATTACCTAGGCGATAACCAACCCACGCGCACAACGCGAGTACGCAGAGCATTGTCATCCCGCCGGCCTTAAGCAAAAAATCCAAACTACCACCATCTGTAGTTACATATAATAAAAACATAAACAATACCAATACCATATTTAAAATAAGAGCTGCATAGGCAACGTACTTTGCCACATTCTTCCAATGTGCTGCTGCACCAGCAGACACATGCGGATATAACGCAACAATCCTTTCCTTGGGATCCAATACGGCAAATCCTATATAATTTCCAGATACTCCCGGTTCTACAACTGCTTGTACCTCATCGCCATCCTTGAATGGCCAATTCCAAAGCATACCTTCCACATGCTTTCCATCCAGATCGAAACTGACCAAACACACTTGATCTTTCATTTCTTCCGTCGACATTGCCGCCATGCCTGCAGCGAGACCGCTTTCGCCTAGTGCTGCAGCAGCCACACCCGTAGCTGCAATGCCCTCACGATCACCCGTGCGAAAGAAAACGTCCGAAACTGTATTTTCCACTTTGACGTTACTCAAGGTTCCGGTTAATACCTTAGCACAATCTCCGCTTTCCATTAATTATCTTTCCTATGAAAGCCTTTAGGCTTGACGAACCGTAACTTGGCTTATTGATTTCTGGAAGCCCTCGTCTTGCTCCTTCAGCGTCTTATAGTGCGGCGCACTAGCACCGAAGCCAAACCAGCCACCCTCGCTAGTTTTGCCAAAACGATTACTCTCGCACCATTTCTCCAACTCATCTGGCTCAACTATATAAACAAGCAAATCGATTGCCAGTAGCGCTATCGTAACCTCCCAACCGCCAAGTCGAAGTATCCACACACCTATTCTTTTCATGGAAGCTTTAGCTAATACGGACTCTCCCTCTTTAACAGCTGCTGCTTGCAATCCAGCTTTAAGTCCATCTAACCAGATTACTAAACCTCTGCGACCAATAGCCTTCTCAAGCACAGGGCTCGAATAAGCTAATGCAGTTAAGAACTGTGCCGCCCCGACAGCACCCCCTGCAAGCGACTTCAAGAGAGAGATAACGAACATGCCGTAATTCTGCTTCTTAAAGTTCTCACGGACATCCCCAGCATCATAATAAACCCCAATATACGTACCAAACCCACCCAGCCACCCACCGATGGCCTTCATCTTCGCCACGCTGCGGCTGGCCTCGCCGAAGAACTCCTTGCTCAACTTCTCGGCCATGCTGCTGTACACCGACACCAGCGAGGCGCCCGAAGCCACCAGGCTGCCGTAATCGCGCGCCTGCTTGTCCGACTTGGCCAGCAGGTTGATGAAATTCACCAGTTCCAGCACACCGGTCAGCGCGCCCAGCCGTACCGCGTTGCGGCTGCTCTCGGCGG
>NZ_FLTX01000105.1 GCF_900092025.1 Xanthomonas bromi
GGCAGCAACGCAATCGACGCTCACCTGCCAAGGTCTCGCGTGCATCATCCAGTTTGAAAGCAGCAGCGCGTGAGCGCGAGTCATGACTGATCGTTGACTCCCCACAGTTGCAAGCACCCAGCGCGAAACAGTTGGTCAATCTGTACGCACGAAGGATGCAGATGAGCTGGCATTTCGTGATCTGAAGTCACATCGCTACGGCCAAGCGATGGAAGACAGCCTGACCCGACGCGGTGAGCGGCTGCAGATCCTGTTGTTGCTCAACACGCTGGCCACCTTCGCCAGTTGGCTGGCAGGACTGGGCTGCGAAGCCACCGGCATCGCGCACTGGCTATCGCCACGCAGCAGCACACGCAAGCTCTACTCGACACTACGCATCGGGCGCGAGGCGCTGGTCAGGCGCTGGCCGATGGAACCTGTCTCACGCTGGCTAGAACGCTTGCGCACACTGCCCGACGCAGTGCGCGAGCAGATGACGTTGGTGCTTTAAAAACGTGGGGATACCTAAGAACCTGACCCCGTTATTTCCACTCTCCGGGATGCACGCATTACGCCAGCGCGCCTTGCTCGGCACGGTTATTGAAGCTTGGCACGACCTTGCCGCCCCGCGATGAGCGTGGCGCCACACGCGAGTTTGTCGCCGTCCAGAGCGGCCTTGCGTCCATGGATGTTCAGATGACTAGATGCACCGGCAATGTGAGTGCGCCCATGCAGCGGACACGTTGCAGGATGCCCTTCACACGCAAACGCCTGGTCATCGATGCCCGCGTGCTCGGAACCGGCCAGCACATGGCCGCCGTGGCTGTGGGCGTCACCTTCAACGATGAATGCACGGCTCATGGCGTGGCCTTCTTGCCGCGCAACAGGTCGTAGAACGGATGCTTCCCATGGGTTGCGGCGGCTTTGCTGGCTTCGTCGGGCGGGCTGACCATCACGATGCCCGCATAGCCATCGGGTGTCAGATTGACGGTAGCACTGGTGCGGCCATCGTCGTAGCCGGAGACGATGCCCAGCGCGATCTGCACCAGCACCGAGCTCACGCCTGTATTGCCCAGCCGCCGACCGATGTCATAGCCCTGGTGCTTGTCGTCCAGTTCGATGCCCTCGGCGTTCTCGTGTAGCGCCTGGGTCAGGGGGATGACCCATTCGCGATCCAGGCTGGTGTCGTAGAACACTCGCGTTGGCTTGGCATCTTCCGGCAACGCGGCCACTGCCTGCCCCCAGCCCTTGCGCAACGCCTCTACCTGCGCAGCGCGCTTGAGGGGCTTCCCTTGGTCGTCGGTCAAGGGCACATGCACCGGGCGATGCAGATACCCCAGGAGCGGCGATTCGTCGAACTGCTGCACCTGCCAACGCGCCCAGCGCACCGGCAGATACGGCCTGGGCTTGAAATCACCAGGCCCCTTGTTACTGATCTGCTTCCACAACTCGGGCAGTTGCGCAATCCACCAATCGGCCTTTGGCACGCTGGGCCCCTCTGGGTATTCCACGCCCTTGGCTTTTAGCGCTTCCTCGTACTGCTTATCGAAGATTTGGCGTTTTTCCCAGAAAAAATTCCAAAGCTTGATGATGTCGTACTGCGTGTCGTCCTTGTTGATGCCATCGTCCACATCGACGGCATAGGGGCGCACCAATCTGTCTATCCGATCGCTGCGGGCCACCAACAGTGCAGCCATGCTGTCTGGCATTATCGGCACGTGTATCCCTTCCGGCTGCTTTGGCAGACCCGGTGATTTCCAGCCGTAGCGCCCTCCTTCCGAATCGTTGCTGACCAGCAATACTTCCGGTACATCAGGATGATCATCGAAGAACTGGAACAACTGTTCCAGCGTGCCTTGAGCGCTCGCTACATTGGCGTCACCCTGCCAAAGGAACAGGGTAAGGCCCAGGCTTTGGGACTGCCGCCAATACGCAATTCCCGATGCCATTGTGCTGCCATCGTTGATCGTGGTCGGCGGCCCGAGGACGATGACTGGTAGAGGCCAGCGCTCTACTGCTGCCTTCGCTGCGTAACCAAAGGCGGCACTGGCTGCCATTTCACCATCGCCGATCCGCGTATTGGGATCGTAGTCCTTCGGGTCTTTCGACAGCACTGAGAGGTAGTTGTCGTCCTTGTCTTTGAACAGCCGCCAGGTGTCTTCCTGGTAATAGCGGTCTACCGCTAACCCCAGCCCGCGCACCTCCAAGACATAGCGCTCCCCTTCACCAGCCAGCATGCGCCCGTGCGGGGTCGCGGCCGCCGTCGTGGCCTGGGCGCTTGTCATGGCCGCTGGTTCCTTGGCCACGGCGCTGCGCACCTTCCATAGCCAATGCCCACCAAAGGCCACGCCCACCAGTGCGGTAATCGCCAATACACCATTACGGATATCGTTGCCCAAGCCGGAATCCTCCACGCCTGTTGACTGCCATTGGCGATAGTAGATGAAAAGGATCAGCGCCACCCAAGCCAACAGCGCGCCGAGCCACACCAGCGTGTAGCGCATGATGCTAGGCATTTGATGCGCACTCACTGGCTACTCTCCGCACGTTGCGCTCGGGTCTGACTCACCACGTATTTGTCTGGCGGCTCCTTAGACACGACATCCGGAAAATCTCCGTTTTTGTAGTAAAAAGCCGTTTGCTTCGCCAGCATTTTTGCTCCAGGACTGAGCTTCTCGAAATTCGCAAGTTGACTCATGTAGACAGACGACGTTGTTTGATATTTGGGTGGAGTAAACGGCGTGCGCCAATTGGCAAAGGCGATCAGCACCTTGCGCCACTCCGGATCGTCCAAGGTCTGCGCCTGCCCGATCGCCACGTCCATCGCCGTCACCCAGCGGTGGTTCTCGGTGCTGCGCAGCATCGCCGAGTGATAGGAATTGTCGCTCAGCGCGGCAGGATTGCGCGCCATCTGTGCACGCACCTCGTTGGGCGTGGCATGCCGCCACACCGAGCAGCCCATATCGGTCGCATCGCACGTGTAACCGGGTGTCTGGTCGTTGATGTCGGGATGCTGCGCGTTGAACTCGCTGGTCATCTCCGCCAGTTTGGACTCGGGCACCTCCTGTTCCTCGATGCTGATAAACACCATGTACTGGCGCAACCGCGCCGCCGGGTTGCCCAGCGCCACGTCCACCGACACATCGTCCGGCGCATCCTTGCCGGCATGAGTCGGCGTGCCGCGCAGCGGCGTGCTGCTCTTGTACTGGCGCGCGTCCGCTTCGCCCTCCTCCATCTGGGGTGCGTGCGGCGGTTGCAGTGCCTCGCCATTGATGTAGCGCCCCTCCTGCGGCAAGGGCGTCTGGCTGGCCGTGGTTGCAGCGCCCACACCTCCGCCGGGGTAACGCGCCTCCCCTTCCATCCGTAGCTGGATGTGCTGCGGCGGCAAGCCCACTGCAACCGGCTTGCCACCGCGCAGCACCTTGGTCCACATCCGCTGGTGGAAGCGTAGATCCTTGAGCGCGTCCATCGCCGGCAAGGTAGCGGTGCGCTCGGTGCTGTAGAACTTCCGCTTCCACGCCACGTTCACCGTGTCCGGCACGCCGTAGGTGCCGATGCCCTGCACCTGATCCAGCGCCACGGTGGTGTCCTGTGGGCAGAAGTACAGGTACACCTTGCCGCGGTTGTCGCGCTCGGCGAAGACGATCTGTTTGCCTTCCGCATCCAGCCGGGTGCCCTGGCTAGGGGTCCATCGATGTCCGGTGCGGCCCCCATATCCTGGCTGACCCACTTGCAGCTCGCTCAATGGTGGGCGGGCGTACGGCTTGGCGGTCACGGCGTTGACGATCTTGATCAGCGTCTGCAGCTTGGCCTGGGTGGTCTGCTCCTCGCCCTTGGGTTCGAGCAGGCTGTAGGGGCTGTCCACCAGGATGAGGCAGTCCGCGCAGCGCTGGCTACGGTCGGCCAGCATGGCCTGCGCCAGTAGGGTGATCAGCGTGCCCTGGCTGTGGCCCATGATGGTGATCGTGTCGTCCGGGGCCAGGCGGCGGATCTCGCTCACCAGCATCGCCAGCCGTTCGGCCGCCAGCACGAAATACAGCCGTGGCGGCGCCTCGCCGAAATAGGTGAAGTCCGAGGCCACCGGCTGGATGGTCGCGGTCATCAGGCTGGTGTCGAAACCCTGGCCATACATGTCCGGCAGGTTGCTGGTGGCGTTGGCGAAGAACCCGCCGGCCTTGGCGAAATTGGCATCCAGCCGGTTGCCGGCGGTGTCCTGGTACTGGCTGCGCAGGCGCGTCGGGTTGCCGCGCTTGTCCTTGGCGATCTCGTTGTCACTGGCGCGATAGCCCCAGTAGAACGGGATGAACATGCTGTGGGTCGGCAACTTGCTGGTGGTGTCTTCGCTGCGCTGATAGAGGTAGGTGTCCGGGTCGTATTTGACCGACGCCACTTCCTTGTAGCCCTGCTCGCCTGGCTTCAAGGGCGATTTCTTCGCTTCGGCATACTTGGCCCCATACCGCCCGGCGCGCAGATCCACGCGACTCAGGCGCTCGTTGAGGCCCTGGCAAAGCCCCTTTTCCACGGTGGGATAGCCGGCGCCAGGGTCGTTGACGCCGTGGATGAAGATCACGATGCCAGGCCGGTCCGCAGGCACCTGCACCGGACGGTTGCCCATCCGATTGGGGAGCAGCAGTGCATCGGCTTGGGCCACGACATGGGGAGCGGAGTCGGTCATACAGGCATCCTGCGGAACGAATATCGGGGGGAGCGCGGCAAGCAGCGCCGCACGCGCGGGACGGGCATCAGCCGCCACCCAGCGGCGGCTTGTGGACCTCGATACGCACGATGCGCGTGACCTCATCGCGCAGCAGATCGGTCAGGCCCTGCGCATCGGAGACGCCTTGCACCACGCGGCCATCGTCCAACGTGATGCTGTACGCGTGGTTGGCCGCGGGCTGGGGCGTGTCCGCGCTGTGGCTGGGGTAGTGCAGCTGGAATTTCTGGTCGGTGCCGTCTTTGCCGAAGCTGGGACGGTTGGCCTGCTCGGTGGACGGTCCCAGCAACGCATGGCTGGCCGCATGGAGCTCGACCCCGCCCTGGGTGCCAAGTGTGATCCCGCCGCCCCCGATGCTCAGGAAACTGCCGTCCTCGGCCACCAGCCGTATCCGTGGCGCGCTCAGCAGCACCTCGCCTGTGTTGGCGGTCAGCTGCAGGTTGGTCTGCGCGTTGGCCGTCAAGGCGTCGGCCTGTGCCTGCAAGCGCACAGGCCCCTGGTTGGCAATGGCGCTCAGGCCCGAGGCTTGCGCAAACAGCGCGATCCCCTGCCCGGCATGTACGCGCGTGGCCTGGCCGCTGGTCAGCTGCAGGTGCTGCTGCGCCACGCTGTCGATGTTTTGCCCAGCGTAATTGAGGTGGCTGTGCGGCGTGGCACTGACCATACCCTCGCTGGCGGCGAAGGCCATCAACGGCTTGCCTGCGGCACTGCGATCGGTGCCGCTGGGCCAGCCCTGCAATGCCTGCCGTAGCGCGTCCTGCCCACCGGTCTCCACCGTCTGCCCACCATGCTGAGCGGCGTAGTCCCCCAAGCCCTTGAACAGTTCGGCGCATTGCGCCAACAGCGCGTCGAGTTCGTCGCGGTCGAGTTGGTGGCCGCCGGCCTGACTGCGCGCATAGGTGCTCAGCAACATGCCCTGCGCAGCGCGCAAGGCCGCTGCGGCATCGGTGCGCAGTTCGGCGCCCTGGCCACGCGGGTCGGCCTGGCCGTCGGCGCGTGGATGGGTCAGGTAGCCCAGATTCAACTCACTGGCCTGGTGGGTGCTGGCCAGGCGCGCACGCGGTTGACCGGTGGTGTCGTCGAACAGCAGTTCATTGGCGCCACTGCCATTGTGCTCGCGCGTGAGGATGCCCGAGAGCGTGCGATTGCCCGGCAGACCACGCGCGCCGCTGAACGCAGCGGTCGGTCGGCGGCCGTTGTGGATGACCGCCACCGCGATCGGCCGATCGATATCGCCGTGCAGGAACTCGATCAACACCTCATCGCCCACGCGCGGGATGAACTGATGCCCAAACCCCTCACTGGCCGAGGGGGAGGCATAGCGCACGCGCGTGCTGGAGCGCTCGTCGTCGGCGGCGCCGCCCTTGGCATGCTCCTGCGCCAGCGGCCAGTGCATCTGGACCAGGATGCGTCCCAACTCATCGGTATCGACCACCTCGCCGGCCTTGCCGACCACCGTGGCGGTTTGCGGTCCCGATGCGGTGGGCCGGCGCAGCGATGGGACACGCGACGGGACCAAGGCCATGCCCCGCCGCACGCCGGCAAAGCGCTGGTATTGCGCGGCCCCTTCGGGTGGCGGCGGCACGGCTGCCAGCGACGGTGGCGGACCGACGTCGGCCGAGGAAA
>NZ_FLTX01000103.1 GCF_900092025.1 Xanthomonas bromi
CCCTGGGCGTATCAGAGGCCTGCTTGTGGGTCGCAAACCTGCCCAGCGCCGGCGCTGTGAAATACCGGACATGCAGCAGGTCGGTGGTCGGATCTTGGTCATGCAGGAGGCGATCAAAGGGTGCAACGACATCAAGCCACTTGAATGCGGTCCCACGGATGCGCCCGTAGTACAGGTTGTAGCCATCGATGTAGACGGCGGTCGCTTTGGCGCTTGTCACAAACGGGCTTCCTGCGGACATGAAAAAACCGCCTTGCGGCGGTTTTTTCGTCCCAAGCCGTTACCCAACTGAATGAGGCGACAAAGGAGGAGTGGTGCGGCTAGCCTAACGGATGCGGCACAGCTGTGCAACAAAAACTGCCTATCAGCGCGACAGGCAAAACCCCTTGCAGCTGTCGGCGCCGCGCCAGTGCGTGGAATCTCGCGTTATGTGCGCCTCCGGCCTCGCGCCGATAGTGCTTGCACGGCAGGTGCAAAAGCAACTGAGCGGCCAGCGCGACGAGGCGCGCGTGATTGCCAGCCTGGACACCGCCGCCGCCCAGCTGCTGGCGCTGGGCGTGACGGTGTTCGAAGTGCTGCAAGCCCGCACGCACCGCTGGGGCCGGCGCATGACCTCACCACCCAAAAGGACGCACCCGCTATGCCCCAGGACCGCTACGGAATCACATTCAACGACGCGCCAGCACCCTTGTGGGTGCTAGCACTGCCGAGCGCAGAAAACCGCCACCAAGCGACACGGATGGCCGGAACTGGCGGTGGCTGCGCCTGGATCGCATCACGCAAGTAATGACGGGACTTGCGACTGGCCATCCCGCCGACGAGAGCGCCGAGTACATGCTGACCATCACCGCATGCCGACCCCGCTGTTCGCGTATAACGCCAAAATTTCATCATGCAGGAATCGAGCTGTTCGACAAGATACGTATTATAAAAATAACTATTAATTTTTAAAGGCGGTAATTTAGATGCCTAAACCCATCTCTCTTGCCGTTACGTCCGTTGTGACACCCGGCGACAAGGCCGATGTTTTTAGCGACCATTCTCCGGTTGATCGCAGCGGAGAATCAAATCACGCCGAGTGCTTATCCACTGCGGAGTTCAGCGGCCTTACGAGGCGAAGCAAGCGGACTGCGTCAAAACCCTCCGACTCACCGAGTGCGGTGTCGCCTCGGTCGAGCGCTGAGCGCCGTTCGCAGCTCGTCCAGAAATTTAGTGACCCATTGCAACTTCCGCCACGGCCTTCGTTGGCTCCCGTTCTGCAATACGACAGAAGCCCAGGAGGCGGAGAGAACTTTCGCACATCGGATGAGTTTGAACTGCCCGAACACTGTAACCCCACGGGCTGGAAAGACCTACATGTGTCTGGCAGTGCGAGTATCGCTTCGATCGAGCAAATCACTAGGCTAAGGCCGTCGACGGAGAGTCCGGTGATCGTACTGGACGTTCGCGAGGAGTCTCATGCCATTGTTGGAGGATATCCGGGTACCTGGCGGGTGCCCAACAACTGGGCCAATGTTGGGAAGTCGCGTGAAGAAGTATTGACAGACGAGCATGAGAGGATCAATGCCCTAAAAGAGCAAGAGACGGTGCAGATACTTCACCGCAAAGACGTCAAAAACAATGTCGAAAATCCGCGTGCGGTGACCTTAACCAGGCCACCCATTTTTAGCGAAGAAGAACTTGTAAAAATGGCCGGCGCAAGATACATGCGCTTGACGGTCACTGACCATCTCGGACCGCGCGCGGAAGACGTGGATGCGTTTATTGCGATGGAACGGGACATGGAAATTCACGAGAAGCTGCACGTTCACTGTGGTGTGGGTCAGGGCCGTACGGGTATCTTCATTGCCATGCACGATATTCTGCACAATGCCACGATGGTGTCATTGGACGACATCATAAATCGGCAACTCGCGTTCAATCCCGGTCGCGCCCTGGATTTCCATAAAGACGTCGCCCACGAAGGACGTTCAAACTTCCGCAATGATCGGCTGGAGTTCATTGCGCTCTTCTATCAATATGCCAATTCGAATCCGAAAGGGCAGCCCTTGCTATGGTCCGAATGGCTGAAGAGTCAACATGAGGGTCGGCAGGATTCGTATAAAAACATTTAATTACAGTGGGTTAGCTCACTTTTGGCTGTTTTTTTTTACACGAATCCCTGCCGACCCTTATGGTGCGCGTGGGCCAGGCCGAGAAGCAACTGACTGGCCAGCGCGGCGAGCCACGCGTGTTTGCCAGCCTGGACACCGCCGCCACCCAGCTGCTGGCGCTGGGCGTGATGGTGTTCGAGGTGCTGCCGGCCAACTACGTGCGCGCCCCTAAGGTCTACCGACGCGGCCGCCCGGCCGCGCTAAAGGAGTTGGCCAAGATCAAGCGCCAGAGCAAACCCGCCCGCACCGCCGGTGCCGGCGCATGAGCGTCACCACATCAATGTGCCCAGGCACCGGGAGTCTGTTGTGATCGAGCGAGCGCATGCACACGTCCAGCTAACCGACACCTACGACTTGCGCGCCACCCTTGCCGGGCGTGAGGTGGCATTGTTTGCCGGCCACCGCGCTCCGCAGCGCCGGCTCGACCAGATCCTGAGCACCTATTACACGCTGGCCCTGCGGCCCTGCCTGACTTCACGCCTGACGAATGGGCCGCGCTCGCTGCGATATTCGACAACGATGCCGAGGGTCGGCAGGGATTCGTGTAAAAGCCCTTTGCTGACAGAGGGTTAGCTCAATTTTGGCTGTTTTTTAATTGAGTCGCCGAATTAGCTGGAAGTCACATCGGCCGAGGCGATCAGCACCTTCCTGGCCGAAACCGAGGCCACAGCCGACTCGGCCTATATCGAACACGCACAGGCCGTCGCAGCGCGGGCAAAGGCCATGCGCCATTCCTGGCGGTGCTGCAGCTCGACGTGCGCCGTCCCCGGTGCGCTGGATCTCATCGCTAGAAACGACGGTGCGAGATCCACGCCAAGGGAGAAGGCCAGAGCGGCCGTCATCGTCCGATCTGCCGATGCTCGAGCACACCGGCTCGCATCGCCGGCTTTGACGATGCAGGCCCAGAAACGACAAGGGCGGCTTGATAGCCGCCCTTGCTGTCTCTGGTGGGTTAGTCGAATTGGTAAGAAGAACAAGAAGATTCTTATTCTTCTTACCGGCCGTGAGACTACGCGGTATGCAGGGATTGCCGTACCGCGTCCAGGGCCTCGCGGAAATCGTCCTGCGTCGCCTGCCCCGTCTCTGCCTGGTAGAACACGACCATGAAAGCGTTTGCCACGGCCTCGGCGAGCGGGCCGAGCTGCCGCGCCGCGTCCTGGTCGAGCCAGTCGAGCGCGGCGAGCTGCAAGGCTGCATGATGAACGGCCTGCTTTGCATTGGTAGGATTCAGGGTTGCCATGATTCACCTCTCTAACGGGTGGATTGTGGAAGTGTCGGCTGGCCCCACGCCGGCCGGCGCGCTTATCGGCTGCCGGTGCCGTAGAAGCCGGCGGCCTCGGCCAGCGGCGTGCTTCTCGCGCCGCCGCTGTAGTCACTGGCATTGCCGCTCACCTTGACCGCCGGCTTGGCGGCCTCGATGACGGCCTGGGCAGGGCGATTCACGAAGGCGGTGACTTCCGCCTCGTGGCCGGCATCGGTCGATTGATCGCCGACTGGCTCAAACTCCACCGAATGCGCCTGGCGCTGCTCGGCAGCGGCAACGTCCAGGCAGTCGAAAAATCCTCTCGGCGTCATCGTCATACCTCCTTGTCGCGGTTGGCGAACGCGCCCACTTCATCATCAGGATCAGCAGCGGCCGAATCGACCCCTGCCAGGCTGTTGCCGCCGAAGCTGGGCACATCCTCGGCCGCCTGGTCCGTCTGGCTGCTCGCCCGGATCGCGGCGGCGATCTTCCCGCCGGTGGTGTCGGCGATGCGTTCGGCGGCGGCGTCGCGGATGCTGGCCGCCTTGGCCTTCGCAACGTCGCCAATGCCTTGCACCAGGTTCGCAGCCGTCGCAGCGACAATACCTCCCGCACCTCGGCCGGCTTGGCCGCCAGCGCCGCCGCCATCGCCATCGCCATCGCCACCACCCTTCGAGCTGGAGCCAGCTTTGTCACCGCCCCTCAACTCGCCGCCGCTGCCCAAACTGCTGGAGCTTCCCGAGTTGTAAAAGCCGGCAGCCTGGCCGAGCGGCGTACTTGTGCCGGCACTGGAACCGCCGCCACCAAAGCCCGCCGCCTGCGCGAACGATCCAGCATCGGAATCACCGCCAGCAACACCACCAAACATGGGCACTCCGCCCGATTCGGCACCGGCGCTAGACCCCGCTTTCTCGAACGCTGCCTTGATCGCCGACATGCCGCCAGTGGCCGAAGCCGCGCCACCCATCACGGCCGCACCGGTCACGCTTGCCGCACCGGCGGCCATGCTCGCGGCACCCATAGCTGCACCGATGGCAGCGCCTGCGCCGAAGTTGCCGATGCCACCCGCGCTACCAATACCCGAGCCGGTAATGATGCCGGCGACCAGAGGGGGGACACGATTGACCAGCATGAGCAGCGCCACGCAGAAAACCAGCATCACGCCCAGCTCTTCAAAGTTCAGCGTGCCGGTGTTCATCCTGGCGTAGAAACTGGAAAGCAGGTCGTTCCCGATGCCGACCAGGAGCACCATCGTCATGATCTGCACGGCCACGCCCAGCACGGTCTTGTAGTAGTTGATCGCCATGTCAGACGTCCACCGCGAGCCACCGAAGCCGAGGAAGAAGATGCCGGCGTACATCAACAGCCAGCCCGAGACGAGCAGCAGCATATTCACGGCGACAACTGCCAGCAGGATCAGGATGCCGACGCTCAAGGCCACACCGATGAAGCTATCCACGGGCGACCAGATCGACGAGTTTGTGAATGCCTGCTTCAAGATCATGAAGCCGATATCCACGATGCCCGAGGGTGTCACCGACGTCACCCCTGACGCCTGCTCACCGATCCGGGCCAACGACTGGATGATCGAGTTGGCGAAGGCCGGGCCGTTGCGCAGCAGCCAGAGGAAGAAGCCGAAGAACAGAATGAAGCGGATGAACTCGGCGAAGAACTCGCCAATGTCCGCATTGCGCAGCGCCATGAAGCCGAACGTGAAAACCAGAGAGATCGTGCCCAGCGTCCAAAACAGGAACATCGCGGCATTCATCACCACCGTCTGCCAGGACGTGGCCCGCGTGGCGAACTCCGTCACTACCTGGTCAAGCATCCCCTGATTGGTGAGCTGGGCCGATGCGGCGGTGGAGTAGAGCGCGAGAACGGCACCGATCAGCGCCGCCTTGTGCAGTGCTTTCATGGCTTCGCCCCCTTCTGGTCTTTCGGGTCGGCCAGTTCGAGCCAGTTCATGGGCTTCTCGGTCGGCGCGATGCCGCCGGCGGCCGGCGACCGGCGCGAGCACAGCCCGGCGAATTTCTCGCGCGTGGCCCTGTCCTCGATCTTCTTGATCGCCTCGATCTGGCAATTGGTGTCATTGACCTCTGGCATGGGCGGGATGGCCGGCTTGTTGTCGCAGCCGGCCACCAGCACCACCACGAGGCCGGCAAGCAGCATCGTTTTCTTCATGTTGCAGGGCCTCCGTCAGCGAGTCAGTTCGAGCCAGTTTCTTGGGTTGGCCGTGCGCTCGATCCTGGATTCCCTGGAAGTCGCGCCGGCGGCCTGCTGTTGCGCCTCTAGGTCGGCCTGCGCCTGCATCCTGGCGGTCGCGGCGTTCTGCTGTGCGATCAGCAGGCCACGGATTTGCAGAAGCTGGTTTGCCTGGTTGGCGGCGAGCTGGTTGGCGTAGCCGATGGCCTGCATCTGCCCGGTCGCGCCCTGCGCGGCGGACTGGAGCCGTTCGAGCTGGCGAGCATCGGCGGAAAGGTTGCGCTGCTGTTGCTCCAGGCCCTTGAAAAGCGCGTCGTTCGCCTTCTTCTGACTCTCGCTCGCCAGGCTGCGGTTTTGCTCCATCGCGGCGCGCTCGGCATCCGAGCACCCGGCGGCCGAGAAGCACGGCGAACCACGGTAGTAGGCCACGTCCTGGAACTTGCCCAGGTACGCATCGACGCTGCCGAGCTGATTCCGGTAGTAGTTCAGCGTGTCGGTGGCGGCCATCAATCCGTTGATGGTGGACTGCGCCTGATCCCAGATATACGCGGCCGGGGCCATCGTGTTTTGCAGCATGTTTTCGTATTGCTGCAACTGGGTCTGGTACTGCTCAATCTGCTTGAGCGTCTGCGCCACCGACTCGATGGCCGTCATGACGTTTTGTACCAGGTTGCCGCCGTCGATGACGGGGATGCCTGCCTGCGCCGGGGTGATGATGATGCTGCCGGCCAGAGCGGCGGCGAGCGCGGTTTT
>NZ_FLTX01000101.1 GCF_900092025.1 Xanthomonas bromi
TGGAGAGCACGGCACGACCGTCATCTGCCTTGACGAGATGGACTTCGATTGCATGGCCGATGTGGATCGTCTCCTCTTCGGCCATGCGCAGGACGGCAGCGCCGGCGGCGTTCGCGGGCGCGCCGAGGGTCAGGGCTTTCTTATTCAAACGTCAGGTCTCCTGGGTTCATGTTGCTGGGGAGGGGTGATGTCGGGCCAGATGCGGTGGCCAACCGGTGACGGCGTTGCCAGGCGGCGGTGGCGCGCGCGCTGTACCAGTCGCGTAGCGTTGACCAGCCGGCCTCTGGCAGGTCGATGAAGGTGCCGCGCAGGTAGAGGTAGTGGCGCTGTGCCCGGCCATTGAGGGGCTGCTCGAACGCAATGCCCTGGCGCAGGCTGGTGACGATGGTGGCCAGCGGCACGCCCCGGTGCAGCACGCTGACGGTGAAATCGTCCTGGCCGGGCTGGTAGGTCAACTGGACCTCGCCGCGGTAGCCGGCAACGGTGACCGATTCGATCCCGCTGGCAGGCTGGGCGCTCACGCCGGCCATCTCGGCATGGGCTGGCTGCTGCGGACCGCCGACACTGCAGCGATCGCCGGGCGAATCGTCTGCAGCGCTGCGGGGATGTGTCCGGTGGCCGGGAGGGTGGGCCTGCTGACCCACGGTGTGTGCGGTGTTGTCTTGCATGCGTCTTGCCCCTGCGCGCCGAACAGTGGCGCAGCCAAGGGAATTTAGCAATCAGATAAAAATTAGTAAACTGATAATTTCTCGGCACTCACCTACTCGTCAGCTAAATCTGCTGCGTTCAGGGATCAGAACCGACGGAAGCCGGCATGGATGAGTGCGCGGCCTTTGACCCGCAGTGCACCGAGCTCGGGTTTCCAGGCCGGAAACTCCGGGTTGATCGAGACCACGTAGATGCCGTCTGACCGGCGTTGCAGCATCTTGATCGACGTCTCGCCATCGACGTTGATGAGGTAGTAGTCGTCGCCGTCGAAGTAATCGATCGCTGTGTCAATCCACACCACGTCCCCGTCCTCGATCTT
The DNA here is from genome assembly GCF_900092025.1 of Xanthomonas bromi. Lineage (GTDB taxonomy): Bacteria > Pseudomonadota > Gammaproteobacteria > Xanthomonadales > Xanthomonadaceae > Xanthomonas > Xanthomonas bromi. Next base: position 1,028 of record NZ_FLTX01000101.1, read on the forward strand.
GGGTCGCATGGAGGGGCCGCGCCCGGTGATGAGCTGGATGCGCCCAGGCTTCGGGAGGAAGCCGAGCTTTCGGCGCACCTCCCATTCGGCGACCTCCAGGGTGCGGATGACCTCTGGGAAATCCTGATTCACGACGCCCGTGCCCATGCCGGCAGCTCCTTCGTACAGTGCCAAGCGAAGGTAGCCAGGCGCAATCTCAGTTTCTGATAGTGATGAGTCCGCTTGTGAGCTGGGTGCGTGTGGTCTGTCCATCCACCCCGTGTCGCGGTCCATCACCAGGCTGATTTTTCGGGCGACCTCTCTGCCGATGGGTTTGCCGGCAAGCAGCTGAGACAGGTACGAGCTCGAAAAATCGCCGAGCCGCTGTGCTTGCTCTTTGCGGGTCTTGAAGCCCTGCTCGATCAACTGGTCGATGACCAAGCGCAGATTTTCCAGGCGAATGTCTGCGATATCCATGGCAGGATCTCAGGTAGAGGGTTAGCGTTAGGATAACACAGATGTTACCTCGGGGATTGTTTTATGAGTTAGCTATTTGATAAATTTTGCGCATGGACATGCCAGCACTCGATCAAGCCATCGCCGCGGCGACCAATGCGGCCACCCTCGCCAGAGCGCTAGGGATCAAGCAACCCTCCATCTGCGGTTGGTACAGGCGCGGGCAAGTGCCGTCGGCGCAATGTCCGGCCATTGAGGCGTTGACCGGGGTGAGCTGCGAGCAATTGCGGCCAGACGTGCACTGGCAGCGTGATGAGGCTGGCCGGGTCACGGGGTACTCGATACCGCTGCAGCCGCGCCAGATAGGCATGGGAGAGGCGCCAGTGCCGGATTAGCCCAACCACCCGGTGCGGTCGTTGGGTAACGGCGGGGCCGCATCGTTGAAGCCTGCAACCGTGGGATAGGGAATGAGACAGCAGGGTGCGCCGTAGTCGGCATAGCGCACGTCCCGAACAAGATGCTGATCGGCGCGTCTGGCCCGCGGTAAGGGCCACCGGTCGGGAGTGGCCCGTTAAGCGCAACGGGATGCTTCCGGCTGTCCTCCAGAAAGATTTCAGAGATCTTTCTGGAGCCAGCAGCAGGGGAAGGGCTTAACCGGAAACTATCTGGAGTGGGATAGGCGCATGCACGCGAGGCTTAGCCGGCTTGGACGCTGGCCGAAGGGGTCAGGGATGGTGCGTACATCCATCGCGAGGAAGTGGCCGCGGTGGTGTCTGGCGCGAAGCGGGTCGCCCTGGCGGCCCATCGTCAGAAACGACGAAGCCCCGACCGTCTCGCGAACAGGACCGGGGCTTCGATGTATGAGGCCCAAGTATGCCAGAGCACATCCACGAGCTTCATCCGCTTTGCACCCTGTTCCCGCGCCTAGCCAGTGCTCAGTTCGACACGCTGCGCGAGGACATCGCAGCGAACGGCCTGCGCCATCCCATCGTGCTGCTGGACGGGATGGTTCTGGACGGCGGCAATCGTTACCGCGCGTGCGTGGAGGCTGGCGTCGAGCCAACGTTCACCGAGTTCACCGGTGGCAATATCGTCTCCTTCGTCCTGTCCTCGAACCTGCACCGACGCCACCTGAGCGCCGGCCAGCAAGCGGCCATCGTCGCCAGCGCCCAGGATTGGGCAAAAGCGCAAACGATCTGGGGCAACGGTAGCAATCAGTACGCGGCCAATGAGCAAAGGTGCAACGTTGCACCTTTGCAGACCGTCGAGTCCCGCGCCGCCCAGGCTGGAGCGAGCGTGCGCACGCAGAAGATGGCCGACAAGGTGGCCAAGGCCGATTCACATTTCTGCTCAGGGCTAAGCGGCCAGCAACCGCCGCAGGAGGCGTTGCCGTGAGCGAGCATTTTTCCTGGCAGTCCGCGGTCACCAGGTCGTGCCTGGAACCCAGCACGAAGCTGGTGCTGTTGGTCATCGGTACGCACATGAATCAACACGGCGAAGGCGCCTTCCCGTCGTACAAAACGCTCGCCGCTGGCACTTCCCTCAATCGCGCGACCGTCATCCGGCATGTGGACATGGCCATCGCCGCAGGCTGGCTCAGCAAGCGCAGTCGGGTGCGGCAGAGCAAAGCGTCAGGACGGCTGGAAGCCGATTCCAACACCTATGCGATCTCTTTTCCTCGGTCGCCTAGCGCGACCCCCGTAGTCGCACAGGACGATCACCCCCGGTCGCACTGCACGACCACCCTGGTCGCACAGAACCACCACCCTAGTCGCACAGAACCATCACCCTAGTCGCACAGCGCGACCACCCGTAGTCGCACAGCGCGACCCTAACACCCCATATCTAACACCCCAAGGAACACAAGAGCATGCCCCTATAGTCCCCGATGGGGACTCAGCAGCCAGCGAGCAACTGCTAACCAACCAGGAAAAGCTGAGCAGTCAGGAAGAGCTGGGTCTTCAGGAAGAGCTGGGTCAGCAGGAAGATCAACACAGACCACCGACACCGGTGGAGGTGATCCGAGAGACTTACAACCGGATGCTTGGGCATCGCCCCGGATGCACTGCCAGCCTGGCGACCACTGCGCTACTGGAACGCAAGCTGCGCAAGGCCGATGCCAACGCACGCAAGACCTGCAAGGCGGCCGGAGTGATCTTCGATGCGCCAGAGTTCTGGGAGATCTACTTCAGCGTGTGTCTGCAGGACCCCTGGATGCGGGGGGATCGTCCTAACCCCAACAACGCGCGCTGGAAGCAATCGCTATCGACGCTGATCGACGATGAGCGATTCGAGCAGGTCATGAACATCGCGCTCGGCAGCCTGGAGATCGAGCGATGAGGCGGCCCGAGTTCGACGCCGAATCGGCCGTGCTCGCATGCCTGTTGCGCGATCCGACTTGCTACTGGCACATCGCTGACCTGCTGCAGGGAGATGACTTCGGGGATCGTGAGTGCCGCGCCCTGTTTGAGGCGATCAAGGCCGAAATCGTTGCGGGGCGTCCCTCGGACGTGGTCACGCTGGGCGAACGCCATCCGGCAATCGCGGATGTGGCCTTGGAGATCTATGTCCACTCCATCGGCAATCCGCGCTACGTGCGCAACTACGCCGCGCTGGTGAGCCAGCGAGAGCTGCTGCGCAGGGTCCGCCAGGCCGGCAGCCGCATCGCCCACCTGGGGGCAGAAGAGGACGTGTACGGCGAGGCGCAGCGCATCCTGGCCACCTGCATGCCCAAGCTGACGGGCAACGGGCCGCGGCACATTTCGGAATTCGTCCGCTCCTCGATGAAGGGGATGATGACGCGGTTCAACACCGATAACGACATGACCGGTGTTGCCACCGGATTCGATCCGCTGGACGACCTCATCGGAGGATGGCAGCCGACCGACCTGATCATCGTCGCGGCAAGGCCAAGCATCGGGAAATCAGCGTTCGCGCTGCAGACTTTGCTGCATGGCACACGGCCAGACGGGGGCGTCAACGGCTTCCTGGCGTCGCTGGAAATGTCCGGTGAGCAGTTGGCTGATCGCGCGATCTCCAAGCTGGGCCGCATCAACGCCATGCACATCCGTAGGCCCAAGCTGATGGAGGAGGAGGAATGGGCTAGCGCGCCGGCCGCCGCCCAGCAACTGGCCAAGCACCTGCTGTACGTCGACGACGCTTCGTCGCTGTCGGTGGAAGGGGTGTGCGCGCGTGCCCGCCAGGTGGCCGCGGAAGCGGGCGCGTTGGGGCTGGTGGTCGTCGACTACCTGACCTACATCGACTTGCCCAGGAAGGAAAACCAGGAGCAGGGCATCCAGCACATCACGCGCAGCCTGAAGAGGCTGGCAAAGGAACTGCGTGTGCCGGTCATCCTGCTCTCGCAGTTGAACCGCGATGGCGACGATGAGCCATCGCTCAAGCACCTGCGCGGGTCAGGGTCCATCGAGCAGGACGCCGATGTGGTGATCTTGCTGCACCGCCCAGACAAGGCCAATCGCGCAGTGGTGAAGGTCACCCTCGCCAAGCAACGAAACGGCGCGCTGGGCGAGTTCTACCTCGGCGCCGACATGGCGCGGCAGAGCTTCACGCCAATCGAGTGGGCGCCGCAGCAAGACCCGATGGTGCCGCCGACCAAGCCCAAGTTCCGTGCCACCAAGTCCGGTCCAGCGACTGTTGGCAGACGCTATTCCCATGGAGGTGAACATGATTGACCCGATTGACCTACTCATCCTGCGGAGCCCCACCACATCGCTGGATGTTGATGCGTGTAAGTGCGAAGGCGTAGGAGGGAGCTCCATCCACGTAGAAACGATGTGGACCGACTCAGCTGCCTTCAAGACGCTTTCGCAGCGCTTCCCGCTGCTTGCGAAGCCGAACGCACTCATTGGCTTTGTAGATCTTACTGTTGGGATTTTGTCCCATAGTGTCGCAAGTTTTTACAATCGCATTGTTGTCGGAGATCGTGCCGACCAACAGCACCAAGCAATAGCCGATCGTGACGAGTCCGCAATACAAAAGAAATGCAAAAAAAGCAGCAATTTTGTTCTTCAAATGCTTGGAGAAAACTATGTGGAAGCGAAGGCAGGCGAGGATCACCCACAAGATGCTAACTCCCAGGCCAGCAACGAGCACATGTTTTACCCACGCGCTTGTGCCCTGCACGATCTCTGTATTGTGGGCAGTGATTGCAGCACCAGCGATGGCAACTGCCAGGGCCCAATTTCGCCCAAGCTCCAGCAAACCTTCAAGCCAGTAACTTTGTGTTTTCGCATCTGCGAGCCGAGGTTGCTCGCGAGAAAATTCTTTGAAAATTTGGTTGATGCGATCGATAAAGCGATGTTTGCCAGAACGGTCAGCCATGTAATCACCCTTGCCAATGAAGATGTCATTTGTGGAGGAGGCATCGTAGTCAATCTGCAACATTCGATACCGCGCGAACCGATTCAGGTCTATGGCCGCAACGTTCGTGGTTTGCATCGACGAGGCCAGATCGGTCTTCGCACTGTAAACGACGTGATGGTGGAGGTGGCCGCATGAGGTGCATCCAGCATCCTGCACAAACGTTGCGCAATTTTGCCGATTGGCTGGACGCGCAGTCCTATCGCTACGACCGTTTGCTCTGGCGGGACAACGGCGAGCGATCCACGGTGGCAGAAACCTACCGGCAGATTGCTTCCCAGGCCCGCCAACATGCCTACCGCTACGCGCGGCTGGCCGAACAACCCCAGAGCAGCGAGAACACCCATGACTGATGCCTACACGAGCGAGCGTGCCAGCTTCCGTGAGCGGCTGGCCAGGATGAGCGGCGGCACGACCTATCGCGCGCCCATGGAGGGACACGGCACCAAAAGCGACACCATGCCGGACGTGCACACGATGGCTGCCGCGCTGGCCTATGCCAGAGAGGGGGAAAGCGACATCGGGCCGGACATCGCCTTGGCGATCGTGTGTCAAACCGACTATCGCCGGCAGCGCATCGTCACCGAGCTTGCGGCCGCGCTGCTGGCGGCTACAGGCAAGGTGGGGGAGCGATGCGCGCAGGTGTTGCCGATCATCTGTGGGCGCGCCTACGTGGCCGTTGTGCTGGGCGTGCAGGCCACGCCCGACCCGGCATGGACCATCGCCGAGAGGGATTGGCAGTTGTTGGCGGGCTTGGCCGAGGCAACGTTGATGCAGGCAGCGGAGGCAGCGATCCGCAGAGCGGCTGGCAGCTACCACGGACGTGATCTGCGCAGGACGGTACGCAAGCGCGTTGACCGGCTTGCAAGTCAATCGGCGAATCGGCACATTCCCTATAACGCGAAGTAGCAACTTGCAACAAGCCCGGCCAAGCGCC
>NZ_FLTX01000099.1 GCF_900092025.1 Xanthomonas bromi
TTTGGCATCGGGCACGCTCATCCCGCCGAACTGACTGCGCCACAGGTAGTACGAGGCCTCGCTGAAGCCATGGCGTCGGCACAGGTCCTTGATCGCCACGCCGCTTTCGGCTTCGCGCAGGAAGCCGAGGACTTGCTCGTCAGTCAAACGCTTCTTCACGTCCAATCTCCTTTGGGTAGGGAATTGGACTCCAAACTGGGGCGCTACTCAAACTCGGGGGGACGTCGGCTAGGTGCTAGTCTCCGCAGAAGCTTGTACTATCTGCCGTACAGATCTGGCCTGGGGATGGCTGGACGGAGAACGAAAAATGTCCGCGAGCCGTACAGCCATTGCGAAATCGTCAGCATCACGTGACGCAAGCCCATTGTCTTTGTTTGTCTGGGAGGGGACGGACAAGCGAGGCATCAAAATGAAGGGCGAGCAGGTTGCCAGAAATGCCAACATGCTTCGCGCTGAATTACGCCGACAGGGGATTACACCCAATGTCGTAAAATCGAAACCGAAGCCGTTATTTGGTGCAGCGGGCAAGAAAGTTACCGCCAAAGATATCTCGTTCTTCAGCCGTCAGATGGCGACTATGATGAAGTCTGGCGTACCTATTGTAAGTGCGCTTGAGATCATTGGTAGTGGCCAAAAAAACCCACGCATGCGCGATATGGTTGGTAAAATTCGCACAGATATTGAAGGCGGTTCGTCTTTGCACGAAGCAATTAGCAGGCATCCCGTGCAGTTCGATGAACTGTACCGCAATTTAGTGAGAGCCGGCGAAGGCGCCGGCGTTCTTGAAACGGTCCTAGATACAATTGCATCTTATAAAGAAAATATTGAGGCACTTAAAGGAAAAATTAAAAAGGCTCTCTTTTATCCAGCGATGGTGATGGCAGTTGCGATGATTGTTAGTTCAATTTTGCTTATATGGGTAGTCCCACAATTTGAGGACGTCTTCAAGGGATTTGGTGCTGAACTTCCAGCTTTCACTCAGTTAATCGTAAACGCATCTCGCTTCATGGTTGCCTGGTGGTGGCTTATTTTATTTATCGCCTTAGGCACAGCCGCTGGCTTTTTCTTCGCTTACAAACGTTCGCCAGCCATGCAGCATGGGATGGACAGACTGATCCTCAAGGTTCCGGTAATTGGGCAAATTATGCATAACAGTGCAATTGCCAGATTTGCGCGCACTACCGCAGTCACCTTTAAAGCCGGCGTACCGCTTGTAGAAGCGCTTGGCATTGTTGCAGGAGCCACTGGAAATTCTGTATACGAAGCTGCAGTGCTACGCATGCGCGACGACGTGTCCGTTGGTTATCCAGTCAATGCGGCTATGAAACAGGTCAATTTATTTCCTCATATGGTGATCCAGATGACCGCAATCGGCGAAGAGGCAGGCGCCTTGGACGCGATGCTGTTCAAGGTTGCTGAGTACTTCGAACAGGAAGTCAACAACGCCGTAGACGCGCTCAGCAGCCTTCTCGAACCACTGATCATGGTGTTCATCGGCACCATCGTCGGCGGCATGGTCATCGGCATGTATCTTCCGATCTTCAAACTCGGCGCAGTGGTTGGATAAGACGTAATGGCATTTCTCGACCAGCATCCCGGTCTCGGCTTTCCTGCCGCGGCCGGACTGGGACTGCTGATCGGCAGCTTCCTGAACGTGGTGATCCTGCGCTTGCCCAAGCGCATGGAATGGCAGTGGCGGCGCGATGCGCGCGAGATCCTTGAGCTGCCGGAGCTTTATGAGCCGCCGCCGCCAGGGATCGTGGTGGAGCCGTCGCACGACCCGGTGACCGGCGACAAGCTCAAGTGGTGGGAGAACATTCCACTCTTCAGCTGGTTGGCCTTGCGCGGCAAGTCGCGTTACAGCGGTAAGCCGATTTCCATTCAATACCCCTTGGTGGAAGTACTGACCTCGATCCTGTGCATGGCCAGCGTCTGGCGCTTCGGCTTCGGCTGGCAAGGCTTCGGCGCGATCGTGCTGAGCTGCTTCCTGGTGGCGATGTCCGGCATCGACCTGCGCCACAAGCTGCTGCCGGACCAGTTGACCCTGCCGCTGATGTGGCTGGGTCTGGTCGGCTCGATGGACAACCTGTACATGCCAGCCAAGCCCGCCCTACTCGGCGCGGCGGTGGGCTATGTCTCGCTGTGGACGGTGTGGTGGCTGTTCAAGCAACTCACCGGCAAGGAAGGCATGGGCCATGGCGACTTCAAGCTGCTGGCCGCACTCGGCGCGTGGTGCGGGTTGAAAGGCATCCTGCCGATCATCCTGATCTCCTCCCTGGTCGGCGCCATCCTGGGCTCGGCCTGGTTGGTTGCCAAGGGCCGCGACCGCGCGTCCCCGATTCCGTTCGGCCCCTACCTGGCCATCGCCGGCTGGGTGGTGTTCTTCTGGGGCAATGATCTGGTGGACGGCTACCTGCACTTCGCAGGCCTGCGTTGACCGGGGCACGGCGATGAGCGACTTCATCGTCGGCCTCACCGGCGGCATCGCCTCCGGCAAGAGCGCTCTCGCTGCCGAGTTCGAGGCCCTGGGCGTGCCGGTGATCGATGCCGATATGGTCGCGCGGCAGGTCGTGGCGCCAGGCCCCCTTCTTGATGCCATCTCCGAGCGCTTCGGGCGCAGCATCTTGCTGCCGGACGGAACGCTCGACCGCCAGGCCCTGCGCCAGATCGTCTTCGCCGATGCTACCCAACGGCGGGCGCTCGAAGCCATCACCCACCCCGCCATCCGCACCGAACTGCGACGCGCGGCGCTGGCCGCCCTGGGACCGTACGCCATCGTGGCGATCCCGCTGCTTGCCGAAGCCGGTGGACGCACCACCTACCCATGGCTGGATCGCATCCTCGTCGTCGATATTCCGGCCGCCTTGCAGCACGCGCGCTTGATACGCCGCGATGGCGCCACACCGGGGTTGGCGAATCGGATGATCGCCGCACAGGCTACGCGCGAACAGCGACTTTCCATTGCCGACGATGTCGTCAGCAATGACGGCACTCAGGAACGGTTGGTACAGGAAGCGCGCAGGTTGGATCGGGACTATCGGGCGGTAGCTTCAGGGCAATAGCGTGTGATCTTCTCGCATCAGGGCCGCAAAGCTTCAGCTCACTGCCGCCACCGTCGGCAGAGCAGCCCGCTTCTGCACAGCAGGTATGCCATTACAGATAAGCGATGCGTCCAGACAAGACATCGGTCATAGTGGCGCCCGAAGATCGCCGGGCTCCCCCAACACCGGCCCCCACATGGAATCAAGTAAGAGAGCAATGCGCATCCGACACATTGGTCCATTCAATACCGTACAAGAAAATATTTTCCGATTTTATCAAGCGCGAATCATTTCGAAATCGCTGAAGACATTAGGAAGTCTGATACTCACCACGAGCCTATGCCTTACGGCGACCACATCAGTCGCTCAAGACTTCGAGATCGGCAAGATCCCAGCATTACCTGGCGATTTGAATCCGCAACTGGATGGCTATAATGCCGGATGCAAGATCCTGAACTGTGGCGGACAAGGCAACGGCATGCACCAAGGTCAGCCAGCCTCCATCGTCATTTTGCGCTGGACATGGCCGAATGAGCCTGAATTACAGCCGTAAAAGGCATTAGGCTTTGTATCGATCAATAATTGCACCACACTCAATTCGACATGCAAGGAGGGACCGGATGCGTTGTATCCTACGGTCCTAATGAAATTGTGGGCTTGCCCTGCCGGATTTGATCCAAATCCGGCAAACAACATGACATGCATTCGCCGGCCAATCGATCCCGGCAAGAACAACGAATGCGACACTCCGACATCCGGCTCCTGCACTGCAGGAAATCCAATCAACTTTTTCACTGGCGCCAAACTACAGAAAGAAGTCGATTTTTCCGCAAACGGAACCAAACTTCAATTCTCCCGTTATTACACCAGTGGAAATATTGGCCTTGATGCCGGCTCTCCACTGGGTATTGAGTGGCGGCATTCCTACATGCGATCGATTAGGGCCAACTTAACGGCCGGAGCAAAAACCGTTCTACTCACAAGACCAAGCGGCAATTCGTATCTATTCAAGGATGAAGGAAACGGCGAGTGGCATGCAGAAAGTGATGTGCGCTACCTGTTAGAGGAAGTCAAGGTGGATGTGGCGTTGGTGAGTTGGTGCGTGCATGCTCCCGATCAGACCACCGAGGAGTTCGATGCAGCCGGCTACTTGCAGAAAATCGATTACCCTGACGGCGACTTTGTAACCCTCCGCTACGCGGACGGAAAAGTTTCAACAGTGGTTGATGCGACCGGACGGAGCCTTGCGTTCTCATACAAATATGGGCATCTAGACTCCATCACGCTTCCGGATGGGAAGACCCTGACTTATGCTTTTGATGATAAAAATAGATTGCACAGCGCTTCATCGCAGGATGGCTCCGTCAGATCATATTCTTACGAGAACAACGACCTTCCAAGCGCTTTGACAGGAATTGCGGATGAGCAAGGCATCCGATTTGCATCATGGGAATACGATCAGACAGGTCGCGCGACGCGCAGCTATCATGGCACCGCCTCCAATCCGGAAGATGACACAAAAATCACCTACGACCAAAGTTCGGCGACGGTAACAAACGCGCTAGGCGCTTCCTCTTCTTTTGCAATGGATGTCAGTTACGGGCGAGCCAAATTTGCCTCAGCGACTAACAATTGCCCCGGCTGCGGTACGTCGCAGAGCATCAAAGGCCAGACGTACGATGCATCGGGCTATGCCGATGTCAAAGAATACTTCAACGGCACGAAGGTCGATGAAGATTACAATTCGCGCGGGCTTCGCACCCTGGAAGCAACGACCCGAGACGGCCTGAACATCAAAAAGGTTGCAGTCGACTGGCACCCCACGCTACCGACCCCCGTCGCAAGATCGATTTTTTCCAGCACTGGCGATCTTCAGCAGAAGCAGGAATGGACGCTCAATGACCGTGGACAAGCTCTCGCGTCCACCACCACGGATGGTAAAACCGGCGCTGTCAGGAGGAATGCCAACAGCTTCTGCGAACAATCGAATGTTGATACCGGTTCCAATTGCCCCCGCGTCGGGCTGCAGCTGACAGCTGAGCATTACGATGGTGCTCAATGGCGAATCACACGCTTCAGCTACTACATGACCAATGACGCAGGCTGCGCGTCTTCCACTAGCTCCTGCCCGCACCGCAAAGGCGACTTGTGGAAAGTCACCAATGCCCTAGGCCAAGTCACCGAATACCTCGCCTACGACGGCACCGGCCGCCCGCTATCCATCAAGGACGCCAACGGCATCGTCACCGATTACACCTATCATCCACGCGGCTGGCTGACCGCCACCAAGGTGCGCGGGGCCGATGCGTCCAGCGAGGCCGATGACCGCATCACCCGCATCGATTACTGGCCCACCGGTCTGGTCAAGCAGGTCACCCAGCCCGATGGCGCGTTCACTGCGTTTACCTACGATGCGGCGCATCGGCTGACCGACATCACCGACAACGCGGGCAATAGCGTCCATTACACGCTGGACAACGCCGGCAATCGCGTCAAGGAAGACACCACCGATGCCTCGGGCACCTTGAAGCGCACGCTCTCGCGCGTCTACAACCAGCTCGGCCAGCTCAAGACGCAGGCCAACGCGGGCAGCAATCCGACCGACTTCGAGTACGACGCCAACGGCAACGCCACCAAGGTGACCGATGCATTGGCAACCGCAACGCAGAGCGAGTACGACCCGCTCAATCGCCTCTCGCGCACGCTGCGGGATGTGGCCGGCATCGAGGCCAACACCACATTCGACTACGACGCGCTCGACAACCTGACCAAGGTCACCGACCCCAAGGGCCTGGACACCCGCTACGAGTACAACGGCTTCGGCGATCTGGTGAAGCTCACCAGCCCCGACACCGGCATCACCAGCTACACCTATGACAGCGCCGGCAACCGCGCCACCCAGACCGATGCGCGCGGCAACACCACTGCCTATGGCTATGACGCACTC
>NZ_FLTX01000098.1 GCF_900092025.1 Xanthomonas bromi
TAACTGCACGCCACGCGCATGCGCCCAGGCCACCATCGCCTTGCCGCAAAACTCCTTGCCGTTATCGGTGCGGATCACCTGCGGCAAGCCGCGGCTGATGGCGAGCCGATCCAGCACGCGCGCCACGCCATGGCCCGATAGTGCACGCTCCACCTCGATGGCGACCGCCTCATGCGTGGCGTCGTCCACGACCACCAGACACTTGATCGCCCTGCCTTCGGCGGTGCGGTCGAACACGAAGTCCATCGACCACACCTGGTTGGCCTGCGATGGTCGCAGTCGCGGCTGACGCTCGCCCACTGGCACTTTCTTGCGCTTGCGGCGGCGGACTTGCAGCTGCTGCTCGCGGTACAGCCGCTCCACACGTTTGTAATTCACGATGCGGCCTTCCTGTCGGAGTTTGAGATAGATCATTCCTACGCCATAGCGCTTGTGGCGATGCGCCAGTTCCACGATGCGCTCGCGTAGCGCGAGGTTGCGGTCCTCGCGCGGGCAATAGCGCAACGCGCTGGCGCTCATCCCGATCGCAGCCAAAGCCCGGCGCTCGCTGGTGCCGCCGCCGATCCACTCGCGCACCAGCGCACGACGCGCCGGTGCGCTCACCACTTTTTTCGCAGCGCATCCTTGATCAGATCGTTCTCGAACAGCTGCTCGGCCAGCAGCTTCTTCAGGCGCGTGTTCTCGGCCTCCAGGTCCTTGAGCCG
>NZ_FLTX01000042.1 GCF_900092025.1 Xanthomonas bromi
CCTTAGTGCGGATCAACAAAATGAGGTAATCAAAAGGATCCCGACAGGTACCGTCACTGTATTGATTGGGGAAACAGAAGGGACATCCGTCTCTGATAATTTGCGAATCCGGGATGCTGTGGGCTCCCATGCAGCGGGCTCGACTTCCTCAAGCGGAGTAGCGTCAGATAACGAGAGTTTGCGATTCAAGGGCGCCAGAGTTGTATTCGATCTAGCGATTGCAGGCGGAGAAAAAGTCGAGCAATTCAAGAACTTTCTTGGTCCTAAGATGGCCGAGACTACTGCTCTTGTGCTAATGGCAGCAGCCGGTGATCCGGTCAAAACGCTTGGTAGTGTGCTTCTGGGGGCGACCCCAATAAATCGTTACATAGATGAAAAAAAGGAGAGTTTATTAGTTCAGCCGCTTTCGCCATTTGTAGGTTCAGCAGTTTTCGGTGCCGAAACCGATCGCGATCAGCAAGCGGTGCATCCGGCGAGCCATGCGACTAGCTCGATGCTTATCGATACACTGTTGTCGTCACTTGGTGTCTTGGGAACTAAGGCCGGCGCGATTGGGGTTATTAAAAGTAGCGACGGATTCTCGGGTTTAGTAAAAGATGCAGAAGAGCATGTATCTCTTCTAGATCCGAAAGCAACTACTCATATTCTGGGTGGGGATGGACCTACTTCTGGCGGGCATAGGTTTGGTGTGGGAAAGCCTGGGAAATCTGAGTTCCCTTCCAGTTGGAGTGACTCTAAAGTAGAGCATGCTATTTCTGATGTCGCCACAGATCCGAGTGTTAAATGGTCTGTGCCGGATAAGCGTGGATATGTGCCGGGTGCGGCAACCAGGGATGGAGTGGACATAAAAGTTGTTTACGACACAAAAAATGGGAAAATTGTAACTGGGTATCCCACCAATACACCAAAGAATCCAAAGCCATGAATTTTTATGCTGAATTAGTTGAGAAAAATCTACTTTACATTATTGATGAGCTGGCTGGGCAGGCAGCGGTTAGATCCGAATTTTCGCATGATGAGATGACTTTATGTGATCAAATAAAACAGATGACGGAATGGGTCGAAGATGCGGGTGAATACGGTTTGGCTTATGAAAATATTGTTTGTTTGCTAGAAGAGTGTTCGTTCTTTTTGCGAGGGCTTAGTGCTGTTAAGTTGTTGGAACTAGGTCTCATCTTTGGATTCAAAACGGATATGGATAAAGATAGAATATTTGATAGGCGGGGAGCGGTGTAAATATTGCGTCAAATCTCAGGGGCGGAGGTGATTAAGCGGAACACCGCTCTGGCCAGGTTTGTCAAACGAACTGTGTAACCGATTTTCATCACAGCGCCCCCAGTGGCACTCGTTCCTCGCTGCACATCAACCGGAAGCTCTGCAACGCCGGTTTCAAGTGGTGGATACTTTTCCAGTTCTTTGACGCTTCCCAGATCGCCATAAACAGCGCCTTCCAAAGACCGGGGTCAGGTGCAATTAATAGGTCAATCTGACCCTGCAGTTTGCAGGTCGCTTCAATGGCGGCGCGGACAGAACCCGTGTTGCAACCGGCACTGCCGGTGACGCAGGCGCTCAGGACGGAGCTAATACGCAGGACGCCACACTCGCCACGTCCGCGGCATCGTCAAGATGTCGGTCGCACCGGTGATGTCCGGTAAGAACGGGGCCAGGTTTAGTTAATAAGTCTAAAGAACGGTTTCATGTGTAATTAATAAATCAATCTGACCCTGCGTTCGGCCGAAGGCAACGCGTGTTGCTGGCCAGCAAAGACATACTGTTCGACGTTGCGCACAACATCCAGTCCAGCGGCAATGCCAGCACTGGCAAGGGCTGGGGCTTCAACAATGCCGCCGGCTTGCCGTACGGCAACTACAACCAGCAAGGCATCGGCAACGGCCAGACCGACACCATCACCGGCACCCAGTTGTCAGTGGGCGGCAACGCCAGCCTGACCACCACGCAGGGCGACATCTTCGTGACGTTGGCCTTAGCTGAGTGGGCCGAGCGCAAGGGGATTGCCCTGGAATTCATAGAGCCGGGGCGTCCGATGCAAAACGTTTCATCGAACGCTTCAACGGCAGCTGCAGGCGCGGCGTGCTGGACATGCATTCTTCCGCATGCTAAGCGAGGTCCGCCAACAGACCGAAACTGGCTGGCCAATTACAACCGCCGGGTCCCGCACGACAGCTTAGGCGGACTAACTAACGCTCGCCGAGTTCCGCGATCAACATCAACCGCTGACCTCTAAACCAGCCTGAGAGTTCCCCCGGCTCTGCCGGGGAGGCAGTAGAAGTCACGGCTTGCACAGATGCTTTGGCAGGCTGGCGAGCATTGATAACTCGCCACAACTCTCATGACGCACTGTCTGTCAAAAAAATCGCAGTGGTTCGGCCTTCTCGGCTGGCTGGCGCTGTGCTATTCAATCGCCGGGCTGGGCGCGGCGGCATCGATTCAGGCGGCCAGCTTTTACGCGGAGCTACAGCGTCCTGTCTGGGCGCCGCCGGGGTGGTTGTTCGGGCCGGTGTGGATGGTGTTGTATGGAATGATGGCGGTGTCCGTCTGGTTGATATGGCGCCGTGGAGGATGGGCTGATGCGCACGTGGCATTGATGCTGTTCGTCATGCAGCTGGCGCTCAATGGTTTGTGGAGCTGGCTGTTCTTTGCATGGCACATGGGAGCCTGGGCGTTTGCCGACATCGTGGCGCTGTGGCTGGTGCTGGCGGCTACGATCGCGGCATTCGTGAAGAGGCAAACGCTGGCGGCGTGGTTGCTGGTGCCGTATCTGGCATGGGTGAGCTTTGCGTTGGCGCTTAATTCCTCGGTCTGGCAACTCAATCCTCAGGTGCTCGGCTGATCCTGGGGTGTTACGCAGATGGTTTGCAGGATCGGCCTTGTCTGTCGGCGCGGAATACAGGACGACGATCATCTGAGTGGTGCGACGACAATCCGCTGTGGGAAGCGGCATGTCGGCAGTGGCAAGGGGCAGGGTGTTCAGAGGTAATGACGGCCTCTGAGCCGCCTCGCATGTCCGCGCTGACCAGACAGGTGCACACGCGTAGATGGACGCCAACCGTGGATGGGCGCAAACGATGCGAGTTAAAGCTTTCCCTTCGCGCCAAGGCGCTGGGAGGTCTTCGAAAGCTGCGCACGGGGGGGCGCCGAGGTCGCCATAAAAGTTTCCATAGCAATCAATTACTTGCGAGTGCAGCGCCTAAATCCCTGAGCAGCAAGGTTTTCTGTTCGGTATCCCGAGTGCGTGCGGCTGCCCATTCACGCAACGCTTGACAGGCCTCGCCCCGCTGATGTCTTTTGCACGCATGGATAACGCCTCCGCCACCGTTTCGCTTCTCTTCCAGCCGCTGTCGCGGGCCGGTGCGGGCGTGGCCGGCATTACCACCATCATGATTACCGCCACCATTCGCCCGGTGCGGTCCGTCGTCTTCGCGTAACTTCCGAAAACAACGGCCCCGCACCCGGATCAGGATGCGGGGGCTTCCCTCTCTCATCCGATGCGGACGGGGCCTCCCCCAACGAGGTCTTTCGATGTCATCGCCTGCTGTTTCGTTCGAACCCGCTGCTGTTCTCGCGTCCTCTGCGCGCACCGTCGTGCACAAATTCGGCGGCACCTCGGTGGCCGATGCCGAGCGTTATCGCCATGTGGCGCAGTTGCTGCTTGCACGCGACGAGACGGTGCAGGTCACCGTGGTGTCGGCGATGAAAGGCGTGACCGATGCATTGATCGAGCTGGCCGAACTGGCGGCCAAGGGGCGCCCCGAATGGCGCGAGCGTTGGCATGAAACGCGTGCACGCCATCGCGCTGCGGCGGTGGCCTTGCTCGGTGAGCATTCCGGGCCGACGGTGGAGTGGCTGGACGAACGTTTCGAGCATCTGTCGCAGATCCTCGGCGCATTGGCAGTGATCGGCGAATTGCCGCGCGAGGTGCTCGACCGCGTGCAGGGGCTGGGCGAGGTGTATTCGGCGCAGTTGCTGGGCGATCACTTCCGCGCGATCGGCGAAGATTGCGCAGTGCTGGACGCGCGCGACGTGCTGATGGTCAACCGCGGCGAGCTGGGTGTGGATGTGGACTGGGATGTCAGCGCGCAGCGTCTTGCCACCTGGCGACAAGCGCATCCGCAAACACGCGTGGTGGTCACCGGGTTCGTGGCGCGCGACCGCGCCGACCGCATCACCACGCTGGGCCGCAACGGCAGCGATTATTCGGGTGCGATCTTCGCGGCCTTGTTCGATGCCGACGAGCTGCATATCTGGACCGATGTGGATGGTGTGCTGTCAGCCGACCCGCGCGTGGTGCCCGAAGCGGTGCAGCTGGAAACGCTGAGCTATGACGAGGCTTGCGAGCTGGCGTATTTCGGCGCGAAGGTGGTGCATCCGCAGACCATGTCGCCAGCAATCGAACGCGGTTTGCCGATCATCATCCGCAACACCTTCCAGCCGGAACATCCTGGTACGCGCATCACAGCCAGCAGTGCAGTGAGTGGGCCGATCAAGGGGCTGACACTGAGCCCGGATCTGGCCGTACTGAATCTGGAAGGCACCGGCCTGATCGGTGTGCCTGGCACGGCCGAACGCGTGTTTGCAGCGCTGCGCACGGCGCAGGTATCGGTGGTGATGATTTCGCAGGGTTCGTCGGAGCATTCGATCTGCTGCGTGGTCAAACAACACGAGTCCGAGCGCGCACGCAATGCGCTGTTGCAGGTGTTTGCGCATGAACTCACAGTCGGTCAGGTGCAGCGCGTGCAGCTGACCACCGGCATCAGCGTGCTGGCGGCTGTGGGCGATGGCATGGCCGGGCAGCCGGGCGTGGCAGCGCGGCTGTTCGAATCGTTGCGGCGTGCGCAGGTCAATATCCTGGCCATTGCGCAGGGTTCGTCCGAACGCAACATCTCGGTGGCCATCGATGCGGCGCATGCCACCAAGGCGTTGCGCGCGGCGCATGCCGGTTTCTGGCTGTCGCCGCAGACGTTCTCTGTGGGCGTGATCGGGCCGGGGAATGTCGGCGCGGCGTTGCTGGATCAACTACGCATTGCGCAACCGCAATTGCTGGGCAAGGCCAATCTGGATCTGCGTCTGCGTGCGGTGGTGTCGCGTAGTCGCATGCTGCTGGACGAACGCGGCCTGGTCGGCGACTGGCGCGAAGCGTTTGCATCGGCTACTACGCGCACCGATCTGGAGCGCTTCACCACGCATCTGCTGTCTGCGCATCTGCCGCATGCGGTCATCATCGATTGCAGTGGCAGCGCCGAAGTAGCCGACCGCTATGCGGGCTGGCTGGCAGCTGGCATCCATGTGGTGACGCCGAACAAACAGGCCGGTTCCGGCCCGTTGGCACGCTACGAGGCCATCCGCTCAGCAGCCGATGCCAGCGGCGCGCGCTTCCGTTACGAAGCCACCGTGGGCGCCGGCTTGCCGGTGATCACCACGCTGCGCGACCTGGTCGATACCGGCGATGCAGTCACCTCGATCGAAGGCATCTTCTCCGGCACACTGGCGTGGTTGTTCAACAAATACGACGGCAGCGTGCCATTCGCCGAACTGGTGACGCAGGCCCGCGGCATGGGCTACACGGAGCCCGATCCGCGTGATGATCTGTCCGGCGTGGATGTGGCGCGCAAGCTGGTGATCCTGGCGCGCGAAGCCGGCCGCGCGATCAGTCTGGAAGACGTGCAGGTGGAAAGCCTGGTGCCCGAGGCACTGCGTCAGTCCAGCGTGGACGATTTCATGGCGCGCTTGCCCGAGGTCGATGCTGCCTTTGCGCAGCGTCTGGCCAAAGCGCGTGCGGCGGGCAACGTGTTGCGCTATGTCGCGCAGTTGCCGCCGGATCGCGCGCCCAGCGTGGGCCTGGTGGAACTGCCGGCCGATCACGCGTTCGCTAATTTGCGTCTGACCGACAACGTGGTGCAATTCACCACGCGCCGCTACTGCGAGAATCCGTTGGTGGTGCAGGGACCGGGCGCGGGGCCGGAAGTGACCGCAGCAGGGGTGTTCGCCGATCTGCTGCGCGTGGCGGCAGGCGAGGGCGCGCGGCTGTGACGCAGACAGTGACAGACCAGCCGCCTGCGACGCCTGCGCACGAGCGTGATCGTGCTTCTCTCGGCAGACATGGTCTGCACGAAGCACGCGCCTTCGCGCCGGCATCGGTTGCAAACGTCGCCGTGGGATTCGACCTGCTCGGCTACCCGATCGATGGCGTCGGCGACACCGTCACCGTGCGCCGCATCGAAGCGCCGGTGGTGCGCATTGCTGCGATTCGCGGCACGACCGTGACGCTGCCACTGGATGCCGAACGCAATACCGCCGGCGCTGCGTTGATGTCGCTGCGCACCACCTTGCAGCTGCCTTACGGCTTTGAGATCGAGATCGACAAAGGCATTGCGTTGAGCTCGGGCATGGGGGGGTCTGCTGCGTCGTGCGTGGCGGCGTTGGTCGCGGCAAATGCGCTGCTGGCGTCGCCGCTGGATCACCACCAGCTCTATCAACACGCGCTCGATGGCGAAGCGGTGGCCAGCGGCAGCCGACACGGCGACAACCTGGGGCCGCTGTTTTTGGGCGGTCTGGTGCTGTGCACGCTGGAACATCTGGTACCGATCGCAGTCCCGGCAGCGTGGCATAGTCTGCTGGTGCATCCGGATGCCGTGCTGGAAACGCGGCGTGCGCGCGAAGCCCTGGCCGGGAACTATCAATTACGCGAGTTCGTCGCGCAGAGCACCAATCTGGCGCTGGTGCTGGCCGGTTGCCATGCCGGCGATGCGGACTTGGTACGCGCAGGCTTGCGCGATGTGCTGATCGAACCGCGTCGCGCCCCATTGATCGCCGGCTTTGCAGAGGCCAAGCGGGCAGCGCTGGACCATGGTGCACTGGGCTCCAGCATTTCCGGCGCCGGGCCAAGTGTGTTCGCGTGGTTCGAATCGCGCGCCGCAGCAGACGCTGCGGCACCTGCGGTGCAGGCCGGGTTTGCTGCCGCGGGTGTCGATAGCCAGGCCTGGGTCTCGCCGATCGCAAGTCCTGCAGCACGGTTGCTCGGATGAATCGGTGCTCACGTAACGACAATGCGCCGCAGGCAGCGAGCAGCAGGTCTGGCTTGCAACGCGCCGCTTGCGATTCAGTCGACGACGACTTCGCTGATCTGCATCACTGGGCTCAGGTCGGTGTAGTTGGGGATGTCGCCCAGGATCTCCGCCGCGTGCGGGCCGAAGCCGGCATTGAAGGTCTCGACCGACTCGCAAAAGATGTGGCACATGCCGATGAACGCAGGGAGGCTGCCGGCGTCGGCGCCGCTGATGCCTTTGTCCACGGTGTACTTCAAACAGGCCGCCCCCATGCGCGCGCTCACCAGCGGCATGTGCCGGTCGCGGTAGTAGGTGTGGTCGAAACGGGCGCCGTCGCGGTAGGGGTACATCACGCTGACCTTGATCATCTGCCGACTCCACGGAAAGGTGGGCGCAGCATAGCCCTGCGCCATCGACCGTGGGTAACCATTCGGCGGCATGCCCTCGCGCCGCGACACCCGGCCACGCCATACGCCGCACGCGTGGTCATGGGCACCGCCCAGCCTTCGCTTTCTCTGGAGTCACGCTGATGTTTATTTCCACCCGTGGCGGGGCGCCCGCCGCCAGCCTGAGTCAGGCCATCGCCGCCGGGCTGGCGCCCGATGGTGGCCTGTACGTGCCGCAGATCCTGCCGCCCGCCCGTACGCTTGTGGCGGGCGACGACCTGGCCGCCACCGCCACCGCGCTGTTGCAGCCGTTTTTCGAGGGCGATGCATTGGCGGCAGAGCTGCCTGCCATCTGCGCTGAAGCCTTCGATTTCCCGGTGCCGTTGGTGGCGCTGGGTACGCCGAGTGATTACGCGCTGGAGCTGTTCCATGGCCCCACCGCCGCGTTCAAGGATTTCGGCGCGCGCTTTCTGGCCGCCTGCCTGACGCGCTTGTGCCGTGCCGAAGACCGCCCGCTCACCATCCTGGTCGCCACCTCCGGCGATACCGGCGCCGCTGTGGCCGCTGCGTTTCATCGCCAGCCCGGCCTGCGCGTGGTGGTGCTGTATCCGGACGGCCGTGTGTCGCCGCGCCAGGCGCACCAGCTGGGTTGTTTCGGCGACAACATCCAGGCCTTGCGCGTGGCCGGCTCGTTCGACGATTGCCAGGCGATGGTCAAGCAGGCGTTGAACGACGCGGCGTTGCAGGCGCAGGTGCCGCTGAGTTCGGCCAACAGCATCAGCTTGGGACGGCTGCTGCCGCAGATGAGTTACTACGCGCATGCCGCCCTGCAGCACCATGCAGCGTCGGGCGACGTGCTCAATCTGGTGGTGCCCACCGGCAATCTGGGCAACGGGCTGGCGGCGATCATTGCGCGTGCGCTCGGGGTGCCGTTGGGCCGCATCGCGCTGGCGTCCAACGCCAATCATGTATTGCCGGACTATTTCGCCGGCGACGCTTACGCACCGCAGCCCAGTGTTGCCACGTTGGCCAATGCGATGGATGTCGGCGCGCCGAGCAATTTCGAGCGGCTGCGTTGGCTCTACAACGGCGACGATGCGGCCTTGCGTGAGGAATTCCGTGCGTTGTCGGTGGACGATGCGGCGATTCGCCACACTGTGCAGCAGCGCTTCGCGCGCTACGGCGAGGTGCATTGCCCGCATACCGCGACTGCGGTGCACGTGCTTGCGCAACTGCGTGCCGAAGGTGCAGAGGGCGGCAGCGGCGACTGGGCGGTGGCGGCGACGGCGCATCCGGCCAAGTTCGAAGGCGTGGTGGAACCGTTGATCGGCCGGACGGTGGAGGTTCCGCCGGCGCTGGCGGCGCTGCTGCAGCGTCCAGCGCATGCCGAGGCCTTGGCGCCGGACTACGCGGCCTTCCGGCAGCGTCTGCTTGCCGATGCGGCCTGACCCAACGCGTTCAGCCACCCGGGGTTGGAAAGTGGCTCGCATGGGGCTATCTCTAGGCAGGTGCGGTCCCACTGTGGCGCCGCGTCCGCTGTGGGTTGTTGCATGTCTTATCGAATGATCGCCGTTGCCGCCGCGTTGTGCGCGTGGGCAGCGGCTGATGCGGCCAGTGCGGCCGGTGCCTTGTCTGCTTCTAAGGCCTCACCACGTGTGGGCCTGATCGAGGCGCTGGCGCGTCAGGCGCCGTCGCTGGACCGCCAGGTGTTGGCCCTGGCCACTGAGGCGTTGCAGTGCGCCCGCCAGCGCCAGCAGGTGGGTGCCGAACGGGTGCTCAGCGTCATCGACTACAGCCGTCCTTCGACCGAGCGCCGGCTATGGGTGTTCGATCTGGACAAGCAACGTCTGTTATTCAAGGAATGGGTCGCGCACGGGCGCAATACCGGCGAGAACCTGGCGGCGAAGTTTTCCAATAACGACGGCAGCTTCCAGTCCAGCCTGGGCGCATTCACTGCGCAGGAGTCGTATACCGGCCAAAACGGGTATTCGCTGCGGCTCAAGGGCCTGGAGCCCGGTTTCAACGACCACGCGCGCGACCGGGCCATCGTCATTCACGGCGCGCCTTATGTCAGCGAAGCCATCATCCGCAGCCAGGGCCGGCTGGGCCGCAGCCTGGGCTGCCCGGCGGTGCGGCCAGCGGTGGCCAAGCAATTGATCGATACCTTGCGCGAAGGTGCGTTTGTGTTCGCCTACTACCCGGATCGTGCCTGGCTACGCCAATCGCAGTTATTGCGTGGCGGCTGCGGCGGCCCGGTGGCGCATGCGGTGGCCGGGCGCTGAGCGTGTGATGTGCGAAGCGCCAGCCGCAAGCGGCTGGTGAGCAGCTTGCGAACCCTGTTGTTGTCGGATTGCGGGTAAGCCACTGCGGATATCGGTCACTGGACGACTTGCACAGCTTAAAGCTTGGTTAACAAACAACCGAAGCGTCTATTCATCCAACCAACTGCCCGGGTAAGCGCGCACAGGCAGAGCAGCAGCTTGCGTTTCAGGTGTGGGTAAGCCCTCACGCCGCTGGCGCATCGGCGCAATTGACGTGCGGGCCACCCGGCTGTCGACGATGGCTTCGATAGCGTGGCGGTGCAGCGCGGTTTCGGTGAGCCCGACGTAGTCGTTTGGCAGCACGCAGCATGAAGCCGGTGGTCTGACTGCGGCCGTCGGCCAGTGTGCGCACCATGCGCAACGCAGCGGATGTCACCGTATAAACCTTGTGCCGGGTCTCGCCCGCGCGCACCAACGTGCTGCCAGGCACATGGGCCGCCGCGTGGGTTATCTGATCCAGCGCGTCCATTTCCTGCGCCGGCAGCGCCCTGACAATCGCCCGGCCGCGCACAGCGCAAAGCGCGCACTCGGAACTGGATGTGCGGCTGATGTATGCCGCGCCGGGCGCGTGGCATGGCGCGCTGGGGTCGGAAAGCTGCCGGTACATTGGCTACGCAGTGCTGGATGGCATGGAATGCTACGCCATGCGGTCAGCGCGGCCGCCCAGCCGGTAGAATCGCGTGTTCGCCACATTGTCCTGCAGGAGTTTCGCTCGTGATCAAGCCCCGTACGCCGCCCGGCATCATGGAATTGCTGCCGCGCGAGCAGATCGCGTTCCAGCGCATGCTGGACGTCATCCGCCGCAATTACGAGCGGTTCGGGTTCCTGCCGGTCGAAACCCCGGTGTTCGAGCTGTCCGACGTGCTGCTGACCAAATCCGGCGGCGAGACCGAGCGCCAGGTGTATTTCGTGCAGTCCACCGGTGCGTTGGCCAATGCGGCTGCCGCCGCCGACGAGGGTGACGAGATTGGCGGCCTGCCGGAGCTGGCGTTGCGCTTCGACCTGACCGTGCCGCTGGCGCGCTATGTCGCCGAGCACGAGCACGAGTTGAGCTTCCCGTTCCGTCGTTACCAGATGCAGCGCGTGTACCGCGGCGAGCGTGCGCAGCGCGGGCGTTTCCGCGAGTTCTACCAGTGCGATATCGATGTGATCGGCAAGGATGCGCTGAGCATCCGCTACGACGCCGAAGTGCTGGCGGTGATCCACGCGGTGTTCGCCGAACTGGGCATCGGCGATTTCAAGGTGCAGTTGAACAACCGCAAGTTGCTGCGTGGGTTCTTCGAAAGCCTGGGCGTGGCCGAGGGCGAACTGCAGCTGGCGGTGCTGCGCGAGGTCGACAAGATCGACAAGCGCGGCGCCGATTACGTGCGCGACACGCTGGTGGGCGAGGGCTTCAATATTGCCGCCGAGCAGGTGGCCAAGATCCTGGCGTTCGTGGCGGTGCGCTCAAGCGGCCACGCCGATGCGCTGGCGCAGTTGCAGGCGCTGGAAGCCTCGGTCGGCGCCAGCGCCACGCTGGGCGAGGGCATTGCCGAATTGCGCGAGGTGCTGGAACTGGTCAAGGCGCTGGGTGTGCCGGAAAGCGCGTACTGCCTGAATTTCTCGATCGCGCGCGGGCTGGATTACTACACCGGCACCGTCTACGAAACCACGCTCACCGATCATCCGCAGATCGGCTCGATCTGCTCGGGCGGCCGTTACGAGAGCCTGGCCAGCCACTACACCAAGTCCAAGCTGCCCGGCGTCGGCATCTCGATCGGCCTGACCCGGCTGTTCTGGCAGCTGCGCGAGGCCGGCCTGATCCAGGGCATCGCCGAAAGCAGCGTGCAGGCCATGGTCGCGCTGATGGACGAAACCCGCCTGGACGACGCGCTGGATATCGCGCGCCGCCTGCGTATCGGCGGCATCAACACCGAAGTGCAGATGGAGCCGAAGAAGGTCGGCAAGCAGTTCCAGTACGCCGCCCGCGCCGGCATCCGCTTTGTGGTGCTGGCCGGCGACGACGAGCTGGCGCGCGGTGTGGTGGCGGTGAAGGATCTGGTGCGCGAGCAGCAGTTCGATGTGCCGCGCGACGAGTTGGCGAGTACGCTGCAGGTTGAGCTGGAGCAGGCCAAGGCGATGTTGGTGGCCGGAGCCGGCACCGCCGATTGAGCGGATGGCGCGGCCAATAAGCTTGGCTAGGCGCGGCCGCGTGATCGCTGCGAAGACGAACCCACGGATGCCTGGCATCGGTGGGTTTTTGGTTTCCTGCCCGTCCGATCCGGAGTTTCGGCCTGAACCATTGGCGTCTCAGACCTTGTCGCCCACGCACGAATTGCGTTAATGTACTAACACGCTATTACATTAACGCAATGAAACAACGACCTGCCCCCCGCCAAATCACCGATGTCACCGCCTCGCTCAAGATGCTGGCCGATGCGCTGGCATGCCTGGACGAGCCCGGCTCGGTCGAGGCATTCCTGCGCGATCTGTGTACCCCGGCCGAGCTCGAAGCCATGGCCGACCGCTGGCGGGTGGTGCCGTTGCTCGTCAAGGGCGCGCCGTACCGCGAGATCCACGAGCTGACCCAGGTCAGCGTCACCACCATCGGGCGCGTCGCGCGCACGCTGGAACGCGGCGCCGGCGGCTATGCCGCGGCCCTGCGTGAGCAAGCCACGCGCCCTGTCGATTCCCACTGAGAGAACAAGATGAGTGCTTCCACGGCAGCGCCGGCACGTGACCGGTTGCGTATTGCCATCCAGAAAAACGGCCGCCTGGCCGAGCCGGCGCGCAGCCTGCTGGCCGCCTGCGGGCTGAGCTGGCGGCAGAGCCGCGACAAATTGTTCTGCTATGGCGAATCGCTGCCGGTGGACCTGCTGCTGGTGCGCGACGACGATATCCCCGGTCTGATCGCCGATGGCGTCTGCGACTTGGGCATCGTGGGCCAGAACGAGCTGGACGAGCAGGCATCGGCGCGTCGTCGCGCTGGCTTGCCGGCCGCGTACCACGCCGTGCGCGGGGTCGGTTTCGGCCAGTGCCGGCTGATGCTGGCCGTGCCGGAAGAATGGGATTGGCAGGGCGTGGCGCAGTTGGCGGGCAAGCGCATCGCCACCAGCTACCCGGCGATTCTGGCCGACTGGCTGGAACGGCAGGGGATCGATGCGGCGGTGGTGGAGCTCTCCGGTTCGGTGGAAATCGCGCCGCGCCTGGGCACCGCCGATCTGATCTGCGACCTGGTCTCCAGCGGCGCCACGCTGGCGGCCAACCAGCTCAAGCCGGTGGAGTTGGTGATGGAGAGCGAAGCCGTGCTGGCCGGCGCCGTGCGCGAGCCGGCCGATGCGCGCGCGGCCTTGTTGGCGATGCTGCTGCGGCGCATGGACGGCGTGCTCAAGCTGCGAGACAGCAAGCTGCTGATGTTTCGCGCCGAACACGGCAACGTGGACGCGCTGCGCCGCCTGCTACCCGATGCCGACTCGCTGGTGCAGCTGCCAGACGATGGCAACGGCGCGCTGCGGTTGCAGACCATGTGCCACGGCGCGGTGACCTGGCAACGGCTGGAAGAACTCGAACGCGCAGGTGCGCAAGGCTTGATGGTGTTGACGGTGGAGCGCTCGCTGGCATGAACATTCTCGACTGGTCCCAACTCGATGGCGCGTCGCGCACCGACGCATTGACGCGCCCGGTGCAGACCGTGGCGACGCAAACGCGCGACGCGGTCGCCGCACTGATTTCCGACGTACGCACGCGCGGCGACGTCGCATTGCGCGAGATCACCGCACGTTTCGACGGCGTGTCGCTGGACGACTTTGCAGTGAGCGCGGCCGAATGCGCCGCCGCCGAAGCCGCCGTGGCACCGGAACTGCGCCAGGCCATGCAGGATGCCGTGGCGCGGATCGAGACCTTTCACCGCGCCGGCATGAGCGAGGGTTATGCGGTGGAGACCGCGCCTGGCGTGGTGTGCGAAAAGATCGTGCGGCCGATCGGTCGCGTGGGTCTGTACGTGCCGGCCGGTAGCGCACCGTTGCCGTCGACCGCGTTGATGCTGGGCGTGCCGGCGCGTCTGGCCGGCTGCCGCGAGGTGGTGTTGTGCACGCCGCCGCGCAAGGATGGCAGCGTGGATCCGGCAGTGCTGGTGGCCGCGCAGCTGACCGGCGTGCGCCGCGTGTTCAAGCTTGGCGGCGCGCAGGCGATCGCCGCGATGGCCTACGGCACCGAGTCGGTGCCGAGCTGCGACAAATTGTTCGGGCCGGGCAACAGCTATGTCACCGAAGCCAAGCAGCAGGTGGCGCAGTCCGGCGCGGCAGCGATCGACATGCCGGCCGGCCCGTCGGAAGTATTGGTGATCGCCGATGCTGGCGCGCAACCGGCGTTCGTCGCTGCCGATCTACTATCGCAGGCCGAACACGGCCCCGATTCGCAGGTGTTGTTGCTGTCCGACAGCGACACGTTGATTGCCGCCGTGCAAGTTGAGTTGGATGCGCAACTGGCGCAGCTGTCGCGTGCCGACATCGCGCGGCAAGCGCTGGCGCAATCGTGCTTGATCAAGGTGCAGACGCTGGATGAGGCATTTGCGATCAGCAACCGTTATGCGCCCGAGCACCTGATTCTTGCGCTACGCGAACCGCGCGCATGGTTGAACCAGCTGGAAGCGGCCGGCTCGGTGTTTCTTGGCGATTACACGCCCGAAGCGCTCGGCGATTACTGCAGCGGCACCAACCATGTGCTGCCGACCAGCGGTGCGGCGCGTGCGTACAGCGGCGTCAGCGTGGCCAGCTTCCAGAACATGGTCAGCGTGCAGGCCGCGAGCAGGGCGGGTATCGCCGGCATCGGCGAATGCGCGTTGATTCTGGCGCGCGCCGAAGGATTGGACGCGCATGCCAACGCAGTGGCACTGCGCATGGGAGTGGCAGCATGAGCACCGCATCGATGCTGGAGCTGGTGCGCGAAGACCTGCGTGCATTTGCCGGCTATTCGTCGGCACGCACCAGCGCATTGCAGGGCGATGTGTGGCTCAACGCCAACGAGTCGGCCTGGAGCAATCCGGCCGACCCAAGCGCGAGTACGCGGCGCTATCCCGATCCGCAACCGAAGGGCCTGCGCAGCGCGCTTGCGGCGCTGTACGGTTGCGCACCGGAGCAGCTGTTGATCGGCCGCGGCAGCGATGAGGCGATCGATCTGCTGGTCCGCGGCTTGTGTGTGCCAGAGCGGGATGCGGTGCTGGTGACGCCGCCGGTATTCGGCATGTACGCCGTCTGCGCGCGGCTGCAAAACGCACCGCTGGTGGAAGTGCCGCTAAGCGATGGGCTCGACGGCTTCCACGCGGATATCCCGGCGATTGTGGCAACGGCGTTGGCTTCTAATGCCAAGCTGGTGTTTCTGTGCTCGCCTTCAAATCCTGCCGGTTCGGCGATCGCGCTGGACCAGATCGAACGCGCATTGCAGGCACTGCAGGGCAAGGCGCTGGTGGTGGTGGACGAGGCCTACGGCGAATTTTCGGATGTGCCTTCGGCCGTCGGCCTGCTGGCGCGCTACGACAATCTCGCGGTGCTGCGTACGCTCTCCAAGGCGCATGCGCTGGCGGCTGCGCGTATCGGCACCCTGATCGCCAACGCCGAGTTGATCGCCGTGCTGCGTCGCTGCCAGGCGCCGTATCCGGTGCCGACGCCGTGCGCGGCGATGGCCGAGCAGGCCTTGTCTGCGCCAGCGTTGGAGGTCACCCGCCTGCGGATCACCGAGGTGCGTAGTGAACGCGAGCGTGTCTACAAGGCGCTCGTGCAACTGGCTGGTGTGCGTCAGGTCTATCCCTCGCAAGGCAACTTCCTGCTGGTGCGGTTCGACGATGCCGAAGCCGCATTTCGGGCGCTGCTGAACGCCGGCGTGGTGGTGCGCGATCAACGCGCGGTGCCGCGCCTGTCCGATGCATTGCGCATCACCCTGGGCACGCATGACCAGAACGAGCGCGTGTTGAGCGCACTGCAACGCACGCAGGAGGCCGCGGCATGACTCCGATTCTTTTCGTCGACCGCGATGGCACGCTGATCGCCGAGCCGGCCGATTACCAGATCGACGCGTACGAAAAACTGCGCTTCGTCGATAACGTGATTCCGGCGATGCTCAAGCTGCGCGATGCCGGCTATCAGTTCGTCATCGTCACCAATCAGGATGGGCTGGGCAGCGAGAGCTTCTCACGCGCGTCCTTCGACGGTCCCAACAACCTGATGCTGCAGATCTTCGCCAGCCAGGGCATCGAATTCCGCGAAGTGCTGATCGATTGCAGCTGGCCGGCAGACAACGCACCCACGCGCAAGCCGGGTGTTGGCCTGATGGTGCCGTATCTGCAGGACCGCACCATCGACTGGGCGCGCTCGGCGATGGTCGGCGACCGCATCACCGATCTCCAGTTCGCGCAGAACCTCAATATCCGTGGGTTTCAGCTACGCACCGAGGAGTTCGGCGGCGAATGGGATTGGCCGGGCATCGCGCACGCGCTGGTCGATGCGCCTCGCCGCGCGGTGGTTCAGCGCAACACCAAGGAAACCAAGATCCGCGTCGAGTTGGATCTGGATCGCGTGGCCGAGCCGCAGACCGCCACCGGCCTGCCATTCTTCGACCACATGCTGGAACAGATCGGCAAGCATGGCGGTTTTGCGCTGGACATCCGTGCCGAAGGCGACCTGCATATCGATGAGCACCACACCATCGAGGACACCGGCCTGGCGCTGGGCCAGGCGCTGCGCGAAGCCCTGTGCAACAAGCGCGGTATTGGTCGCTACGGCTTCGATCCGGTCGAAAGCCCGTGGCTTGCGGCGGGCGAGGGTGCGCAGCATGGATTCACCCTGCCGATGGACGAAACCATCGCCAGCGCGGCGCTGGATTTCAGCGGCCGGCCTTACTTCGTGTTCGACGGCGAGTTCAAGCGCGAACGCGTGGGCGACATGCCGACCGAGCTGGTGCCGCATTTCTTCCGCTCGATCTGCGACGCATCGGGTTTGAACCTGCACCTGAGCGTGCGCGGCGAGAACGATCACCACAAGGTCGAGGCTTGCTTCAAGGCGCTCGCACGCGCCTTGCGCCAGGCGATCCGTCGCGAAGGCACGGCGCTGCCGTCGACCAAGGGCGCGCTATGACCGACCTTGCGCTGATCGATGCCGGTGGCGCCAACCTGGGCTCGGTGCGCTACGCATTGGAGCGGCTCGGCATCGAGGCGCGGCTGGTGCGCGATGCGACCGGTTTGCAGGGTGCCGATCGGGTGATCCTGCCCGGCGTGGGCGCCGCACCGGAAGCGATGAAACGGCTGCGCGCCCAGGGGTTGATCGAGCCGCTGCGCCAGTTGCAGGTGCCGTTGATCGGCATCTGCCTGGGCATGCAGCTGCTGTTCGAGCGCTCCGAAGAAGGCGATGTGGAATGTCTTGGCCTGTTGCCGGGCGTGGTACGCCACATGACGCCGGCGTTGGGCATCCGCGTGCCGCATATGGGCTGGAACCAATTGGTGCCGATGCGCGAGTCGGCACTGCTGGCCGGCCTGCCCGAGCGCGCCAGTGCCTATTTCGTCCATGGCTACGCCGCGCCGGTCACGCCGGATACGGTGGCCGCCTGCGACCACGGCGGCTTGTTCACGGCGGTGGTGCAGCAAGGCCTGCGCTGCGGCGCGCAGTTTCACCCGGAGCGCTCGGCCGACACCGGTGCCCGCATCCTGCGTAATTTTCTTGAAATGAGCTTCCCATGAGGTTTACCGTCTACCCGGCGCTGGATATCCGCAACGGCCGCGTGGTCCGCTTGTTGCAGGGCGATTACGCGCGCGAAACCCAGTATGGCGACGATGTGCTGCCGCGTGCGCAGGCGTTTGCCGATGCCGGCGCACAGTGGATGCATCTGGTGGATCTGGATGCAGCCAAGGCCGGTGGCTATACCTTGGCCAGCACGTTGGGCGAGATCGCGCGTGTTACCGGTTTGCAGGTGCAGACCGGCGGCGGCGTGCGGTCGCGCGATGATGTGGCGCGTCTCCTTGATGCAGGTGCGGCGCGCGTGGTGATCGGTTCGCTGGCAGTGCGTAAGAGCGACACCGTCATTGCATGGCTGCAGGAATTCGGTGCGGATCGCCTGACCATTGCGCTGGACACACGCCAGGATGCCGACGGCATCTGGCAGTTGCCGGTGCACGGCTGGACCGAAGCGGCCGAGGCCACGCTGGATCAATTGGCCGTGCGGTACGCACAGGCCGGCTTGCAGCATTTGCTGTGCACCGACATCGCACGCGATGGCATGTTGTCTGGGCCGAATATGGACCTGTACGCACATTTGCGTGTACTCACGCCGCAAGTGCAGGTGCAGGTTTCCGGTGGTGCGCGCAATCTGGCCGATGTCGCTGCTGCCAAGGCGGCAGGCTGTGCCGGCATCGTGCTCGGCAAGGCCTTGCTCGAAGGACATCTGCATCTCGAAGAGGCGCTGGCATGTTGAGCCGCCGCATCATTCCGTGCCTGGACGTGCGCGAAGGCCGCGTGGTCAAGGGCGTCAAGTTCCGCGATCACATCGACATGGGCGACATTGTCGAACTGGCATTGCGCTATCGCGCGCAAGGCGCCGACGAACTGGTGTTTTACGACATCGGTGCCAGCCCGGAAGGCCGTTCGGTCGACTACACCTGGGTCGAGCGCGTGGCGCGGCTGATCGATATTCCGTTCTGCGTGGCCGGTGGTATCGGCGATGTGGAAACGGCACGTGCGGTGTTGTACGCCGGAGCCGACAAAATTTCGATCAACTCGCCCGCGTTGGGCCGCCCACAATTGATCTCCGAGCTGGCCGATGCCTTCGGTGTGCAATGCGTGGTGGTCGGCATCGATTCGATTCGCGAGGACGATGGTCAGTGGCGCGTGCGCCGCTACACCGGCGACCCGGGCAAGACACAGGCGCTGCCGATGCGCACGCTGGACTGGGTGGCCGAAGCGCAGCGGCTGGGCGCCGGCGAAATCGTGCTCAATTGCATGGACAACGATGGCGTACGCCGCGGCTACGACATCGCCCAGCTGCGGCAGGTGCGCGGATTGTGCCGTGTGCCCTTGATCGCCTCCGGCGGTGCGGGCGAAATGCAGCACTTTGCCGACGTGTTCGACCAGGCCGATGTGGATGGCGCACTGGCGGCCAGCGTGTTCCATAGCGGCGCGATTCCGATTCCGGAACTCAAGCAATTCTTGCGTGCGCAACAGATCGAGGTACGCGATGGACAGTAACGAGGCAGCAACCGGCGATGCGCTCGCAGCGCTGGACTGGGGCAAGGGCGACGGCTTGTTGCCGGTGATCGTGCAGGACGCGGACAACTTGCGCGTGTTGATGCTGGGTTACATGAATGCCGAGGCGTTGGCCGTCACCCAGCAGCGCGGCGACGTCACCTTCTTCAGTCGCAGCAAGCAGCGCTTGTGGACCAAGGGCGAGAGCTCGGGGAATGTGTTGCGCGTTGTCTCCATCGAAGCCGACTGCGATGCCGATACATTGCTGGTGCAGGCGCGTCCGCACGGGCCAACCTGCCACCTGGGCCGCACCAGTTGTTTTCCGAGCGCGCCCGGTCAATTCCTCGGTAGCCTGGATGCCTTGATCGCCACACGCGAGCGCGATCGCCCGCATGGCAGTTACACCACCGAGCTGTTCGAGCAAGGCATCCGCCGCATCGCGCAGAAGGTGGGCGAGGAGGGCGTGGAAACCGCGCTGGCCGGTGTGGTGCAGGGCGATGCGGAATTGCTCGGCGAGTCGGCCGATTTGTTGTATCACCTGATCGTGTTGTTGCGTGCACGTGGGTTGGGACTTGGCGATGCGGTGGCGTTGCTGGAGTCGCGGCACAAGTAGCGCGGTTTGCCAGGCGTGCCGCTTACGCGACGGGGCGTTAGCGATGACGCTCAGTCGCGCGAGCGGTCGCTTTTGAAAATAACCAATAGCACCGAATGCGCAGTCGTCAGGTGGATGCGGGCAGCGCGCAAAACCCGAGCGCACGGCGTTACATGTTGATTCCAAGGGACGGCCGTGTCCGTCTGTCAGTGTGCGGAGCAAGCCGGCCGCTCTCAGCTGATTGGCCCTTGTGCCGGGATCTGTCGCGTTCGGTGTTCGGTCCTGCAGCGCGTCGGCAGGTACAATTTCCGCTGATCTTGGTGCGGGAAAATACATG
The DNA here is from genome assembly GCF_900092025.1 of Xanthomonas bromi. Lineage (GTDB taxonomy): Bacteria > Pseudomonadota > Gammaproteobacteria > Xanthomonadales > Xanthomonadaceae > Xanthomonas > Xanthomonas bromi. The sequence goes on from NZ_FLTX01000042.1 coordinate 19,904, forward strand.
CAGCTTCGCTTCGCTCTGTGGACTCTGGGTTTTCTCGCAGGCACAGCGCACGCGCGCGACGCCATCGTCGATGGCATCGTGTACGAAGAGCGCGACGGACGTGCCGGGCGCGGTGTCGATGAGCCGGGGGTTGCCGACGTGACTGTCTCCAACGGCGAGCAGCTGGTGCGTACCGACGCGCAAGGCCGCTACCGTTTACCGGTACGCGACGGACAGACGGTGTTCGTAATCAAACCGGGCGATCGTCGCTTTGTACCCGCAGTCGACGGCCTGCCCGCGTTCTGGCGCCACTACGCACCGGGTGGCTCTACCAAGCACACATACAGCGGCATCGCCGCGACCGGCCGGACCACGCGCAACTGGGATTTCGCGCTGACACCGCGCGCCAGTGCCGCAGCAGATGGCTTCCAGATGCTGGTATTTGCCGACAGCCAGACCGCCAGCCTTGCCGACGTGGGCTACTACCAGCGCGATATCGTGGCGCCGATCATCGGCAAGACCACCGCCAGCTTGGGCACGACGCTGGGCGATCTCGTCAGCGACGATCTGAGCCTGTATCCGGCCTTGAACAAAGTCACCACGCAGCTGGGCGTGCCGTGGTTCCATGTGCCGGGCAATCACGATCTTAATTTCGATGCAGACAACGATGTGCATTCGCTCGACAGCTGGCGCGCAGTCTACGGCCCGGACACCTATGCGGTGGAGGAAGCCAACGCCAGCTTCGTGTTTCTGGACGATGTGATCTACACGCCCGGCGGCAAGCCGGCCTATGTCGGCGGCCTGCGTGAGGACCAGTTCGTGTTTCTGCAGAGCTATCTGGCGCAGCTGCCGCGCGAGCGCCTGCTGGTGCTGGGAATGCATATCCCGTTGTTCGATGCGGCCCCGGGGCAGGAGACCTTCCGGCATGCCGATCGCCGCCGCCTGTTCGCATTGCTGAAAGAGTTTCCGCATGTGCTGGTGCTCAGCGGGCATAGCCACACCCAGCGTCAGGTGGATCATGGTGCGGACGAAGGTTGGCAAGGCGCACGCCCGCTGCACGAATACAACGTTGGTGCGGCCTGCGGTGCGTTCTGGTCGGGCGCCAAGGATGCCGACGGCATTCCCGACGCGACGATGAGCGACGGCACACCCAATGGCTATGCAGTGCTGCAGGTTGCCCCCGGCGGCGACTACACGCTGGCCTATCACGCCGCGCGCGCGGCCGATGATGCGCAGCTGCTGCTGCATGCGCCCAAGATGCTGCGCAAGGGCGCGTATGCGGCGTGGGGCATCTACGCCAATGTCTTCATGGGCCAGGACGACACCGTCGTGGAGATGCGCATCGACAACGGCGTCTGGCAGCCAATGAAGCGGGTAGAGCGCAGCGATCCGCGCGTGCTGGCAGAGAACGTGCGCGACGACGCGGCCGACGCGCTGCGCGGTTACGACCGCTCGCCAGAAGCCACGCCGTCCACGCATCTATGGCGCGGCGCATTGCCGACCACCCTGGAGGTGGGCGAACACACTGTCGAAGTACGCGCGCATCTGCCGACCGGGCAGTACAGCGCCAGCACTGCGTATCGCCTGCAAACCGCTGAGCCTTGATGCCGCTGCCAAATTGTCACCGGCAATGCCTGCTCCCACCGGGAGAAGGAGGGAGGATGCGGGGACGCGCCATGCCCGACATCATCCAATCGGTTGAGCACTTCGCGCCAAGAGAATCTCGATCGCGCCAAACGGCTGCGCTCGCCTTCAGGCCGGCTCGTAATGGGCATGGACCAATCGTCCACTCTGGTTCCTGTGCGCCGTCCATGCGCACCTGATGGCTGCTCGCTGAGGTTTGTCGCAGCGGTAGTGGCCTGCGTTCTCCTGACATCCAGACCGGGCGGCGTTGCTGCGGCATCGCAGCGTTGCATCGGCTGCGCCGCGTCATCCTGATCGCTACGAACACAAACGCCTCCACATGGGAGGCGCTTTGGTATCCGGGCTGGCAGGCGTTGGCGTGCTGGCGAAGATCGGTGCTGGCTGGCGAGTGGCTGGCTGGCCCGGCGAGTGTAACGATGGCGTGCCAGTGCTGACGAAATGAGAATTAGTCTCAGAATTCCACTGCGATTATCGAGTGGACGAGACAGGCACAGGCGGCGCCTTGGACGGTGAGCGCGCTGTTTCCGGTTCCTTTGTCCTCTTCTCCTCATCCACCGCTGGATTTGCGGGTCGGGTCGTTGAATCGACCTCTGGTTCCATCTCGGCATCCGCATCTACGGGTGGATACGGATATGCAATCGCCGGCCCCAGATGCAGGCCGGCACGCCAACGTGCCAGTACCGGCGCGATGCGCTTGCCCAGTGACTGTTGCGGCAATGAGGGCAGCTCGCCTTCCTGCTTTTCGCGTGCGGTGATGGCGGCTTTGGCGATCTCGAACGCAGCCAACGGATCGGCGCTCTGGTTCATCGCGTCGATCAACCACGCCTGCCCGAAGTAGGTGGCATTGGAGGTGTTGCCGCAGCCGAACGAGGGCCGGTCGGCACGCGCGGCGGTAAGGATCAGCGTCTGCGGTGAGCGCAGCGCAGGAATGAAGCCGCCTGAGTAGCAGGCCGACAGCACGATGATGCGATTGTCGATGCCGGCATCGTCCAGCGCCTGACGCAGATCCTGCGGGCTGATGAAATCCTCTTCCTTGTCGTCCACCTGCACATACAGGCTGTGGTCTTCGGTGCCGTGCGTGGTGACGAACAACAGCAGCGCGTCTTCCTTGCGATCCATGCGCTTGCCGATTGCGGCGAGCGTGTCGTACAGATTGTCGTAAGTGGCCAGCGGTGCGTATGGATGTTCGCCCAGATTGTCCGGGTTGTTGACCAGCGTGACCACGCGCCCGCGCGCATCGAACCGCTGCTCGAACAGCTGCTTGAGGTACAGCGTCTCGTTGCGGAACACATCGTCGCTGGCATCGCCGGCAAAGCCGAGCACATACAGGTCGGTGACGCCGGGGCGCTGCGGTTGCAACGCCTTCAATGCGTGCGCAAGCGCAGCCTGATCGACCGGATCCACTGCATCCTGGCTCGCTGCAGGCTGAGCCGGCAATGCAGCCCCAGCATCCGGATGGCAGCCGGCCATCAACGCGACCACGACGATCAGCAGTGCGAGTGGCCGCAGCAAGGCGTTTGATCCAGGAGGGAAATGCAGCGACATGAAGAACGCCGAGGCCGAGGGGAGGCGGGATACGTGTCCAAACGCATTGATCGCAACGCAGACGCTCATCCCGTCAGAGAGCAGAGAGGTGCGGCGCGCTCGCAGCCGTAACGGACACGAGGCTCACACCGCACTAGACAACGACGGCGCTCACCCGACAGTGAGCGCCGTCGGCTTGTCGATCGTGCTTAAAGCACCAGTTGGCTAAAACTCTCCACGCGCTGGTGGCTGCCGACATCGTCGGCCGAACGCGGCGTGGGGTAGTCCTCACGGCGGTCCAGCAGCACGGTACGCATGCCCGTCCGTTTGGCCGCATCGAGCTCTTCGATCACGTCCGACAGGAACAGGATCTCCGTCGCAGGCGCGCCGATGCGCTCGGCAATGCGGCGATAACTGGCGGCTTCCCGCTTGGAGCCAACCTCGGTATCGAACCAGTCGGTGACCAGGCCGCTTAAATCGCCCGCATCGCTGTGCGCGAAGAACAGCTTCTGCGCCGGTACCGAGCCGGACGAATACACGTACAACGGAATGCCTGCTGCATGCCAGGCCTTCAACTGGATCGCTGCATCGGCATACATGTGCGCGGTGAAGTCGGCAGTCTTGTAGCCATCGCCCCAGATCAGGCCCTGCAAGGCCTTCAGCGCGGTGTGCTTGCGGTCCTCGTCGATCCAGGTCTGCAGCGTGGTGATCAATACCTCGTCCGGCACGTCCTCGCCGATTTCGTCGGCTACCTGGTTGAGCCAGTGACGCACCTGCGGATGGTTGCCGTGCTCGCGCACGTAGGCGGGCATGGCGCGGCGCGCATACGGGAACAATACGTCTTTGACGAACGAAATGCTGCTGGTCGTACCTTCGATATCGGTGAGGATCGCTTGCGGTCGTGTCATCGTCAGCTGGCCTTGTGAGGTGTCTCGGGGGCGTAGCGGGGGAATTGTTTGGCGATTTCGGTACCGGTGAAATGTCCGACCCAGCCGTCCGGCTCGGTGAAGAAACGGATCGCCACAAAGTGCGGTTCCGGCCCCATGTCGAACCAATGCAGGGTGCTGTCGGGCACGGCAATCAGATCGTCCTTGACGCATTCGATCTCATAGACCTTGGCGTCCACGTGCAGCGTGAACAGGCCCGAGCCGGCGACGAAGAACCGCACCTCGTCTTCCTTGTGGAAGTGCTCGTCCAGGAACTTGGCGCGCATTTCCTCGCGCTTGGGGTTGTCCGGCGCGATGCTGACCACGTCCACGGTCTTGAAGCCGCGCTCTGCGCTGATGCGGTCGATATCGGCGCGGTAAGCGGCCATCACCTGTTCGGGCGTGGCGCCCGGTTCGACCGGCTGGCTGGCATGCCAGCGCTCGAAGGTGACGCCGATCTTGACCAGCTCGGCGGCGATCGCATCGCCGTCGCGGCTGTCGAATTCCGGGGTGGTCGGGTTGGTGTCGGCAAAGATACGCAGTCGGCTCATGGCGGTCTGGCTCACGAATGGGGGACGGGCAATGCTCAGCGCGTGCCGCGCAGTTTCAGCAGTTCGAGTTCGCAATGCAGCAGGAATTCGAACGCTTCCAGATGACGACGTGCCTCGGCCATGTTGCGGCCCCAGGCATACAGGCCGTGTCCTTCGATGAGATACCCCCACATGCCCTGTTTGTCCAGCAAGGCGTCGACCTGCGCGGCCAGCACCTGCATGTCCTGGGTGTTGGCGAACACCGGCACGTCCATTGCGGTTTCGTGGGTGGTATTGCCTTCGAAGGCCTTGAGCAGTTCGTAGCCTTCCAGGCGGATCACGCCGCTGCCTGCATACAGGCGCGAAGCAATCGTCTGCACCGGCGAGTGGGTATGCAGCACGCAGCCGATCTCCGGAAACCGGCGATACAGTTGGGTGTGCAGCAGGGTTTCGGCAGACGGGCGCAGCGGGCGACCCACGGCCTGGCCATCGAAGTCCACCACCATGATGTCTTCTTCGACCAGGCGACCCTTGTCGCGGCCGGAGACGGTGATGGCAGCGTGCTGTTCGTCCAGACGATGGGAAAAATTGCTGCTGGTCGCAGGTGTCCAGCCGGCGTGCGCCAACTCGCGGATGTTGGCGATCAGCAACTGGGCCAGCTCGTGCAGACGCGCGGTGCTATAGGGCGGGGGGGCAGTAGTCGCATTCATGGGCCTATTCTACTGCGGCCCCGGTGTACGGGCGGGTGCAGCGCAGCAGGTGTGTTCCCGCTGCGCCAGACCCAGGACCATGCGTGGCCTCAGCGGCCGTCGCGCAGGCGACTGTGGCGATACCCGTAACCGAAGTAGATCACCAGCCCGATCAGCGTCCACAGGCCCATCAGCATCCAGTTGTGCAGCGTCATCGCCGACAGCAGCGCAAGACAGCTCAGCACACCGGCGGTGCAGAGCAGCCAGGCGGCCGGCATGCGGAACGGACGCGGCAGTTCCGGATGCGTGCGGCGCAGGATCAAGACGCCGGCGCAGACGGCGGCGAAGGCGATCAGCGTGCCCATCGAGGTCATTTCGCCCAGCACATCCAGCGGGAAGACCGCTGCCAGTAGCGCGATGCCTACACCGGTGACGACGGTATTGATGTGCGGGGTGTGGTACTTGGGATGGATGCGGGTGAAGATCGATGGCAGCAGCCCGTCGCGCGCGATGATCATGAAGATGCGCGGCTGCCCGATGATCATCACCAGCACTACCGACGACAGCCCGATCAGCGCGCCCACTTCCACCACCACCCGCAACCAGGCCAGCTGCGGATGCGCAGCCACCGCGGTCACCACAGGCTCATCCGTGCCCAGCTGGGTGAACGGCACCAGGCCGGTCATCACCGCGGCCATGGCGATGTAGAGTACGGTGCAGGTCACCAGCGACAGCATCATGCCGATCGGCAGATCGCGTTGCGGGCGATGCGATTCCTGCGCCGCCACCGACACCGCTTCGAAGCCGATATAGGCGAAGAACACCATCGCTGCGCCGCGCAACACGCCTTCCATGCCGTACTTGCCCGGGCCTTCGTTGGCCGGAATGAACGGATGCCAGTTGGCAGTGTCCACGTATTTCCAGCCCACGGCGATCACCAACAGAATCAAGCCGGTCTTGAGGATCACCATGGCCATGTTCATGGCCGACGACTTGCGGATGCCGACATAGCAGAGCCAGGTCAGCAGCAGCACGATGCCGGCCGCCGGCAGGTTGGCGATCGCCCCGGTGGGCTGCAGCTTGCCGTCGAGCGGCGCACTGACGAACGCGGCCGGCAAGTGGATGCCGAAGTGTTCGAGCAGGCTCAAGAAATAACCGGTCCAACTGACCGCCACCGCCGAGGCGGACACGCCGTATTCCAACACCAGCATCCAGCCGATGAACCACGCGGCCAGCTCGCCGAAGGTGGCGTAGGTATAGGTGTAGGCGCTACCGGAGACCGGCACCATCGCAGCGAATTCGGCGTAGGCCATCGCGCAGAACGCGCAGCACACCGCCGCGAGCAAGAACGAGAGCATGATCGCCGGGCCGGCATGATCGGCCGCGGCCTGGCCGGTGATGACGAAGATGCCGCCGCCGATGACCGCGCCGATGCCCAGGGCGGTCAGCCCCCAAGGGCCGAGCGCGCGTTGCAGGCCTAGCCCTTCGGCCGCCTCATGGCTGGCGTGCGGGTGTTTGGTGGCCCAGAGTTGTTTGAACATGAGGCGGTTCCGGCTTGGCGCTACGCGCGATCATCGAACGAGAAGACCGGCGCCGCGCGCCGGCCTTGAGAGAAGGTCAGGCCCGCTTGGCCAGTCGACTATGGTGGATGCCGTAGCCGAAGTAGATAAACAGGCCGATCACGGTCCAGCCCACGAACACCTTCCAGTGTTCCTGGAAGGCCTGGAAGAACAGGAACAGACAGGCCAGCGCGCCCAGTGGACAGATCACCATCGCCAGCGGCACCCGAAATGGGCGCTGCAGATCGGGTTTGGTGAAGCGCAGCACCATCACGCCGGCACACACCGTGGCGAAGGCGAGCAGGGTACCCATCGAGACGAGTTCGCCCAGCACGTTCAACGGAATCATCCCCGCCAGGAGCGCGGCGACCACGCCGACGAAGAGCGTGCCGACATAGGGTGTGCGGAATTTCGGGTGCACCTTGCCAAACAGTTTGGGCATCAACCCATCCTTGGCCATGGTGTAGAAGATGCGTGGCTGCGCCATCAGCATCACCAGCACCACCGAGGACAGGCCGGCGATCGCACCGATTTCCACCGCGGTCTTGAGCCAGGTCAGTTGCGGATGCGCTTCCAGCGCGGTGGCTACCGGCTTGGCGGTACCGAGCTGGGTATAAGGCAGCAATCCGGTCAGCACCGCACAGACGATGATGTAGATGACGGTGCAGATCGCCAGCGACACCAGGATGCCGATCGGCATGTTCTTCTGCGGATCCTTGGTTTCGCCAGCGGAGGTCGAGACCGCGTCGAAGCCGATGTAGGAAAAGAACACGATGGAGGCGGCACGGAACACCCCGTCCCAGCCGAACTGGCCCGGACCGGTGTTTTCCGGGATGAAGGGGTGCCAATTCGCCGGATCGATATAGGAAATGCCGAAGCCCACGAACAGGCAGATCACCACGACCTTGATCGCCACGACGATCGCGTTGGCGAACGCCGACTGAGTCACCCCGACGTAGCACAGGATGCTCACCGCGGCGACGATCAGGACAGCCGGCAGATTGACCAAATTGCCTGAACTGACAAAGCCGTGGCCGTCCCAGGCCAGCGGCGCACCCGCCAGCTCTGCGGGGAATGGCAGCCCAAGGGTGCCGGTGATGAAGCTGATCAGATAGGCAGACCAACCGACTGCAACGCTGGACCCGGCGAACAGGTATTCCAGCACCAGGCACCAGCCGATGAACCAGGCGATGCCTTCGCCGAGCGTGGCATAGGAATACGAATAGGCGCTGCCGGAGACCGGCATCATTGCGGCAAATTCGGCATAGCACAGGCCGGCAAAGGCGCAGGCGATACCGGCAAATACGAACGACAGCATCACCGCCGGGCCGGCGTGATTGGCCGCCGCCTGGCCGGTCAGCACGAAAATGCCGGCGCCAATCACCGCGCCGATGCCGAGCATGATCAGGTGTTTAGCTGTGAGGGTTCGTTGCAACGTGGCTTCGCCTTGCAGGCTGCCTTCAACCGGTTCGCCCGCATCGACATGGCCAGCGGGCTCGATCGGTTTGACCCTCAACAGAGACTTCAGCATTCGGTACATCCCTAAGTGGCAAGACTAAGGCGCGGGCGCCCGGACGAAGATGGTGCGGCGCATCCCGGCGGGACAGGCAAGCGGCCTACCTTGCCAAAGCTACACGCTCACGACAAGCGCGTACGCAGCATGAATGACGATAATGTTCGCCTGGCCCACGGGAAACCGAGAAAGAACGATGGTGGATGCAAGCCTGCGGCAGCAACTGGCTGCCTACCGCACGCGCTGGCCGGACGAGGCCGAGGTGGCCGAGCAGTTCGTGCAGTTGCTGGACGATGCCACCGATCCGTTCGTGCGCGAGCGTGTCGAAGGTCATTTCACCGGCTCGGCCTGGGTGGTCAGCGCCGACGGCAGCCGCACGCTACTGACGCATCACCGCAAGCTGCAGCGCTGGTTGCAGCTGGGCGGCCACGCCGACGGCGACCGCGATCTGGCCCAGGTCGCGCTGCGCGAAGCCGAAGAAGAATCCGGCTTGCCCGGCCTGAAGCTGGCAGATGCGGTCTTCTTCGATCTGGATCGTCACTGGATCCCGGCACGCGGCGAGGTGGCAGCGCACTGGCACTACGATGCGCGCTACGTGGTGGTGGCCGGCACGGACGAAAACTTCCAGGTCAGCGAGGAATCGCTGGCCCTGGCCTGGCGCCCGATCGTCGAACTGCTCGCCGATCCGGAGCTGGATCCCTCGCTGCGGCGCATGGCGGAGAAGTGGGTGGCGTGCAGATCATTAGGTTGAGATCGCAAGACTTGTCGCAACAAGAAAAGCCTGGCTTTGCCATTGCTGAGGTCCATCGACGCACTGGCCTATGGTGTGCAGTTATCGATAGGATCGGGTGTCGAGTGTGACCGCACGGCCGCCATTCGATTGCCGCTCAGCACGACGTTACCTATCTCCCGAGCCCGCAGCCGGATGCTGGACGCTTCGATGTCGTCGCTATCGATCATCTCGTCAATCAGTTCCCCTTGCTGGATCTTCAGCATCCGCGCGGTCACGTTGGCAACATTCTTTAGATCCAGGGCAAGCTTGCTCTTGCTGATGTACGGTGCGTCCAGGGTTTCATCGACCAATTCCCCTTCGTCGATACGCACGCAGCCATCGACCCGGACGTTTCCGGAATCGCGCAGCCTGACCTTGACCTTGCTATCGCGAATGCGCACGGCATCGACCGGTTCATCGATCAGTTCTGCATGGTCAATGACGAGCGCCTCGTGCGCATGAAGGTTGCCGCTCCGGCGCATGGTCACGCGGACATTGGCGTGCTCCAGAGATGGTGTCGCCACGATGCTGCTCAACAACATGCCCTGCCTGATCTTGATTCTGCCTGCATCGACATTGGCTGCCTGGTCGGGATGCACGCCGGCCGTACCGCTTCGCATTGACGAGACGAGCGACGCAGAAGGCGAATATGCCCGATCAATCTTCAGCGCACCTTGGTCGCTCAGAACGTTAGCGCTCCGACGCAGTGCGATGGCAGGGGTCATTGAGGGATCGAAAGAGTGGATGTCCATGACTGAATTCCGGCTCCGCGGTCTCTGGCCGGTACGACCGATGCGGACTTCAGCGCCAAGCTTGGAAGGCAGGATGTTCGCCGAATCTTCGATCGCTATTCGTAGATACGCATTCTTGCCCACCGGTCCTGTCACCAGACTCATCGGCGTTTGCACAGTGGTGTCGTCGGTGATGTCGAGCACGCCTGAGGCGTGGACGTTACCGCTGTGCAGGACGAACAACCGGACGTCGGCGGACTGCCCGATGCCATGCACCAGGCAGGGCAATAGCGAAGCGGTCATGCTGGCATTTTCAACGCTGACATTGCGCTCGTTGCACACGGCAATAGAGACATGTTGTCCATCGCCGATCGTGACGGCGTGGTCCGTTGCCAATCTCTCCCAGGGACCGGCATTGAACGAAATGAAGCGGCCGGCGGTCGCAGGCCGTATTGCCGTACAGGCTGTCGGTAGAGCGAAGCGAGGACCAGGCTCCATAACACGTGCCTGCGCGTGCAGGCTGTACAGTAACGCAAGCGGGAACGCCAGCGGGATAAAAAAAACGACGCGCTTGATGTGTCGTGCGACTTTCGGCGAAGACCAGGCACGATGAAACTTATTCCTCATCCGTATCGACCCTACAGGAAATCAGCTGCTTGAGAGAAGGCGCTGTAAACACTGTCTTGTGCGCACATTAGCACTAGATTCGATCGGAACTTGTGCCTGATGCCAGGTATCGGACGTCTGCAAGACGCCTCTTGTCGTCCATGCAATGTCGAGACGATATGTGCACGATGCTGGATCGGGATGTCACACTCGGCACACGCCCGCGGCGTTGCACGCACGAGTGCTCCTGCGCAATAGAACCTTGCTACACAATGGGCAAAGCATGCGTAGTTTTTGAAAACGGGTCGAAGATCGGTCGGCAGTCTTTACCCCTCAATACAGGATGCGGGTTCGCAAGGTGCCCTGGATCTGGGCCAGGCCTTCCTTCAGTGCGGCGGCCTGCGCCTCGCTGGCACTGACGTCGATCACCACATAGCCCACCTTGGGGTCGGTACGCAGGAACTGGCCGTCGATGTTGACGTTGTGGCGCGAGAACAGCTCGTTGATCCGCGACAGCACGCCAGGCACGTTGCGATGGATATGCAACAGACGCGTGCTGTCGGGGTGCTCGGGCAGGGTGACCTCGGGGAAGTTCACCGCCGACAAGGTGCTGCCGTTGTCGCTGTAGCGCACCAGCTTGGCGGCCACCTCAATCCCGATATTGTCCTGCGCTTCCAGCGTGCTGCCGCCCACGTGCGGGGTCAGGATGACGTTGTCGTGTGCGATCAGCTTTGATTCGAATGCATCGCCATTGCCCTTGGGCTCGATCGGGAACACGTCCACCGCCGCGCCGCCGATCTGGCCGGAGGTGAGCGCCGCATCCAGCGCCTCGATGTCGATGACGGTGCCGCGCGAGGCGTTGATCAGGTGCGCGCCGGGTTTCATGCGGGCGATTTCCGCCGCGCCGATCATGTCCTTGGTCGATGGCGTTTCCGGCACATGCAAGGTGACCACGTCCGAACGCGCCAGCAGGTCGTCCAGGTCGATGGCCGCGCGGGCATTGCCCAGCGACAGCTTGGTTTCGATGTCGTGGAAGATCACCTGCATCCCTAACGATTCGGCCAGTACGCCGACCTGGGTGCCGATATGCCCGTAGCCGACGATGCCCAGCACCTTGCCGCGCGTTTCATGGCTGCCGGCGGCCGACTTGGACCAACCGCCGCGATGGCATTCGGCGTTTTTCTGCGGGATGCCGCGCAGCAGCAGGATGGCCTCGGCGATGACCAGTTCGGCCACGCTGCGGGTGTTGGAATAGGGCGCGTTGAACACCGGAATGCCGGCCAGCTCGGCCGCATCCAGATCGACCTGGTTGGTGCCGATGCAGAAGCAGCCCACCGCGATCAGGCGCTTGGCGTGCGCCAGCACCTCGGCGCTCAGCTGGGTGCGCGAGCGGATGCCGACGATATGCGCGTCGGCGATGCGGGCGATCAACGCGTCTTCCGGCAGCGATTTGGCGTGCAGTTCGATCTGCGAGTAGCCGGCGGCACGGAACACATCCACCGCGGTCGGGCTGATGCCCTCCAGCAACAGCACGCGGATGTCCTGCTTGGGAAACGAGGTTTTCTTCGGCGACATGGGGGAGCGCAATGCAGCAATCGGGTCGGCAACTATGCCAGATGGGGTGCGCAATTGGGTGGTCGCAACGCAGTGTTCGCACTGGCCAATCCCTTGCATTACAACGGTTTCAGCTGAATCAAACGCGGCGTTGGCGGCGATTGCGGCCGCTGGACGGGGCCGGCTTGCGCTGGCACGCTGTGCGGTTCCTACCGCAGCGCCGCGTGCCATGACCGATCCCCGCATCCTTTCGTTGCAACAGGCCGTGCCTGCGTTGCGTTTGAAGACAGAGCCGGCCGACCTGGAGCATTACGGCCGCGACTGGACCCGGCGTTGGACGCCGAACCCGCTGGCCATCGCGCTGCCAGGCTCGGTCCAAGAAGTGCAGGCAGTGGTGCAATGGGCGAACGCGCAAGGCGTGGCGGTGGTGCCGTCGGGCGGGCGCACGGGATTGTCCGGTGGCGCAGTGGCCGCCAACGGCGAGCTGGTGCTCAGCCTGGAGCGCTTGAACAAGCCGCTGGATTTCAACGCGGTGGATCGCACCCTCACCGTGCAGGCCGGCATGCCGCTGGAAGCGGTCCACAACGCCGCGCGCGAGCATGGGCTGGTGTATCCGGTGGATTTTGCCGCACGCGGGTCCTGCTCGATCGGCGGCAATATCGCCACCAATGCCGGCGGTATCCGGGTGATCCGCTACGGCAACACGCGCGAATGGGTGGCCGGGTTGAAGGTGGTCACCGGTGGCGGCGAGTTGCTCGAACTCAACAATGCGCTGGTGAAGAATTCCAGCGGCTACGACTTCCGCCATCTGATGATTGGCTCCGAAGGCACGCTCGGCATCGTTGTCGAAGCCACGCTACGGCTGACCGACCCACCGCCGCCCAGCAATGTGATGCTGCTGGCGCTGCCCTCGTTCGAGGTGTTGATGCAGGTGTTTGCCGCGTTCCGCGCCCAGCTGCGCCTGGAGGCTTTCGAATTCTTCACCGATCGCGCGCTGGAACACGTCTTGGCGCACGGCGCGCAGGCGCCCTTCGCCGAGGTGCATCCGTACTACGTGGTCACCGAATTCGCCGCCGGCGATGAGGCGCAGGAAGCGGCCGCAATGGCGGCGTTTGAGACCTGCATGGAGCAGGGCTGGGTCAGCGATGGCGTGATCAGCCAGAGCGATGCCCAGGCGGCGCAACTGTGGCGCCTGCGCGAAGGCATCACCGAAGCGCTGGCGCGCTACACGCCATACAAGAACGATGTATCGGTGCGCATCTCGGCGATGCCGGCGTTTCTGGCCGAAACCCAGGCACTGCTCGTCGAGGCGTATCCGCATTTCGATGTGGTGTGGTTCGGGCATATCGGCGATGGCAATCTGCACATCAACGTACTCAAACCCGATGGCACCAGTCAGGCCGATTTCGTTGCGGCCTGCGATCAGGTCACCAAGTTGCTGGCGCAGGCCCTGCAGCGTTTCGACGGCAGTATTTCCGCCGAACATGGCATCGGTCTGGTCAAGAAGGCGTACCTGTGGAGTACGCGCTCTGCCGAAGAAATCGCCTTGATGCGCGGCATCAAGCAGGTGCTCGACCCGCATCTGTTGCTGAATCCCGGCAAGCTGTTTGAGATGCACGACGCACCCGCCATCACGCCCGCCGGTTAGTCTTCCAACACCTTCACATGGAATAAATCAGCCCATGATGCGCTGCCTCGTGTTTTGCGCGTTGACGCTGCTGCCGCTGGCAGCGTTCGCATCCAGTCTGGCCGGTACCTCGGCGGGTGCCTCCTCGGCCGGTTCGTCCAATTCCTCCGGCAGCAGCTCCGGCGACGACAAGGTGGTGGCCGACGCACGCGAAGATGCGGCCGGTTTCGTCGCCAGCGATGGCGCCATCCGTGGTGTGCGCCTGGAAGCGGCGCTGCTGCAGTTGCGTAGCCGCAGCGATGCGGCGCGCTTGTCCAGCGACCTGGAATTGGCGCAGTCCATTCTGGCCCAGTGAGTCTGCGCCTGCGGTGCGGTTGGCTGCTGCTGGCCGCCTTGATCGCCCCGCAGGTGCAGGCCGAATTGTTGGTCGATGTTTTTCCGTCGGACTTGCCTCCGGCAGAGATCCAAGCAAGTAACGCACTGATGCAGCAGGTCGCGCAGCGACTGCCGCAGCGCTGGACGCAGCGGCTGACCGCACCGATCCAGCTGCAATGGCGCACCGATCTGCCGGTGCAGGTACATGGCCGTGCAATCGGCAATCGCATCCTACTGGACCGCGCGCTGCTGCAGGCTTGGAGCGCGCAGCCCGAAGATGCACGTGCCGATCGCACGGCGCCGGCCACGCGCGCAGCAATGGCTGCATTGATACACGAACTGGCGCACGTGCTCGATCGCGGTACGCAGAGTGCGTTGTCGCGCGACCCACGCCTGCGCGATCTTGCCGGCTGGCAGGTGCGGCCGTGGCGCGTAGGACGCAGCAAAAATCAGTTCAGCGACCGCAGCCCGGACGACTACGAACGCCGCAGCCCGGCCGAGTTCGTTGCCGTCAATCTTGAGCATTATGTGCTGGACGCCGACTATGCCTGCCGGCGTCCCGCGTTGGCGGCCTGGTTTGCGCAGCATATCGGTACGCCGCAGGGCGCTGTGCCATGCGAGACCACGCTGCCGTATCTGCAGGCCGACAACGATGCCGGTGCGATGTCGTTGCTGGCGTTGGACCCGGCGCGCGTCTATGCGGTGGACTATCTGCTTGCCGAAGGCAACGCGCAGCCGCTGAGCCGCTGGGGCCATAGCATGTTGCGCTTGGTGATCTGTGCCCCCGGCCGTGTACCGGGCCCCGCATGCAGACTGGATCTGCAGTACCACCGCGTGCTGTCATTCCGCGCGTTCGTGGGCGACGTGCAGATTTCCAGCTGGCGTGGGCTCACCGGTTCGTACCCTTCGCGGCTGTTCGTCTTGCCGTTGAACCAGGTTGTCGACGAATACACCAAGGTGGAATTGCGCGCCTTGTCGTCGGTGCCGCTGACCCTGACGCCCGATGAGATCGCTGCGCTGCTGACGCGTGCCGCGCAAGTGCATTGGAGTTACGACGGGCGCTATTACTTCATCGGCAACAACTGCGCGGTGGAAACCTACAAGCTGCTGCACGACGGCGTGCCACGCCTGGCTGCCGCCAATGTGGCGTCGATCACGCCGCGCGGCGTACGGCAACGACTGCAGCGTGCCGGCATGGCTGATATGCGGGTGCTGGACGATCCTGCACAGGCAGTCCGCCAAGGTTATTACTTCGAATCGGCGGCAGCGCATTACCAGGCCATGTTCGATGTGCTTCGGCGCGGCATCGCGGTGCCGCAAACCACTGTCGCGCAGTGGCTGGATGCGGCGCCTGATGCGCGTGCGCAGTGGTTCGAGCGTGGTGGTCTGCGCGAAACTGCAGCGGCATTGTTGCTGGAACAGGCAGCATTACGCCGTCAGGAGTTGCTGGCGCGCGATGCGCTCAAGCGCCTTCTGCAACCGGGTGTGGTTGCGCGCGAAACGGTGCAGGGGCAGCTGCAATCGCTGTTCGCGCGCGAAGCGCAACTCAGTCACCCGGCCATATTGCTGGGTGGCACCGGGTACGGCTTGCCGCAGGCAAGCGAGCAACAGCTGAGCGCGCGCGTGGCCCGGGAAAGCGATGCGTTGGTGGGTGGCTGGAAACAGCTGCAGGTACTGGGACGCCGGCAGTTGCCGGCCGAGGTGCGTGTTGGCTTGGAGCAGGGCGAGGCAAATGTGGAGCATTTGCGCGCGCGATTGCGTGTGCTTGCGCGCGGTGATGCGGCTGCCGCCAATGCAGGTGCAATAGCGATGGGCGAGCGGCGCGGATGCGTCGTTCGTAGCTGGTTACGGATGGAAGACGAGCCTACCGCTCTGGATCACTGCGCGTGCATGCCGCAACGCCGGTTTCTGATTGCGACAGGGCGCCGATAGTCAGGAAGCCGCATGGCTCGCGCTCCCAACCTCTCTCAGATCAGGCCTCCAATTCACAGCGAAAACGCGCATGCCTTCGAGCGCCCACGCCGCGCGCACGGGACAGGCAACGCAGTCAAGGGGTATTCCTGACGACGCGTGGCGACGCGTTCGTTATTGCAGGTCCGGCAACGTCCTGAAATGCTGCCTCTCCTTTCTCTGGGACGCTTGGGCCCGATGAAGGGCCCAGGTCCCGCACGAGAAGGCGGTCGCGCCTACTTCGCTGGCTGGTTGCAGATCCGCTTGCTTCGCATACTGACGCAGCCATTGGCTGACATGCGTGTCGTTGCGGTACTGCTGCATCAACTTGGTCAAGCGCGCCGGTGCGGGCGTGCAGAACTGCGCCACCGCCACCTCGATTTCATGGCGGCGGTCGGCGTCATAGGGCTCTTCGCCGGCGAAGTGCTCGCAGGTGTCGTAGTCGTCCACCAGCTTGCGCACATCCTCCGGCATCCCGCACAGGCCTGCCGGATGCTGCAGCCATTCGTCTTCCACCTTGGGATCGGTGCAGGCCACCGGCGCAGGCGTTGCGGCCTGCGTCGGTGCTTGTTGCACGCTGCAGGCCGCCAGCACACCTAAAACCATGGCAACGGGGCACCGACGCATCAGTCGGCGCGACCTGCAAATTCGCCCGTGGTGGTGTTGACCAGCACGCGTTCGCCGTTGGTGATGTACTCGGGCACCATGATTTCCATGCCGGTATTGAGCTTGGCCGGCTTGGGCCGCTTGGTGGCGGTACCGCCCTTCAATTCCGGCGGGGTCTCGACCACTTCCAGCGTCACCGTCTGCGGCAGCTGCACAGCCACCGGCTGGTCGTCGATCACCTGCACATAGATGCCGGTCAGGCCATCGGTGATGTAGCCGGCGTCGGTGCCGATCACATCGGCGTCCAGGGTGTAAGGCGTGAAATCTTCGTCGTCCATGAACACGAACGCTTCGCCGTCCTTGTACGAGAACGTGGATAGCCGGCGCAGCAGCTCCACTTCCGGCAGGTTGTCGTCGGCATCGAAGCTGGCGTCGGTTTTCACTCCACCCGGCACGCTGTACATGATGAAGCGAAAGCGCACATTGCCGCCGCGGCCCTGCGGCGAGCTGCGTTCGATGTCGCGGATCTGGTAGATGCCGCCGTTGTATTCGACGACGTTGCCTTTCTTGATGTCGTTAGCTTTCATGGGAATCGGGAGTCGGGAATGGGGAATCGAAAAGCCGGGGCAGGGGTGGTGGGAGTAGGGCGCCGTGACGATTCCCCATTCCCGATTCCCCATTCCCCGCTACTTGGGCGCCAACCGCACGCCGCCGTCCAGGCGAATCGTTTCGCCGTTGAGGTAGCGGTTGCGCAGGATGAAGGCGACGGTGTCGGCGTACTCGTCGGGCTGGCCGAGGCGCGAGGGGAACGGGATGGAGGCGGCAAGCGATTGCTGCACGGCCTCTGGCATGCCGTCGACCATCGGGGTCCAGAACACGCCCGGTGCGATCGTCATGACACGGATGCCGAAGCGTGCCAGCTCGCGTGCCATCGGCAGCGTCATGCCGACCACGCCGCCCTTGCTGGCGGCATAGGCCGCCTGACCGATCTGGCCCTCGAACGCGGCCACCGATGCGGTGTTGACGATCACGCCGCGCTCGCCGTCGTCACCGGCGGCGTTGTGTTGCATCACATCGGCAGCGGCCTTTGCCACATTGAAGCTGCCGACCAGATTGACCAGCACCGTGTTGCGGAAGGTGGCCAATGGCATCGGCGCCTCCTTGCCCAGCACGCGGCCGGCGCCCAGGATGCCGGCGCAATTCACTACCAGGTTGAGCCCGCCAAGCGCTTGCGCCGCCTGCGCCACGTTGGCGGCCACCTGCGCTTCGTCGGTGACATCGGTAGCGACGTAATGCGCGTTGCCGGCACCAAGCAGCGCCAACGCTGCATCGGCCTTGTCGGCATTGACGTCGAATAAGGCGACCTTGCCGCCGTCGGCAACAAGACGCTGTGCAACAGCCATACCGAGGCCGGACACGCCGCCGGTGATGATGGCAAGGACAGACGATGGCTGCATGCGGTGGTTCCCTGAGTAGCGTTGGAGGCCGGTGGAGACCAGCCAGCGAACGATCGGCGACGCGGTCGGCAATTCTAGCCGAAGCCTCTGCGTGATCGCGGTGGTAGGTGATGCGGGATCGCCAGGGCAGTGATGGCTCAGCCGGCGGCAGCCAGCGCCTTGCCGACCTTGCTGCCGGTCTCGCGACCGAGCAGTTGCGCCAGCCAGCGGCCAGTGCGGGCGAGGGCGGGCAGATCGATGCCGGTGGGCATGCCCAGCCCGTGCAACAGGTACACCACGTCTTCGCTGGCCACATTGCCACTGGCGCCCTTGGCATACGGGCAGCCGCCCGCGCCGGAGACGGCCGCATCGACCACGCGCACCCCTTGCTCCAGACAGGCCGCGATATTGGCCAGCGCTTGGCCGTAGGTGTCGTGGAAATGCACTGCCAACGCCTGCATCGGTACGGCCTGCGCCACTGCTGCCAGCATCTGGCGCGCCTTGGCCGGCGTGCCGACGCCAATGGTGTCGCCCAGGGAGATTTCATAGCAGCCGAGGGCATGCAAACGCTGCGCGACATCGACCACGTCGGCCACCGGCACGTCGCCTTGGTACGGGCAGCCCAGCACGGTGGAGACATAGCCGCGCACGCGCACGCCATCGACCGCGGCCTGCTGCAGGATCTGCCGAAACCGTTCGATCGATTCGTCGATGCCGGCATTGGTGTTGGCGCGATTGAACGCTTCCGACGCCGCGGTAAACACTGCCACTTCCTGCGCGCCGGCGGCGCGTGCGCGCGTGTAGCCCTGCAGGTTCGGCACCAGCACCGGATAGGCAATGCCGGGTGCCTGCGCGATGCCGGCGAACACCTCGGCGGCGTCGGACAGCTGCGGCACCCAGCGCGGGCTGACGAAGCTGGTCGCTTCGATGGTGCGCAGCCCGGTTGCCGAGAGTCGATCGATCAACGCGATCTTGTCGGCGGTGGCGATCGGTTGCGCTTCGTTCTGCAGGCCATCGCGCGGGCCGACTTCGACGACGCGGACGAAGTCGCTCACGCCATGCTCTCCGGCACCCAGGCGGCGCTGCGCTTGTCGAGAAACGCGCCCAGGCCTTCCTGACCCTCGGGCGACACGCGCAGACGGGCAATCAACGCCGCGTTGGCGGCATCGATGGCATCGCGGTCTGCAGGCGGCAGCACCGAGCGCACCAGCGCCTTGGCATTGCTGGCGGCCAGCGGCGCCGCCGTCAGCAACAGGCGAACCTGTCGCTCCACGGCGATATCCAGCTGATCGGCGGCGACCAATTGATGCAACAGCCCCAGCAACTGCGCGGTGCCGGCATCGAAGATCTCGGCGGTGGCGAACCAACGCCGTGCCTGGCGCGCACCGATCGCTGCAACCACATACGGCGAAATGACCGCCGGCAGCAGGCCCAGCTTGCTCTCGGTCAGTCCGAAGCGCGCCTCGGTGCAGCCGATGGCGATATCGCAGCACGCCACCAAGCCGACACCGCCACCGAAGGCGGCGCCATTGACGCGCGCGATAGTCGGCTTGGGCAGTTCATCCAGGGTGCGCATCAGCTGCGCCAGCGCGAGTGCGTCGGCGGCGTTCTCGGCTTCGCCGGCGGTCGCCATGCCGCGCATCCAGTTCAGATCTGCGCCGGCCGAAAAGGCGTCGCCGGCGCCGGTCAGGACGACAACCCGAATCCGAGACGCCTGGCCGGCCTGGCGCAATGCGTCGGTCAGCGCGGCGATCAGCGTCGCATCGAAGGCGTTGTGCACGGCGGGGCGGTGCAGTCGCAAGGTGCGGACCGCTCCCCGGTCCTCCACGATCAAGCCGGTGTCCTGCATTGAGTAAGAAGTCCATGAACGGGATGCGAACCATGATAGCGGCCCGGGTCGCCGGAGCCATGACGCGGTGCGTCGATGCTAGAATTGAGAACCATTCCTAACAATCAGGCCGTCTTTGTGACGCTGTCCGATATGCCTTTGCATCGTGCCGCCATCGTGGACTGCGTGGAGGATCGTCTTCCCAACGACACGATCGCCCGGCGCTTGCGGGAGTTGGGCTTTGTCGCAGGCGAGGAAGTCACGGTGCTGGCCACCGGGCCGGTCGGTCGAGAACCGTTGTTGGTGCAGGTCGGCTATACGCGTTTCGCCCTGCGACGCAGCGAGGCGGCGCGCGTGCAGGTGCGCGAAGCAGGAGCGGCGGCATGAGCGCGGCAGCGGTTCCCTTGCGGCTGGCACTGGTGGGCAACCCCAACAGCGGCAAGACCGCGCTGTTCAATCAGCTGACCGGCAGCCGGCAGAAGGTGGCCAACTACACCGGCGTCACCGTCGAGCGCAAGGAAGGTCATTTCCGTGCGCCGTCCGGGCGCGACTTCGCGGTGCTGGATCTGCCCGGCGCCTACAGCCTGCAACCGGCAAGCCTGGACGAGGCGATCACTCGCGACCTGTGCCGTGGCTTTTACCCGGGCGAGCCGGCGCCGGATTTGCTGGTCTACGTCATGGACGCAACCAATCTGCGCCTGCATCTGCGCTTTGCGTTGGAGCTGCGCGAACTTGGTCGCCCGATGATCGTGGCGCTGAACATGATGGACGCCGCGCAGCGACGCGGCATCGTCATCGACCTGCCGGCGCTGGAGCAGGCGCTCGGCGTGCCGGTGGTCGAAACGGTGGCGGTGCGGCGCGGTGGTGCCAAGGTCCTGGTCGAGCGACTCGATACCCAGGCGGCAGGCCTGGCCGCGCCCACCGCCAGCCCACCGGCCGACGGCAACTACCACGCGCTGGTGCGCCAGATCCTCAGCACAGCAGTGACCATGCCCACCCGCACGTCGCGCGTGGACGATGCGTTGGACCGCTGGCTGCTGCATCCGATCTGGGGTCTGGTCACGCTGGCGGTGGTGATGTTCCTGATCTTCCAGGCGGTGTATGCCTGGGCTGCGCCGATCATGGATCTCATCGACGGCAGCACCGCCGCGTTGGGCGATTGGGTTGGCGCCACCTTGCCGGAAGGTCCGCTCAACAGCCTGCTCAAGGATGGCGTCATCGCCGGACTGGGTGGGGTGATCGTGTTCCTGCCGCAGATCCTGATCCTGTTCGCCTTTATCCTGGCGCTGGAAGAATCCGGCTACCTGCCGCGTGCCGCCTTCCTGCTCGATCGCATGATGTCGGTGGCCGGATTGTCCGGGCGCTCGTTCATTCCGCTGTTGTCGAGCTTTGCCTGTGCGGTGCCGGGCATCATGTCCACGCGCAGCATTCAGGACCCGCGCGATCGGCTCGCGACCATCATGGTCGCGCCGTTGATGACCTGTTCGGCGCGCCTGCCGGTGTACGCGCTGTTGATCGGTGCCTTCATTCCGCAGAAGACGGTTTGGGGCATCTTCAATCAGCAGGGGTTGGTACTGTTCGGACTGTATGCCGCGGCCATCGTCAGTGCGCTGCTGGTGTCGTGGACGATGAAGAAGTGGCGGCGCGACAAGAGCGAGCATCCGCTGATGCTGGAGCTGCCGTCCTACCGCGTGCCGCAGCTGCGCGACCTGGCGCTGGGGCTGTGGGAGCGTGCGTGGATTTTCCTCAAGCGCGTGGGCGGTATCATCCTGGCGCTGACCATCCTGCTGTGGTTCCTGCTCTCGTTTCCGGCGGCGCCGGCCAATGCCACCTTGCCGGCGATCGATTACAGCTTCGCGGGTCGTATCGGCCATGCGATGGCGGTGTTCTTCGCACCGCTGGGCTTCAACTGGCAGATCTGCATTGCGCTGATTCCCGGCCTGGCCGCGCGCGAAGTGGCGGTGGCTTCGCTGGCCACCGTGTACGCGCTGTCTGCTGCCGACGACGATGCGGCAGCGCAGGCGTTGTCGCCGCTGATCAGCGATGGCTGGTCGCTGGCCACCGCCCTGTCGCTGCTGGTCTGGTACATCTACGCACCGATGTGCATCTCCACGCTGGCCACGATCAAGCGCGAAACCAATTCCTGGAAGCAGATGACCATCAGCGCGGTGTACCTGTTCGCGCTGGCGTATCTGGCGTCGCTGGTGACCTACCAGCTGGCCGTGTTGCTTGGCGCCGGCTGACATGGATCTTTCGCTCACCCTGCAATATGTGGTCATCGCCATCGCGGTGCTGGTCAGCCTGTGGGTTGTGATGAAGAAACAGTTCCCGGGCGTCTTGCGACGGATGCGTGGCGCGCTTGCGCTTGGCCTGCTGCTTAGCGGGCGACCGGCATGGATGCAGGCGCTGGGGCGTCGCGTTGCACCGCCCGCCACGCAAAACGCATCGGCCTGCGGCGGTTGCGATAGCTGCGGCCCGACACCGCCTCGCAGTCACTGATACCCGCAGCGTCGGCTACAGTTGCGCGGCCGCAGGACGCGGCGGCACAGGGGGCGGTGATGCGTTTGCTGGTGTTGTTTGCGGTTCTGGCCACCGTTGCGGGTGTCTATAACTACGCTGGCAATGCGCTCGACGAGCAGCAGGTGCGCGATTTCTATGCCGCGCACGACAAGGCGATGGTGAACCAGGATGGCGAGGCGCTTTGCGCGATGACCGCGCCGGACTTCGAAATGGTGGTGCTGTAGCGCATGGATTCGCATCAGCAGCGGCAGGCCACCATGCGTGAGAAATAGTGCAAGCCCAATGGCGAATGGGCGCAGGTGCTGCGGCAGATGAGTCACGTGGCCAACCCGGAAGAGCTGATCGACTACAAGCATTCGATCCCCAAGATCGACATTGCCGCCGACGAACACTCGGCGATGGTCGAAACGCGCGCAACACTCGGTCTGCCGGGCTTGCGCATGACCTTCCGCACGCGCGATAAGCTGATCCGCAAGCGCTGGAAGACGCTGATCGCCCACAGCGAAGGTACCGCCTGGGTCGGCCCGGCGTATCAGTAAAGCAGCGAACGAATCTGCTGCGCAGGCCGGTATGGGGGCAGCTGGTGCTGGGTGCGACAAGCGTCAGTCGTTGGGTCTGGTTCCCATACGTGTGTCCACGTCAGCCTGACAACCGCTCGCTACGTTGTGTTCGCCGCTCTCTACCGGCGCTGATCGAAGCAAGCAGCGGGAAGTCGGTCGCTGCAGGGCACAGCGCCACAGCCGTTGGCGTTCGCTATGCTTGCCTCCATGACAACCTCCTTCCAGATCTCCCGACGTGCGCAGGCGCTGACCAGTTCGGCGATTCGCGAAATCCTCAAGGTGACCGAACGGCCGGAGGTGATTTCCTTCGCCGGCGGTTTGCCCTCGCCAGCCACCTTTCCGGTGGAACGCATGCGCGCGGCCAGCGACCAGGTGCTGCGCGATGCGCCACAGGCGGCGTTGCAGTACGGTCCCACCGAGGGCTATGCGCCGCTGCGCGACTGGGTGGCTGCGCGGCTGAGTCGCGATGGCGCCAGCATCCGGCCCAGCCAGGTGTTGATCACCACCGGCTCGCAGCAGGGCCTGGACTTGCTCGGCAAGGTCTTCATCGACGAAGGCAGCAAGGTGCTGGTGGAGACGCCGAGCTACCTGGGTGCGCTGCAGGCGTTTTCCTTGTTCCAGCCAGCCTTCGTCGGCATGCCCTCGGACGAGGACGGCGTAGTGGTGGACACGCTGGATCCGGCACTGCTGGCCGATGCGCGGTTCCTGTATTGCCTGCCGAATTTTCAGAATCCCACCGGCCGCCGCTTGCCGTTGGCGCGTCGCCAAGCACTGGTGGCGCGTGCGACCGAGGCAGGCGTGCCGATCGTCGAAGACGACCCATACGGCGAGCTGTACTACAGCGGGCAGCCGTTGCCGAGCCTGTTGTCGATGAATCCGGATGGCGTCATCTACATGGGGTCCTTTTCCAAGGTGCTTGCACCCGGTTTGCGGCTGGGCTATGTGGTGGCGCCCGAAGCGGTGCTGGGCAAGCTGATCCAGGCCAAGCAGGCGGCCGATCTGCACACCCCGTCGTTTACGCAGCGGGTGGTGTATCAGACGCTGCAGGACGATTTTCTCGAGACCCATATTCCGCACATCCGCGCCTTGTATGCGCGCCAATGCACCCTGATGCTGGAGGCGCTGGACCGGCATTTCCCGGCGCAGGTGCAGTGGAATCGTCCGGAAGGCGGCATGTTCCTGTGGGTGACCTTGCCGCCGGGGCTGGACGGCACCGCCTTGCTGGCGCGTGCCATCGCACGCAATGTCGCGTTCGTCCCCGGCGCGCCGTTCTTCGCCACCTTGCCGCAAACCAATACGCTGCGCCTGTCGTTCGTCACCGTGCCCGGCGAGAAGATCGATGCCGGCATCCAGGTCCTGGGCGAGCTGTTACGCGAGGCGCTGGCCGAGTTGCCAGGGCAGAGCGTGTGACCGTGTCCAAGGCGGAGCAGGGCGCCCCGATCGCGATCAGGATCGATGGCGTTGCCATCGGCAGCGTGCGCGACTTCACCCGCCCCGGTAGCCGCAGTGCGATCGACAAACGCGCGCTGCAAGGCAGGGTGCAGGTCGGAGTCGAAGGCCTGGAAGGCGACGAGCAAGGCGATCGGCGCGTGCATGGCGGCCCGGACAAGGCCATCCATCATTACCCGCGCGATCACTACGCCGCCTGGCGCGACGAACTTGGCCCGCACGCCCTGTTGGAAACGGCCGGCGCTTTCGGCGAAAACCTCAGCAGTGTCGGCCTGACCGAAGCCCACGTCTGTCTCGGCGATCGCTTCGCGTTGGGCACCGCCGTGGTGGAGGTATCGCAGTTACGGCAACCGTGCTGGAAGTTATCGGATCGGTTTGGTGCGCGCGAGCTGGCGCGGCGCGTGCAGGAAACCGGCCGCACGGGGTGGTATTACCGCGTACTGCAGCCGGGCCGCATTGCCGCCGGCGACCTGCTAACCCTGCAAGCGCGACCGCATGCGCAGTGGCCGCTGTCGCGCCTGCAACAGGTGCTGTATGCACGTCAGGTCGATGTTTCCGCCATTACTGCAGTGCTGCAGTTGCCGTTGGTGCCGTCGTGGCGCGCGCTGTTCGAACGCCGCCTGCAGCGCAGCGAAGTGGAGAGCTGGAGCAAGCGGCTGGATGGCACCCGCGATTAAGAGCGATCAGCAAGCCTGCTGCGCACCCCCCTAGGCACGTGGTCGTGTTGGAAGTTTTCGTGTGCCAAGCCGGCGTTGCGGCTCCCCTTCGGTGATTGCATCCGATAAGGGGAGTTCGCTCCGTTTGAGGGCCGTTCCAAGAGCAACTGGCACTAGGGCTGTTCCGGCGCCGAACGCGCGCACGATTGCTCGACGTCGGCGTGTGTAACTCGTACGTCTGCGGTTCGTCGCTCCGTTAGCATCGATCCTAGAACCGCTCGCTACACGGTCTTGCCCGCTGCGAAAGCCACTAACCACCCAACCATGCAACTGCGCGTCGCGTGCAGGGCGCCACCGCAGTAACGAATCCCAATCCCACACCCCAATCCCGGCTATCGTGTACCACCCACATCGCCAAGCCAGCCTGCCGCCATGACAACCTCTGCTGTGAAAGTTCTGATCCACGGTGCCTCCGGGCGGATGGGCAAGGCGTTGCTGCGACTGGCCGCCGAAGACGAGACCTTGCAGGTGGTCGGCGCCGTGGTGGGCCGCTCGCCCTCGCAGCGCGTGGTCGACGGAGTGCCGTTTTTCGCTGCCAGCGAACTCGGCGGCGTGCCTGCGTACGATGTGGCCATCGACTTCAGTTTGCCGCAGGGCTTCGCGCCGATCCTGGCGCTGTGCGCGCAGCGCGGCAAGCCGCTGGTGTCCGGCACCACCGGGTTGGACGAGGCGCAGCGCGTGGCGCTGCGCGATGCCGCCCAGCAGATCCCCTTGGTGTGGGCCTCCAATTTCAGCCTCGGCGTTGCGGTGTTGACCGAGTTGGTGGAGCGTGCCGCCGGCACCTTGCCGGGCTGGGATTGCGACATCATCGAAGCGCATCACGTGCACAAGCAGGACGCGCCGTCCGGCACCGCGTTGACGCTGGGCGAGGCCGCCACCGGTAGTGGTGCGCAGCCGCGCTATGTGAGCCTGCGTGCCGGCGACATCGTCGGCGAACACAGCGTGCAGTTCACCGGGTTGGGCGAGCGGGTCGAACTGGTGCATCGAGCGACCAATCGCGACATCTTCGCGCGCGGTGCGTTGCATGCCGCCAAGCGACTGATCGACAAGCCGGCTGGCAGCTACCGCGTGCGCGATCTGGTGCTGTAAGCACGCGTGCAGCTGGGCATGAACGGTAGCCGCACGTCGCGGCCTATTCATGTCGCAGCGTTGATGCTGGTGAGGCATCGAGCACTCGTCAGGCTGGCGTGCCGGGGCAGTTGCCATTACAATTCTCGCTTGCCCGAACCAGCGTCGGACCGGTCCTCAGCACCGCGTCCGCGCTTTGCTGCAACCGGAATTTGGCCGGAAGCGCATCGGAGTCCCAGGCAGCCAGAGCGAGACCCCCACGTGACCCAACCCGCAATCCTTGTCCTCGAAGACGGCACCGTGTTCGAGGGCGAATCCGTAGGCGCCAACGGGCTTTCCGTCGGTGAAGTGGTGTTCAACACCGCCATGACCGGCTATCAGGAAGTCCTGACCGATCCCTCCTACGCCCGCCAGATGGTCACGCTGACCTATCCGCATATCGGCAACACGGGCTTTACCGACCAGGACGACGAAGCCCGCAAGATCTGGGCTGCCGGTCTGATCGTGCGCGACGTGCCGCGTCGCCCCAGCAACTGGCGCAGCCAGGTGGCCTTGCCGGAATGGCTGCAGGCCCGTGGTGTGGTCGCCATGTCCGGCATCGACACCCGCAAGTTGACCCGCCTGCTGCGGCAGAAGGGCGCACAGAATGGCGCGCTGATGGCCGGCGAGATCGACGTGGAAAAGGCACTGGAAGCCGCGCGCAAGTTCCCCGGCCTGAAGGGCATGGACCTGGCCAAGGTGGTCTCGACAGAGATCAGCTACAACTGGCAGGAAGGCTCGCTGGATCTGAACTCCGATGCCTTCCTCGGCCTCGGCGCTCTGAATGCTGGAACGTCCGCACCGGGGCAAACATTCAAAGTCGTTGCGTACGACTACGGCGTCAAGATCAACATCCTGCGCATGCTGGCCGAGCGCGGCTGCGACGTCACCGTGGTGCCGGCGCGCACGCCATTGGCCGAGCTGTTGGCGCTGAAGCCCGATGGGGTGTTTCTGTCCAACGGGCCGGGCGACCCGGAGCCGTGCGATTACGCCATCAGCGCGATCCAGGAATTGATTGCACAGAAGGTGCCGACCTTCGGCATCTGCCTGGGTCATCAGCTGCTGGCGCTGGCCGCCGGTGCGAAGACAGTGAAGATGCCCACCGGCCATCACGGCGCCAATCATCCGGTGCAGGACCTGGATGGCGGGCGAGTGATGATCACCTCGCAGAACCATGGCTTTGCGGTGGACGAAACCACGCTGCCGGCCAATGTGCGGGTCACCCATCGTTCGCTGTTCGATGGCACCAACCAGGGCATCGCGCTGACAGACGCGCCGGCGTTCTCGTTCCAGGGCCACCCGGAAGCGTCGCCGGGCCCGCGCGATGTGGGGCCGTTGTTCGATCGGTTCGTGGATCTGATGGCTGAAGCAAAAGCTTGAACCCCGTTGCCGGGCCATGTGCTCGCCCTGATGACTGCACGGCATCCCGTTGGCCCAGTGGAGATTCCAATGCTTGATCGCATCGACATTGAAGGTTTGAAGGGAGTCGGTAAGGTGGAGCTGCGGTTCGACGCAGTCAGCCGGGCGCGCGTGCTTTTTGGTGTCAACGGCATTGGCAAGACGAAGTCGCTAGAAGCAATCTATGGTGCGTTGCTATTCACCAATGAGCAGTTTTTGCGCGTCGAGAGTAATTCGGTGGTCCATGCCGGACAAAGTGTTCCCGCATCCGCTGTCCTTATCGACGATGTGCAATACCTAGTGGATCTGCCCCCGCAGCAACTGATACATGTACGAGCTGTTGCTCCACATGTAGTGCGTCACTCTCGTCCCTTGGTTTACATCGGAGCGGGTGGGCGCTCGTCGATAGGACGTCTGTCCACATCCATTGCGGCACTAGGAAACTTCGAGGAACGTAGATCTCAGCACTTCGGCATGTTGTTGCAGGAGTGCGAAAGAGGTTCTTTGCGCTCTGCCGGCATGGACGCAGACATCCGCGTGTGGTTCGTACAGCGTGCGCAGTCGGTTAATCCTTTTCAGGTGGAAAAGGACAACCTGCGCAACGAGATCGAGTCGGTATTGAAGCTGTTGCATCGCATCGATCAGCGCTTGGACGCCGAGCGCCTGCAGATAGACGGCTCGCAGCGTGTTTATCTGAGTGTGGAAGGCCGCATGATCGAGCTGGGTGAACTCAGTTCGGGGTTTGCCTCGGTCGTGAAACTGTTTCAAGCGATCATTTCCGGCTATGCGGGCTTCAGCAACTCCAAGGATCTGCAGAACCTGCCGGGCGTGGTGCTGATCGACGAGATCGAAAGTCATCTCCACGTTGGCTGGCAGGTCAGCATCGTCAGACATTTGAAGGCACTGTTTCCGAACACGCTATTTTTCATTAGCACTCACTCGCCGCTGGTGTTGACGCAGCTTGAGCAGGGAGAGGCCTATCTGCTGGAGCGCGACGCGGCAGACGGAGTCGTCAGGTCGTCCGTGATCGACTCGCCCAACATGAAGGCATTCGCGGATGTGCTCGAAGAGACCTTTGGGGTCGATCTCAATGCACTCAAGCGCGACGCGCTGGTCAGCGAAGACCAATCCGCCACCAAACGTGCGTTGCTGGATCTGATCAAGCAGCGCCGCGAGCGTCAGGGTGGGGAGCAAGCATGACCCGTCTGGTACTGCTCGATGCCAACCTGCTGATTGGCGCATTGGACGTGGAGGATGGCAACGCGGCTCACGCAGCCTCTCTGTCGACGTTCGAGGCGCTGGTCGCCGATCCGGACGCCAAGATCGCAATCTCCCCGCTGATTCGATACGAAGTGCTGCGTGGCATGGACGAGGTGGATGTCGAAGCGGTAAATGCCGTCCTCAACGACATGAAGGAGTTCGAGGTACGAGGCCAAGAGGCAATTCGTGCTGCGGAAGTATTCCGGAAAGCTCGCCAGACCAATGTAAAGCTGGATAAGCGCAAGTTCGACGTATTCCATTGCGTCTGCGCGGAAATCAATTCCCTCGAGATGCTCAGCAAGGATGGGGACATCGAGACGATTCAAAAACTTATGAAGGCCTGAAGAAGAAAATGCCCAAGCGCAGCGATCTCAAGACCATCCTCATCATCGGCGCCGGCCCGATCGTCATCGGCCAGGCCTGCGAGTTCGATTACTCTGGCGCGCAGGCGTGCAAGGCGCTGCGCGACGAGGGCTACCGCGTGGTGCTGGTCAACAGCAACCCGGCCACCATCATGACCGACCCGGACATGGCCGACGCCGTGTACATCGAGCCGATCAACTGGCAGACGGTCGAAAAGATCATCGCCAAGGAACAGCCCGACGCACTGCTGCCGACCATGGGCGGGCAGACCGCGCTGAACTGCGCGCTGGATCTGGCCGACCACGGTGTGCTGGAGAAGTACAACGTCGAGTTGATCGGCGCCAAGCGCGAAGCGATCCGCATGGCTGAAGACCGCGAGTTGTTTCGCGTGGCGATGGGCGAGATCGGCCTGGATTGCCCGAAGGCCGCGGTTGCGCACACGCTGGAAGAAGCGTTGGAGATCCAGACACGCGTCGGCTACCCGACCATCATCCGCCCCAGCTTCACCCTGGGCGGTAGCGGCGGTGGCATCGCCTACAACCGCGAAGAGCTGATCGACATTGTCGGCCGCGGCCTGGAACTGTCGCCGACCACCGAAGTGCTGGTGGAAGAATCGGTGCTTGGCTGGAAGGAATTCGAGATGGAAGTGGTGCGCGACACCGCGGACAACTGCATCATCGTGTGCGCGATCGAAAACCTCGACCCGATGGGCGTGCACACCGGCGACTCGATCACCGTCGCTCCGGCGCAGACCCTCACCGACAAGGAATACCAACGCCTGCGCGATGCCTCGATCGCGGTGCTACGCAAGATCGGCGTGGATACCGGTGGCTCGAACGTGCAGTTCGGCATCAGCCCGACCACCGGGCGCGTCGTCGTCATCGAAATGAATCCGCGCGTGTCGCGTTCCTCGGCGCTGGCCTCCAAGGCCACCGGCTTCCCGATCGCCAAGGTCGCCGCCAAGCTGGCAGTGGGTTACACGCTGGACGAATTGCGCAACGAGATCACCGGTGGCCTGACCCCGGCCTCGTTCGAGCCGTCGATCGACTACGTGGTCACCAAGATTCCGCGCTTTGCGTTCGAGAAATTCCCGCAGGCCGACGCGCGACTGACCACGCAGATGAAGTCGGTGGGCGAGGTGATGGCGATGGGCCGCACCTTCCAGGAATCGCTGCAGAAAGCGCTGCGTGGCCTGGAAACCGGCAAGATCGGCCTGGACCCGACCGGCCTGGATCTGCGCAGCGAAGACGACATCGCCGCGCTCAAGCGCGAGCTCAAGGCGCCCGGCCCGGAGCGCCTGTTCTACGTGGCCGATGCGTTCCGCGCTGGCATGACGGTGGCCGAGGTGTACGCGCTGTCGTTCATCGACCCCTGGTTCCTGGATCAGATCGAAGAACTCATCAGCCACGAACAGCAATTGGCCGACGACGGCATGGCCGCGTTGGACGCACCGCGTCTGCGCACGCTCAAGCGCGCCGGTTTCTCCGATGCGCGTCTGGCCGAACTGATCGGCAGCAACGAAGAATCGGTGCGTACCTTGCGCCGCGCGCTGAAGGTGCACCCGGTCTACAAGCGCGTGGATTCGTGCGCTGCCGAGTTCGCCACCAGCACCGCCTACCTGTATTCGACCTACGAGGACGAATGCGAAGCGCTGCCCACCGATCGCGACAAGATCATGATCCTGGGCGGTGGCCCCAACCGCATCGGCCAGGGCATCGAGTTCGATTACTGCTGCGTGCATGCGGCGCTGGCGCTGCGCGATGACGGTTACGAGACCATCATGGTCAACTGCAACCCGGAAACCGTCTCCACCGATTACGACACCTCCGACCGTCTGTACTTCGAGCCGCTGACGCTGGAAGACGTGCTGGAAATCGTCGAGCTGGAAAAACCCAAGGGTGTGATCGTGCAGTATGGTGGCCAGACCCCGCTCAAGCTGGCGCGTGCGCTGGAAGCCAACGGCGTGCCGGTGATCGGCACCTCGCCGGACTCGATCGATCTGGCCGAAGACCGCGAGCGTTTCCAGCAGCTGGTCGAAAAGCTGGGCCTGAAGCAGCCGCCGAACCGCATTGCGCGCAATGCCGAAGAAGCCTTGGTGTTGGCACGCGAAATCGGCTACCCGCTGGTGGTGCGCCCGAGCTACGTGCTCGGCGGCCGCGCGATGGAAATCGTCTACGGCGAATCCGATCTGGCGCGCTATGTGCGCGATGCGGTGAAGGTCTCCAACGACTCGCCGGTGCTGCTGGACCGCTTCCTCGACAATGCCGTGGAAGTGGACGTGGACATCATTGCCGACAAGGACGGCAACGTGCTGATCGGCGGGGTGATGGAACACATCGAAGAAGCCGGCGTGCATTCGGGCGATTCGTCGTGCTCGCTGCCGCCGTATTCGCTCTCGCCCAAGACCCAGGCCGAACTGCGTCGCCAGGTGGTGATGCTGGCCGAAGGCTTGAGCGTGGTCGGCCTGATGAACACCCAGTTCGCGGTGCAGGTCGACGAGGCCGGCGACGACATCGTGTATCTGCTGGAAGTGAACCCGCGCGCTTCGCGCACGGTGCCGTTCGTGTCCAAGGCCATTGGCATCCCCCTGGCCAAGATTGCCGCACGTTGCATGGCGGGCAAGACGCTGGCCGAACAGGGCGCCACCAAGGAAATCGTGCCGGACTACTACTCGGTGAAGGAAGCGATCTTCCCGTTCGCCAAGTTCCAGGGCGTGGACCCGATTCTCGGGCCGGAGATGCGCTCCACCGGTGAGGTGATGGGCGTGGGCCGCAGCTTCAGCGCCGCGTTCGCGCGCGCGCAGGAAGCCGGCGGCATCAAGGCGCCGCCGGTGGGCAAGGCCTTCGTGTCGGTGCGCGACCCGGACAAACAACGCGTGTTGCCGGTGGCGCAGGCGCTGGTGGAACGCGGCTTCAGCCTGGTGGCCACGCGCGGCACCGGTGCCTGGCTGCAGCAGAACGGCCTGAGCTGCGAAATCGTCAACAAGGTGGCCGAAGGCCGCCCGCACATCGTCGATTCGATCAAGAACGGCGAGATCGTCTACATCGTCAACACCACCGAAGGTCGCGCCGCCATCTCGGACTCGTTCTCGATCCGCCGCGAAGCGCTGCAGCATCGCGTGACCTATTCGACAACCGTCGCCGGCGCCAAGGCGCTGGTGCATTCGCTGGAATTCCGCGGCACCGGCCCTGTGTGGTCGCTGCAGGAACTGCACAAGGAGCTTCAAGCATGAGAGCACCCATGACATCGAAGGGCGCGCTGCGCCTGCGCGAAGAGCTGGAACAGTTGAAGTCGGTCAAGCGCCCGGAGGTCATCAATGCGATCGCCGAAGCGCGTGCGCACGGCGACCTGAAGGAAAACGCCGAGTATCATGCCGCGCGCGAGCAGCAGAGCTTCATCGAAGGGCGCATCAAGCAGCTGGAAGGCGAGCTCTCGCATGCCGAAATCATCGACATCACCAAGCTGTCGGCCGGTAACAAGATCGTGTTCGGCGCCACGGTGACGTTGGCCGATACCGAGACCGACGAAGAGAAGCGCTACCAGATCGTTGGCGATCTGGAAGCGGACATCAAGATGGGCCTGATCGCGATTTCCTCGCCGCTGGCGCGTGCGCTGATCGGCAAGCTGGAAGGCGATTCGGTCACCATCGATGCGCCTGCCGGCCAGCGCGAGTACGAAGTCGTCAGCGTCGCCTACCTGGACTGACCGGCATTACCGCGCGATGACCACCGCCACGCTGCTGCTGCCGGAAAAACGCCGTCTGCCCGGAACGCTGGGCGACACGGCGGTGGCGCGTGCGCTCGCGCGCGCCGAGCAGCGCACCGCCGATGCCGGCGAAGTGGCGCAATTGCAGCGCCATTTCAAGCTGACGCCGACGCATTGGCCGGTGGCCGCGTTGACCCGCCAGCTGGATGCCGGCGATGCCGCAGGAGCCACCTGGGTGCGTGCCGATCCGGCCTATGTGGTGCCGGACATGCAGGGCGCACGGTTGATGGGCTACGGCGAGGCGCTTGGCCCCACCGCCGAGGACCTGGCGGTGCTACTGCCGATCCTCAAGCCGATGTTCGGCGATGCAGGATTTCTGCTGGATGCGCCCACGCCATCGCGCTGGTATCTGCGCTTGTCGCCGGATGCGAAATTGCCGGACTTTGCGCCACCGGACCTCGCCATCGGCGACGACTTGTTCGAGCATCTGCCGGCTGGCGACAGCGGACGCCGTTGGCGTGCCTTGCTGACCGAAGCGCAGGTGCTGTTGCATCAGCACCCCTGGAACGAAGGCCGCGTCGCCAGCGGCAAGCCGGCGATCAATTCGGTGTGGTTCTGGGGTGGCGGTGTGCTGCCGCATGCGGTGAGTTCGCCGCATCGCCAGGTGCGTAGCCGCGAGTCGCTGCTGCGTGCGCTGGCGCTGGCGGCAGGTGCCGATGCGCAGGGCGAACAGCGCGTCGATGCGCTGGTGGATCTGCGCCATCTGCGTTCCCTGCAGCAGTTCAGCGACGATGCGGTTGCACCGCTGTTGGCGGCGATGGCGCGCGGCGAACTGGATCGGTTGGTGCTGGATTTCCAGGACGGCGAAAGCATGTCGCTGACGCATGCGCAGCGCTGGCGTTTCTGGCGCAAGCCGCGGGTACAGCTGGCGCAATGAGTTCGCATCCGCGGATCGTCCGGCGCCCCTCCGGGCACGCCGGCAGTTGGCCCGATGCCATGTTGCCGCTGCTACGCCGCATCTATGCCGCGCGCGGTGTGAGCGATGCACAAGGCGCGCAGCCGCGACTGGGCCAATTACTGTCGCCGGATCGACTGCACAACAGCGGTATAGCCGCCGAGTTACTGGCCGACGCGATAACGCAGCAACGACGCATTCTGGTGGTGGGCGATTTCGATTGCGATGGCGCCACCGCCTGCGCAGTCGGTGTGCGCGGACTGCGCATGCTCGGTGCGCTGGATGTGCACCACGCCGTGCCCAATCGCATGGTGCACGGCTATGGCTTGTCGCCTGCATTGGTCGAAGAGCTGGCGGCGTTGCAGCCGGATGTGCTGGTCACCGTCGATCACGGGATCGCCTGCCACGCCGGCGTGGCCGCCGCCAAGGCGCGCGGCTGGACAGTACTGGTCACCGACCACCATCTACCGGGCGAGGTGCTGCCGCCGGCCGATGCGATCGTCGACCCGAACCTGGCCGAAGACACGTTCCCCAGCAAGACGCTGGCCGGGGTCGGGGTGATTTTCTACGTGTTGCTGGCGCTGCGCGGCGTGTTGCGCGCACGCGGGGCTTTCGCCGAGCGCGCCGAGCCGGATCTGTCGGTGTTGCTGGATCTGGTCGCCGTCGGCACCGTCGCCGATCTGGTGCCGCTGGACACCAATAACCGTGCGCTGGTTTCGGCTGGCCTGCGCCGCCTGCGCGAGGGCAGGGGCTGCATCGGCCTGCGCGCCTTGATCGATGCCAGCGGCCGCGATGTGGCGCGGTTGAGCGCCAGCGATATCGGATTTGCGCTCGGGCCACGGCTCAATGCGGCCGGTCGGCTCGAGGACATGGCGTTGGGTATTGAATTGTTGCTCAGCGAAGACTGGAGCCAGGCACGCGGGATCGCCGGCACGCTGGAAGAGATCAACGCCGAACGCCGCGCGGTGCAGCAGTTGATGACCGACGATGCCGAGCAAGCGGTCGCCAAGGTGGTGCTGGATGCCGATGGTGCATTGCCGATCGCCGCATGCCTGTTCGATGCCGAATGGCACCCCGGCGTCATCGGTCTGGTGGCCTCCAAACTCAAGGACCGTCTGCATCGTCCGGTGATTGCGTTGGCACCTGCGGAGCCGGGTAGCGGCCAGTTGCGTGGCTCGGCGCGTTCGATTCCTGGCCTGCATATCCGCGACGTGCTTGCCGCGGTGGACGCGCGTCATCCCGGGCTGATCCAGAAGTTCGGCGGCCATGCGATGGCAGCCGGGTTGAGCCTCGATCACGTGGCGCTGGCCACGTTCGAGCAGGCCTTCCAGGCGCAGGTCATGGCGATGGTGGATGCCTCGCTGCTGCATGCCGAATTGCATAGCGACGGCGAACTGGCCGCGCATGAACTCGATCACGCGCATGCCGAAGCGCTGCGGGTGGCCGGTCCGTGGGGGCAGGGGTTTCCCGAGCCGCTGTTCGATGGTCAGTTCGAAGTGCTGCAGTACCGCGTGCTCAAGGAGCGTCATCTCAAGCTGACCCTGCGCTGCGCCGGACGCGCGGAACCGCTCAATGCCATCCATTTCAACGGTTGGCGCGGCAGCGAACCCGCGCGCGTGGTGCGGCTGGCGTATCGGCTGGTTGCCGACGACTACCGCGGCGGCACGGCGGTGCAGTTGATCGTCGAGCATTGCGAGCCGGCATCGGCACCAGGCTGATCCACACCCTGGTGCGTGCAGGTTGCCAAGCAGGCACCGGCCCCACTGCGCGAGCGATATTCCGCCCGCGCAGCGATCGAACCGGTTACTTCGTGACGTCGGCCACGATGGTCGGCAATTCCCATGCGCCGCCGGCGGCGACCAACCGGCACAGGCCGGAAGTGGATTTGGAGGTCTGTACGAAGCGGCGGCCGTCCCAGGTCCAGCGTGCCTGGCTATAGCAATCGCCCAGGCCGCGGCCCTTGTGCGAGGCCAGGATGGTGGAACCATCCAGGTCGCTGGCCTGCAGGGTGACCAGGGTCGGGGCGAACGGCGCGCGTGCATTGATCACCCACAAGCCGGTGCCGACGTTGTAGGCGCCCATCCAGCAGCCGGTGGAGACCAGCAGCTTGTCGCTGCTCAGGCGGGTGATGGTCAGCGGTTTGGAGGCTTCGCTGGTGTCGAGTCCCTTGCACTCATCGTCGGCCGAAAGCGTGGCACGCAGTGCCTGATACAGTGCCGGCAACGTGCCCAGGCGCGCATCGCCTGCCTGCGCTGCGACGAGCTTGGCCTCGTGGACCTGTGGTACCGGCAATGGCGGCAGCACGGCGGATTCGTCACGGTTGCCCTTGCGCACCAGCGCGCCGCGCGTGTTGAGCCGGCCCTGGAACTCATCCATCTTCAACAGCACGGCCGACGCGCCCTTGTCGGACAGCTGCCAGCGGCGGCCATCGTTGCCGACCGCAACGATCGTGCTGCTGCGTGGCAGCGCCGCCAGCAATGCGGCAACCTGGGCGCTGCTCAGTGACGCGGTGCCGTGCTTGCTGTCCAGTGACAGCTTGCCCTGGTTGTGTCGATCGATCTGCAGGCTGAGCGAAGCCGGCAGCTTGACCTCGTCGTACTGGCCCAGCATCAGCTCCGCGGTGACTGCCTCACCGGCCCCGGCCTTGCGGGTCAATAGCACCGACACCGGCAAGTGCTCGCCTTCGTCCGGCTGATACCCGGCGGCGCGGCAGGTGCGGGTGTTGTCGCAGGCGATGATCCAATCGTCGTGGGTGAAGTCGACGCTGGTGGCCGGTGCGGCATGGACGAACGTGGGGCTGAGCAGCAATGCCGCAACAAGCAGGGCGGGACGCATCGTGGTTCCTTCAGTAGGTCGGGCCGGCATCTTGCGGTGCCATCGGTCATGCGTCCAGCTAGGCCAGCCACTGGTGGCGAACACCGTTCATCGTATGCGAGCACGTCGCCTGCGGCGGCGCTGCATGCAGGCAATGCTGACACCGGGTTTGCGTGTCCCACGCATGCATCTGTTCGTTTATGACTGCTCCACATCGCCTCGCGGTCGCTCCCATTCGGTGTCGCGCACGACAACGCGTTTACATAAAGACGCATGACAATGCCGCGCGCCATTACGCCGTCATCGCTGGTGTGGTTTGGCGCGTGCGGGTCTCTCGCGCGCGCATCGGCAAGCCGAACAACGGCCGCAGCCAGCGCACCCGCCGGATCACAGACTCGTGTAGCGCCAGACAGCCGATCACGGTGGCGGCGATCACCAACGCCGGCTCCAGCCAGGCGTTCAACTGCAATGGCATCAGCCAGTACAGCGCCACGATGATCAGGCTCTGATGCAGGATGTACCAGGGCAACACCGCTTCGGTGCAATACGGTAGCCAGCGGAACGGCCGGTTTAAATGCTGCTTGGCCCACCCCAGCAGGGTCAGCAGCGCCATCCAGGTAGAGGTCGCGCGTGCGCCGTGTTACAGCGTTTGCCATGGCGGGGCGACCAATGCCGGCGGCAACTGCGCAGGCTGCCCATGCATCGCCACAGAGCGAATGCCCAACTCGGTCGCGATGGCCAGCACTGCGGTGACCAACGTGGGCCAGCGCAACTGCACGACCAGCTGCCAGAAGCGCTCGCTGCGTGCCAGCAAATAGCCCACTAGAAAGAGCGGAAACGATTCGGCATGCACGAACCAGTCGCCGACCAACGCATGGGTCGGCGGATGGCGCGGCATCACCCACATCACGCAGAACGCTTCCCACAGGATCGGCAGCGCCAGCAAGGCCGGCATCACCACCGCAGAGGGAAGTGCTGGGAGGGCCGGCAGCCGCAGCAGCCTGGTCAACGACACCAGCGCCATCAATGCCAATGCCACGGTGTAGGGCAGCAGGTACGCCAGATACCACAGGTGATTCCAGGTGATGCCGTGTTCCCAGCCATCGAAACTGCCGGCCGGCCACGGACGCAGCTGCCAATAACGCAGCAGGAAGCTGCCGAAGCCGGTGGCGACCTTGCCGTTGCTGACGCCCTGGCAGTAGGCCTGCACCGCCACCACCACGAACATGCCAACAGCAAGGGCGTCAGCAACCGCCCGCAGCGACGCAACGCGAAACGCCACGGCGCGGCCTGCGGTTGCGACAAGCCGATCGCAATGCCGGAGATCATGAACAGCAACGGCATCCGCCAACGATTGAGCACGATCATCGGCCGCTGCAACCACTCGGCCGTGTGCACGCTCTTGAGGTGGAAATCCCAGTCGGCCACATAGGCCATGCCCACGTGATAGAGGATCAACAGGGCGAAGGCGAAGACGCGCAAGGCATCGATATCGTGGCGGCGCTCGGTCATGGTCGGCGGCTGGTGGAAGAGTGGATGCATCCCGCCCAGCGGCGCGCTCCATGGGCGTGTCAGGGGGGGGGGGGGGGAACCCCGGCCCGCGGTGACCAGTTGTGCCCACCCAGGGACGAATGGGGGCGGCAAGGATGGCGGTTTCGCCACGTTGCGCGGGCCTCTA
Source organism: Xanthomonas bromi (assembly GCF_900092025.1). Taxonomy (GTDB): domain Bacteria; phylum Pseudomonadota; class Gammaproteobacteria; order Xanthomonadales; family Xanthomonadaceae; genus Xanthomonas; species Xanthomonas bromi. The sequence continues at coordinate 58,278 of NZ_FLTX01000042.1, forward strand.
TGATCGGCACCTGCCAACTGCGGACGTGTGCAATGCAATCGACCGGGCCGCGCCCGCCAATCATCCACGATAGGGCTGGCGGCGCTGCAATGCATTGGGCCGTGGTGATCTGGTCGCTGGTGTTCTACCTGAGTGCACTGGGCAACGTCTGGACTGCCTGGCTTGCCGCGCGCCGCGATGGCCAACCCATCGTGGTGTGGCAGGTGCTGAGTTGGGACCTGAGTAGCGCCACGGCGGCGCTCATGCTGTTGCCGGCAGTGATGTGGCTCTGTGCACGCTGGCCGCTGCATGCCGATGGCTGGGTGCGGCGCCTGCCGGCGTATGTGGCGGCTGCACTGGGCTGGTGGCTGCTGCATGTCGCCGGCATGGTGGTGCTGCGCATGCTGATCTACCACTGGCCGGCGCGCACTATGACTTCGGTGGCTGGCTGCAGTGGGTCTACGAGCTGTCAAAGGATCTGCGCACCTTTGCGTTGCTGGTGGCGGTACAGCACACACTGGCCAGGGCGAGGCGCACCTGCTCGTCGCACCTGACGACGGTCCGTCAGTAGAACCGCTGGATCGCCCAGAGCGATTTTTGGTGCGCAAGCTGAGGCGCGATTTCCTGGTCGCCACCGCCGATATCGATTGGATCCAGGCCTCGGGCAATTACGTCAACCTGCATGTGCGCGGGCACGATTACCCGTTGCGCAGCACCATGGCGGCGATCGAAGCCAGACTGGACCCTGCCGGGTTCGTGCGCATCCACCGCAGCTATCTGGTCAATCTGGGCCAGGTGCAGGCGATCGAACCAATCGATTCCGGCGATGCGCGCGTGCATCTGCGCGACGCTACCGTGCTGCCCTGCAGTCGCAGCCATCTGGCCGGCTTTCGGGCGCATGCAGGGCAGGGCGCCGTTACGCCCAAGACTGACCCACTGATGGCGTAAGCCCGCTGCTGCGCGGCCCTGGTTGAAAGCGTCTGCTTCCGAGTTCGTCCAGCCCTTTGGCGATGGTCGATTGCAGCTGCTGCGACCGACCAGCGCGCCAGGGCTGCTGCTGGTGGAGTCTGCGGTCGAGCGCGGTCGCCGGGAGCCTGGACAGAGCGGGTGCTGCCGCGTGCGTGGCCACAGTTTCGCTGCGTTCCGCCACCGCCGCCCGCTTGCTAAACTAGCCAGCTTGTTTGCCGGAAGTCCGTCATGATCGAAACCAATCCGATCCGCCAGCGCATCACCGATCTCAACGATCGCGTGCTCTCGCTCAGGGGGTATCTTTGACTACGACGTCAAGAAAGAGCGTCTAGAGGAAGTCAGCCGGGAGCTTGAGAGCCCCGACGTGTGGAACGACGCCGAGCGCGCGCAGGCCCTGGGGCGCGAGCGTTCGATGCTGGAAAAGACCGTGGTCGGCATTGCCGATGTGCTGTCGGGTCTGGCCGATGCGGGCGACCTGCTCGATCTGGCCGAGAGCGAACAGGACGACGACACGGCAGTGGCGGTGATCGCCGATCTGGACAAGTACCAGGCGCATGTCGAAAAGCTGGAATTCCAGCGCATGTTCTCCGGGCAGATGGACGGCGCCAACGCGTTCGTCGACATCCAGGCCGGCGCCGGTGGCACCGAGGCGCAGGACTGGGCCGAGATCCTGTTGCGCATGTACCTGCGCTGGGCCGAGTCGCGCGGCTGGAAAACCGAGCTGATGGAAGTGTCCGGTGGCGAAGTCGCGGGCATCAAGTCGGCCACGATCCGCATCGAAGGCGAGTACGCCTATGGTTGGTTGAAGACCGAGATCGGCGTGCACCGGCTGGTGCGCAAATCGCCATTCGATTCGGACAACCGTCGCCATACCAGCTTCACCTCGGTGTTCGTGTCACCGGAAGTGGACGACAACATCGAGATCGACATCAACCCGGCCGACCTGCGCACCGACGTGTATCGCTCGTCCGGCGCAGGTGGTCAGCACGTCAACAAGACCGAATCGGCGGTGCGTATCACGCATATTCCGACCAACACGGTCGTGGCCTGCCAGACCGGCCGCAGCCAGCACCAGAACCGCGACAACGCGATGAAGATGCTGGCCGCCAAGTTGTACGAGCTGGAAGTGCAGAAGCGCAACGTCGAGCGCGACGCGCTGGAAGCCACCAAGTCCGACATCGGCTGGGGCAGCCAGATCCGCAATTACGTGCTCGATCAGAGCCGCATCAAGGATCTGCGTACCGGCATCGAACGCAGCGACACCCAGAAGGTGCTGGACGGCGACCTGGACGAATTCGTCGAGGCCAGCCTGAAAGCCGGTCTGGCAGCGGGTTCCAAACGCCTGGATGCCTGACCGCCGCGCGGGGCGAACGTCGCGACGGCCGCCCGGTGCAGCGCTGCAATGCCTGTGAAGCAGCGATGGTAATGCGCTCCGGCTCCGGGCGACGCGGATAACGCGTAACTTCGTCACACGCTCATTGTAATAAAGAGTGCCGGCGTCGCCGGTCCTCACTCCCCACCGGGCATTCGCCCGACCTATAGCAGACCCATTCCCGCCATGACCGAGCAGACCCCCGCGCCGCAGATCCCCGCCGACGAGAACAGCCTCATCGCCGAGCGTCGCGCGAAACTGGGCGCGTTGCGCGGCCAGGGCATCGCGTATCCCAACGACTTCGTGCGCGAACACTTCGCCGGCGACCTGCAGGCGGAGTTCGTCGATGCCGAGACCTGGACCCCCGAAGCGCTGGAGGCCAGCGGTCGCACGGTCAAGATGGCCGGCCGCCTGATGGCCAAGCGGGTGATGGGCAAGGCCAGCTTCGCGCAGATCCAGGACGAGTCCGGGCGCGTGCAGTTGTTCCTGCAGAGCAACGTGCTCGGCGATGCCTATACCGCATTCAAGGGCTGGGACGTGGGCGACATCGTGGCGGTGGAGGGCGGGCTGACCCGCACCAAGACCGGCGAGCTGTCGGTCAAGGCCAGCGCGTTGCGCCTGCTGACCAAGTCGCTGCGCCCGTTGCCGGACAAGTGGCACGGCCTGTCGGACGTGGAACAGCGCTACCGCCAGCGCTATGTCGACCTGATCGTGACCCCGGAAGCGCGCGAGGTCTTCATCAAGCGCTCCAAGATCATCCGCGCCATGCGCGCCTGGCTGGATGCGCGCCGCTTCCTGGAAGTGGAAACGCCGATGATGCATTACATCCCCGGCGGCGCCACCGCCAAGCCGTTCACCACCCACCACAACGCGCTGGATCTGGACCTGTACTTGCGCGTTGCCCCGGAGCTGTATCTCAAGCGCCTGGTCGTTGGCGGGTTGGAGCGCGTCTACGAGATCAACCGCAACTTCCGCAACGAGGGCGTGTCGACCCGGCACAACCCCGAATTCACCATGCTCGAGCTCTACGAGGCGTATGCCACGTACCACGAGATCATGGATCTGACCGAGCAGGTGATCCGTGACACCGCGCAGTCGGTGCTGGGCACTACCCAGGTCAGCTGGGACGGCGCCGACATTGATTTGGCGCCGGCTTTCCGACGCTGGCGGATGGACGAGGCCGTTCGTCACCATAATCCGGACATCAGTGCAGCCGATTGCACCGACCGCGATGCGTTGCTGCGCCATTGCGAGCGGCTGAAGATCCGCACCAAGCCGTCCTACGGCTGGGGCAAGCTGCTGCTGGAAATTTTCGAGGCCACTGTCGAACACACCCTGGTGCAGCCGACCTTCATTACCGATCATCCGGTCGAGGTGTCGCCTCTGGCGCGCTCCAGCGACACCGAGCCGGGCTATACCGACCGCTTCGAGCTGTTCATCAACGGCAAGGAGCTGGCCAATGGCTTTTCCGAGCTCAACGACCCGGAAGATCAGGCCGCACGCTTCCAGGCGCAGGTGCAGGCCAAGGACGGCGGCGACGACGAGGCCATGCACTACGACGCCGATTACATCCGGGCCCTGGAGTACGGCATGGCGCCGACCGGCGGCCTGGGCATCGGCATCGACCGCCTGGTGATGCTGCTGACCGGCAGCACCTCCATCCGCGATGTCCTGCTATTCCCGTATATGCGTCCGGAAGCCTGATTTTTCGTGCTGTCGGTGTGACGACGGCACAGATACTGCATATGCTAGGGCGGAGCCTCGAACAGCGTATCGTCCGGGGGAGTCGGCGCAGGGGCCGGCGTCATCGCTTTTCCGTTCTCGAGATAGAGGAGCAACGGCTATGCAGGATGTTTCAGGGAGTTCGCTTGGCGCGGTGTCGGCGGATACATGGGGAAGCTGTGCGGAAAAGGCGGATCTGGGATTGAACATCATCATTGTCGATGACCAGATGTCCGCGCGGACGATGCTGCGTCATGTCATCGAGGACATCGCGCCGGAGCTCAAGGTCTACGATTTCGGTGATCCGCTCGACGCCTTGGCCTGGTGCGAAGCCGGGCGCGTGGATCTGTTGCTGCTGGACTACCGCATGCCGGGCATGGATGGTCTGGAATTCGCCCGTCGGCTGCGCCGTTTGCCCAGCCATCGCGATATTCCGATCATCCTGATTACCATCGTCGGCGACGAACCGATTCGTCAGGCGGCGCTGGAAGCCGGGGTGATCGACTTCCTGGTCAAACCGATTCGCCCGCGCGAACTGCGCGCACGCTGCTCCAATTTGCTGCAGCTGCGTCAGCAAAGCGAGAGCGTCAAGCAACGCGCGCTGTCGCTGGAGCAGCGCCTGTTGGCCAGCATGAACGAGGTCGAAGAGCGTGAGCGCGAAACCTTGTCGCGACTGGCGCGCGCCATCGAATACCGCGATTCAGGCACCAGTGCGTTCCTGGAACGCATGTCGCATGTAGCCGGCTTGATTGCCGAGCAACTGGGGCTGTCGGAAGAAGAGGTGCGCATCATCGAGATGGCCGCACCGCTGCACGACATGGGCAAGATCGCCATTCCCGATTCGGTGCTGCTCAAGCCGGGCAAGCTCACCGACGACGAGATGAGCATCATGAAGCGCCATCCGCGCATCGGTTACGAACTGCTCAGCGGCAGCCAGAACCGTTTCATTCAGGTCGGCGCCTTGATCGCGCTGCGTCACCACGAGCGGTATGACGGCACCGGCTATCCGGACGGCCTGGTCGGCGAAGCGATTCCGCTGGAAGCGCGTATCGTCGCCGTGGCCGACGTGTTCGACGCCCTGCTGTCGCCGCGTCCGTACAAGGACGCGTGGACGATGGATGCCGCGCTGGCCTATCTCTACGCGCAACGCGGCCGCTTGTTCGACCCGCGCTGTGTGGATGCGCTGCTGCGCGGCCGCGCGCAGCTGGACCAGATCTGCGGGGAATTTTCCACCGCATCGGCGCGCCCCGGGGTGTGAGGTGAAGGTGGTGCCCAGCCAGCTGCGTGCTCGACTCGCCCGGCGCGCCGACAGCGAGCACGCTCAGGCCCTGGTGGGCATCACGCTGATTGCGCTGATCCTGGTCTACCCGCTGATCTGCGCTCCCTGGTGGCCGGTCTCCGGGCGCCAGTTGCGTCTGGTCGCGATCGGTCATGCGACAGCCTTGCCGATCTTTTGCTGGATTGTGGCAAATCCGCAACGCTCGCAGCTGCGGCGTACGCTTGGGATGCTTGCCGACTACGGCTTGATCGGGCTGGCAATGCCCGGATGGGCGCACCGTTGGCCTGTCTGTACGTCGTGTTGTTCTGGATCACGATCGGCAACGGGCTGCGCTTCGGGAGCGGGGCGCTGCAGACCGCCCTGGCCATGACCACGCTCAGCTTCGGCACGACGCTTGCAGACAGCAACCAGTGGCAGGGCCAGCTCGGCTTGGGGGGCGCGCGTGTGAGTGCGTTGATCATGGTTCCTATGTCATTGTTACGCACGCTACGCGAGCGGGGGACCAGGCGATGGTCGGGTCGACGCCCGCAGCAGGTATCGACGCTGCTTTGCAGCACGGAAGGATCCCAACCCCATCGACGCCGCCGCGCGTCTGAGGCGTCTATGAAGTCTCCATTGCCATGGTTGAAGCGGCGCCTGTCAGGGCGAGCAGATTCGGAACACGCGCAGAATCTGATCCGCATCATCATCACCACACTGTTCATTTCGTACCTGGGTTGGCGCTATCAGCACACCCACGGCGATACCTTGATGGCCACCTGGTTGATCCTGGTCGGCGAGCTGCTGGTGTCGCTCGGCTTGATGGTGGCGATCCTGTTGCGTCCGCAGGTGTCGCACACGCGCCGTCTGATCGGCATGCTGCTCGACTACACCTGCACCGGCGCCATCATGGCGATTCAGGGCGAACCTGCTTCTCCGCTGTATGCGGTGTGTTTGTGGGTGACCATTGGCAACGGTCTGCGCTACGGCAGCAACTACCTGCGTGCGGCGACCGCGATGGGGAGCGTGTGCTTCCTCAGCGCCGTCCTGATCTCGCCCTATTGGAAGGCCAATCCCTATCTGAGTTGGGGCTTGTTGCTGGGCCTGATCGCGGTGCCGCTGTACTTCGATTCGCTGTTGCGCGCGATGACGCGTGCGGTGCGCGAGGCACGGCATGCCAACCAGGCCAAGAGCCGCTTCCTGGCCAACATGAGTCACGAGTTCCGTACACCCCTCAACGGGTTGTCGGGCATGACCGAAGTGCTGGCCGCCACGCGCCTGGATGCGGAGCAGAAAGAGTGTCTCAACACCATCCAGGCTTCGGCGCGCAGCCTGCTGTCGCTGGTGGAAGAGGTGCTCGACATTTCCGCGATCGAGGCCGGCAAGATCCGGATCGATCGCCAGGATTTTTCGCTGCGCGAGATGATCGGCTCAGTCAACATGATCCTGCAGCCGCAAGCCAAGGGGCGGGGACTGGAGTACGGCACGCAGGTGGCCGACGAGGTGCCGGACGTGCTCAAGGGCGACACCGGCCATCTGCGCCAGGTGCTGCTCAACCTGCTGGGCAATGCGGTCAAGTTCACCGAGTACGGGCATGTGCTGCTGCGTGTCACGCGCGTGTCCGGCAGTGCCGACGAGGTCGTCCGGCTGCGCTTCGATGTCGAAGACACCGGCATCGGCGTGCCGATGGACATGCGCCCGCGGCTGTTCGAGGCGTTCGAGCAGGCGGACGTGGGCTTGTCGCGCCGCTATGAAGGCACCGGCCTGGGCACCACGATCGCCAAGGGCCTGGTCGAGGCGATGGGCGGCAGGATCGGCTTCAAGGAAAACCGTCCCGGGGGCAGCGTGTTCTGGTTCGAGTTGCCGATGGCGATCGGCCAGCCGGGGAAGGCCGCGCCGCCTCGCGCGTCGACCGGCGCGTTGGTGGAGGCCCCCGACGAGCTGGAATCCTCCAACGTCATCGCCTTCTCCAACCCGTTCCTGCGCCACCGCGCGCGCGTGCGCAGCATGCGCATGCTGGTGGCCGACGACCATGAAGCCAATCGCATGGTGTTGCAGCGATTGCTGGAAAAGGCCGGGCACAAGGTGATGTGCGTCAACGGCGCCGAGCAAGTACTCGATGCCATGGCCGAGGAGGATTTCGATGCGGTGATCGTGGATCTGCACATGCCAGGCATGAACGGCCTGGACATGCTGAAGCAACTGCGGGTCATGCAGGCCAGCGGGATGCGCTATACCCCGGTGGTGGTGCTCAGTGCCGACGTCACGCCGGACGCGATCCGCGCTTGCGAACAGGCCGGCGCGCGCGTGTTTCTGGCAAAGCCTGTGGTGGCCGGCAAACTGCTCGAGACGCTGGCCGAGCTGGCGGTCAGTACACGGCCCCTGGCCGCCCCGGCCACGTCCGTGCAAGTGCCGACCACCTTCGATGGCGTGCTCGATTCCCGCGTGCTGGACGAGCTGGCGGCGCTGGGCATGGGCGATGAATTCGAGCGTCAGTTCGTGCGCCAATGTCTGGAGGACGCACAGAACTGCGTGAGTGCGATCGAGCGCGACGGCACGCGCTCGGATTGGGAGCAACTGCGCGAGAGCGCGCACGCGTTGCGCGGCGTCGCCAGCAATCTGGGCCTGGCGCAGGTGGCCAGCAGCGCTGGCGAACTGATGCGTCTGGCCGATTGGCAACTGCAGGCCGAATGGCGGCAGCGGTTGTCCGCGTTACGCGACCACTTGCAGGCGGGAAGGGATGCACTCGACGCGCGCGTGCAAGGCGTCAAGGACGACGAGTGCTCCCCCCGGAGTAGCGAATAGATAGCCAATAGACCGTCGACGCATCAACTCGCGTCGAGTCCGGAGCGACGCGATTGCGCGCGGACCAGTCGGTCCATGGTACGCAGCGATTTCTCGCCCAACTGCATCGCCGTATCGACCCAGATTTCGGTGATACGCATCATTTCTTCCAGCGGCACGGCAGTGGTCATTTCGCGCACTTGCTGCATCGCTGCCCAGGCGTGCGGCGTGCGCTTGCTTTCGCGTATCGCCTGTTCCACTGCAGCCACGCCCTGGCCACGCGGCACCACGCGATCGACCAGACCCATGCCGAGCAATTCCTCGGCCGAATACAGATTGCCTTCGAGCATGATCTTCTGCGCCAGCTGCGCGCTGACGCGCTGGCACATGAAGGAGTAGGCGCCCATCCCGGGAAACAGATCGAACAGCACTTCGGGCAGCCCCATCATCACGCCTTCCTCGGCAATGATGGTGTGGCAGCTCAGCGCTGCTTCGAAGCCGCCGCCGAGCGCATTGCCCTGGACCAGCGCGATGCTGTGCGCCCGCGCACCCAGGCCGACATGGAAGGCGTGTACGCCGCGCACGCAGCGTTGCGCATAGTCCAGCAGGCGCGCGCGGTCGCCTTCGCGAATGAGTTCGCAGAACAACGCCAGGTCGCCGCCCAGATTGAACACGTCGCTGTCCGATGCCAGCACCACGTGGGGGGCCAGAACACCGGCGGTGGTGAGACGCTGCCCCAGGTTGGTCTGATAGCCGGTGATGTCGTCGACCAGTCGGCTGGAAAAGCAGGCGCGCCCCGGATTGACGGCGAGGTCGGCATGCATATGGATCCAGTACACGTCACGCTGCGGTTCTTCGATGATGCGTAGGGTTGAACCGATGTTGGTGCGAATGAACGGTTGAACAGCAGACATGGTGGTTCTCCGTGAAGACCGTCCGGCCGGCCGCCTTTCGGACGGAGACGAGGTTGAACGCGTGAGCGTGCGCCGACAGCGGATTCTATGCGTGCAAAAGCAAACACCCGCAAGGCCTTGTGGCATTGCGGGCGTCGTCGAAGGCTGAATGCTTTTGGTCTTCGGCAGAACTGGTATTACGCCTTGGGCGCATTCCGGAGTTCGCGGCGCAGGATCTTGCCGACGTTGGTCTTCGGCAGTTCCTTGCGGAACTCGATCACCCGGGGCTGCTTGTAGCCGGTGAGGTTGGCGCGGCAATGCGCTTTCACGTCGTCGGCAGTGAGAGTAGGATCCTTCTTGACGATGACGGCCTTGACGATCTCGCCTGACTTTTCATCCGGCATGCCCACGGCCGCAACTTCCAGCACGCCCGGCATTTCGGCGATCACGTCTTCGATCTCGTTGGGGTACACGTTGAAGCCGGACACCAGAATCATGTCCTTTTTGCGATCGACGATGTACACGAAGCCCTGCGCGTCCATCCGCGCGATATCGCCGGTATGCAGCCAATCTTCGGCATCCATCACCTTGGCGGTCTCTTCGGGCTTCTTCCAGTAGCCCTTCATCACCTGCGGGCCCTTGATGCACAGCTCGCCGATCTCGCCGATCGCCAGCTCCGCACCGGCGTCGTCCTTGATGCAGGCATCGGTGGACGGAATCGGCAATCCGATCGAGCCGTTGTAGTCCTTCAGGTCCATCGGGTTGATGCAGGCGGCCGGTGAGGTTTCGGTCAGGCCGTAGGCTTCGACCAACGTGAGGCCGGTAACTTTCTTCCATCGCTCGGCGACCGAACGCTGCACGGCCATGCCGCCACCCAGGGTCATCTTGAGCGCGGAAAAATCGATCTGATCGAAACCGGGCGTGTTGAGCAGACCATTGAACAGCGTGTTGACGCCAGTGAACGCGGTGAAGCGGGTCTTCTTCAGTTCCTTGACGAAGCCGGGCATGTCGCGCGGGTTGCTGATCAGGTGATTGCAGCCGCCAATCTTCATGAAGACCAGGCCATTCGCCGTCAATGCGAAGATGTGGTACAGCGGCAACGCAGTGATGACCACTTCCTGGCCCTCCAACAACTGGCCGGTGCCACCGATCCACTGGTGCGCCTGCTGCATATTGGCGACCAGATTGCGGTGGGTCAGCATCGCACCCTTGGCCACTCCGGTGGTGCCGCCGGTGTACTGCAGGAACGCGATGTCGTCGGGCTCGATCTGCAGCGTGGGCACGCTGTGCCTGCGGCCGAGCGCCAGCGCCTCGCAGAAGCGGATCGCGCCGTTGATGCGGTAATCCGGTACCAGCTTCTTGACGTACTTGACGACGAAGTTGACCAACGTCGCCTTGGGAAAGCCCAGCATGTCGCCCAGGCCGGTGGTGATCACCTGCTTGACCGGCGTATCGGCGACGACCTGCTGCACGGTGGTACCGAAGTTGTCGATGACCACCAGCACGCTGGCGCCGGAGTCGATCAACTGATGCTTGAGTTCACGCGGGGTGTAGAGCGGGTTGACGTTGACCACCGTCAGCCCGGCACGCAGCACGCCGAACGTGGCGATCGGATACTGCAGGCAGTTGGGCATCATCAGCGCAACGCGGTCGCCTTTCTTCAATTGCAGCTCGCCCAGCAGGTAGGCGGCGAATTGTTCGACCAGTTGGTCTGCTTCGCGATAGGTGATGGTCTTGCCGAAGCTGTGATACGCAGGACGCTCGGCAAAGCGCGCGACGGAGGTGGCGAAGACCTCGGCCACCGTGCGGAACTGTGTGAGATCGATTTCGGCGGCAACGCCGGCCGGATAACTTTGCAACCAAGGACGTGCCTGATTCATCTGCCCCCCTCCAGGGTGTTCTCGACGTGCCGCAGTGTGTTCCACGGCGTTACAACAGTCGGCAGCATACCGTCATGAATGGAAAAGGCGAAGCGTGATGCAGGGCAATATTCGTTGGTGGCAATGGGGGCTGGTGCTCACATGGATGGCGCTGCTTGCCGGGTGCGCGCGCCCGGCGCCGGAGCAGCGCTTGCGCCAGACCGTGGCGCAGATGCAGGCAGCGATCGAGGCGCACGATGTGGGCAAGGCGATGCAGCCGGTGGCGGCCGATTTCGTGGGCGAGCAGGGCCTGGATGCCGCCGGCCTGCGCCGCCTGCTGCAACTGCTGGGCAGCGGCAAGATCGGCGTGACCCTGGGACCGATGGATGTGCGACTCCAAGGTACGACCGCCACTGCCAGCTTCACCGCGCTGCTCACCGGGGGCGATGGCCGCTGCCTGCCCGCGAGCAGGCGCAGACCTATCAGCTGACCACCGGCTTGCGTCTGCAGGACGGCGACTGGCAGCTCTACCACGCGTAATGGGCGCCGGCAGGCCAGTAGGGCTATCGGTGAGGGGGAGGGTGCCGCGACAGACGCTACGACCCTGCAGTTCACGCTTGAACGTGCACACCGTGCCTGGCGCGGAGACTGGTACCGATTGTTGCGCTTGCGTTGCAACGGTCAGCCGCGCCCATATTCCCGGCGTCGAGTTAGTGTCCTCGTGCGCGCTGCGTTGCAGGTTCGGGCATGGTCGCCGCGTGGCAGAACGGAGCACACGTCGTCATCGTTGCACTACGACGCAGTGCCGCTTCCAAAACGACATTCCCGCCAGCAGGCGGGAATGTCGGAGCAACACGGGTGGCGGAATTACGCCGCCTTGCGTGCAGCCAGTTGGCGCAGCACGTACTGCAACAGGCCGCCGTGCTTGAAGTACTCCACTTCCTTCGGTGTCAGTAGCAGCACCTTGACCTGGAACTGCTTGACGCTGCCGTCGGACTTCTTCGCATCGACGGTGGCACGGCGGCTGGCGCCGTCCTGCAGGCCGGTGATGTCCAGCACTTCCGAGCCATCCAGGCCCAGCGTCTGCGCGTTTTCGTTCTCCAGGAACTGCAGCGGCAGCACGCCCATGCCGACCAGGTTGGAGCGATGGATGCGCTCGAAGCTCTCGGCGATCACCGCCTTGACCCCGAGCAGGTTGGTGCCCTTGGCCGCCCAGTCGCGCGACGAGCCGGTGCCGTATTCCTTGCCGGCCAGCACCACCAGCGGCACGCCGTCGGCCTTGTACTTCACTGCGGCGTCGTAGATCGCGAGCTTTTCCGGCTGGCCACCGTCGGCCGGGTAGTACAGCGTGTTGCCGCCTTCTTCGCCGCCGAACATCAGGTTCTTGATGCGGATGTTGGCGAAGGTGCCGCGCACCATCACATCGTCGTTGCCGCGGCGGCTGCCATAGCTGTTGAAGTCGGCCGGTTGTACGTCGCGCTCTTGCAGGAAGCGTCCTGCCGGCGAGTCCTTCTTGATGTTGCCGGCCGGGGAAATGTGGTCGGTGGTGATCGAGTCGCCGAACAGGCCCATGACGCGCGCGCCGTGCACGTCGTCCACGTTGCCCACCTGCATGGTCATGCCGTCGAAGTAGGGCGGGTTCTTGATGTAGGTCGAGGCCGCGTCCCATTCGTACAGCGCGCCATCCGGCGAGGCGATCGTGTTCCAGCGCGTATCGCCCTTGAACACGTCGGCGTAGTTCTGCTTGAACATCTCCGGGCCGACGGTGGCGGCGATGGTATCGCCGATTTCCTTGTTGCTGGGCCAGATGTCGCGCAGGTAGACCGGCTGGCCATCGCTGCCGGTGCCCAGCGGCTCGGTGGTCAGGTCGATGTCGGTGGTGCCGGCGATGGCATACGCCACCACCAGCGGCGGCGAGGCCAGGTAGTTCATTTTGACTTCCGGGTGCACGCGGCCCTCGAAGTTGCGATTGCCCGACAACACCGAGGTCACCACCAGATCGTCCTTGGCGATGGCGGCGGACACGTCTTCCGGCAGCGGGCCGGAGTTGCCGATGCAAGTGGTGCAGCCGTAGCCGACCACATAGAACCCGAGTTTTTCCAGATCGGCCAGCACGCCGGCCTTGCTCAGGTAATCGGTGACCACGCGCGAGCCCGGCCCGAGCGAGGTCTTGACCCACGGCTGCGCCTTCAGCCCTTTGGCCGCAGCATTACGTGCAAGCAGGCCGGCGCCGAGCATCACCGCCGGGTTGGAGGTGTTGGTGCACGAGGTGATGGCGGCGATGACCACCGAGCCGTCGCGCAACTGCCAGCCGGCGCCGCTGTCGGCCGCGCCTTCGGCATGCGCGGCCTTCGCGCCCACGGCGGTGCCGCCACCGCCTTCGTTCTTCAGTCGGTCTTCCTGCTTGAGATCGGTGAGCTTCTTGCTGCGTGCATCGGCAAACGGCTTGAGGCTTTCGCGGTAGTTGCGCTGCATGTCTTCCAGCAGTACACGGTCCTGCGGGCGCTTGGGGCCGGCCAGCGAGGGCTTGACCTCGCCCATGTCCAGTTCCAGCGTGGCGCTGTACTGCGCCGGCGGCGTGTTGGCGTCGTGCCACAGGCCCTGCGCCTTTGCGTAGGCTTCCACCAGCGCGATCTGCTCCTCGCTGCGGCCGGACAGGCGCAGGTAGGTCAGCGATTCTTCGTCGACCGGGAAGATGCCGCAGGTGGCGCCGTATTCCGGTGCCATATTGCCGATGGTGGCGCGGTCGGCCAGCGGCAGGTGCTGCAGACCTTCGCCGAAGAACTCGACGAACTTGCCCACCACGCCGGCCTTGCGCAGCATCTGCGTGACAGTCAACACCAGATCGGTGGCGGTGGCGCCTTCAGGCAGTTTGCCGGTGAGCTTGAAGCCCACCACCTGCGGAATCAGCATCGAAGAGGGCTGGCCCAGCATCGCGGCCTCGGCCTCGATGCCGCCTACGCCCCAACCGAGCACGCCGATGCCATTGATCATGGTGGTGTGGCTGTCGGTGCCGAACACGGTGTCCGGATAGGCGACCAGGCTGCCGTCCTTTTCTGCGCTCATCACCACGCGGGCGAGGTTTTCCAGGTTGACCTGGTGGACGATGCCGGTGTTGGGCGGCACCACCTTGAAGTTTTCGAACGCCTTCTGGCCCCAGCGCAGGAAGCCGTAGCGTTCCTGGTTGCGCTGGAACTCGATCTTGCCGTTGAGGTCGAGCGCGTCGGGTTTGCCGAATACGTCCACCTGCACCGAGTGGTCGATGACCAGTTCGGAGGGAATCTGCGGGTTGATCTGGTCGGCCTTGCCGCCGAGCTTGACTACCGCATCGCGCATCGCGGCCAGGTCCACCACGCAGGGCACGCCGGTGAAATCCTGCAGCACCACGCGCGCGGGCATGAAGGCGATTTCGATATCCGGTTCGGCCTTGGGGTCCCACTTGGCGACCGCTTCGATGTGGTCCTTGCCGACGGTTACGCCGCCGTCTTCGTGCCGGAGCAGATTCTCCAGCAGGATCTTCATCGAGTAGGGCAGGTGGGCGATATCGAAGCGCTCGCCCAGTTTGGGCAGGCTGTAGTAGTCGTAGCGCTTGCCGTGGACCTCGAACGAGGTGCGGGTGGAAAAGGAATCGCTCATGCATCACTCCTATGGCGTCGAAGGCTTTAGGTAGGCGCCCATTCTGAGCGATTCAGTGTGTACGCCCGGTGTGTCCGGAACGATCTGCCGGCTTGAGTACGACGTCCGAAGTACGTATCATGCGTGCATACTTTCTGGAGCATGCTCATGGAAGCCACCGTTGCCGAACGCGGACAGATCACCCTGCCCAAGGCCGTGCGCGATGCCCTGGGCCTGACCAAGGGCACCACGCTCAAGATCGAACTCGATGGTGGGCGCATCATCTTGCGCAAGGATGTCAGCGAGGCGCTGCGCAAGGTGCGCGGCAAGTTCAAGCTGGTCGATGGCCTGACCAGCACCGACGAGGCCATGCGCGCCATTCGCGGCCGCGCGCCCGGGGATCCGTTCGACCCATGATCGCCCTGGATTCCTCGGTATTGCTGGACATCCTCATCGGCGACCCGGTCTATGGCGAAGTGTCGGAAATCTGCATCGGCGATGCGCTGGCGCGCGATGAGGTCGTGGTCTGCGATGCGGTGGTGGCCGAAGTGCTGGCCATGCTGGACACCCAGGTCGACCTGATGGAAACCCTGGCCTCGATCGGGGTGCGTTATGAAGCCACACAGGAAGCGGCGGCGGTACGCGCCGGCCACATGAACAAGCGCTTCCGTGCACGCGGCGGCAAGCGCGAGCGGGTGGTGGCGGATTTTTTGATCGGCGCCCACGCGATGCTCCAGTGCGACGGGTTGATCACCCGCGACGAGGGCTTCTTCCGCGACTACTTCAAGGGCTTGAAGATCACCGCCCCCAAGCCCGTTGCCTGATCCACGCCTTCTGATCCACGTCTGACGTTTTACACATTCACCGCTGTCCTTTTGGAGAACTCGCATGTTGGAAGCCTATCGCCACCACGTTGCAGAGCGCGCCGCGCTCGGTATCCCGCCGCTGCCGCTGACCGCGCAGCAGACCGCCGAGGTCATCGAACTGTTGAAGGCGCCGCCGGCCGGCGAAGACGCCTTCCTGGTCGAACTGCTCAGCCAGCGCGTGCCGGCCGGCGTGGACGACGCCGCCAAGGTCAAGGCTTCATACCTGGCCGCCGTGGCCTTCGGCACCGAGAAGACCGCACTGATCAGCCCCACGCGTGCCACCGAGCTGCTCGGCACCATGCTGGGTGGCTACAACATCCAGCCGCTGATCGATCTGCTGGACAATGCCGAGCTGGGCGCCACCGCCGCCGAAGCGCTCAAGCACACCTTGCTGGTGTTCGATGCGTTCCACGATGTGCAGGAAAAGGCCGAAGGCGGTAATGCGCATGCCAAGGCCGTGCTGCAGAGCTGGGCCGACGCCGAGTGGTTCACCAGCAAGCCAGAAGTGCCGCAGAGCATGACCGTCACCGTGTTCAAGGTGCCGGGCGAAACCAACACCGACGACCTGTCGCCGGCCCCGGATGCGACCACGCGTCCGGACATCCCGCTGCACGCGCTGGCGATGCTCAAGAACAAGCGCGACGGCGCGGCGTTCGAGCCGGAAGAAGACGGCAGGCGCGGCCCGATCCAGGCCATCGCCGACCTCAAGGACAAGGGCCACCTGGTCGCTTATGTGGGCGACGTGGTCGGTACCGGTTCCTCGCGCAAGTCGGCGACCAACTCGGTGCTGTGGTGGACCGGCGAAGACATTCCGTACATTCCGAACAAGCGCTTCGGTGGCGTGTGCCTGGGCAGCAAGATCGCCCCGATCTTCTACAACACGATGGAAGACGCCGGCGCGCTGCCGATCGAGCTGGACGTGTCGCAGATGGAGCACGGCGACGTGGTCGAGCTGCGTCCGTACGACGGCAAGGCATTGAAGAACGGGCAGGTGATCGCCGAGTTCGCGATGAAGTCGGACGTGCTGTTCGACGAAGTGCGCGCCGGTGGCCGTATTCCGCTGATCGTTGGCCGTGGCCTGACCGCCAAGGCGCGCGAGTTCCTGGGCCTGCCGGCCTCGGACCTGTTCCGCCTGCCGATGGACCCGCCGGATACCGGCAAGGGCTTCTCGCTGGCGCAGAAGATGGTCGGCCGCGCCTGCGGTCTGCCGGAAGGCCAGGGTATGCGCCCGGGCACCTATTGCGAGCCGAAGATGACCTCGGTGGGTTCGCAGGACACCACTGGCCCGATGACCCGCGATGAGCTGAAGGACCTGGCCTGCCTGGGATTTTCGGCCGACCTGGTGATGCAGTCGTTCTGCCACACCGCCGCGTATCCGAAGCCGGTCGACGTCAGGACCCACCACACCTTGCCGGAGTTCATCTCCACCCGCGGCGGCGTGTCGCTGCGCCCGGGCGATGGCGTGATCCACAGCTGGCTCAACCGCATGCTGCTGCCCGACACCGTGGGCACCGGCGGCGATTCGCATACGCGTTTCCCGATCGGCATTTCGTTCCCGGCCGGTTCCGGCCTGGTGGCCTTTGCGGCCGCCACCGGCGTGATGCCGCTGGACATGCCCGAGAGCGTGCTGGTGCGCTTCAAGGGCGAGATGCAGCCGGGCGTGACCCTGCGCGACCTGGTCAACGCGATCCCGCTGTACGCGATCAAGGACGGCCTGTTGACTGTGGCCAAGCAGGGCAAGAAGAACATCTTCTCCGGCCGCATCCTGGAAATCGAAGGCTTGCCGAACCTGAAGGTGGAGCAAGCGTTCGAATTGTCCGATGCCTCGGCCGAGCGTTCGGCGGCCGGCTGCACCGTGCACCTGGACAAGGCGCCGATCATCGAATACCTGACCAGCAACATCACCCTGCTGCGCTGGATGATTGCCGAAGGCTACGCCGATGCGCGCACCCTGGGCCGCCGCATCAAGAAGATGGAAGAGTGGTTGGCCGATCCGCAACTGCTGCAGCCCGATGCCGACGCCGAATACGCGGCGGTCATCGAGATCGACCTGGCCGACATCCACGAGCCGATCGTGGCGTGCCCGAACGACCCGGACGACGTCAAAACGCTCTCCGAGGTGGCCGGTGCGGCAATCGACGAAGTGTTCATCGGTTCGTGCATGACCAACATCGGTCACTTCCGTGCTGCCGCCAAACTGCTGGAAGGCAAGCGCGATATCCCGACCCGCTTGTGGGTGGCACCGCCGACCAAGATGGACGCTTCCGAGCTGACCAAGGAAGGCCATTACGGCACCTTTGGCGCAGCCGGCGCGCGCATGGAAATGCCGGGCTGCTCGCTGTGCATGGGCAACCAGGCGCAGGCACGCGAGGGCGCCACGGTGTTCTCCACCTCGACCCGTAACTTCCCCAATCGCCTGGGCCGCAATACCAATGTGTACCTGGGTTCGGCGGAACTGGCGGCGATCTGCTCGCGTCTGGGCCGGATCCCGACCAAGGACGAGTACATGGCCGATGTGGGCGTGATCAAGACCAGTGGCGACCAGATCTACCGCTACATGAACTTCGATCAGATCCAGGAGTATCAGGACGTGGCAGAGACCGTCGCGGCCTGACCCGCTGCTGCAGTGATGCGTTTGACGAAATGCCCGGCACTGCCGGGCATTTCGCTTTTCGACCAACGACTTCGTGTTTTCGTCAGGGCGTCGGGCCTCAAAGCAAATACCAGATAACCGGATTGTGGCATTGCAACAAAAATCTGAAGTGCGCGGGTCTAGAGTCACGCCGCTCTACCACTGCCCGTTGATGCCCATGCCGACTTGCACGATCTCCGGTCAAACGCTGCACTACACGCAACACGGTCGCGGTTTTCCGGTGTTGCTTGGCCACAGTTATCTCTGGGACGCTGCGATGTGGGAGCCGCAGATCCAGGCGCTGTCGCAGCAGTACCGGGTCATCGTTCCCGAGCTATGGGGGCATGGGCAGTCAGGTCCGTTGCCGCACGGCACACAGCAGATCGGCGATCTTGCCCGGCAGATGCTGGCGCTGCTGGACGCACTGGAGTTGCCGCAGTGCGCTGTGGTGGGCCTGTCGGTGGGCGGCATGTGGGGCGCCGAGCTCGCCTTGATGGCGCCCGAGCGCGTGCGCAGCCTGGTGTTGATGGACACCTTCCTGGGCGCCGAGCCACCGGCCACGCGTGCGCGCTACTTCGGCCTGCTCGATGCGATCGAGACGCTCGGGCAGGTGACGCCTGAGCTGATCGAGGCCATCGTGCCGATCTTCTTCCGCCCCGGTATCGATCTGAGTTCGGCATTGCCGGCGGCCTTCGGGCAGCGTCTGGCGGCGATGTCGGCCGAGCAGTTGCGCGCATCGATCGTGCCACTGGGCCGGCTGATCTTCGGCCGAGCCGATCGACTGGACGCCCTGTCAGCGCTGGATCCGGCCAACACCTTCCTGCTCGGTGGCGCCGAGGACATTGCGCACCCGCCCGAAGAGCTGTGGATGATGGCCGAGGCAATCTGCTGCGATTACGACCTGATCCCGGACGCAGGCCATGTCGCCTCGCTGGAGAACCCGGCCTTCGTCAACGCGCAGTTGCTGGGCTGGCTGAAGCGGACGGTGGCTGAGACCGAAGTGGAGCTGAGGCGTGCGGGATGAGGGCATGGCCTCACCTGACGTGGGATGAGGCGCGTGGTTCCCTCTCAGCTCCTCTCTATTTTTTACTGACAGGAGAGGGGCTTAAAGCGCTCTCTCGCAACAGAGTCGCTTGAAGCACTGCAGGTGTTAGCGCTGCAGTTGTCAGGATGATGTTTCCCTTCTCCCGTCGGGACATTGTCCTTCTTTTCGCGGGACATTGTCCTTCTTTATGGAGGAGAAGGTGCCCGCAGGGCGGATGAGGCGTCTGCGCGATGCTTGGTTGGCCGTACCCTCACTCCAACCCTCTTCCGCAGGGAGAGGGGCTCGCAGCGCTCCCCGAAGGGGAGGGATTCATTACGTGCCATGCCACGGACTTCCTTTCCCGGCCGGGAAAGCGTTCGAGGCTGTGATCGTTCGGCGGTTGCGTTATGACGGTTGCGCGCCCAGCCAGGCCTCCAGTGCCGGGGCCGGTAGGGGCCGCGAGAACAGGTAGCCTTGCAGCACTTCGCAGCCCAGGTCGGCCAGGAACAGGCGCTGGGCCTCGTTCTCGACGCCTTCGGCCACCACGTGCTTGCGCAGATGCTCGCCGATGCGCAGTACCGAGGTGGTGAGCGCACGCGCGTCTTCGCTGTGTTCGATATCGCGCACGAAGCTCATGTCCAATTTGAGTTCGTCGATCGGCAGCCGATGCAGATGGCTCAGGCTGGAATAGCCGGTGCCGAAATCGTCCAGTGACAGCGAGATGCCGGCTTCGCGAATGGCATGCAGGTTTTCCAGCACGCCCGCTTGCCCGGACAGCATCACGCTTTCGGTCAGCTCCAGCGTCAGGTCCGAGGGCTGCACGCCCACCTCGTCGATGAGCCGGAGCAGATCCGACAGCATGCGCGGACTTTCGAAACCGCTGGCCGACAGATTCACCGAGACGCGTGCCACCGGCACGCCCCGCTGGCGCCAGTCGGCGACCTGCCGACACGCGCTGCGCAGTACCCAATCGTTGATCTGCGGCATCATGCCTTGCTCTTCGGCCACTGGTAAAAACCGTGCCGGCGACACCGCGCCGAGTTGCGGATGATTCCAGCGCAGCAGCGCTTCCACGCCATACAAGCTGTGTGGCGCGGCGCTGTGCATCTGCGGCTGGTAATGCAGTTGCAGCTGATCGCGTCCGATGGCCTGGCGCAGCTCCGCTTCCAGCGCCACGCGTTCCTGCGCCATGCGGTTCATGTCCGAACTGAAGAAGCGGAAACGCCCGCCGCCTTCCTTCTTGGCGCGGTTCATCGCCAAATCGGCGTGGCGCAACAGGATGTTGATCTCGCGGCCGTCTTCGGGAAACATCGCCACGCCGATACTGGCCGACGAATGCACGGTCATGTGGCCAACCGGCAGCGGGCTGGCGATGCTCACCAGCAAACGCTCGGCGGCGGCACTGGCCTGCTCCGCGCTGCATTGCGGCAGCGCCAGTGCGAATTCGTCGCCCGACAGGCGCGCCAGCATCGCCGTGGCGGTGAGCTGGTCGTTGATGCGCAAGGCGATATCGCGCAACAACCCATCGCCTGCGGCGTGACCCTGGCTGTCGTTGATGAGTTTGAAACGGTCGATGTTGATGAACATCAACGCCGCCGGTTCGCCGGCGTATTCGGCCTGCGTCAGCGCCTGCTCGGCGCGTGCGCTGAACATGATGCGGTTCGGCAGGCCGGTGAGCGTGTCGTAGAACGCCAGTTGGTGCACGCGCTGGCGGATTTGCTCGCGTTCCAGCGCCAGCGTGCACAACTGCTGACACAAATTGGTCAGGCGCATATGCCAGGCATCGGCACGCTGGGGCTTGCGGTAATACAGCGCAAAAGTGCCGAGCACGCGCGTGCTATTGGAGCGGATCGGCGTGCTCCAGCAGGCGCGCAAGCCCATCTGTAACAGCGTGTCGCGATACGGCGCGAACAACGGGTCGGTGGCGATGTCTTCCACCATCACCGCGCGGCCACGCCAGGCAGCGGTGCCGCAGGCGCCCGCGCCCGGACCGATCTTCAAGCCGTTGACCGCATCGGCGTATTCGGGCGGCAGGCTGGGCGCAGCTAGCGAATGCAGGTGGCCTTGATTGTCCGCACTCATCACCGTGGCCAGTACGTCCGGTGCGATGCGTTCGACCTCGGTGCAGATCAGCGTCATCACCTCGATCAACGGGCGTTCCTGCACCAAGGCTTCCAGCACGCGGTGTTGTAGCACCTCGTGCATCTTGGTGTCGGTGATGTCGGTCAGCACCGCCACGTAATGCGAGGGAGCGTGGTTGGCGTCGTAGATCGGGTTGAAATTGAGCGAGATCCACAGCGGCGTGCCGTCCTTGCGGTACACCAGCAGGTCGGCGCGGGTGTGCTGCAGGGCATCGGCGCGATCGCGCAAACGGGCAACTTCGTCCTGGTCGCTCTGCGCGCGGGTCAAGACATCCGAAGGGCGGCGACCGACCACCTCGGCTTCGGTATAGCCGAACATGCGCTGGAAGCCGTCATTGGCATACAGCAGGCGCGATTGCAGATCGCAGATAAGAATGCCGCTGCTGCTGCCATCCAGCGCTTCCGCCAGCAAGCGCGAACGGCGCTGCTCGGGATGCTCGCCGTCCTTGGCCATGCCGGCGGTGACCGGGCCGGGCCTGATCAGGCCGGTGCCTGGCGTGTTCGCATGGGCCGGCGCAGCCGTCTCCGGCGTGCGATCGACCGCCGCGTCCGCAATGGCGCCCGTCGAGCTTTCCGGTGCCGGTGGAAGCGTCGGATCGGTCGGGTGCGAGGGAGGGGCGGTCATGCGGGATCAGCGCGCCTGCGCCGACAGCGCGAGCAGACGCTCGGCCACGCGGTCCAGCGGCACCACTTCCTGCGCGGCGCCGAGTTTGTAGGCCGCACCGGGCATGCCCCAGACCACGCTGCTGGCTTCGTCCTGCACCAGCGTAGGCGCACCGGCCTGCAGCATTTCCAGCAAGCCGCGCGCGCCGTCGTCGCCCATGCCGGTGAGGATGGCGCCGACCGCATTCGGGCCGGCATTGGCGGCAACGGAGCGGAAGAGCACGTCGACGGCCGGCTTGTGGCGATTGACCGGCGGGCCATCGTCGATGCGGCAGCGCCAACGCGCACCGTCGCGAATGATGCGCAGATGCTGGCCGCCCGGCGGCAGGTACGCGTGGCCGGGGAGTATCGCTTCGCCGTCGGTGGCTTCGCGCACCGACATGGCGGAATGGCGGTTGAGGCGTTCGGCGAATGCGGTACTGAAACTGGCAGGCAGGTGCTGTGTCATCACCACCGCCGGCGCATCGGCGGGCATGTGTTCGAGCACCACGCGCAGCGCTTCGGTACCGCCGGCGGAGGCGCCGATGGCGATCAGGCGGTCGGTGGTGCGAAAGCGCAGCGCGCTGCCGGGCACCGGCGCCGACTGCATGTCGAGCGTGACCTTGGGCGCGCTCGGGCGGTTGAGTGCGCTGACTTTGGCTTTGGCGGCCATCTTGACCTTGCTGACGATTTCTTCGCCATAGCCTTCCAGCCCGCGTGCGACGTCGATCTTGGGCTTGGAGACGAAATCCACGGCGCCCAGCGACAAGGCCTGCAGCGTGGTGTCGGCGCCGCGCTCGGTCAGCGATGAAATCATCACCACCGGGGTCGGGCGCAGGCGCATCAGGTTTTCCAGGAATACCAGGCCGTCCATGCGCGGCATTTCCACATCCAGCGTAATCACGTCCGGGTTGAGGCGCTTGATCTTTTCGCGCGCCAGCAACGGATCTGCGGCGGAGCCGACCACTTCGATGCCGGCATCGCGCGAGAGGATTTCGGTCAGCATCTGACGCACGACCGCCGAATCGTCGACGATCAACACACGCACAGGAGTTTCCAGCGTCATTCGAACAACTCCACTCCACCGGTGACCGGTGCTTTGGACAGACGGGCGCGCACGGCCGATTCGGTGGCGGCGACTTCGGCCTCGTGTGCATGCGGCAGACGCTGCACGACGACGCGGCCGGTCGTCGCGAAGAACCACACCTTGCGCGGATGGATGCCGCACAGATCTTCGGCGATGATGGGAATGTGTTCGGCTTGCAGGTACTGGCGTACGAATTCGGCGTTGCGGGTACCGACCGGGTTGCTGGTGAAACCCTTGAGCACGTTGGCGCCACCGAAGACTTTGGCTTCGATGCGTTTGCGATGCGCGCCGCGTTTGAGCATGTCGTTGATCAGCAACTCCATGGCATAACTGCCGTAGCGCGCGGGTGCGCCATCGCCGACCTGGCCTTCCGGCAACAGAAAGTGGTTCATGCCGCCGATCTTGAGCACCGGGTCGCGCAGGCAGGCCGCAACGCACGATCCCAATGTGGTCGTCAACGCGGTGTCGTCGTCCACCACCAGGTACTGCGTGGGCAGCAGTTTGGCAGCGATGGTCTGGAACCGCGAATCGCGGTAGCGCATGACGTCGTCGACTTGCACGGCGGTACTCATGCAGAGGCTCCCGCGCGCGGTGCGCGCCGATACAGCGTGCGCCCGCACGGCTGGATCAGGTCGGCCGCGTGCAGGTAGTTCTCCGAGTGCCCGGTGTAGAGCAGGCCGTCGTCGCCCATGTGGTTGACCAGGCGCGACAGGATGCCGCGCTGGGTGGGCTTGTCGAAATAGATCATCACGTTGCGGCAGAACAGCGCCGCATACGGGCCGCCGACATCGTAACGTGGCGCCAGCAGATTCAACTGTTTGTATTCGATGAGCTGGCGCAGCGCCGGAATC
This sequence comes from Xanthomonas bromi, assembly GCF_900092025.1. GTDB lineage: Bacteria > Pseudomonadota > Gammaproteobacteria > Xanthomonadales > Xanthomonadaceae > Xanthomonas > Xanthomonas bromi. Next base: position 81,972 of record NZ_FLTX01000042.1, read on the forward strand.
ACCCGGCACTTGCCTTCGTTGGGGCCGCTGCCGCGCTGGAAATACTTGCGCTTGATCGACGCATCCAGCGAGGCGACGCGGTCGATGGCATAGACGCCGCGCGAGGCGGTTTCCAGCACCTGGGTGTCGACGTCGGTGGCGATGATGCTCACCGGCGGGGTCAGCGAGCCGAAAGCTTCGCAGGCGGTGATGGCGATGGAGTACGGCTCCTCACCGGTGGAGGCGGCGCACGACCAGATCTTCAATGGCGCCTGCGAGGCGCGCTTTTGCAGTTCTTCGCGCAGCTTGTCGAAGTGGTGCGGCTCGCGGAAGAACGAAGTCAGGTTGGTGGTCAGCGCGTTGGTGAACGCCTGCCATTCTTCTTCGTCGTTGCCGGCCTCGAGCTGGTCGAGATAGTCGCGGAACGAGCGCAGGCCGAGCACGCGCAGCCGCCGCGACAGGCGCCCGTACACCATGTCGCGCTTGGCCGGAGCCAGCGCGATGCCGACGCGTTGGTAGATCAGGTCGCAAACGCGCTTGAAGTCGCGGTCGCCGAAATCGAATTCGCGTGTGTCTGAAGCGGGAGTCGTAGTCGTCATATCCATACGCGTCGTGAGCTATAACTGGATATCGGCCACGTAGCCGCGCAACTGAAGCACTAATGCGTGGATTGCGCACACTTGGGTTCAGTGGGGCCTGCGATGGGGGCAGGGGACCGCGTTTGCCGGCCGCTGCGAGCCAGACGCAGCCAGTCATGCATTCGCTGGCATAGCGCGATGGGGCGACGCAGACGCATCGCCCAGATGCACAACGCCCCGGCAGTGCCGGGGCGTTGTGGGGGACAGCGATGAATCAGAACTCTTGCCAGTTACCGTCGGCCAGCGCAGCCTGCGAAGTGCCAGGCCGCGACGCTGCTGCCCGCGCCACCGGCTTGGCGGCGCTTTTGACTGCAACCGGCCGTGAGGCGATCGGCCTCATCCGTGCGGTCTGCGCAACCTGCGCAGCCGATTCGTCCAGCTTGAACACCGACACCGCTTCGGCCAGGTGACCGGCCTGCTCTTCCATCGAGCGGGCGGCAGCGGTGGCTTCTTCCACCAGCGCAGCATTCTGCTGGGTGGTTTCGTCCATCTGGGTGATGGTCTGGTTGACCTGCTCGATCCCGGAAGACTGCTCCTGCGAGGCGGCGGAAATCTCGCCCATGATGTCGGTCACGCGCTGCACGCTGGCCACGATGTCGGCCATGGTGGCGCCGGCCTTGCGGACCAGTGCCGAGCCTTCGGCCACCTTGTGCACGGAGTCGTCGATCAAACCCTTGATCTCCTTCGCCGCACCGGCCGAACGCTGTGCCAGCGTACGCACTTCCGATGCCACCACGGCGAAGCCGCGGCCCTGTTCGCCGGCACGTGCGGCTTCCACCGCTGCATTCAAGGCCAGGATATTGGTCTGGAAGGCAATGCCGTCGATGACGCTGATGATGTCGGCGATTTTCTTGGACGAGGCTTCGATGCCGGACATGGTGGTGACCACCTGCGACACCACGTCGCCGCCTTGCGAGGCCACGCCGGTGGCGCCGATGGCAAGCTGGTTGGCCTGACGGGCGCTTTCGGCGTTCTGCTTGACGGTGGAGGTGAGCTCTTCCATCGAGGCCGCGGTTTCTTCCAGATTGGCAGCCTGCTGCTCGGTACGGTGCGACAGGTCGCTGTTGCCCGAGGCGATTTCGCCAGCGGCCGAATTGATCGCACTGGACGACAGCTTGATGCGCCCGACGATGTCGGCCAACTGCTCGGCGGTGGCATTGGCATCGTCGCGCATCTGCGCGAACACACCGCTGAACTCACCATGCATGCGCACGGTCAGGTCGCCACGCGACAGCGCGGACAACAGTGCCGAGATCTGCTCCAGGCTGCCGGCATTGGCGTCCAGCAGGCCGTTGAGCTGCTGCGCCAGCTGCAGGAAGAACCCCTGCTTGCCATCGGTTTCCACGCGGCCGCTCATGTCGCCGCTGGCAGCGGCACGCACGATCCGGGCGACTTCTTCTTCGACCTGGACTTCGATGGTGCGGTCGCGCCATTCGCAGACATCGCCGGTGCTTTCGCCCTGCTCGTTCTTGATGACGGTGACGGTCTGCGTCATCACAAACTCGCCGTAGCGCTCTTCGAAGCTGGTGATACCGTCGCGTTCCAACGCTGCGATGGCGTTGCGCACGGTCGGTTCGGGCAGGCCGAGATAGCTGATGTGCTGGCCGATGATCTTGCTGGCTTCAAAATCGGGCGAGGACAGACGGATGCTGCCTTCGTAATGCGCGATCAGCTTCTGGAACGCCTCGTTGGCGTAGATCATGACCCGATCGGTGTCGGTGATGAAGGTGCCGGTCGAGGACTTGTCCAGTGCGGTACGGATACGCAGGTTTTCGTCGGCGATGGTGCGATCGCGTTCGATGCGCTCCTTCAGGCCGCGCTGCATGCGCTGCATGGAGCGCATCAACTCGCCCACTTCGTCCCGGCCCTGCGCGTTGATCTGGCCGTCCAGCTTGCCGCCGGCGATTTCGGTGGCGGTGGTGACCGCGCCGCGCATGCTCTTGACGATGGAGCTGGCGAACAGGAACGCCAGCCCCAGGCCGCCAGCGATGCCGATCAGCAGCACCATCACGGTCAGCGAGACGGACGTGGCGTGGACCTTTTCGGCCTTGGTCTTGGCAGCCTGCGCGAGCAGGTTGTCTTCGGCGATCAACGCAGCCAGCGAATCCTTGGCCTTGTTGTGCAGGGTGCGGGTCTCGCCGACGAAGGTGTCGACGGCGTCATCGGGCAGATTCAGCTCGATCATTTCATCGACGCTGGCGTAGGAGGCCGAGGCCTTCTTCCAGTCGGCCACGAACACGTCGAAGAGTGTTTTCTGCTGCGGGCTTTCGATCAGGCGGGTGTAACCCTTGATCGTTGCTTCGATTTCGCCGTTGAGCCGCTTGGCGCGGACCTTGGCTTCCTGCTTGACCGCATCGCTGGCGCGCACCAGGTTTTGATAAGACGCATTCCGGTATTCGCCGAGCATGCCGCGCAGATCGCCTGCTTCGCGCACGCTGGACATGGTATTGCCGGCCAGATCGCGGGTCACGTTATTGAGCGAGGCGAGACCCGAATAGGCGATGATGCCCTGGACGAGCATGATCAGCAGCACGATGCCGAACGCCAGCATCAGCTTGGGCATCAATTTCAGATTGTTGATCCATTGCATTGACACGATTCCCCGTAGAAGTCAGTCCGCATAGCCGCAACAGCACATCGCCACGCGCGAGGGCGTGGCGATGGACGAGGCGATTACTTGATGGTGGCGAGCTTCAGGCTGGCCGGGGAGCTGACTTCGATTTCGGCACGCGAACTGTCGCGCTGGATCTTGCCGAGGACGCACACGTCCTTACCTTCGAGCGTTTCCGGGGCGAAGCTGAACTTGCCGCGGTTGGCGCCGTCGATGCGTGCGGAGAAGGTGTGGCGCGGGAACATGCCGCCCATGTACAGGAAGGTGGGTTCGCCTTCCGAGCTTTGCGCGTACTTGGCCTTTTCGACCTTGCCGCACACCATGCCGTCCTTGCCGACGAAGCGCGTCGCCATTTCCGGCGGAATCATTTCCTGCGACTGAGCCGAGAGCGAGGGAGCGACGATCACGAGAGCAGCGACGGGGAGGAGCGAGAGCAGGAATTTCACAGGGATTCTCCAGAAATCAAAAGTCGAACGGTGACCCGTTATGTGGACGCGGGCTTCCATTCAGCTATCGGCTAGCCGCCGTTCAACTTGAATCCAGAAAACGCGATTTGAATCACATTTCACAAGAGTGGGGTGTCGCCTGTAGGGACGCTCCCGACACGCGATAGTCGTAGATGGGCTGACCTATAACGCGTTGCGGCTGTCGCAGCGGTGGGTGGGTGCAGGGCGGCGGGTCGTAGACCCTCGCTCCCGCACACCTCCACCGCTGCGACGACCGCAGGCGAGGTAGCTCAGTCGCCTGACTCAGGCGGCTTCTTCGACCAGTTGCTGACCCAGCTCGGTGCTGTCCAGCAGGGTTTCGATATCCAGCAGGATCAACATGCGATCGTCCTGGGTGCCGATCCCCGAGATGAAACGGGTGTCGACCGCAGCGCCGAACTCGGGCGTGGGGCGGATCTGGTCATCGTTGAGCGGGATCACGTCGGAAACGCTGTCAACGACGATGCCGACGACGCGGTCTTCGACGTTGAGCACGATCATCACGGTGAAGGCGTCGTAGCGCGCTTCTTTCAGGCGCAGCTTCAGACGCAGGTCGATCACCGGCACGATGGTGCCGCGCAGGTTGATCACACCCTTGATGTAGTCGGGCGCGTCGGGCAGACGGGTGACCGAATCGTAGCCGCGGATTTCCTGCACTTTCAGGATGTCCACGCCGTAGTGTTCTTCGCCCAAAGCGAAGCTGAGGAATTCACCACCGGTGCCGGTGGCAGTGCTTTTATCGTTCATGGAAACTCCGGGCGTTGCGGCTAAGTGTCAGGTTGCGGCAGGACTGCGGCAGCAGAGACGGATGAGGGATGCCCTAGCAACATCGGCGGGGTGGGCCGCAACTTTAGGTGCCGGCCCCGCGTGGTGCGGGAGGGTTCAGAACACGCCGCTCTTGCGCGCGTTGCGCTGGCGGTCGACGCGGAAGATATAGCGCTGGATGGTTTCGTCGGCACCGCGCGGCAGGTCGCTGAACTGCATGCCGATGCGGAAGCCTTCGCTGCCGTTGGGCAGGGTCTGCTTGTACTGGCTGCACACCGTGAGCGGTAGCGTGATGGGCGCAGTGTCGGGCAATTGCAGGAGGCAGTTGCGGTAGGTGCGGTTCGGTTCGAGCAACGGCATGCCGTCGGTGAGAGACACCGCCAGGCCGCCGCTGCTGATGTCGATGACGCGTAGTTGCAGATTGAGCGCTTCGCCCTGTGTGGTTTCCTCGCGGATGGTGCAGATGGGCGAATCGGTGATTGGGGTTTCCAGCCGGTACGATTCGCGCCGTTGCATGTGGTACAGGGCGTCGGGCAGGTCGGCGCGAAAAGCGACGTGGATGTCTCGCTCGATCCGCTCGACCTTTTCCAGGCGGAAGCGGATGTTGACCCGTTCCAGTTGGGCATAACACAGCAGGTATTTGGCGCCTTCGATGGCGCGGTTGGAGGCCTCGTTATGGCTGCCGTCCAAGATCACGCAGTCGTCGTCCTCGTCCACGTCCAACACGGCGGTGGGCACGGCCAAGTCGCGTCCGGCCACATGCATGGTCACGACGGCGCGTTGGTCGAGTAGCTGGCGCAGCAATCCGCGGATCTGCCGCTTGTTGCGCAGCAGGTAGCGTTCGTCACCTTCGGGAAGGTGATCGGTGTTGTGGTCCAGCTCTGAGGTATCGCCTTGGGACATGGGCACAGGCACAGTGGAAGCGGGAAGGCGCCAGACGGGTTCTCCCGGCGTCGCCTTGATATCGGCGGCATAGCCAAATCTTTAAGGCGGCTGACAAAACCCTTGCGACGAGGTCTTGCGACGGCGAGCGGGAAGAACCCGGCGAGCGGGTCGATGCGCATCGTGTCGGCGAGCTACCGGCACCGCTCCAGCGGTGTCTTCGCTCTTCAATGAAGTCACCAACACACTGTCTGCTGCGGTGTCCTTGCCGCTTGCGGGATCGTTGATGGGCTGGATGCCGCCATCGAGACTGTCAGGATGTCCTTGCAGCGTGTCTGGCGAGCGGCGAGGGCACGACGCCCTCGACGCTGCTGCAAGACCTCGTCGTGCCGTCTCAGCTGTAGGCGTGGCGTGCATTGGCCAACAGGGTGCTCAGACGGTCCTGCGGCTCCAGGCGGAACACGGCAACCGCATCGACCAACTGAGCCGCCTGGTCCTCCATCGAGCGCGCTGCGGCCGTGGCTTCTTCCACCAGCGCGGCATTTTGCTGGGTGGTTTCGTCCATCTGGGTCACGGTCTGGTTGACCTGGATGATGCCGGCTGCCTGTTCGCGCGACGCGCTGGTGATCTTGCCCATGATGTCGGTCACACGCTGCACCGCGCCGACGACCTGCTGCATGGTGCTGCCGGCTTCGGAGGCCAGTGCAGCGCCGTTGCCGATGCGGGTCACCGAGTCTTCGATCAGGTGCTTGATTTCCTTGGCCGCGCTGGCCGAGCGCGGCGCCAGGGTGCGGACTTCCGAGGCGACCACGGCAAAGCCGCGGCCCTGTTCGCCGGCACGCGCCGCTTCCACCGCCGCGTTCAAGGCCAGGATGTTGGTCTGGAAGGCGATGCCGTCGATGACGCTGATGATCTCGGCGATCTTCTTGGACGAGGTATCGATGTCGGCCATGGTGGTGACCACGCGGTTCACCACATCGCCGCCCTTTGCCGCCACGCCGGCAGCATCCAGCACCAGGCGATTGGCCTGGTCGGCGTTGTCGGCGTTCTGCTTGACGGTGGCGGTGAGCTCTTCCATCGACGCAGCGGTTTCTTCAAGCGCGGCCGCCTGTTGTTCGGTGCGACGCGACAGGTCGCCATTGCCGGTGGCGATTTAGGTGGCGGCCGAATTGATCGTCAGCGAGGAGTCCTTGATGCGGCGCACGATGCCGGCCAGCTGGTCGGTGGTGGCGTTGGCGTCGTCGCGGATGGTGGCGAAGCTGCCTTGCAGCTCGCCGTCCATGCGGGCGGTCAAATCGCCGTGCGACAGCGACGAAAGCAGGGCCGAGACGCGCGATAGTCCGTCTGCGTTGTTGTCCAGCAAGGTGTTGAGCTGTTGGGCCAGCAGCAACAGGAAGCCTTGCTTGCCGCGGATGTCGATCCGTTCGCTCAGGTCGCCGGCGGCGGCGGCCTCCACCGCGTGCGCGACCTCCTGTTCCACCTGGACTTCCTGGGTACGGTCGCTCCATTCGACCACATAGCCCATGCGCTCGCCGGTGGCAGCCACGACGGGGCTGACCACTTCCTGCACGATGCGGCCACCAATCTCGATCTGAGCGGTGTGGGTGCTCTTGAGTTGCTCCAGCAGGCGTGCCTGCTCGGGGTTGCGATGGAACTGGTCGATGCGGGTCGTGCTCAATGCCGTGGCATCGAAGTCGGGCAGGTCGTGCCGTACGCGGTCCTGCATCTCGGAAAGCATGCGCTGCAGCGGGCGATTGACGTAGATAATGCGGCGGTCGGCGTCGGCGATCATCACGTTGGTGCTGACGTCGTCCAACGCGGTGCGCACGCGCAGTGCTTCGCTGGCGATCAGGTGGTCGCGTTCCAGGCGTGCGCGCAGGTCGTCGCGCATGGTGCGTGCGTTGAGCAGCAGGCGGCCGAGTTCGTCGTGCCGGTCGATCTCGATGGGGTTGTCCAGGCGACCGGCAGCCACGTCGCCGAGCACGCGTTCCACTGTCAGCAGCGGGCGGGTGACCATCTTGCGCGCGGCGACGAACACCACCGCGATACACAGCGCCAGCACCACCAGCGAGAACAGCAGCATGCTGCCCATCAGCGCATCCAGCGGGCCGTCGATGGCGCTGCGCGGCTGCGCGCCGATCACTGCCCACTGCCACGGCGCGCTGTGCGGTGACTTCGAACGCCTGGCTGGCCCCCTTGGCATCGCGCAGTTGCAGGTTGGCGCCAGGCTGCTTGCCGTCCAGCACTGCCTGCAACAGCGCCTGCTGTCCGGCCGGTACCAGCGCCGCCAACGTGGCCGGGGTGCCCGGCGGGCCCGCGATGACCTGGCCCTGGTGATCACCCGGCGCCATGTCGACGATGACGAAATAGCCGTCCTGGCCCAGTTTGGTGGTGCGGACCTGGGCCTTGAGCGCGGCCAGGCCCTGGGTGTAGTTGCGCCCGACGAACAGCGCGCCGATCAACCCGCCGGCGGCATTACGCAGCGGCTGGTAGTGGGTCATGTACTGCTCGCCGAACAGCTGCGCCTGGCCGGTGAAGGCCTTGCCTTGCGACAGCGCGGCATAGGCCTTGCCCTTGCGATCCAGCAAGGTGCCGATGACGCGTTGGTTCTGCTTGTTGCGCAGCGAGGTGGTGATGCGCACGAAGTCGTCGCCGGTACGCGCGAAGATCGTGGCGACGCCGCCGGTCGCCTTGGCAAAGCGGTCGACTGCGTCGAAATGGAGATTCAGCGCCTGCTTGCCGGCGCGCAGCGACGGGGTGTTCTGCTCGCCGATGGCGACGGTGCTGGCGCGATCGAGTTCGCGCGCACCGGTGGGAAGCATGTCGTCGAAGACGCTGCCCAGGCGCAGAGTGCCCTCGCTGAGGGTGACGTCGTACATCGCCACCGACTGCTGCATCAGCCGGGTGCTGGAGCGCAGTTCGGCCTTGCCCTGCGATTCGATGTCGCCAGCGGACTGGCGGTAGATGGCCAGGGCCAGCGGGCCCAGCTAACTGGCGATGACCAGAGTGAGCAGTGCGGAGAGCCGCGTTCCGACCGATAGGCGGTTGAATGAATGCATGAGGGATCGACCTTGCCCGGGGGAGGGCGTTACGAATGCGTGAGCTGAATAGGGGCTGTTTATGCCAAAAATTGATTGCTTCTTTTGAAATCAGCACAAAATTGGGCAGCGCATTCACTATTAGGCCGTTGAAAGCGGTTTGGGGCGGTGAGCGGTCCGTTGTGAATTGTAAGTTCTGGGTGAAATCTGGATGGCGTGCGGGCTTGGACGGACCGGTGCGGCTCGCATAACGCTGACCTTGCTGCGCGTCCCGGCCGAGATGCTGGGCAGCCAGCACGACGGCGACGCAGCCGCCAAGCGATCGCGGCTCGGAATCGTACTCCTCGGCATCGGTTGCTGCACGCGGTCCCCGTCTGAGGACGGCTCATGACGTTCGGTCGGTGGCCTGCAGGGGACAGAAGCAAAAAAAGGCCGCTTCCCCTCGCAAGGGAAGCGGCCCATAAGATCTGCGGAGCGCGGATCAAAGACTCTCGAATCGTTCTGTGTTGCTGACAACGGTGGTGCGTGAAACGTGCATCGGCCGCTGCACCTGCCTGGTGAGGCTGGGTAGGGCGGTGGATGCGACTGCAAGGACTCGCCGGTTCCGCGCCGGTCGCCGACGACGACCGGCGACCGATGAGGCGCAGCGCTGCCGCTTAAAACTCCTTCCAATCGCCAGCGGCAACCGTCGAGGTGGACGGGCTGGCCACGACGCGGCGCGGTGTCGCGGTTGCGAATGCTGCACGTGGAGCAGGGCGTGCCGCGTGCCGCTGGTTGCCCGCGGCACCGGCGATCACCGACAACTTGCGTGCCAGCGGCGCGTTCGCATCGATCTTGAACACCGCAACGGCCTCGGTGAGTTGCTGCGCCTGTTCTTCCATCGCCCGTGCAGCGGCGGTGGCTTCTTCCACCAGTGCAGCGTTCTGCTGGGTGGCCTCATCCATCTGCGTGACGGTGAGATTGACCTGTTCGATGCCAGCCGATTGTTCCTGCGAGGCAGCGGAAATCTGGCCCATGATGTCGGTGACGCGCTGCACCGAAGACACGATGTCGGCCATGGTGCGGCCGGCCTGGTCTACCAGCTGCGAGCCGTCGGCGACGCGCTGCACCGAATCGCCGATCAGGTCCTTGATCTCCTTGGAGGCGGCGGACGAACGCTGTGCCAGCGTGCGCACTTCACTGGCCACCACCGCAAAGCCGCGACCCTGGTCACCGGCACGCGCAGCTTCCACGGCGGCATTCAAGGCCAGGATATTGGTCTGGAATGCGATGCCGTCGATGACGCTGATGATGTCGGCGATCTTCTTCGACGAGGCCTGGATGCCGGCCATGGTGTCGACGACCTTGCCGACCACCTCGCCACCTTGCGAGGCCACGCTGGCCGCGCCGATCGCGAGCTGATTGGCTTGCCGTGCGCCTTCTGCATTCTGCTTGACGGTGGAGGTGAGCTCTTCCATCGAGGCCGCGGTTTCTTCCAGATTGGCGGCCTGCTGCTCGGTGCGCTGCGACAGGTCGTTATTGCCTGCGGCGATTTCGCTGGCGGCCGCATTGATCGAGACCGCCGAGGTCTGGATGTGCCCGACGATGCTGGCCAACTGCGTGGCGGTGGCATTGGCGTCGTCGCGCATCTGTGCGAAGACGCCCTGGAAATCGCCGTCCATGCGCGCGGTCAGATCGCCCGCGGCAATCGCCTGCAACATGCCCGACAACGATTGCAGGCTGCCATCGGCCGTGGCCATCAGTTGATTGAGGCTTTCGACCATGATGCGGAAGTCGTACTGGAACTGCGCCGCATCGCCACGTGCACTGAAGTCGCCAGCAGCAGCGGCTTGCGCCAGCTGTTTGATCTGCTGATTCATCGCTGCCAGGTTGCGTTTGACCTGCGCCATGGTCTCGGTGAGTTTGGCTTGTTCGCCGGGCAGGGCATCCATGTCGTCGCTGAGGTCGCCGATCGCGTAACGGCCCATGATCTGTGCCAGGCGTGCGGTGACCTTGACATGGCTGTCGACCAGCGCGTTGGTGTCGCTGGCCATGCGGCCGTACTCGCCGGGCAATGCGCCGGCATCCATGCGGAAGCTCACCTGGCCGGCATCGTGGCGCTTTGCCATGTCCAGCTGGGCGGTGATCAGGTTGCGCACCTGCGATTGCATCTTGTCCATGGCCTGCAGCAGGCGGCCGGTTTCGTCGCTGGCATCGCTGTGCACGGCGTTATCGAGTTTGCCGTCGGCAATCGCTTCGGCGGCGCGGGTGGCGCGGCTCAGCGGCCGGGTGAGGCTGCGGGTGATCAGCAAGCCCAGGGTGCCGCTCAGCAACACCACCATCAGCGAACCGCCCACCAGCAACTTGCGCGAATCGTCCATCGAATGCAGCGCCGCTTCGGCCGCTTCGGCGGCGAGCTTGTCCTGCAGTGCGATGTTCTCGGCGATCTTGTCCTGCCACTTCTCCAACGCGGGCGCGGCTTGGGTAAGCAGCAACGGCAATGCTTGGTCGGTGTGGCCGGACGTCACCAGCGCGATGACCTTGTTGTTCAATTCACGCACTTGCGGGGTCAGGCGATCGATCTCTTCGCGGATATCCAGGCCCTGCGGCGACGACGGCATGGCATACAGCGCATCGCGCGCCTTGCCGTAATCGGCACGTGCCGCTTTGATGGAGGCGATGAATTTCAGATTTTCTTCGTTGCTTGTCGGCAACACCACATTGCGTAGCTCCGAGGCGATGACGTAGTTGGCATTCATCATGTCGTTGGAGAGGCGGATCTTGGTCATGTTCTGGTGCACCAGGGCATCCACCAGCGCACGTGCAGAGGTCAGCCCGCGATAGCCGATAACGGCGATGCACCCGGAAAGCAGGATCAGCACGGTGAAGGCGGCAGCCAGGCGCGGCCCGACATTGAAACGTAATAAAACGGAGGTCATGGGATCGCTCGACTCAAGAAGGTGGAAGGCTGTTGCGTCGACGGTCCAGAAAAGCGCGCTGCGCTCGCCTCTGTATGTCATCACGCCCTCTGGTAACGGCGCGAGCTGCAGTCGATTGAGTGGGCTGGGCAAGTTGGTAAAGCGGGTTCTCAGACACGTGATGGGCGCGTGCGGATGAGCGCGACCCGATGTCCGGACTAGGCAGAATTCTGCGTTTCTGCCGTTAGAAAATGCTGTTTTCGGTGAGTTCGTGCGAGCGCAAAAGGTGTCGGTTTGCGTTGGCTTCACATGTTGCACACGTCGCACGCCGTGGCTGCGCGCCGGACGCGGCGTTCGCGCAGTGCCACGACAGCCGTTTGATACGGACTGTCGTGGCGATGCTGTCGCGATCAGAACGTCTGCGCGATCAGAACTCCTGCCAATCGGACAGATCCGTGGCCGATGTGGCGTTGCTCGTCGGGCTGCGACGGGGCGATGCGGCCGCCGCGGTGACACGCGCTGCCGGGCCCGGTGCGAAGCGGGCATTGGCCGGTGCGCTGGCAATGGCCGACAACTGACGCGCCACCGGTGCCTGTGCGGCGACCTTGAACACCGCCACCGCTTCGGTCAGCTGCTGGGCCTGTTCTTCCATCGCGCGTGCGGCGGCCGTGGCTTCTTCCACCAAGGCGGCGTTCTGCTGTGTGGTTTCGTCCATCTGTGTCACGGTCTGGTTGACCTGCTCGATACCCGAATACTGTTCCTGCGAGGCTGAGGAGATCTCGCCCATGATGTTGGTGACGCGCTGCACGCTGGCAACGATCTCGGCCATGGTGGAGCCGGCCTGATCGACCAGCGTTGCGCCTTGCGTGACCTTCTCGACCGAGTCGTCGATCAGGTGCTTGATCTCCTTGGCCGCGCCGGCCGAACGCTGCGCCAGCGTGCGTACCTCTGAGGCGACAACCGCAAAACCACGGCCCTGTTCGCCGGCACGCGCCGCTTCCACCGCCGCGTTCAAGGCCAGGATGTTGGTCTGGAAGGCGATCCCGTCGATGACGCTGATGATCTCGGCGATCTTCTTGGACGAGCCCTGGATGTCGGACATGGTGGTGACCACCTTCGCCACCACATCGCCGCCTTGCGAGGCGACCGCAGCGGCGCCAATGGCGAGCTGGTTGGCCTGGCTGGCGTGTTCGGCATTCTGCTTGACGGTGGAAGTGAGCTCTTCCATCGATGCCGCGGTTTCTTCCAGATTGGCGGCCTGCTGTTCGGTGCGCTGCGACAGGTCCTGGTTACCGGAGGCGATTTCGCCCGAGGCCAGACCAATTGCGTCGGCCGCGACCTGGATGCGGCCGACGATGCTGGCCAGTTGTTCGGCGGTGGCATTGGCGTCGTCGCGCATCTGCGCAAACACGCCCTGGTATTGGCCGCTCATACGTGCAGTGAGGTCGCCCGCAGCAATCGACTGCAACACGCTTGAGAGCGACTGCAGGTTGCCATCGGCGGTGGCCATCAAGGTATTGAGGCTTTCCACCATCACGCGGAAGTCGAACTGGAACTGCTCGGTATTGCCGCGCGCGGTAAAGTCGCCATTCGCCGCGGCCTGCGCCAGCTGCTTGATCTCGGTATTCATCGTCGCCAGGTTGTGCTTGACCTGGTTCATCGCGGTGGTGATGGCGGCTTTCTCGCCGGGCAGTTGCGGCATGTCTTCGGAGAGGTCGCCGATGGCGTAACGCCCGATCAGGTGGATGGTCTGCATCTTGACCTTGATGTGCGCGGCCACGAGCTCGTTGGTTTGACTGGCCATGCGGCCGAAATCGCCCGGGAATGCGTCGGCATCCAGGCGGAAGCTGATCTGGCCTTCTTCATGGCGCTTGGCCATGTCCAACTGCGCGGCAATCAAGTTGCGTATCTGGCCCTGCATGCTGTTCATGGCGTGCAACAGCCGGCCGGTTTCGTCGTTGGACTGCGTGCTGACGTCGTTATCCAGATTACCCTGGGCAATGGCTTCGGCAGCGCGGGTTGCGCGTGTCAGCGGCACCACCAGGCTACGGGTGATCAGCAAGGCGAGCATGCCGCTGATCAGCACCACCGCCAGGCCACCACCGATCAACATGGCACGGCCGCGCGTCATGGCCGTGATGGCGAGCGCATTGGCTTCCTGGGCGCGCTGGCGCTGCAGTGCCGAATACTCCAGCAATGCGTCCTGCCATGCTTGCGTGGCGGGTGCTGCACGCTGCAACAGCAGCGGCATGGCTTCTTCGTTCTTGTCGGCAAGACCCAGATCGACCACCTGCTGGTTGAACGCGCTGGCCGCCTTGTTGTTCGCGTCGATCTTCTCACGCAGCGCCTGGCCCACGGACGTGGCCGGGAAGGTGTAGAGCTTGTCGTGCGCCTCCTGGTAGATGTTGCGCTGTTCTTCGATGATCGCGACGGAGCGATGGTCTTCTTCATCGCTCGTCGGCAAGACGATGTTGCGCAACTGCACGGCAATGACCGACACCGCGTTGTTCATTTCCTGCAGACGCTGGACGATGACCATGTTGCGATTGGTCAGCGTATCCAGGCTCTGGCGGGCCTGCGCCAGCGTTTGCAGGCCTGCGACGACCAGAGCGCAGGACAGCAGGATCAGCGTGCCGAAGGCGAAGGTGAGGCGCTTGCCGACGTTGTACCGTTGTAGAAGAGCGATCATGGTTGGAATCTCGGGAGCGATAGGCAGAAAAGGGGTGATGCGCTGGGCGCGTTGGTGTACTGGGTACGCTGGTGGCGCCGATGCGGGCTTGCGTCGAACCGATCCATCGATGCGTGCGACACAATGGTCGCGGCGTCATCGATTGCAGGGCAGGTATGCACGCTTAAGATTGGTAACGGCAATCGTCATGGCCACTGAACCGACAAGATCGCGAGCGTATGGGCAGGCGTCACCGAGATGAAGCTGGTGTGCAGAACCACCTGAAAACCCGTGTCACGCGGGCACCTCGGCGGTTTTCGGAATTTATGTTTTCACTTCTTTCTCACGCGCCCGAAAGAGGGCGGGCATTGGAGTTCCTTGCGGCTTTGCAATGCGTGGGTGTCCTGGTCGCGCCGTTGCCTGACCGATGAAGGGTGCGGTCAGCGCCGATGCGGGACGCATCCGGCCGCGCACTGCCCCCGATGCAGACATGCCGCCAGACGTTGCCTCAGGCAGCGCGACCCAGCTGGCTGTGTGCAGGCTCGGCCTGCAACTGGAACACGGAGACCGCATCGCGCAATTGCTGCGCCTGTTCTTCCATCGAACGGGCGGCGGCAGTGGCTTCTTCCACCAGTGCGGCGTTCTGCTGGGTCGCCTGATCCATCTGTGCGATGGTCTGACTGACCAGTTCGATACCTTGCGACTGCTGCTGCGAGGCCTCGCCGATTTCCTGCATGATGGCGGTGACGCTCTGCACCGAATCGACGATGTCCTGCATGGTGCGACCGGCCTGGCCCACCAGCTGGTTGCCGTGTTCGACACGGCTGACCGAATCCTCGATCAGGTGCTTGATCTCCTTTGCCGCGCCAGCCGAGCGCTGTGCCAGCATGCGGACCTCACTGGCCACCACCGCAAAGCCACGACCTTGCTCACCGGCGCGCGCGGCTTCCACCGCAGCGTTCAAGGCGAGGATATTGGTCTGGAACGCAATGCCGTCGATGATGCTGATGATGTCGGCGATCTTCTTGGAGGCGACCTGGATGCCGGCCATGGTGCCCACGACCTCACCCACCACCGCACCGCCTTGCGAGGCGACCGTGGCCGCACTCACCACCAACTGGTTTGCGCGGCGCGCATGTTCGGCGTTGTTGCGCACAGTGGAGGTGAGCTCTTCCATCGAGGCCGCGGTTTCTTCCAGATTGGCGGCTTGCTGTTCGGTGCGCTGTGACAGGTCTTGATTGCCAGAGGCAATTTCGCTGGCGGCGTCGTTGATGGCATCGGTGGAAACCTGGATGCGCCCGACGATATCGGCCAGCTGCGCCACGGTGGCGTTGGCGTCGTCGCGCATGCGTGCGAACACGCCGTGGAAGTTGCCGTGCATGCCGGTGGTGAGATCGCCTGCCGCAATCGCCTGCAATACCTTCGAGAGCGCCTGCAGATTGGCGTCGGCAGTGGCCATCAATTGATTGAGACTGTCCACCATCGCACGGAAGTCGTACTGGAAGCGCTGCGCGTCCCCGCGCACGCCGAAATCGCCATTGGCCGCCGCCTGCGCGAGCAGCTTGATCTCGCTGTTCATCGCCGACAGGTTGGCCTTGACGGTATCCATGGTGTCGCTGAGCACGGCCTTCTCGCCGGGCAGACGGTCCATGTCCTGGCTCAGGTCGCCGATGGCGTAGCGCGACATGATCTGCGCGAGTTTCAGCTTGACTGCGATGTGCGAGCCGACCAGCGCATTGGTCTCGCGCACCATGGTGGCGTAGGCACCGGGGAAGTCGTCTGCCTGCATGCGGTAGCTGATCTGGCCGGCATCGTGGCGCTGCGCCATGTCGCTTTGCGCGCTCAGCACGCACTGCAGTTGTTCCTGCATCCGGCGCATGGTGGTGAGCAACTGTCCGGTTTCGTCGCGGTCGGCTGCCACGACAAGATCGTCCAACTGGCCATGCGCGATATTGGCCGCGACTGCCGCGGCGCGGCGCACATTGCGGGTCAGGCGCGACAAGGTGTACCAACCCAGCGCGGCGATCAGCAGCGCCAGCACCAACAGGCCGGCAATCGCTTCGCGCATCGCGTTGCGTGCGTCGACCAGGTGACGTTCGGATTGCCGCTGCAGCGCCTGCAAGGAAACGTGGCTGAGTTCCTGCATGGTCTGGCCAAGCGCATCGAGCGCAGCATTCCACTGTGTGTCCGCCTGCGCATCGCTGCCATTCAACGCGGTGTCGAGCGCGACCAGTGCCGCGCTTGCCCGCGTGGCTTCGGTCTTGGCAGCATCGGCCAGGGCGGGGTCGGGCTGTTCCAGCAGGCCAATCGCCTTGTCCAGTTCGTGTCGGAAACGCACATGGTTTCGGGCAAGCTGATTGAGCTGCTCGCGCAGCATGGCGCGGCTGTCGCCGGCCTGCGACGGGTCGCTGGCGGCGTCCAGACGGGTCAGCGATTCGGTGGCGTCGGGGCTGTAGATCAGCGTGGATACCACCAAGTGGTAGCTTTCGATATACGGGGTGTAGACCAACTGGCTGTCGTCGCGCAACGCATCGAGCGCGGCGAAGGCGTGTTCGCTCACGGCGGCATAGCCATCAGGGGCCGTGCTGGCAACGTGGCGCTGCTGCAGTGCCCGCAATTCCTTCTGGCTGCGTTCGAAGCCGGGCAAGCTGGAAGTGGTGGCGAGCAGTTGGGTGAGATCGCGCTCGGCGCGCTGTGCGGCGGCACTGGCGGTGCGACCGCTATCCACGTGTGCGGCGTGCAGGTCGGTAATCAGGCCCAGCATTTGGCCAAGCGGCGCGTAGCTGCGCAATTCGTTGCTGCTGATGGCGACGCTTTCGTCGAGCTTGCCGCTGTAGAGCGTCACCGGTATCACCAGCCCCACCAACGCCAGCACGCCGATGATGCCGAGTTTCCTGGCGATGGCCAGGTCGTCCCAACGGCTGGTCCAGCGGCGGGGCGAAACTGGAACGGTTTGCGGCAACAGGGTGGGAGAGGTGGTCATCGGTACTTCTCATTGACATAAGCAGACTATCGGCCGATCGCTTGCAGGCCTTTAGTTGGTCGGCATTGCTGCCGACCAGGCAAGTTCAGTCAGTGCTGTCGATCTGCTCAATATTCCTGCCAACTGCTGTCATTGCTGGGCGCAGCGACCACGGCGCGTGGCTTGGAGGCCGGGGGACGAACAGCTGCGACCACGGTCGCCTTAACGGCGGGAACCGCTGACGTGCGTGGGGCTGCCGCACGCGATACAGACGCTGCGTCGTTGCTCTCGGTCTTGAAGACCGCCACGGCCTCGGTCAATCCGACCGCCTGTTCTTCCAGTGCGCGTGCGGCAGCCGTGGCTTCTTCCACCAGCGCGGCATTCTGCTGGGTGGTTTCGTCCATCTGGGTGACAGTCTGGTTGACCTGTTCGATGCCCGACGACTGCTCCTGCGAGGCCGCGGAAATCTCACCCATGATGTCGGTGACGCGCTGCACGCTGGAGACGATCTCGGCCATGGTGGTACCGGCGCTGCGCACCAGCAGCGAGCCTTCGGCCACGCGCTGCACCGAGTCGTCGATCAGGTCCTTGATCTCCTTGGCGGCACCGGCCGAACGCTGTGCCAGGGTACGCACTTCCGAGGCCACCACTGCGAAGCCGCGGCCCTGTTCGCCGGCGCGTGCGGCTTCCACTGCTGCGTTCAAGGCCAGGATGTTGGTCTGGAAGGCGATGCCATCGATCACAGAGATGATGGCGGCGATCTTCTTGGACGAGGATTCGATCCCGCTCATGGTGTCGACCACCTTGCTGGCGATCTCGCCGCCCTGCAAGGCCACGCCGGCCGCGCCGATCGCAAGCTGGTTGGCCTGACGTGCGCTTTCGGCGTTCTGCTTGACGGTAGAGGTGAGCTCTTCCATCGACGCGGCGGTCTCTTCCAGGTTGGCGGCCTGTTGTTCGGTACGCTGCGACAGATCCTGGTTGCCGGCGGCGATTTCGCCCGTGGCTGCGCTGATGTTGCCCGCCACGCTCTGAATCCGCACGACGATGCGGGTGAGCTGTTCGGTGGTGGCGTTGGCGTCATCGCGCATGGTGGCGAACACACCGTTGAAATTGCCGTTCATGCGCGCAGTGAGGTCGCCGGCGGCGATCGACTGCAACAGTGCCGACAGCTTGCCCAGGCTGGTGTCGCTGACCTCCATCATCGCGTTGAGGTCCTGCACCATGCGAAGGAAATCGTGCTCGAACCGCTGCGCATCGCCGCGGGCGCTGAAATCGCCGGCTGCGGCGGCGCTGGCCAGTCGCTTGATCTCGGTATTGATCGCCAGCAAGCTGGCCTTGGCCGCATCCATCGATTCGTGCAGCACCGCGCGGCTACCCGGCAGGCGCCGTGCATCGCGACGCAGATCGCCGTGGGCGTATTGGTTGAGGACCTCGATCGCATCGACGATGGCGTCCAGGTGTTCGAACATCATGGTGTTGATGCCCTTGCTCAGGTCGCCGTAGACGCCGGGGAAGTCCTGCGGCATGCGGTGGGCCATGTCCTTGTCGGCGTGCAGCTCGATCATCCGCGCGGTTTCGCTGGAGAAACGCTGCAATTGCGCCTGCATCTTGGCCATGGCGCTGAGCAGCCGGCCGGGTTCGTCAGTGGCGGTGGTGCGCACGTCGCTGTCCAGGCGGCCTTCGGCAATGGCCTCGGCGGCGCGCGTGGCACGGTGCAGGGGCTGGGTCAGGCTGCGGGTGATCAGCCAGGCCAACAGGCTGCTGATCACAAGCACCGCAAGGCCGCCGGCGATCAGCAGCGCCCGGCCATGATCCATCGCGGTATTGGCATCGGCAAAGGCGGTGGCGCCGCGGGTGCGCTGGCGCGCGGAATACGCATTGAGCGCGTCCTGCCATTGCTGGTTCGCCGGTACCGCCTGCTGCATCAGCATCCTGAGCGCCTCATCGGGCTTGTCGTTCATGCCCAGGTCCAGCACCTGCTGATTGACGACACGGGCTTTTTCGCGTGCAAGATCGATCTGACGACGCATTTCGGCGCCGGCGGCGTTGGACGGCGGGATGGCGTACAGCTTGTTGTGGAGTTCGCTGTAATACGTCCGCTGTTGATCGATGATCTTGGCGAAGCCGATGTTCTCTTCCTGCGTGGTCGGCAGCACGATATTGCGCAGCTGGATGGAGATGATCGCACTGGCGTTACGCATCTCGCTGACATATTCGAGGATCGTCATATTGCGCTTGACGATGGAGTCCAGGCGCCCACGCGCTTGCGCCAAGGTCATCAGGCCGGCGACCACCAGGCCGCAGGACAGCAAGATCAGGAAGCCGAACGCGGCGGAAAGGCGGGTGCCGACGTTATAGCGTTGGAGAAAACCGATCATGAAAAATTTCTGCCGGGTAGGGTGATAAGGGGGCGATCCGGTGCAACGGCGGCCGCCTCGCAATCACGCTCGGCATCCGCTGCAATGGGGGACGGCGGCATGACGCCCATCGCTCGCGCTGGTAGCGAGCGCCGGCACCGTCCCGGTTGCAGGGCCGGTAACGGCGACCCGGTCCTATACTTGAGTCCGGTATTTATGATTTGTTATAGCTGGCATCGCTCACAGAATCCGGGGCAGCCCTCGGCGATGCAGGTCAGGTGGTTGGCGACGCCAGGCACCATGAAGCGGCGTGCGCAGGGAAGGGTGCCTGTCGTGCATGCCGGCATGGGTCCCAGGGGCCGCCATGCTGTGTATGGGTAAGTGATTGATCGCAAAGGGGCGCTAGCCGATGAGCGCCGTGTCTCGGCCGTAGGCGAGGGTCCCGTCAGCTGACCGCACCCGGTGACGGTGCGACAGTCCGGCGCATCGCCAGCCGGACCCATCAATGCAATGCGGGCCCGACCAAGCGCATGCGGGCTGCATGTGCTCGGTCGGGCCCTGGTGTGTTCCAACGACTGATGTGTGCGGAGCGGAGACCTGGCGCAGATGGCATCGGAGGGCACTCCACCGATGCCAGGCTTTGTCGGTCAGAACTCCTGCCAGCTGCTCTCGCCGGTCGTCGCAGCAGCAACCGCGCGTGGCCTGGCGGCTGCGCTGCCGCCGACGGTGGTCAGTTTGGCGCGCACAGCCGGCGCCGGCTTGGCGACGGGCGCCGTGCGAACGTTGCTGGTGGTGCTGTGCTCGGTCTTGAAGACCGCCACGGCCTCGGTCAATCCGACCGCCTGT
>NZ_FLTX01000073.1 GCF_900092025.1 Xanthomonas bromi
AAAAGGCAGTGCCAGGCCTACACAAGAAACGAAGGTAAATAGGCCCGGCACCATACCGTCATCGTGCAGCGATGGAGAAGGCCGAGTCAGCCACTCCATCACCAAGCCAGTGCGATCAGAACGGATACTGCGGCACGTCGTTCTTGATCGTCAGCCATTGCCAGTGCGTGTACTGCTCCCAATCGGCCGGGCCACCGACGCTGGTGCCATTGCCAGACGCACCGGTGCCACCGAACGGATTGACGACCTCATCGGCCACGGTCTGGTCGTTGATATGCAGCAGACCGGTGTGCAACTTCTCGCCCAACGCCAGCGCCCGCGAGACCGATGCCGACAGAATGCCTGCCGCCAGCCCGTACTCGCCTTGGTTGGCCAACGCAGCAGCTTCTTCATCGGTGTCGAACACAGTGATGTTGATGACCGGGCCGAACACTTCTTCGTCGAACACGCGCATGCCTGGGCGCACGTTGGACAACACCGTTGGCGCATAGAACAGGCCTTCATTGGTGGCGCCGGCCTCGACCACCGCCCCGGCGGCGACGCTATCGCTGACGATGTCGATGATGCGCTGCAGCTGGCGTTGGTCGATGATCGGACCCAATGCAACGGTGCCGCTGACCGGATCGCCCACGGGCAAATGGCGCGCTTTTTCGGCCAGCCGCGTTGTCAGCGCCTGCGCCACGCTGCGTTGCACCAGCACGCGTCCGGTGGCCATGCAGATCTGGCCCTGATGCATGTAGGAGCCGAATGCGATGGCCGAGGCGGCCTTGTCCAGATCCGCGTCGTCGAGCACGATCACCGCGTTGTTGCCACCCAGCTCCAGCGACACTTTCTTCAGATGGCGTCCGGCAATTTCGCCGAT
The DNA here is from genome assembly GCF_900092025.1 of Xanthomonas bromi. Taxonomy (GTDB): domain Bacteria; phylum Pseudomonadota; class Gammaproteobacteria; order Xanthomonadales; family Xanthomonadaceae; genus Xanthomonas; species Xanthomonas bromi. The sequence continues at coordinate 863 of NZ_FLTX01000073.1, forward strand.
ACGACGGCCGGCAGCCGTGGAGCCGGTGAAGGCGATCATCGGCACATCCGGCGACTCGACCAGTGCCTGGCCAATCTGCGCATCGCCGTGCAGCACATGCAGCAAGCCTTTCGGCAGGCCGGCTTCTTCCAGTACCTGCGCAATGATCACGCCACCGGTGTAGGGCGTGCGCGGGTCGGGCTTGAGAATCACCGCATTCCCCATTGCCAATGCCGGCGCCACCGAGCGCAGCGACAGAATCAGCGGGAAATTGAACGGCGAAATCACCGCGATCACACCCAATGGCAGACGACGCGCAAGGCTGAGTTGGCCGGCAGACGTCGGCAACACCTGGCCGCTGGCCTGCAGCGGCAGTCCAGCAGCCTGCTGGTAGAACACCACCGATTCGTCCACCTCGCGCTGAGCCTTGGGCAGGATGCCGCCGGTTTCGCGCGCAATCAGCAACGTGGCTTCGGCACTGCGTGCCTGCATCACCTGCGCGGCGCGATGAAAGACCGCCGCACGTTCGCGCGGCGGCGTGGCCGCCCAGGCGCGCTGCGCCTGTTTGGCCTGTGCGATAGCGGCAGCGACATCGGCCAGGTCGGCCTTGCTGACTTCATGCAACAAGGCGCCGGTTGCCGGCTCATAAATGGGCAAGTTGCCGCCGTGACCGGGCACCCATTCGCCATTGAAGAGACAGCCATGCCACGCGGGGGTGTCGGTCGCAGCGGTCGCTGCGCTGGAAAGAGCATTCATGGTCCAGCCTCCTGCTAAAAAACGTGTGGGTTTAGAGCGTAGTGGAAGCCAGCCCGCCATCGACCGGCAGGGTGATGCCATTGATCCAGCGGGCTGCGTCGGACGCGAGAAACACGATGGCCTCGGCCACTTCGTCGGCATACGCCGGGCGGGTCATGCGCTTGGCATCTTCCTTGACGCGCTCCTCGCCGAGCATGGCGGCGAAATCGCCCAGGATCGGGGTAAACACCGGGCCCGGCGACACGTTGTTGACGCGCACGCCGTGATCGGCGAACCAGGGCCGCGACTGTAGCAGGGTCCACACGATCAACGCCTCCTTGAAATATTGATAGCACGTGTCGTGGGCCACCGGATGCGCGGCCAGCCATGCGCTGCCGCTCTCGAAACTCTCGGCCGCGGCCAGTTGCTTATGCAGGTCCAGACGCTGCGGCCATTCTGCCCCCAGAATGGAAGCCACATTGATGATGGAGCCGCCCGACACGATGCGCGGCAGCAAGCCCTGGCTCAGATGACGCAGACCCAGATAGTTCACGCGCGCCACCACATCCGGCGGCACGGTGCCCGGCACGCCGGCCACGTTGGCCAATGCATCGATGTGGTCCGGCAAGGCCTGTACGAGCGCATCAATGGATGCCGGGTCGCCCAGATCGGCTTGATGAAAGCCGTGCAGTGTCATCTGCACTGGCGTGCGATCGACACCGATCACCTTGGCGCCATGAAATCGTGCCAGCCGTGCGACCTCCGCGCCGATGCCCGACGCCACACCGGTCACCACGATCGTCTTGTTCTGTAAATTCATTGCCATTCTCCGAAGGAGCCAGCTGTGCCGGCGCTAGAACACATGGACGTACTTAAAATCGACGCTGGTGCCGGACGCCGCATTGCTGACGTCCACGGCAGACAGGCGTTGGCGAACAGGCAATCGAAACGTTCGTTGAGCGTCGCTGCCGGGCAGCAGGCCGACGGACGCGGGTTATGGCGTGTCCAGACGGTCCAGACGATCCAGGGCGCGCAACAGCGGTGCTTCGCTGGAACCGAGCACCGCACTGAGCTGCTTTTCCATGCGCAGCACTTCGGCTTCGGCGGCGGTCAATAGCGCGGCACCGGCCGCGGTCAGCGATAGATGCTGCATGCGCCGGTCCTGCCGCCCACGCACCTGCCGCAGCAGGCGACGCTTGACCAGTCTGGCCACCACGATCGCCAGATTCGGCGGCGACACGTGCAACACATCGCCGATCTGGCGCTGGTTGATGCCCGGGTTGCCATCCACCAGCATCAGCAGCGAGAAGTCGACCGGCTTGAGGTCGAACGCCGCCACGCACTCCTGGAACATCCGCCGCACCAGCAACTCGGTGCGGGTGATGCGATATCCCAGCAACCGCAGCAGGCGCGCCTGATCCACCGTGGTGACAGCATCGGGCAAGGGCGCAGCAGGGGCGGTGACGGGCATGGCGGTTCTCGCGACGAAGGCAGCGGGCGGACCGGTCCGCGTGATGCGAGCCATCCGCAACGCCGATTTCCGGCGTGCGCCGCATTGTAGACATGACCAGGCCTGCCGATGCGGACGCCCACGCTGCCGGTGCATGCGCTGTGCGCATGTCCGCCGCACCACCCTTCCATGCGGGCGCCAGGCAGCGACGGCGCGCTGCGGATGGCGTGGGGCGGCGGTGATCCAGGCAAGACTGGACATGGTTCCGGTTGGTAAGTGATTGCGTTCCGCAATAGTTATTGATCATAACTACATTGCCAAGCTGCAGCGCAGCATGGTCGCGTCCGCTCGCCGGCAAGTGCTCGCCGGCCTGGGGGCGGCGAATGCCGCAAGCACGTCACAGGGCGTGCCGTTGAGTTCTCAGTCAGGGTGACGCCACGGTGGGCGGCGCGCATGGCGCAAGGCGCGCCACTGCAGGCGTCCCTGCCGGCACGGCACCGACGCAGCCGCTTACGGCAACCAGAGTTTTTCGAGATCGCGGAAGCCCCAATCGGTGGGGCTTTCCATCTGCGCGATGCGGTCCTGGCAGTCCGGGCGCGACAGGTCGATGTCCTGCACCAGCACGTGGCTGCGCAACTTGGCCGAATAGAACACGCGAACCTTGGGCTTGAGCAGCGAATCGGGCGTCTGCTCGATCACCACCGCGAGCTTTTGCGACTCCAGCCGCACCAGCGAGCCGACCGGATAGATGCCCAGCCGACGCACGAAGGCCTGGAAAATCGTCGGATCGAAATGGCCCTTCCAGGAAGCCATCTGCTTGAGCGATTCGGCCGGATCCCAGCCGCGTTTATACGGCCGGTCCGAGCTGATGGCGTCGTAGACATCGCACACCGCCCCCATCCGCGACATCAACGAAATATGTTCGCCCACCAATTGATTGGGGTAGCCGCTGCCATCCATTTTTTCGTGGTGATGCAGCGCGATTTCCAGCACAACCGCGTTCTGCACGCCGCCGGCCACCAGCAGCCGATGGCCATCCAGCGGATGCCGGCGCATCACGTCCATTTCTTCGGCGGTGAGCCGGCCGGGCTTGTTGAGGATCTCCAGCGGCGTCACCGCCTTGCCCATGTCGTGCAACAGGCCGCCCATCGCCGCTTCCACCACTTGCGCCTCGGGTAGGCCGAGCTGACGCGCCAACCCACTCATCAAGCCGGCCACCGCCATCGAATGCAGATAGGTGTAATCGTCGGCGGTCTTGAGCCGCGCCACGCTGATCAATGCCTGCGGATGCCGCAGTACCGAGTCGTTGATGGCTTCCACCAACGGCATGGCCGCCTCGGTGTCCACAGTGCGCCCGAGCCGCACATCGCGGAACATCGCCTCGACCATGTCGCGGCCGTCTTCGAAAATACGGCGTGCGCGCACCACCTCGGCTTCGATGCCGACCTGAGCGGTGACGCTGTTGGTACGCGCGCTACGCGGCGGTGCGCCAGGCTCCGGCGGTTCTGGCGCGGCAGGCTCCGAAGCAGGCGCGGGGCGCGGCGACGTGTCCGGTTCGGCGTGCGCGCCAGACGGTGCGGGCGCTTCCACATCCAGCCCACGCGCGGTATCGATCACCAGCTGCTCGATGCGGCTGTCATGGATCTTGTCTACATCGTCGGAATCGACCAGGAACGACGTCTTCCAGAACGGATGATGCACCCACGCGCCCAGCAGCTTGTAGACATACATGCCGGGGCGGAGTTGATCTGAGTCGATGGTTCTGAGCATGCCGGCACTGGTCTGCACAATGTCCACGAAGAGCCCGCCACGACTTGGCGGTCTGTGTGGTTATCGGCACTTGGCACGATTTCTTTGGTCCGTGCCCCGGTCTGGGCGAGCCGGGCCGCGACGCCGGGTACGGCGGCAACCGAGCAGTTCAACGCTCCGGCAACCGCATCGCGAGCACGGCGCCGGCGGCGAACAGCAAGGGCACGCTGCAGGCCAGATACAACATGGCAGGCGACCATCCGGCATCCAGCACTACCCCGGCGCCCAGTGGCGACAAGATGGCGCCAAGGCGCCCCACGCCGATCGCCCAGCCCATGCCAGTGGAACGCACCGACGCGGCGTAGAGCACCGGGGCAATCGCATACGCTCCCCCCATCGCGGCGCTCAGCGCCGCGCCGGTGAGCAATGCAAAGACAAATGCCCAGCTGAGCACCGTGCTGCTCAGCCCGAAGGCGACCATTGCAACGGCCACGATGACCAGTGCGCCGGCGGTCAGCCACGACAGGCGCGCACGCAGGGCCAGCCAGCTGAACAAGGTGCCGCCGACAATGCCGCCCAGATTCAACAACACCCCGCCGGTGAGGCCCTGGGCGGCCGACAAACCGGCCGTCACCAGCAATTTGGGCGTCCAGCTGAGCACGAAATAGAAGCTAAACATCAGCAGAAAAAAGACCAGCGCAATCAGCACCGATTGCTGCCGCAGCGTGCCGACGAACAATGCGGCATAGCCCTCGGCCTGCCCGGCCGCTGGCACCGGCGGGAGTGGTAAATGTGGCTGCGCGGGCATACCCATACGGGCCAGCACCGCGTTGAAGCGCGCATGCGCATGGGGCGGCCGGCGCGCGACCAGGAATTCCAAAGACTCCGGCAGGAAGGCGAGCACCAGCGGGACGCATAGCAGCGAACCGAGCGCGCCCAGCCAGAACACCGACGGCCAGGACCAGTGCTGCAACAGCAGCGCGGCGAGCGCACCTCCCAACGTGGCGCCGACCGGATAGCCGGTGGCCTGCAACACCGTAGCGGTGCTGCGCCAACGTGCAGTGGAATATTCGGCGGCGGTCACCGCCACGCAGGCCAGCATTCCGCCGATCCCGATGCCGGTGAATGCCCGCAATGCGCCAAGTTGCCAGGCATTGCCTGCCAGTGCAGAGGCGCCCATGCCGACGGTCAGGATCGCCAGGCAAATCAACGTCAGCGCGCGGCGGCCGATGCGGTCGGCCAGCGGTGCCAGCAACAACGAGCCCAGCGCCATGCCGACCAGTCCGGCACTGAACAGCGCACCCAACAACTTGCCCGACAACTGCCAGTCTGCCGACACGTGCGGTGCGGTAAATGCCATCGCCATCACGTCGAAGCCATCGAGCATCGTCAGCAACACGCACACCGCCACGGCCCTCCACTGAAACGGCGTCATGCGCTCCAGCACGAAGTGCCCAGACGGTGCAGTGTGCTGACGCATTGGCATGTCCTGTGGTGTGAGGGGTTGGTACGAAGACACCGCAGTCGCGATTGGCGAGAGCCGTGTGCGAGACCGTGTCGCACGCGCGGAGCAGTCCTGCGTGCGAGGACCGGTGCGCAAGGCCTAGCTACTGCTTGCAAGCTAGGCCGATTGCAACCCCCATTCAAGGCCGATCACCGCAGGGGTGTGCGCTTATCGGACACTGCGACAACGCAACTTCGCCTGCACTGCGATGTCTTCGGATGCCTTGCATGTCGTGCTGCCAGCGGCGTGGCGCATCCAAGCGCGCCACAGACCACGCGCCAAGCCCTGCCCAGGCAAACCAGTCGGCGCGCTTGCGTGCCGCACATCTGCGGTGTCGTTGCTGCAAGCGTGCTGGCTTGGTGCTGCCGCTGAGCCAACCATTGCGCAGGTATCATCCGCAGCGTGGCCGCAGGTGGCGGCACGCCGACTTGACGGAGATGCCGTGACCCCGATTCGCCCCTTCCTGGACCACACCCCGCAACTCGGCGCACGCGTCTACATCGACCCTGCCTGCACCATCATCGGCCAGGTGCGCCTGGGCGATGACGTCTCGGTTTGGCCGGGCACCGTGATTCGCGGCGACGTCAATCATGTGCAGATCGGCGCGCGTAGCAACGTGCAGGACGGCACCATCATTCATGTCAGTCACCACAGCCCGTTCAACAAGGCCGGCTACCCCACACTGATCGGCGAAGACGTCACCGTGGGCCACGGCACCATTCTGCATGCCTGCACCATCGAAGACCTGTGCCTGATCGGCATGGGCGCCTGCGTGCTCGATGGCGCCACCATCAAACGCTATGGCTTTGTCGGTGCCGGCGCGGTGGTGGGACCGGGCAAGGTCGTCGGCGAGGCCGAGTTATGGCTGGGTAACCCCGCACGCCTGGCGCGCACGCTCAGTGACAGGGAAATCGAAAGCCTGCATTACTCCGCGCAACATTACGTGCGGCTCAAGGATCAGTACCTGGGCGTGTCCAGTGGCAGCTGATCGCCGCGTTGCGCGCGCCGCAGCTCAGGGCCGGGTCGCGCGCTCCAGCGCGCTCAGCGTCGACAACGCCTGCTCGCGTGAGGTTCCGCACATCTCCAGCGACGGCCGCAGGTTGCCGCACACCGCCGGACGCAATGGCGAACCGAACAGCCGGCAACCCAGCTGCGCATCCAGCTGCACGCACGCCACGCCGGCAGGCTTGCCGTTGGGCATGCCAGAAATCGGCGAACTGATCGAGGGCGCAATGCAGCAGGCAGCGCAGCCCCGGCGGCAGGAAAGTGGCGAAGACATCTGGCTAGTGTAGCGGCGCAGCAGGTTGTGGTCCGGGCATGGTGGCGTGTGTCGTGCGACAGGCGCCCGGTTCGGCGCTTCCGGTGGCGATCTGATCGCAGAGGCAGGGAGCACACTGTTTGGCTTTGATTGGGATTTGCGCGACGGATGCTCAGTGATGTTTCCAGGCCTGCCTGGCATACCACCTGCCGCTACATCGATGACGGGGCGAGAACTGCAGATCCGCACCAAGAGCGGTTATCAAAACGCCGATGCTTACCGCCAGGCCGGCGTGGCGCTATCCGCATTCGGCATGCACTCCTCGCACACTGCGGCTTCCACGCGCTATCCGCACCGGCATGACGAGTGCGCGCGATCGTTGATTACCCGTTGTACATCCAGCGCTGCGCCGTGCCTGCATGGCCCATGCGGATACGCCCGCTATCACCGCCGCCGCGCACAGCACTGCGTGCTAACGTGCGCGGTCACCGGAACGCGCCTGCGACGGTTGCAGCAGCAACAGTCGCGACGCGGTCTAATTGCCAGCCACCGCTCGCCAATCAGCCGTCGACTTCGCCATGCCCGAGTATCGCTCCAAGACCTCCACCCACGGCCGCAACATGGCCGGCGCCCGCGCCCTGTGGCGCGCCACCGGCATGCGCGATGGCGACTTCCACAAACCCATCATCGCCATCGCCAACTCGTTCACGCAGTTCGTGCCCGGGCATGTGCATCTGAAGGATCTTGGTCAGCTGGTCGCGCGCGAAATCGAACGCGTCGGCGGCGTGGCCAAGGAGTTCGATACCATCGCCGTGGACGACGGCATCGCGATGGGCCACGACGGCATGCTGTATTCGTTGCCCAGCCGCGAAATCATCGCCGACTCGGTCGAATACATGGTCAATGCGCATTGCGCCGACGCGCTGGTGTGCATTTCCAACTGCGACAAGATCACGCCGGGCATGTTGATGGCTGCGCTGCGGCTCAACATTCCGACCGTGTTCGTCTCTGGCGGCCCGATGGAAGCCGGCAAGACCAAATTGTCCGAACATAAACTCGATCTGATCGACGCAATGGTGATCGCTGCCGACGACAGCGCATCGGACGAGAAGGTCGCCGAGTTCGAACGTAGCGCCTGCCCTACCTGCGGCTCGTGCTCGGGCATGTTCACGGCCAACTCGATGAACTGCCTGACCGAGGCGCTGGGCTTGTCGTTACCGGGCAACGGTACCGTGGTGGCCACGCACGCCGACCGCGAACAGTTGTTCCTGCGTGCCGGACGCGTGGCGGTGGAACTGTGTCACCGCTGGTACGGCGCCGAAGACCCCACTGCCCTGCCGCGCGGCATCGCCACCTTCGAGGCATTCGAAAATGCGATGACGCTGGACATCGCCATGGGCGGCTCGACCAACACCATCTTGCATCTGCTTGCGGCTGCGCAGGAGGGCGAGGTTGCATTCGGCATGCAGGATATCGACCGCCTGTCCAAGCGCGTGCCGCAGCTGTGCAAGGTGGCGCCGAACACGCCGAAATACCACATCGAAGACGTGCATCGCGCCGGCGGCATCATGGCCATTCTCGGCGAACTCGCACGCGGCGGCCTGCTCCATACCAACGCCGCCACCGTGCACGCACGCACGCTGACCGATGCCATCGCGCAATGGGATGTCACCCAGACCGACGATGAAAACGTGCACACGTTCTACAAGGCCGGCCCGGCCGGGATTCCCACGCAGGTCGCGTTTAGCCAGGCCACGCGCTGGGACAGCCTGGACACCGACCGCAGCGACGGCTGCATTCGCGATGTCGCACACGCGTTTTCGCAGGAAGGCGGCCTGGCCGTGTTGTACGGCAACATCGCCCGCGACGGCTGCGTGGTGAAGACCGCGGGCGTGGACGAATCCATCCATGTCTTCGAAGGCAACGCGCGCGTGTTCGAGAGCCAGGATTCGGCGGTCAAGGGCATCCTCGCCGACGAAGTAAAAGCAGGCGACATCGTGGTGATCCGCTACGAAGGCCCCAAGGGCGGCCCCGGCATGCAGGAAATGCTGTATCCCACCAGCTATCTCAAATCCAAGGGCCTGGGCAAGCAATGCGCCCTGCTGACCGATGGCCGCTTCTCCGGCGGCACCTCGGGCCTGTCGATGGGCCACGCCTCGCCGGAAGCCGCCGCAGGCGGTGCGATCGGCCTGGTGCGCGACGGCGACAGGATCCTGATCGACATCCCCAATCGTTCGATCAACCTGCTGATCTCGGATGAGGAACTTGCTCTTCGCCGCGCAGAGCAAGAGACCAAGGGCTGGAAGCCGGTCGAGGTGCGCCCACGCAAGGTCACCACGGCGCTGAAAGCGTATGCGTTGCTGGCGACCAGTGCGGACAAGGGTGCGGTACGCGACAAGGCCATGCTGGACGGCTGAACCGTTGTTGCGGCTGCATCGAGATTGGACCCTTTGCCGGCATGCGTAAATGCACCGGCAACGGGACCGATACGTGTCACCCCAAGGCTGCAAGCAGCTACCGCCGGCATGGCCGCATCACTCGTCGCTGACCGTCAGGCCGAGCGCATCCAGCGGACTGCGCACCGCAGACGCACCGAGGCCTATACCTGCGGATAGATCTGCGTGGTGGCCACGTCCTTGTGACCTAATGACTCTTGCACAGTGCGGATGTCGTTGCCAGCCTCCAGCAAATGCGTCGCGAACGAATGGCGCAAGGTGTGGCAGGTGGCCGGCTTGGCGATGCCGGCACGGCGACGTGCCACCTGTACCGCACGCTGCAGGACTTCCTCGGACACATGATGCCGACCCACCCAGCCACTTCGCGGATCCCGCCACTGGCGCGCTGATGGAAACAGGTATTGCCAACCAGGTTCGGCGTCGGTATTGGGATACTTGCGTGCCAGCGCATGCGGCAGGAACACCCGTCCGGCACCGGCCGCCAGATCGGCGGCATGGACCAGCAGTGCACGTTCGCGCTGACGCATGAGCGCGTCTCGAAGGCTAAGCGGTAGCGGGACCCACCGATCCTGACCACCCTTGCCGTCACGCACCACGATCTCGCTGCGCTCGGCATCCACATTCTTGACACGCAGCCGCAGGCATTCCAGCAAACGCATGCCGCTGCCATAGGGCAGACTGGCCAGCAACCAAAACGGTGCCTCCAGCACGGCCAACAGGCGTGAAACTTCCTCGCGCGAAAGCACCACCGGAATGCGCCTGGGGCGCTTGGGGCGCTTGGGGCGCACCAGGTTTTCCCTCCACGGCAGCTCGATGCGCAGCACCTCGCGTTAGAGAAACAACAGCGCCGCCAAGGCCTGATTTTGCGTCCCTGCCGACCCCCGCTCATCGGTGACGAGCCGTGTCAGGAAAGCCTCGACCTCCACCTGCCCCATCTGTGCCGGATGGCGCTTGCCGCTGGCCAGGATGAAGCGCCGTATCCCGCTCAAATACGCCTGCTAGGTGCGTAGGTTGTAGTGCCGAACCCGCAGCCGATCACGCACCTGATCCAACAGCTTCGGCCCCGACCGCGCTGTTACGCCTCCATCTCCCTGGTTGTAATGCATACGCCTGCCCAACAGTGGGATAATACCATCCGCATCGATGTCAGGCGTGGACCACACTATCGAGTAAGTGGTTGATATTGGATAGAAAGAGCCTATTCCCACGCGTCCGCCGATTGCGGGTACTAAGTGCAACACCGCGGTTAGGCGGTCCAATAAACGTGGCCGACTTTGGGGTTCAATAGCAGGAAGTGAGTGGCGCAACACGCCCTGTGTTATCTGCCGTCCGGCTACGGAGGCAGACGTCGCAGCGGGCTCCGCAGTCTTCCACTTACCAGGTGGTTCCTCTGCCGTCCCAATGGCACTTCCTTGCTGTGCAATCCAGTCACTTGAGGATGGCTACGAGCAACCTGTGGTCATTGTCCAGGCAGAGCCTGCGCCTCACGGCACCATCTTGGGAGTGCGCCTGCTGTCCGGCTGCAACGGCATTTGCATGGCTACGGAGGTCAGGTTGCTTCCTAGCGGGTTTGTGCCGTAGGTTGGCGCCTAATAATTCATTCAAGCCAAAGTTGCTTCGCAACTCGGCTTCATTCAGGCGTTAGGCGCACACACATCAGGAACAGGGATGCAGATCGAAAACAGGTTATCGCCAGAGCAATGCGCAGGAATGGACGACATCCGCGCCGAAATCGACTTAATTGATCGCGCAGTTGTCATCCTCATCGGCAAACGCTACCAATACGTCCTGGCGGCCGCAAATTTCAAAACTTCAGCCACCTCAGTTCGTGCACCTGAGCGCTTCAAAGCCATGCTCGAACAGCGCCGCCAATGGGCCGCGCAGGAAGGCCTCAGCCCTGACGCCATTGAGCGCATGTTCTCCGACCTGGTGAACCACTTCATCAAAGAAGAGATGCTGCGCTGGAAGGCTACGCATGCTTGAACCATCTCCCATCTCACTAGCGCCTAACTGGGCGTTGCAGCAGACGCCTTCACCAGCGCACGCTTCGGCCACGCCAGGCGCGCACCCCTGAACTTGGGCGTTAGGCAATGGTGGAGCAAATGCGTTGGTGGTTGCCGCTTCGGTAAGTTCTCAGGCATGCATGCGGTCTGCTCCGGGCAGCAGTGACTGCTGTTATTGGTTGCGGTAAGCCCGGTGCTTCGCCTTGGCATGTTGTGAGCGCGCTGCGCTCATTGCATTTGGCGTCGGTGGCATCACGCGCCGCCGCATGGCTGGTCAATCTCCATTCCGCAAGCTATGCCACACTCGGCCCAGGCGGCGGTACTGGGGAGCATGGGGTGCACCATCCAACCGTTGCGGCCACTCACTGCCTAACAACTCATTCAAGCCGAAGTTGCTTCGCAACTCGCTTAATTCACACGTTAGCCCGCTCGGGAACTACATGGCCAGTGCAACCAACAAACGTCTAGTAGTCGGCGCCACCCTTAGCGGGGTCGCAGCGCTGATGCATCTGGCGTGCCTTGCCGTGGGCGCCCCGCTGTTTCGGCTCCTGGGTGCCGGAGAGCAAATGGCACAACTACACTTTGCCGGCCACTGGTATCCCACCGTCGCTATCCTGGTCATTGCCAGCGTTCTTGTTGGGTGGAGTGCTTACGCCCTCTCCGGTGCCGGTGTATTCGCAAACTGCCGTTACGGCGTACCATCCTCGCCGCAATCACGACCATCTACATTAGTTCGGGGCATCGCATTCGTGCCGATCATGGCTTACTTCCCCGGAAACAGCATGACGTTCTGGCTTGTAAGTTCTTCCATCTGCCAGCTGATCGGCCTCGTCCATCTTGGGGGCCTTCGCCAGTCTTGGCGAAGGCTTTCTGCCAGGGCAGCCTGACGTTCATTCAAGCCGACGCCGCTTCGCAGCACGGCTTAATTCAGAAGTTAGGTGCCTAGTGAGGCTACTAAGAGATGTCTGACGGACGTATCCTCACCATGGCTATCCGCGAAGCGCTCGTCCACATGCATAACGAAAACCCTGTCTCTGAGAAACAATTGAGGGAGTCGGCGGCTAGCGCGCGCAAGGTCAATGAAGATGCTTTGTCATTTTTAAGCAATCTTCCACCAGTACGGACGGAGCGCCACTATGTTGCTCTCCAGCTATTTCGCGCTGCATTTGACCATGCCCGTGGGCTGCTCTTCTTGTTAGAAGCGAATCCTGTTGACATGGGGGCACCTGCATTAGCGCTACACAGGTCTCAAATCGAAAATTTTCTGAGGGCTGTATTTCTTGGATTTCTTGCTACGGACGAACAAGTTAGAGACTTCCTTAACAAGGATCTTGGAATTAGAGAAAAAAATCACAACAACAAGTGGCAAAATATAGGAACCGTCGAGCTAGCAAAGCATGTCGAGTTATTCATCAACGATTTCTTAGATGATGCACCAAATGATGCTTTGAAGTTTTCTAGGATGGTTGAGAACACTTGGACTCCGCTTTGCGGCTTCGTGCATGGTGGGCGCGCAGTGCATGCTCTTTACCGGGATGGGCAAGGAGAGATCGGGAGCGACATTCCGCTAGATGCATTAATGCAATGCGTAAGCAACTGTTTTGTTATTACAAATTTTTCTTTTATGGTCGTCATTAGTCGCATCCACGGACTCCCGGGAGTTCCTGACACCGAACCATTTAGTGTTTCGTTCGAGAATTTCGTTAGACTTCAACAGGTGCTCAGGGTCAATTGACCATGACGACACCTAACAATTCATTCAAGCCGAACCCGCTTCGCAACTCGGCTTAATTCAGACGTTAGGCATAAAAGTGCCATGGACATAGATAATATACTTCAAGATCTTCTTCAACAAGCCTCTAGCCAACGGAACGAAACATTTCTATTCCACTTCGAATTTGAAACACTTGCTGTAAAGGGCGTATTTTTTGCTCGTTCAAAAACCTTGACCATAGGAATCAAAGAAAAGAATGTAGGTTGGCAGATAGATGTCTCAAATGGAGCCCTCTCAAATATGATCCCCAATGAGGATTATACACAAATAAGTGCCGCACTAAAAAACGAAAGTGGGGAATACAGTAATCGCCCCTTTTTCTTAAAGCTGAAATCCGCCCTCGCAGAAATTGCCACCTCACCCCGGCCACTCTCACCAACCGATGAAGAAATAAAAGAGCTTATCCGGGCGTGTAAAACCAAAGACAAAAAATATGATCCGGAAGGTGAAAAGCCATTTTTTGATCATTGGCGCAGAGTGCCTCCAAGCAACGAAAGCAAGAGAAAAATTCAACGCTATTTTGGTGTAGAAGTGAAAGAGGCTTGTTATAAAAACAAAGTTACAGCCGTTTGGTCTGCCGAGCCAAAAGATAACAGCTTATTGTTCTTAAGCCCACAAAGCGCTAAGCGAGAAATCGAAAATGCCTAACATAGTACTCAACCTCGCTCCCTTCGGTCGCCGGCGCTTCGCGATGAAGCCGCTGAGCGCCGGTTAGCTCTACGTTAGGCCCTTGGAGTACGACATTGGATAATTACAAAGGACAGGTCAGGTCTGCACTTTGGCTGGCCGGTATTTTAGCTGCCGTGAGTGTCATGACTATGCTTTCCTTGCTTGCTTGTTACGCTATTGAATCGCTTTCTCTTTCAAAGAAAGGTTATTTATTGGGCGGCGCCGTAGCCGCTATTTTTGCCTTGGTTTCTCAAGATCGCTACAACCGGTTTAAAGCTCTACTAGTTCCAAACACTTTTTCTACTGAGGAATTCAACAAAGTCCTCATGAAGTACTGCAAATATCAATCCATTGGTAGTTGGGTTTTTCTTGTCGTGGCAATCTTGGGCGTAGCTGTTGGCGTTCTCGGATCCATAAAGCAGTAGTTTGGTCGGCGACGCTGGCCTGACAATTCATTCAAGCCGAAGCCGCTTCGCCGCTGGGCGTAACTCAGGCGTAGGCGGCACAGGAGAGTTTCATGCCAAGCAAAAAGGTTTACTGGTTTCCTGCCAAGACTTACGGATGGGGCTGGGGACTGCCAAGTGTCTGGCAAGGCTGGCTTGTTTATGGCATCGCGTTCGTTCTTCTAGTTGCCGGGTTCTTCATCTTCCCGCCGACCGCTGAGCCCGTAATTTTTCAGATTTATATCTGGGCAGTTCTACTAATTCTTGTGGCCATCTGCTGGGTCAAAGGTGAGCCGCCGCGTTGGCGTTGGGGCAAGTAGGTGCCGTCTAACAATTCAAGCCAAACCCGCATCGGGGCACCGCCTGGGTGCTTTTCCGCTACGCTAGCATCCAGTCGCCACCCCACTCCGGGTCGGCTTAACTCAGCTGTTAGGCTGCTAAAAAACATGAATACCTGAGGCACTCATGGAACAAAAATACCAACTCATTACCTCGCCACTTTGCCGATCAATCAGCGCCAACGGCCATACAGTTCAAGTAGAGATTTATCGCGGGCCTGACACAGCTTGGACACTTGAAGTTATTGACGCATCCAACACGTCTACCGTTTGGGATGATCTGTTCGCTACAGACCGGGCCGCTTTGGACGAGGTGCTACGGACAATTCGGGACGAGGGCATTGAAACGCTTGTAGGACCAGCGGGCGCCGGGTTGCAGTAGTGGCGCAGCCTAATCATTCATTCAAGCCGGCTCCCATTCGCGGGCCGGCGTACTTCAAGCGCCATGGCGCTTTTCAGGATTCAGTGCATGGATAAGTCACAAGCAGACGCAATTGCGCAGGCCCTACTTCAGCCGGATCTGGAAGCGCAAGAAAAGATTCGTCGTCGGCGTGCCGCGGAAGGCCAGGGCGTGGCGGACCGTCGGATGGTTGCCTGGTTTTCGCTTTCCGGCTTGGTCATCGGTGCCGTTGTGGCACATCTTGCTGGCTATCGCTTCACAGATGGCATCATGTGGGGTGGCATCGCTGGCGGCGCCGTTGGCTGGGCTGCACTCAGGTTGTATCGTCGCCGGCTGGCGCCCTGACAATTATTCCAGCCGACAGCACGACGCAGCGCGGCTTGACTCAAGCGTCAAGCCGCACACGAGAGATATGTAAGCAAGGGCGCCGCGAGCGCATTCTGCGGTCAGGGCCGACAGCCGATGCGCACGCCGGAGCCCCTCCGCACCACGTTACCGGATTGGCTTGAATCGCGGTGACGTGGTGCGGCGCCTACGCCATCGCGTCATCACGATCCAGCGCGACCACCGTCTGTTGCGCGCGATCGAAGCGCTCGCGGGCGGCGCGGATGTCGGCGTGGTGTTCGCCCGCCCAGTTGAGCAGTTGGGAGACCGGGCCGAGCAACGCGATGCCCAGCTTGGAAAGTGCGTATTCCACGCTTGGCGGCTTGGTGGCGTAGACCTTGCGAGTGATCATGCCGTTGCGCTCGAGGTTGCGCAGGGTCTGGGTCAGCATGCGCTTGGAGATGTCCGGCACGGCGCGCTGGATGGCGCTGAAACGGGATGGGCCGGGGATCAGCGTCAGCAGGATCAGCAGGGTCCACTTGTCGCCAATCTGGTCGAGCACATCGCGCACGGGGCACTTGGTGGCGTCGAAGGGACCTTCCAGAGACGGCGGCGGCGGGAACAGGGCAATCGCGTTCATGGGGGTATCTCACGGTAACCAAGGGGAAAAAAACTGCCTCCTTGCGGAGGTCCGGGCGGCGCTGACACTATTCTGGCGGACGAATAGGTCTAGATAGTAGACCAAATCTCTTAAATAAACTTAATGGAGCGCATCATGACATCTGCATCCCCCCTGATTCTCGTCACCGGCGCCAGCGGGCAGTTGGGTGCGTTGGTTGTCGAAGCGCTGCTTGGGCATGTGCCTGCCAGCCGCATCGTAGCAACGGCCCGGGATACCGCGTCACTTGCTGAGTTCGCAAAACGCGACATCGTGGTACGTCAGGCCGACTATGCGGACCCGCAGAGCCTGGACACGGCCTTCGCAGGCGTGGGCCGCGTGTTGCTGGTGTCGTCCAATGCGGTGGGCCAGCGCGTGCCGCAGCACCGCAATGTGATCGAGGCTGCCAAGCGTGCCGGAGTGGAACTGCTGGCGTACACGAGCATCCTGCATGCCGACACCAGCACGCTGTCGCTGGCCGACGAGCATGTGGCCACCGAGGCGCTGCTGCGCGAGAGCGGCGTGCCGCACGTATTGCTGCGCAACGGCTGGTACACCGAGAACTACACCGGCTCGATCGCCGCAGAAATCACCCACGGCGCGGTGATCGGCAGTGCTGGCGGGGGCAGGATCAGTGCCGCTACGCGCGCCGACTATGCCGCGGCCGCTGCAGCGGTCCTGGCCTCCGATGCCCCACAGGCAGGGCAGGTGTACGAACTGGCCGGCGATACCGCGTTCACGATGGCCGAGTACGCCGCCGAAGTGGCGCGGCAGTCGGGCAAGCCGGTGGCCTATCACGACCTGCCGGAAGCCGATTACGCCGCAGCGCTGGTGCAGATCGGCCTGCCGGCTGGCTTCGCACAGGTGCTGGCGCAGTGCTCGGCGGCCTCGCGCGGCGGCGACCTGTTCGACGACAGCCACACGCTCAGCCGGCTGAGTGGTCGGCCCACCACGCCGCTGCGCGACGCAGTGGCCGCGGCGCTCGCAGCGCGCTGAGTCGCGGCGGCACTCACTGCGCTGCCGCGCCGTTCGGCACGCAGTGAGTCGCTCATCGTTGATGACGTTCCGCGCGTGTCACGGTTGGCCGGCATCTGATGCGGCGATCGAGCCATCGCGGTATTGCTTAACTGATGGCTCCAGACACCTGGGTAGCCCGCACACTGCGCCATCCCATTACGGCGCAGCACATGAGAGCGTGGCTGTGCCACTAACGCTGCCACGTTGCATATGCTGGCCGATGCTCAATGGTGGCGCATGCGTGCCTCATGGCCGCGTTACACACTGACGCGCATAGCACCTGATGCCGCGCAACGATCGGCGACCAACAACGTCAAAGGCACCGATGACCCCTGCCGGACCTCCCTCATGCCACCACCGCACACTCCCGCGTGCAGCTCCGCTCGGCCACTTGCGCTAAGCGACGCGCAGTTGGGCACGCCTCACGCCGGTCGCATAACTGCCATCGCTCCGACACGACAGTGAAACAAGGCCGGCGCCACCAGGCTCCACTAATGTCACTAAAATGACATCAAATCTAAATATAACTGCTGGGATTGCCGCTACGTCAGGATGACCGGCGCCCTCGCAGGCGCTTCAACGCCGTGCAGCCGCCCTCTGGCAGCGCCGGATCGACGCAGCCGCCGACCCGTTTTCCTTGCACGAGCCGGACCAATGAAAAAACGCAATCTCGCCACCGTCTTGTGCGCCCTCAGCGCGACCGCCAGCGGCAGTACGCTGGCCGCCGAGCTGGAGCTTTACGTGGACCGCAAGACCAAGCAGATCTTCGCCGAGCCCGCGCCGGGCCGCGACAAGCTGGGTAGGTTCGTGCAGGTGGACGAAAACGGCAAGCTGCCGGCGTCGGCGATGCCGGCAGCGCCCGCACAACCGCTGCCACCCGCGCCGGGTGCCGCCACGCCCGCCGACACGGCCATCGCCCAGGCCGCTCCTGCTCCGGTTGCGGCGCCAGCGCCAGCCAAGTCCGGCGACGCCGGCAAGAAGTGGTACGACAAACTCAGCCTGCGCGGCTACACCCAGATCCGCTACAACCAAGGCATCGGCGGCGATGCGCAGGATCTGCGTTCGCCGGGCGACCGCTTTATCGGCAGCGACCAGAGCCTGGGGATCCGGCGTGCACGCCTGGTGCTCAGCGGTGATCTCAACGAGCACGTGTCGCTGTATTTCCAGCCGGATTTCGCAAGCACGCCCACCAGCTCCACCACTTCCAACTTCGCGCAGCTGCGCGATGCCTACGCCGATATCTACTTCGACAAGAAGCGCGAGTACCGGGTGCGTGTTGGCCAGTCGAAAATGCCGTATGGCTGGGAGAACCTGCAATCCAGCCAGAACCGGCTCACGTTGGACCGTGCAGACGCGCTCAACTCCGGCCTGCGCGACGAACGCGATATCGGTGCGGTGTTCTACTACAGCCCCACCGTGGCCAAGAGCCGTTTCCAGGACTTGGTCAAGTCCGGGTTGAAGGGCTCGGGCGACTACGGCGTGATCGGCGTCGGCGTGTACAACGGCCAGGGCGCCAACCGCCCCGAACGTAACGACAGCATGCACGCGGTGGTGCACGCGACCTACCCGTTCAAGTTCGCTAATGGCCAGTATCTGGAAGTGGGCGCCGACGCCTACGCCGGCCGCTTCGTGCCGACAGCGGCGGCAGTGAATATCGGCGGCCGCAGCTTCACCCCGGCCATCACCGACCCCAATGGCTATACCGACCAGCGCGTGGCCGCGCACGTCATTTATTACCCGCAGCCGTTCGGCCTGCAGGCCGAGTGGACGGTGGGGCGCGGCCCGGAACTGGATGCGGCGCAGCGGCGCATCCGCACCCGCTCGCTGAGCGGTGGCTATGTGCAGGCGATGTTCAAGCACGATTTCAACTACGGCACGCTGCTGCCGTACCTGAAATGGCAAACCTACCGCGGCGGTTCCAAGTTCGACACCAATGCGCCGCGCATGCGTCTGGACGAAGTGGAAGCCGGTGTCGAATGGCAGCCCATGGATGCGCTGGAACTGGTGTTCGCTTATTCGAAGATGAAACGCACCGACGTCAGCGCAGCGCCCTATCCGGTGGTGGAAGGCGATTTGCTGCGGCTGCAACTGCAGGTCAATTACTGAGCAACATCGGCAAGCGCCGGTCATGCCCGCTGCGGCGGCCGTGGCCGCTGCATTCGCATACGGCCGCATGCGTTCGCGCCGGGATCTGCGTGCGCGTTAGCGCCTGCGCGATGCTGCCGGCCACGCGCGGCCTTACGCGCTCACTGGATCGTGCATGCGTATCAAGACCACGGTAGAGCGGCTTCCTGGCGGGATGATGCTGGTCCCCCTGTTGCTCGGGGCGCTGTGCCACACGCTCTGGCCACAGGCCGGCAGCACCTTGGGGTCTTTCAGCAACGGCCTGATCAGCGGCACCGTCCCGATTCTGGCGGTGTGGTTCTTCTGCATGGGGGCCACCATCCAGCTGCGCGCCTCCGGCCGCGTGCTACGCCGGTCGGGCAGTCTGGTGCTGACCAAGATCGCGGTGGCCTGGCTCGTCGCGGTCCTGTGCGCTCCGCTGCTACCCATTGCCGGTGTGGCAAGCGGGCCGCTGGCGGGGCTGTCGGTCCTGGCGCTGGTGGCAGCGATGGACATGACCAACGGCGGGCTGTATGCCGCGTTGATGCAGCAATACGGCAGCAGCGAAGATGCGGGTGCGGTGGTGCTGATGTCGCTGGAATCCGGCCCGTTGGTCTCCATGCTGATCCTGGGAGCCAGCGGCCTGGCCACGTTCGACCCACATCTGTTCGTCGGTGCGGTGCTGCCGCTGTTGCTCGGCTTTGCACTCGGCAACCTCGACGCGGAATTGCGGCAGTTCTTCGCGCAGGCGACCCACACGCTGGTGCCCTTCTTCGGCTTCGCACTGGGCAACACGCTGGATCTGTCGACCATCGTCCACACCGGCGTGAGCGGGGTCCTGCTGGGCGTGGCGGTCATCGTGATTACCGGGCTGCCCTTGCTGCTGGCCGACCGCTGGATCGGCGGCGGCAACGGCACAGCCGGGGTGGCCGCCTCCAGCACGGCCGGCGCCGCTGTAGCGACTCCGGCCTTGATCGCAGGCATGGCGCCGCAGTTCGCGCCGGCGGCACCGGCGGCCACCGCGCTGGTGGCCAGTTCGGTGATCGTGACCTCGTTGCTGGTGCCGCTGTTGACCGCATTGCACGCCCGCAGGAGCCGTCCACGCATCGGCTGAGGCCTTTGCGCCTGTCATGCGGGTTGCAGTGAGATGCGCTGGCCTTCAGCGGTGCGCCATGCAGAGCGATGGCGCGATCACACTCGGTGCAACGCCCGCGCACATCCGCTGACGATCATCTGGACAAAGTGAATGGGTGGCACATACCGATTCCAAAGCACCCGCCCTGCCCGTCCGCCGCTTGGCGCAATCGCGGTGTCGGCAGCGCTAAGAGCGGCTAACAAAACGTAGCGAGCAGTCGTCAGGCGGGTGTGGACGGCGCGCAGGAACCGCAGTGTACAAGTGGTACATGAGGATTCCGAGCACCGGCCGCGCCCGCCTGGCGGCTGCGTAGTAGTTTTGTTAGCCGCTCTAAGCCGACAGCTCTCCACGTACGATCTGCGCACCGGCACTGAGCGCACTGAGTTTGCCGCGCGCGACATGCCGGGCCAGCGGTGCCATGCCGCAGTTGGTGGAGGGGTAGAGCTTGTCGGCATCGACAAACTGCAGCGCTTTTCGCAGCGTCTGCGCCACGTCCTGCGGTGTTTCGATCGTCGTGCTCGCCACATCGATGGCGCCGACCATCACCTTCTTGCCGCGTAAGAGTTCGATCAGATCGATCGGCACGTGCGAGTTGTGGCACTCCAGCGAGATGATGTCCAATGAGGAGGTCTGCAGCTTGGGGAACGACTCTTCGTACTGGCGCCACTCCGATCCCAGCGTCTGCTTCCAGTCGGTATTGGCCTTGATGCCGTAGCCGTAGCAGATGTGCACGGCGGTCTGGCACTTGAGTCCTTCGACCGCGCGCTCAAGAGTCGCAACTCCCCAGTCGTTGACCTCGTCGAAGAAGACATTGAAGGCGGGCTCGTCGAACTGGATGATGTCCACGCCGGCGGCTTCGAGTTCCCTGGCTTCCTGATTCAGGATTTTGGCAAATTCCCACGCCAGCTTTTCGCGGCTTTTGTAGTGCGCATCGTAGAGCGTGTCGATCATCGTCATGGGACCCGGCAGCGCCCACTTGATCGGCTGGCGGGTTTGCTGGCGCAGAAATTTCGCATCGTCCACGAACACGGATGTCGGCCGGCTCACCGCACCAACCACGGTCGGTACACTGGCATCATAACGGTCGCGAATCCTGACCGTCTCGCGCTTTTCGAAATCGACGCCGCTGAGGTGCTCGATGAAGGTGGTGACGAAATGCTGGCGGGTCTGTTCGCCGTCGCTCACGATATCGATACCGGCGTGCTGCTGTTCCTGCAGCGACAAACGCAACGCGTCCTGCTTGCCTTCGATCAGTGTCTCGTCTTGCAATTTCCAGGGCGACCAGAGCGTTTCGGGTTGCGCAAGCCAGGACGGCTTGGGCAGGCTACCGGCGGTTGAGGTGGGGAGCAGCTTTGTCATGATGAGGAATGGTTTGCGTTCTGGTTGATTAGGAAGCGTGGCTGGACGCCCACTGCTGAAGAAGGTTGCCGTAGGGCCGGATGAAATGTTCTTCGGTGAACTTGCCCTGCGTCACGGCGAGCTGGCTGCGCTCTTCCCGGTCGTAGACGATCTGGGTGGACGAATAATCCTGATGTTTCAGGCTCGGCTGATAGATCGCACCTGCTGCAGAATTGGCGTTGTAGATTTCTGGCCGGTAAATCTTCTGGAACGTCTCCATCGTGCTGATGGTGCCGATCAGCTCCAGGTTGGTGTAGTGCCCGAGCAAATCGCCGAAGAAGTAAAACGCCAACGGGGCAACGCTGTTCGGCGGCATGAAGTAGCGCACCTGCAGGCCCATCTTTTCGAAATACTGATCGGTCAGCGAAAACGCATCCTGCTTGTATTCGATCCCCAGGATGGGGTGCTGGTTTCCGGTGCGGTGATAGGTTCTGCTGGTGGAGACGCTGATGCAGATGACCGGCGGCTTTTGGAAGCGCGCGGTGTAGGCCTCAGAGTGCACGAAGTGCTGGAACAGCTTGCCATGCAGGTTGCCGAAATCTTCCGGGATATTGAAGCCGGAGCTGTCCTGGTTGTGCGCTGGCAGCAGCACGCTGAAATCGTAGTCGCGCACGTAGGAAGAAAAATTATTCCCTGCAATACCATCGATCCGCGCACCGGTCTGCCGATCGACGATGGTGGGCTTCAATATCTCGATCAACGGAAAGCCATCGTCCGGCGCGCGGTCGCCGATGCCCATTTCGACGGAGATGATCTCCAGCTCCACCGTATAACGGTCGCGCTTGGCGTTATCCCAATGCGCCAGATCGTTGAAGCGGTTGTCGATCATCGCCAGCGTGTTACGCAAATTTTCCTGACGACGCTGCCCTCTGGCCAGGTTGGCGAAATTCGTCGTGTTGCGCGTCGTGGCCGAGGGACGATAATCCTCATCGAACCGCAGGCTCTTGATGGTGAAGTTCAATTCTTGCGTCATTGCGAACCGATGCCTTGTTTCTACGATGGGGCGCGCGCATGCCTGTGCGCAGCGGAAGATGCCGGCGGGATGGACGCCTGGACTCTGGCTCAGTGAGCGCTTGCCGACTGACCCGGTGGCCGGCCAGGCCACCTTGCGTTGGCCCTCAAGCCGCCGCCACGTCGTGTGCGGTGATGGGCCGCGCATGCCGCGTCAGTTCGATCAGCGGCAAGGCCCGCTGTACCGCCAGTCTGGCCCGCTCGGCCAGCGCCTCGTTGTGCACGCGGTACTCCAGAAAATCCCGGTCGGTCGCGTAGACGCCCAGCGGCAAGGTGCGTGCCTGGAAGAAACTGAAGAGCGGCCGGAGTTGGTGATCGATCATCAACGCATGGCGGTCGCTGCCACCGGTTGCGGCCAGCAGCACAGGTGTATCGATCAAGGCGTCCTGATCGATGAAATCGAAGAAATGCTTGAACAGCCCGGTGAAGGAACCGCGGTAGACCGGTGTTGCCACCACCAGAACGTCTGCCTGCTCCACCAGTGAAAGCGCCTGCTCCATCGTGCCGGGCAGCTGCGAGCGCCACACGGCACCAGCGAATTGTGGAGCCAACGCCCCGATTTCGACCAAATGGCGCTCGCACGGCACCTGATCGGCGATCAGATCCAGCAGGTGCTCTGCCAAGGCCACGGCCTTGGAGGGGCGTTGCATCCCGCCGGTGACCGCAACGACGCGGAGTGGGTGAGGCGCTTTAACAGTCATGCTGGTCAACCTGAGCAGTTGGGGAAGTCGTGCAGTGCGCCAAAAAGTTACTACCCGATCAATTACTTACGTCTGGATCTGGGCCCCTTGTCACGGCAGCGACTGAGCGACGACTCCGATACTAGGGGTCGCGTTCAATGAAGTAAAATGGTGTTATTTCAACAATCCATGAATTCGGATCATTTGAATGCTTGAGCGCATCCATCTCACCATCGTCCAGCAGGTCGAGCAGCAAGGCTCGCTGACCGCGGCCGCAGGCGTGCTGAATCTGACCCAGTCGGCGCTGAGCCACAGCATGAAAAAGCTGGAGCAGCAGTTGGGCACCGATATCTGGCTGCGCGAGGGGCGCAGCCTGCGCCTGACCCAGGCCGGGCAATATCTGCTGGCGGTGGCAAACCGGGTACTCCCGCAACTGGATCTGGCCGAAGAGCGGCTGGGGCAGTTCGCGCAGGGCGAGCGCGGTGCGCTGCGCATCGGCATGGAATGCCATCCCTGCTACCAGTGGCTGCTCAAGCTGGTAGCGCCCTATCTGGCCACGTGGCCGGACGTGGATGTGGATGTGAAACAGAAATTCCAGTTCGGCGGCATTGGCGCACTGTTCGGCTACGAGATCGATCTGCTGGTCACGCCCGACCCGCTGTTCAAGCCAGGGCTCACATTCGAGCCGGTGTTCGACTACGAGCAGGTGCTCGTCGTGGCAAAGGGCCATCCGCTGGCGTCGGCAGCCTACGTCAAGCCGCAGCAGCTGACCCGCGAGGTCCTGATCAGCTACCCGGTGGATCTTGAGCGCCTGGATATCTACAGCCAGTTCCTGTTGCCGGCCGGTGTCACGCCCCGGCGCCACAAGGCGATCGAAACCACCGACATCATGATGCAGATGGTGGCCAGCGGCCGCGGCGTGGCGGCCATGCCGCGCTGGCTGGTCGAAGAATATGCCGCCAGAATGGACGTGGTGCCGGTCCGGCTGGGCGCGCGCGGCATCCCCAAACAGATCTACCTGGGCGCACGCGAGACGGATATCGCAATCGATTACCTGCGCGCCTTCATCGAACTGGCGCGCGCGCCAGCCAACGCCACCACCTATACGCGAGGACCCAAGTGATGAACTCCACCACCGAACGCACGCCACTTCCATTGCCTGCCGGCCACGCCAAGGTGTTGCTGCATTCCTGCTGCGCGCCGTGCTCTGGCGAAGTCATGGAGGCGATGCTGGCCTCCGGCATCGACTACACCATCTTTTTCTACAACCCCAACATTCATCCGCGCAAGGAATACGAATTGCGCAAGGATGAGAACGTGCGCTTTGCCGAACAGTTCGGCGTGCCCTTCGTCGACGCAGACTACGATCGGGACAACTGGTTCGAACGGGCACGCGGGATGGAAAACGAACCTGAGCGCGGTGTGCGTTGCACCATGTGCTTTGACATGCGCTTTGAACGCACTGCGCTGTATGCGCACGAGCACGGCTTTCCGGTGATCACCAGTTCGCTGGGCATCTCACGCTGGAAAAACATGCAGCAGATCAACGACTGCGGCATTCGCGCAGCGGCCAACTATCCAGGTCTGATGTACTGGGACTACAACTGGCGCAAGGGCGGTGGTTCCTCGCGCATGATCGAGATCAGCAAGCGCGAAAACTTCTATCAGCAGGAATACTGCGGCTGCGTCTATTCCCTGCGCGACACGAATCGGCACCGTGTGGACAGCGGTCGCAAACGCATTCAACTCGGCGTGAAGTTCTATGGCGATGGCGAGCAGGAAGACTGAGCTTTTTGCCAGTTCAGCGGCGACCCACGCGTTGATTTCAGGCGCTATTTCCACTCGATCAACGCAGCCGCGCCCAGGCACCAATCATCATGAAAAGACCGCAACAGCCGTGATTGCCAACGACACGCCGAGCCTCGCCAGCAGCATCACCGACGCCTATTCGCTGGAGGTCAGCGTCAAGGACAGTGGCGCGCTGACCAAGGCGGCGCCGCGCATCATGCCTGGCTCCGCCATGTTCATTCCCTACCTGCCAGGGCAGGACGACGCTGCACGGCTGGCCGCAGCACAGAGGGCGCGCAGGCTGGGGTTCGACCCCATTCCGCACCTTTCCGCGCGCCGCATCGGTTCGCTCAAGGAACTGCAGGCATTCGTCGAGCGCGCAGTGGATGACGCCGGCGTGACACGCTGCCTGGTGATCGCAGGGGATCCATCCACTCCGATGGGACCTTTTCCGGATAGCGTGTCGCTGATCGATACCGGCGTGTTCGAGCGCTCGGGCATCCGCACCATCGGCGTAGCAGGTCACCCGGAAGGACATCCGATCATGCGCACGGCAGAACAATGGGACGTCCTGGAACGCAAGTGTCGCCGCATCGAAGAGCGCGGCATGGCGCCCTTGATCGTGACGCAATTCGGGTTCGATGCGGACAAGGTGGTGACGTGGGTGGAAGCGCTGCGCGCGCACGGCATTGCACATCCAGTGCGTGTGGGCGTTCCCGGTCCTGCCAGCGTCGCCGTACTCGCACGCTATGCCGCAAGCTGCGGGGTCGGCGCGTGCGCATCGGTACTCTCAACCTATGGCATCTCAATTGGCACGTTATTCGGCAACGCAGGGCCGGATCGCTTTGTTGATCGCCTTGCCAGCCAACTGACTGAAGCGCATGGAGACATCCGCCTGCATGTCTTTCCGTTCGGCGGCATTGCACAGTCGGTGGAGTGGGTAGTGCAGTATCGCTCGCGCACCGCGTCGCAGGATCGCAGCAGCTCCGTCCGAGCGGATCGGGCCTGAAAACAGACCCGTGTGAATTGCCCATCAATGGTGGCGTGAGGCCGTCACACCGCGACTGATCGGGCGATCCGTCGGTGGCAAGGCGAGCAAAGATTAGAGCCGCTGAGGACGCTGCATGCGTCGTTGGTCAAAGGAGGCTGTCTACTGCGGCGGCGTTCGCGAAGAGCGTGTAAAAGAATGGCGTCATCGTGCGCCGTCTCTCTTGTTGGAAACAACGTCGCATCCATGATGCTGCTCTCAAGCTGCGTTGCTTGTCTCT
>NZ_FLTX01000050.1 GCF_900092025.1 Xanthomonas bromi
AGCCGCTCTTAGTGGGGCGATGGATCTCAGTAGCGCAAAAAGTCAGATTTATACACTTCTGGCTGCAATTGATTTCATTGCCTGCAGCTTAGGGAGAAATCAGATAAGCCAAAGCGCTAAGCTTCTTGATCGGCCAACCATGCGTCACAGATCGAATCAACCATGCAGCGAAATCCCGACCTGTATCCCAAAGACGATAACGGCGACACCCTTTGGCACATTGCGCAGCAGGGCGTGGATCTTTCCAGACCGCGCGAAATTGCTTTTTCCGTGGTGTTCCCCAGCAAGGAGTCGGCACTGGAATTTTCGGTGACGTTGCTGCGCTTCGAGCAGAAGGTACGTTGTTGCCATTACCCGGAAAACACCGCGTTTCCGATGGATGTCACGGTGTACCCGACCATGGTGCCGTCGCACACGGCGATTTCCGCCTTCGAGGAAGAGTTGGCCGTGGAGGCCAAGTCCTTGGGTGGCTTGAATGACGGCTGGGAGTTTTCAGTGGATGACAAGGACGCCTGACGCACTCGGTGTGCGAGCTTGGCGATGGAGTCACTGCATCGCTGAGCTCGTTGCACGCTTACAGCGTCACCTCTTTACCGCATCAGCGCTGCGACTGAGGTACGCGTCGCAGCTGCGAGACGTCGTAGCCCATTGCGGCGATACGTTGAACGGCCTGCTGATAGTCCGCATCGGAGACCTGCGGGGTACGTGCCATGTACCAGACGTAGTCGCGCTTGCTGCGTGCCACGATGGTCTGCGTGTACTCCGCGTCGCGCCAGGCGATCACGTATTCGGCCTTGAATGGCCAGATGAATTGCATGCTCCACAGCGCGCCATTTCCCTCCTTTGCGACCTGTCCGATCGGATGCATGGACTTGAGCGGTGCCTGGAAGCTGCCCTTGCGGAAGGTGAAGGTGGTCTGGATGCGGCCATCGGGTCGCAGCGCATAACGCTCTACGGCGTCGTAGGCCTTGCGTTCGGGACGGGTCGGAATATGCGCGATGACATACCAGTCGCCCATGAAGCGCGGCACGTCGACGCTGTCTGCGCGGGGCAGGGCGGAGCGCGGCTCGCTACCGCTGGCGCTGCCGTAGACCGCAAGGGTGAGTAAGAACAGCATCGACGCCTGGCGCATGGCAACCTCTTAAGAAACTCAGTGCAGGGGCATACGTTGCGATGGTGGGTGTGGATGCAGCGTGCAATGCGCTGTCTACCGAAAGGTGCGATGGTCTCTCGGTGGTTGGCGGGCGCTACCGTTGCGATGCCCGCTCGGACACATTGAAGAATGGGATTGCCGCGGATTGCTGAGTGGTCACAGGCGGGCCAAGGCAGGATCGCAGGATCTCGCGTAGCAACTCGACAGCCGGGCTGGCTTGGCAATCATGCGCTATGGCGTTGCGGGGTCGGGAGCGCTCTTCAAGCGACCGAAACGTAGCAAGCAGTCGTCAGGTGAGGTGGATGGCGCACTTGGAGCGGCAGCGCACGGATGGTCAATTCCACACCGCGCACCGGTCGCGCTCGTCTGACAATGAGCGCTGTCCTTGTGTCAGCCGCTCCGATGCACATTCAGCCGGCGAGCCCATGAGGGACAGGCAGCAACGAACGTGACCGCCGCCATGTCACCACGGCGAGACGGTATCCGTCCCATACGGGTGGATCGTCGCAATCGTGCCATCTGCCAGATGTTCCAGCGGCGCCATCTTGATGTTGCGCAGATGGGTCTGGCCGCCCGACACCACGGCGTCGTGATAGAACACATACCACTGGCCGTCGAACGCGCAGATGGAGTGGTGCGTGGTCCAGCCGATCACCGGCTGCATGAGGACGCCCTGGTAGCGGAACGGGCCATACGGCGAGTCGCTGGTGGCGTAGCAGATCAGGTGCGTATCGCCAGTGGAATACGACAGGTAATAACGACCGGCGTGGCGGTGCAGCCAGGGGCCTTCGAAGAAACGGCGGCTGCGGTCGTCGGCGCGTAGCGGGGCGCCGTGTTCGTCGAGGATGACGATCTCGCGCGTGGATTCGGCCAGTTGCGTCATGTCTTCGCGCAGGCGTCCCACGCGTGGACCCAGTGCAGGCGCATCGCCCACCGGTTCCTGGTTGGTCTGCGCATAGACGTTGTCGCGGTAGTGCTGCAGTTGGCCGCCCCAGATGCCGCCGAAATACAGGTAATGCGCGCCATCGTCGTCGGCGAAGACGGCCGGGTCGATCGAGTAGGTGTCTGCGATCGGTTCGGCTTCGGCCACAAACGGGCCTTCGGGGCGCTCGCCCACCGCCACGCCGATCTGGAAGATGCCGTCGGCGCGTTTTGCCGGGAAATACAGATAGGTCTTGCCATTGCGCTGTGCGGCATCCGGTGCCCACATCTGGCGCTGTGCCCAGGGTACGTCGCGTACATGCAGCACTTCGCCAAGGTCCTCGACCGGCGCGTTGGGATGCGCCATGCGAAAGACGTGGTAATCGGCCATGTCGAAATGCGAGCCATCGTCGCTGAAGGCAACGCCGGCATCGATGTCGTGCGAGGGATAGATATACAACGCGCCATCGAACACATGTGCGGACGGGTCGGCGGTGTAGAGATGGGTGACCAGCGGTGCGGAAATGGCGGTGCGCGCCAGGGCCTGCAGTGTGGCGGCTTGCAGCTCATCGGACATGCGCGTACCTGTGCATAACGTGGAAGGAAGGTCAGACAGCGGCGAGCGGAGCGGCGTGTCGGCGCACGCCCAGTTCGTGTTCGATGCGGGTTTCCAGCGCTTTGTCGATTTCGTATAGCGCCAGCAGTGCGGTGCCGAGTAGAAATGGCAGCGACGCGTACACGCTGATGGCCAGGCGGATGCCGCCGGTGACTGCGGCACTTTGCTGCGGCAGCGCTGCGTCGTAGCCGTAGAACGCCAGGATGCCGGCGACCAACGCGCCGCCCACGCTCAGGCCGATCTTCAAGCCGCACAACATCGCCGAGAAGATGATGGCGGTGGCGCGGCGGTGGTTCTTCCACTCCGAATAATCGGCCACATCGGCAATCATCGCCCACAGCAGCGGGATGGTGATGCCGTAGAAAAATCCGTGCAGCACATAGGACGCGAATACCCAGCCGATCGCGTTCGGCGGGTACAGGTAGAACGCCAGCAAGAACAGCGTGGAGATCAGCAGCGCACCACCGAACACATTGCGCTTGCCATAGCGGTCGGCCAGGCGCTTGGAAAAGCCGATGCCCACGATCATGGCCAGGATGCCGCCGGCACTGAACACGCTGAATGCAGAGGTCGGTGCGTCCTGCGGCCAGTGCACCGCACTCATGCCGGCGCCGGTCAACACGCTGTTGATCCCGGCGATGAAGCGGTTGAAGCCGGCGTGATCGAGAAACTGCGTCAACGCGTCGGCGTCGAGGTAGTACTTGAAGTAGTAGATGTACATCCCGCCCTTCATGGCGAGATTGATGAAGACCAAAATCGTCAGTGCCAGCATCACCAGCCAGGGCTTGTTGCGCACCAGGTCGGTGAGGTCCTGGCGTACGCTGCTGCGTTGTTCGGCGATCGGCAGTACGCGCTCGCGCGTGGTGAAGAAGGTGATCATGAAGCACAGCGTGCCGACTGCAGCGAACAGCGCCATGGTGTTGCGAAAGCCTTGCGCCTTGTCGCCGTTGCCCAGGATCAACACCAACGGCAGCAGCAGCACCTGGATGATGAACTGCGCAAAGGTCACCGCCAGGAAGCGATACGCCGACAAGCTGTTGCGCTGTTCCATGCTGCCGGTGAGCACACCGCTCAAGGCCGAATACGGCAGGTTATTGGCCACGTACACCAGCATCAGCAAGGTGTAGGTGGCAAATGCGTAGGCGATCTTGCCCTGTTCACCGAGCGCGGGCGTGTTGAAGGCGGCCAGCGACAGTGCGCCGAAGGGCAGCGCCGTCCACAGGATCCACGGACGGAACTTGCCCCAACGGGTGCGGGTGCGGTCGGCGAGGATGCCGATGATGGGCGTGAACACGAATGCGCCCAACATGCCGACCACAAAGATCAACGTGGCCGCCGCGCCCGCAGGAATGCGGAACACATCGGTATAGAAAAACGCCAGGAAGGTGACCAGCGTCTGAAAGATCAGGTTAGCGGCCAGGTCGCCCAGGCTGTAGCCGATCTTTTCGCGCACGGAGAGTTGCTGTGACCGATCGTTCATGAGGTGGGGCGGACTCGAAGAATGCTGCGGAAAACGCCGCGGCGCGCATTGCGTCACCGGTCGCCGCTGGGAGGAACGGCGACCGATGACGACAACACTCAAAAGGTACCGCGGATGCCGAGCATGACGGTGCGCCCGGGCTCATACAGATCGTAGGTGGCGTTGGGCCACGCGTAAGTGGTGCGCAGCGGCTCTTTGGTGATGTTGGTGATGTTGAGGGTGAGTTGCGGCTTGGACGGTAGCCAATCCAGCGCGTAGCTCGCCGACAGATCCAGCTGGCCGCGTGCATCGGCATTCAGGCGTGCATACGGAATGCCGTTCTGGTTGGCGCCGGAGATCACCATGTCGTCGTTCCAGGTGTAGGACAGGCGCACCGAGGCGGCGTTCTTTTCCCAATACACCGTGCCGTTCCACAGGTTCGGCGCCACGCCGACCGCCACTGCCGGAACACCTTCGCCTTCCGACGATTGGGCGACGTGCGTGTAGTTGACGCTGAAGCCCAGGCCGTCGACCAGCTTGTCCAGCGGCTGCACCCAGATCGCCTCGGTGCCGCGGATGTCGAGCACACCGTCGGCATTGACCTGCGTCTGCACATCCACGGTGGCCGCATTGGGGCCACCGCGCTGCTCCAGACCGGCCTGCTGGATGGGCAGCAGGGTGTCGTAGGCCACACCCAGATCGTTGAACGGAATCCGACGGACACCGTTGACGGTGAAGCCGCTGATGCGCTTGTTGAACAGCGTCAGGCCCACATAGCCTTCGCCGCCGGTGTACCACTCGCCGCCGAAGTCGACGTTGGTGGACAGGTACGGCGCCAGCTTGGGATTGCCTTGGGTCGCGGTCTGCGCGGAGGGGTCGCTGAAGTTGGTGTTGGGCAACATCGCGCTCGGGTCCGGGCGGGTGAGCGTGCGCGAGCTGGACAGGCGCAGCACAACATTGTCGGCTACATCCCAGGCCGCGTTGAACGAGGGCAGGGTTTGCCTGTAATCCGAATCCAGCACCTGCACGGTGCGGACGCCGTTGACGGTGACCGGGCCGGTGATGGTCTGGTCGGTGGTGACGTAACGCACGCCGGCGTTGAGGCGCAGCGTGCGGTTCCAGACTTCGGTTTCCGCATTGGTCTCGATGTAGAAACCCAGATTCTTTTCGCGGATGCCACCGGCCGAGGCGCCGGTATTGGCGGAGTTGGTTTCCGGTGCGGAATCGCGCAGCGGGTAATAGTTGGTGTCGCCCAGGAAGCGACCGAAATCGGCGGTGATGAAGCCGTCCGGGCCGGGCCGCAGATAGTTGGCCAGGGCCGAATTCGGGATGGCAGAACCAGGGCCACCATTACACACGGTGCCGCCATTGCCGCGGCACACCACCTGCTCCCAGGCCACGCTGTTGTCGAAGCCGCGGATGGTGCGCTCGGCCTGGTCGTAGGCCGCACCGATCTTGATGTTGCGCTTGTCTTCGCCGAACTGCAGGTCGGCGCGTGCGCCGCGGGTTTCGGTAATGCGCTTTTCGTTCTGGATATTGACCCGGCCACCGGTCCAGCCCCAGCCCAGATTGGGGTCGTTGAGATCGAGCGGGCTGCTGATGTTGGGGCGGTCCCCGCCTTGGTTGCGATAGTCCACGGTGGTGAACGGCGAGGTGACCAGGATGCTGGGCGACTCGCGTGCCAGCCAGCTGCGCGTGGCGTTGGCCTGTACGTTGAGCTTGATGTCCTGCTCGGCGCCGAACAGCAGTTCCGCACCGGGATTGACGCTCCAGAACTTGACGTTCTCGCGGTACGGGCGCGCTTCCAGGAAATACTGCGCGTTGGCGAAGGTGGCGCTGGTCACCACGTTGTTCTGATCCAGCTGCATACCGAGCGGAATCATGTTGCCGTTGCGGCCGATCAGATTCATGCTGGTCCGCTCGGTGGTGCGCTTGGCTTCGGAGTACAGCGTGTCCAGGTAGAAATGCATGCTGTCGGAGGGGCGCCATTCCAGCGACATCACCGACGCATCGCGGTCGCGCTCCCCCTTCATGTAGACCTGGCGGCCCAGGCGCGGAATCAATGCATCGCTGATCTGGTCGATACTCAGCCCCGGGTTGCGTGCCAGCAGCCACGCGGCGTCGATGGTGTCGCCCGTGGTGAGGCCGCTGCCGGCAGTGGCCGGCACGGTGTCGGGAATGCGCCAGTTGCCGCCGCCGTTGATGTTGCACGCCGTTGGCTGATTGGTGGCCGGCGTGCCGGCGGGCGGAGTAAGGCCGCACTGCGTGTAGGTGAGGCCGGGATTGGTCCAGCCCACGCTCTCGAAGCCGCGCACGCCGAGTTTGCTGCGCACCGATGCCACGCCGACCAGCGCGCCGAAGGTGCCTTCTTCGTTGGTCCAGCTGCCCATAAAGGCGCCACGTGGGGTGGTTTTTTCGCTGGTGCTGTTCCAGTCGGCCTGTGCCTGATAGGTGGAGTGCGTGCCGGGGTGGTCGAACGGGCGCGCGCTGCGCATGTCCACCACGCCGGAGACGCCGCCTTCGAGCATGCTCGCGGTTGGCGTCTTGCTCACCGTGAGCTGGGTGAAGAATTCGGTGGGAAACAGATTCAGATCGACTTCGCGGTTCTGATTCTGCGCGTTCAAGCCGATCGAGGCGGTGGCGATGCTGGCGCCGTTGAGCGTGGTCTTGGTGAAACTGGTGCCCAGGCCACGGATGGCGATGTTGAGGCCTTCGCCGTTGACGTCACGCGCCAGCTGCACGCCGGGGATGCGGTTGAGCGATTCGGCGATGTTCATGTCCGGAAACTTGCCGATGTCTTCGGCAAACACGGTGTCGGCAAAGCCCACCGAATCGCGCTTGGCATCGGTGGAGAACTGGATGCTGCGTCGGTAGCCGGAGACAGTGATGGTGTCGAGTTGTTTCACTGCATCGTTGTCGCCGGCAGTGGCAGGCGGCGTCTGCGCGGTGCTGTCGGCATCGGTGGATTGTGCCCAGGCGGCGGTGCTGGACATGCCCAGCAGAATGGATCCCAACGCGCAGGACAACGCGGTTCGTGCGTAGCTGTTCTTCACCGTAATCCCTTCCCTAACAGGTAGCAGATGTCCCACGCATCGCCCCTGCGCAGGGAGTGCCGCTGCCGGTGCACGGCGCGACGATGGTGCGGTGG
Source organism: Xanthomonas bromi (assembly GCF_900092025.1). Lineage (GTDB taxonomy): Bacteria > Pseudomonadota > Gammaproteobacteria > Xanthomonadales > Xanthomonadaceae > Xanthomonas > Xanthomonas bromi. Next base: position 7,298 of record NZ_FLTX01000050.1, read on the forward strand.
GGGAAGCGGACGATCAGTGCGCTCGATGTTAGCGCTACCAATTTCGGAACATCACGCTGCAGGGCAGCATCGGTGTCTGGACACAGCAGCACACAGCTGCGGCAAGTGCCAATTGCAGCGTCTAGACGCTTGCCTACGGCGACGCAGTGCTGCACTGCGCGATGGATTTATCGCCCCGTCGTGGTAATGGTAGCGCTATCACCGGTGGCGCAAGGCCACGTCCGTGCAGGTGCAGTGGTCGATGAATCGAATCCAAGAACGCGACAGCGATGTGCCCGGCTCCGATTTGGCCGACGCGCACATGCGAAACGTCACGCAACCGGTACTTGTCACATCCGTTCCGGCGCGGTTGCGCAGGCCACGCACATGAGCGACGTACCCACCGCGGCGCCTGTCACTGCGTCGGTACGGCTTGGCCGGGTGCGCTGGCGCGTCTGCGCCTTGCTGCTGGCCGCCACCACCATCAACTATGTGGATCGCCAGGTGCTGGGCGTGCTGGCGCCGTTCTTGCAGACGCAGATCGGCTGGAACGAAATCCAGTACGGCTACATCGTCACCGCATTCCAGGCCGCCTATGCGTTGGGATTGCTGTGCAGCGGTGCGGTGATCGACCGCTTCGGCACCCGGCTTGGCTATGCGCTGGCGATCGGCATCTGGAGTCTGGCAGCGATGGGGCATGCGTTGGCTACCAGCGTGGTGGGCTTTGCGATTGCACGGTTTTTTCTGGGCCTGGGCGAATCGGGTAATTTTCCTGCGGCGCTCAAGACCGTGGCCGAGTGGTTCCCGCGCCGCGAGCGTGCGCTGGCTACCGGCATCTTCAATTCCGGCTCCAACATCGGTGCCATCGTCGCGCCGTTGCTGGTGCCGTTGATCGCCACCGCCTGGGGGTGGCAATCGGCATTTCTGTTCACCGGCGTGCTCAGTGCCACCTGGCTGGCAGTGTGGTGGTTCAGTTATCACCCGCCGGAGCAACGTCCCGGATTGTCGGCCGCAGAACTGGCACATATCCGCAGCGATGCGTATGAGCCGGTGCAACGCCGCCTCTCTTGGTTGCAGGTGCTACGGCATCGGCAGGCCTGGGCGTTTGTCCTGGGCAAGCTCATCACCGACCCGATCTGGTGGTTCTTCCTGTTCTGGCTGCCGAAGTTCCTGCATGCCCAATACGGTTTGAGCCTGCTGCAGTTGGGCGCACCGTTGATCGTGATTTTCGTGCTGGCCGATATCGGCAGCATCGCCGGCGGTTGGGTGGCCGGGCGTTTCATCGCGCGCGGCTGGAGCGTCAATCGCGCACGCAAGACCGCGATGCTGATCTGCGCGATTTCCGTGGTGCCCATCGTGTTCGCCGCACGCGCCGACCATTTGTGGTTGGCGGTCGCGTTGATCGGGCTGGCCACCGCCGCACACCAGGGCTGGTCGGCCAATCTGTTTACGTTGCCCTCGGACATGTTTCCGCGGCATGCGGTCGCCACGGTGGTGGGCATCGGGGGTTTCGCCGGTGCGGTGGGCGGGATGTTGATCGCTACCTTCATCGGCTTTCTGTTGCAGGCCACTGGAAGCTACGTGCCGGTGTTTCTGATGGCCGGCTCGGCCTACCTGCTGGCCTTGGCCGTCGTGCACGCGTTGGTGCCGCGGCTGGAGCCGGCACCGTTGCCTGCAGATGCAGCGCCGACATCGTCCTGAGGTGAGCTTATGCATATGCCCGCAGTCATAGCGGGATTGCTGGCAGTTATAGTGGGATTGCTGATGGGGGCGGGCATGGCGGCACCTGTCTATGGCGCGCCGCTGGCATCGACGGCGTCCAAGTTTCCCGGTAGTGCATATGGGCCGCAACAGGCACCGGGTTTTGCGCAGTACTGGAACACGCTCACCCCGGAAAACGGCGGAAAATGGGGCAATGTGGAGGCCGTGCGCGACCAGATGGACTGGAGCGCGCTGGATGCTGCGTACGCTTTCGCACAGGCCAATCACATGCCCTTCCAGATGCATGTGATGGTGTGGGGCAACCAGCAGCCGGAGTGGATCAAGACCTTGCGGCCGGCCGAGCAGCGCCGCGAGATCGAGCAATGGTTTGCCGCCGTTGCGCAGCGCTACCCGGATATTGCGCTGCTGGAGGTGGTGAACGAACCCCTCAACGACCCGCCGAGCAAGGCCGATACCGGCGGCGGCAACTATCTGCAGGCGCTAGGGGGCGACGGCGCCAGCGGCTGGGAATGGGTGCTGCAGTCGTTTCGGCTGGCGCGCCAGCATTTCCCGCACACCACGCTGATGATCAACGACTACAGCATCACCAATAGCGCGCAGACCACGCAGAAGTATTTGCAGATCGTGCGGTTGCTGCAGCGCGAGAAGCTGGTCGATGCCATCGGCGTGCAGGAGCACGCCTTCGAGACCACACCGAGTGTTGCGATGTCGGTGCATCGCAACAATCTGGATGCGTTGGCGGCCACCGGGTTGCCGATCTACATCACCGAGTTCGATCTGGACGGGCCGACCGATGCGCAGCAGCTGGCCGATTCCTGTGTTCTGGGAACACCCGGCAGTGCATGGCATCACCGTGTGGGGCTTTCGGCCCGGCTTGTGGCGCGACAAGGAGGCGGCGTCCCTGATCCGCGCCGACGGCAGCGAACGTCCCGCGCTCACGTGGCTGCGTGATTACGTTGCTGCCCATCGCGGTACGTCTGCGCCATGACATTTGCTGCTGATTGCCGCGCGTTTCCACGCTGCTTTTTGACATGTTCCCGTGGTATGCAGTCGCGGCGGTGGCCGGCGTCGGCGGCTTCGCCGCTGCGGTGGGCAGCATGTTGATCGCAATCTTCCGAGGGTTCGTTTTGGAGGCCACCGGAGCTACATTTCTGTCTTGTTGATTGCGGCTTCGGTCTACATTCTGGCGCTGAGGGTGGTGCACCGCCGGGCGTCACGACTGGGGCCGTTGCCAGTTGTTTGTGAACTTTGACGTGGATCGGACGCACCCTCAGTGCACCTGTTCTTTTCCACGACTGTTTCGCTCAATCTATCGAGGATGCCAACATGTTGAAATTACGTTACCCGCTCTTGCTTGTTCTGTTGCTGGGCGCTTGTGCGTCCGCGGCCGCCGAGCCGATCGCTGCCGGCAAGCAACGCGTCCTGGGCAGCGCCTACAGCCCGACGCAAGCGCAGGGTTTCACTGCTGACTGGGACGGCGACGTCGCCGAAAATGCCGGGAAATGGGGCAGCGTCGAAGCCGTGCGCGGCCAGATGAACTGGGGCCCGCTCGACGAGGCTTACCAGCTGGCCAAGCGCAACCATATGCAGTTTCAGTACCATTGCGGCATCTGGGGCGCCCAGCAGCCGACGTGGGTGCGCAACCTACCGCCGAACGAGCAGCTTGCTGCGATCGAACATTGGTTCTCCGCCATCGCACAGCGCTACCCCGACATCGATCTGATGCAGGTGGCCAATGAGACGCTGCCGGGCCACAATCAACCCGATAACCGCAACGCCGATTCGGGCAACTACATGCAGGCGCTGGGCGGCACCGGTGCGACCGGCGTGGACTGGGTGCTTCAGGCATTCCGCATTGCACGCAAGTATTTCCCGCATACCAAGCTGATGATCAATGACTTCGGCGTCACCGGTGATACGGCCGCTGCCAGACAGTATCTGCGGACCATCCAGCTGCTGCAGCAAGAACACCTGGTCGATGCGATCGGCATCCAGGGACACGCCTTCGAGACCGCCTATGCACCGGTGTCGGTGCAGCGCGGCAACCTCGACCTGCTCGCCACGACCGGCCTGCCGATCTACATCACCGAGTTCGATCTGGACGGGCGTAACGACGCAGAACAGTTGGCCGCGTACCAGCGGATCTTCCCGATGTTCTGGGAGCATCCGGCCGTGCGTGGTGTGAACCTGTGGGGCTTCCGTCACGGTCTGTGGCGTGACAACGATGGTGCGTATCTGATTAATTACGACGGCAGCGAACGCCCGGCATTGACCTGGCTGCGCAGCTACGTCGCCAGCAGGCCCTAACCAGGCGTCCTGCTTACTCCCCATCGGGCTGAGATCGATCATGCGTTCTTCTGTGTTGTCCTTGCATCCCGATCGTTTGCTGCCGGCCGATCCCGGCACGCGTGCGATCGCCCGCCGCTTGTACGCACAGGTTGCAGCGCTGCCGATCATCAGCCCGCATGGCCACACCGATCCGGCGTGGTTCGCCACCAATGCGGCGTTCGCCAATGCCACCGAGTTGTTATTGGTGCCGGACCACTATGTGTTCCGCATGTTGTACAGCCAGGGCATCGACCTGGATGCGCTTGGCATCCCGCGTGCGGATGGCACGCGGGCAGCGATCGACCCGCGTGCGGCGTGGCGCGTGTTTGCCGAGCATTACACGTTGTTGCGTGGCACCCCGTCGTCACTGTGGCTCAATCATGTGTTCCATGACGTCTTCGATCTACGCATCCGGCTCGATGCCGGCACCGCCGATCACTATTACGACCACATTACCGCCGCGCTGCAGACCCCGGGCTTTCTGCCGCGCGCGTTGTTCGAGCGCTTCAACATCGAGGTGATCGCCACCACCGAGTCGCCGCTGGATCCGCTGCAGCATCATGCGGCGATTGCCGCCAGCGGCTGGCAGGGACGAGTGGTGACGGCGTATCGCCCCGACCCGGTGGTGGACCCGGAGCACGAGCAGTTTGCCGATGCGTTGCAGCAGTTCGGCGTGCTCACCGGCGAGGATGTGCTGAGCTGGAATGGCTATCTGCGCGCGCATCGGCAACGGCGTGCGTTCTTTGCTGCGCACGGCGCGACCTCGACCGATCACGGGCATCACAGCGCCGCTACCGCCGATCTGTCGCCGGCCGAAGCGCAGGGCCTGTTCGAAACGGTGGTGCGCGGTGCAGCCACGCCGGAACAGGCCGAGTTGTTCCGCGCGCAGGTGCTGACCGAAATGGCGGCCATGAGCCTGGACGATGGGTTGGTGATGCAGCTGCATCCGGGCTGCTTTCGCAATCACAATCGGCCGCTATTCGAGCGGTACGGGCGCGACAAGGGCGCCGATATTCCAATGCGCACCGATTACGTGCTTGCGTTGAAACCCTTGCTGGATCGCCATGGCAACGACCCGCGCCTGCGCTTGATCGTGTTCACCCTGGACGAGACCAGCTACAGCCGCGAGCTGGCGCCCTTGGCCGGGCATTACCCATCCCTGCTGCTTGGCCCGGCATGGTGGTTCCATGACGCACCGGAAGGCATGTGGCGCTTCCGCGAACAGACCCTGGCCAGCGCGGGCTTCTACAACACCGTGGGCTTCAACGACGACACCCGCGCGTTCCTGTCGATTCCGGCGCGGCACGATGTGGCGCGGCGCGTGGATAGCGCTTTTCTGGCCAAACTGGTGGCCGAGCATCGGCTCGACGAGGACGAGGCGATCGAGGTGGCGATCGACCTGGCCTACCGTCTGCCCAAGCGGGCCTACAACCTGTAAGAGCGGTGCGGGCACGCACCTCATCACGCTAGGGGGCGTCTGTTCGATCTGCCGACCAGGGGCGGTTTGGCTGTGCGCGGCCCGCTGCCTTGTTACTCCTGTGTGGCAAATCCGGACCTGCAACGGCATCAAGAGCCCTGCGCGCGCAGCGACGCGGATACGGAATCGCCGTCACGCGGCATCGACGGCGCGTGGATGCCCATCTAACAAAAGAATGTGACAGAGCAGGTAGTTATCGCGTTTGCGGCAGTGTTGACTTCGCTTTCTCGGATTCATCTTCCTGGCTGTGCATCATCGAAACGGATGCGCGAGGAAGATCAATGATTCAACCTTCATAGGGAAAGGGAATGATTAATTTCAGATCGAAGTCAGTGCTTGTCGCCTGCATCATCGGAAGTGTGGCCAGTGCAGCGGCCGCGACGCAGGGATCGTCCATCAACGCCGCTGGCCGCGCCGAGGCGATGTCCGCCTGGGAAGCGACGATCCGACAGCAGACGCCGTCGATGGAGGGGTGCTTCCGTTCGGCGTTCCCGAACACGGGCTGGCAGGCGACGCGCTGTGCCCCGCCGCCAAAGTTAGTGTCGGTGCCACCGGCCGTCACCACCGGCAACGCACGAACCACCGCACGGACCGATGGGGCTTTCACGGTCGGTAACGGCACCGACTACGCCGCCCACACCGGCCGTCTCACGCGCTCTGCCGTGGGCTCGTTCCCGAGCGTGAGCGGCGTGACCATCGGCGTGGCCGATTATTCGCTGCAGCTCAACACCGACCTCGCCAGTAATCCGACCACCTGCGCGCAATTCGGTTACTCCAGGTGCAGGACCTGGGAGCAGTTCGTCTACTCCACCGACGACGACGGCGATGCCAGCAATGGCCGCACTCCGAGCGTCTTCATCCAGAACTGGTTCTTAGCCGGCAGTGCCTCCCAGTACAACGTGGTCGGCTGCCCGTCCGGCTGGAGCGCCTATCCCGACCAGAACGCCTGCTATCGCAACAGCAATACGGTGAGCGTACCGCTGGTGCCGGTCTCCAGCATCGGCAGCATCAAGCTCACCGGTTCGGCGACCGCCGGCGGCGTGGACACGGTGTCGTTCTCGGTCAACGGCATAGCGTATAGCGTGAACCAGCCCGCCTGGACGTTGAACATCAACAAGATCTGGCGGCAGTCCGAGTTCAACATCTTCGGCAATGGCGGCGGCGACCCGCTGGTGTCGTTCAATCGCGGCTCGCACGTCACGGTGAACGTAGCCGTCAACGACGGCACGACCAATGCGCCGAAGTGCCTGGGCAATGCCGGCACCACGTTCCAAGAGAACAACCTGACGCTTGGCATCTGCACGGCCTCCGGTGGTTCTTCGCCCCACATCAGCTTCACCCAAAGCAACTAATGCTTGCGCAACGCCCGGGAAGGCTCTGGCCTTCCCGGGCGTTTGTGATTTGGGGCTTCCCACCGGCTGGCTGAAGCGGTGCCCGGGCTGCCCGGTGCATGCGCAACGTCTGCAGCCCACATGTGCTGCGCCTGGGCCAATGATGCAGGCGCAGGCATGCTTCATCGCCTTGAATGGCCGTGGATGGCGGCAGCGCTGCGGTATCGATCTATGGGGCACCCCATGAACCGCACAACGCATTGCGTCGCGACAAGGCTGTGATGCAGGTCGACGGATGCGTGCCGCGCGATCCGTGGCCTCGCCAACGGACAGATCGCTTCCGGCTTGGCCGTGGTGCGGCGTTACGGGCCCGCATGATCCCGCACGCCACCCATCATCAGGAACGGAAATGAAACATATCGGGGCAAACTCCTTGCTTGCCGCTTGCCTCCTTGCAAGCACGGCCAGCGCCGCGGACACAACGCAAACCGCCGCGATCGCATCGGCTGGTCGTCCCGCAGCGATGTCGTCCTGGGAAACCACGATCCGCCAGGAGGCGCCCGCGATGGAGGGTTGCTTCCGTTCGACCTTTCCGGACATGGGCTGGCAGGCGGTGCGCTGCATGGCGCCGTCCCCAAGCGTCCCGCTACCGCCGACCGCCAGCCGCGGTGACGGCCATATCACCACCGCACACAGCGACAGCGTGTTCGGTGCCGGGAATGGCGCCGACTACGCCGCCCGGACCGGCAAGCCCACCCGCTCGGCGATCGGTTCGTTTCCCAGCGTGAGCGGCGTGACCACCGGCGTGGTCGACTATTCGCTGCAGATCAACACCGACACCGTCAGCGATCCGACCACCTGTACACAGTTCGGTTACTCCTCATGCCAGGCCTGGCAGCAGTTCATCTACGCCACCGACTATGATGGCAAGATCGGCAACGGTCGGAGTCCCGTGGTCTTCATCGAGAACTGGCTCTACCCGGGCACTGCCTCCGAGTTCCAGTCGATCGGCTGCCCGTCCGGTTGGAAAGCCTTGCCCAAGATCACCGCCGGTTATCGCGACAGCAACCTGACGAGCGCACCGCTGGTGCCGCTTTCGCAGATCGGCAGCATGACGCTGAGCGCCTCGGCGACCGCGGGAGGCGTGGATACCGTGACGCTTTCAGTGAATGGACAAGCCTACAGCCTGAGCCAGAACGCCTCCACGCTAAACATCAACAGGGTCTGGCGGCAGTCCGAATTCAATGTCTTCGGCAACGACGACAACAGCCCGCTGGTGTCGTTCAACCGCGGCTCGCGGGTGACGGTGAAGGTGGCCGTCAACGACGGAACGACCAAGGCCCCTGTGTGCCTGGGCGACGCCGGCACCACCTTCGAGCAGAACAACCTGACGCTCGGCAGTTGCACCGCTTCCGGCGGCGCGTCGCCGAACATCACCTTCACCCAAAGCAACTGATCGTGCATCCGACGCCCGGGAGGCCATGGCCTCCCGGGCGTTTTTGTGCCGGCTGCTGCTGCGTCGGCCGTGGGTGATGTGCCGCGTCCTTGCAGCGGCGCGCGCGGGGATCGGTCTGGCGTCGATGGCCGCGATCGCGATCAACGGGGCTGTCGGCGATGCGCAAGGCCGGTCGGGCGCCGCCTCGATCCGGCACGATGCTGCTCCTGCAGAAGGGAGCGGCTATGCTGCAACGCCAGCGCCGTCTGCCCGATGCGGGCTCTGCGAGCCTGGTGTCACCGAAGCGTGGTGCGCTCCCGCCGCGTGGCCGCGTCTCTACCAGTTGCCGTCTCCTTCTCACTCACCGAGCTGCCGCCATGTCCGCACGTCACCGGTTGTCCTTCTTGTTGCTGGCCGGCATGGTGGGCAACATCGCGATCGCCAGTGCTGCGCCATCGTCGGTCGCGACCGCGCCTTGTCCGAAGCAGACGCTCAAGCAGGCCTATGCCGAAGCATTCCTGATCGGCACGGCCGTCAACGCCGAGATCGTCTCCGCTCGCGATGCTGCGGCCGCCGCCTTGGTCGCCTGCCACTTCAATGCGCTGACGCCCGAGAACGTGATGAAGGCCGAAGTGGTATCGCCGCGCCGCGGCGTCCACGATTTCGCCGCCGCCGATGCCTTCGTCGATTTCGCGCGTGCGCAGCACATGTTCGTGGTTGGTCACACCCTGGTCTGGCACAACCAGACGCCGGAGTGGTTTTTCACCACCGCCGATGGTCGACCCGATACGCCTGCACAGCAGGTAGAGCGCATGCGTGCGCACATCGAAGCGGTGGCGGGGCGTTACAAAGGCAAGGTGCAGGCCTGGGATGTGGTCAACGAAATCATCGACGAAGATGGCAGTTACCGTTCGACCAACTGGGTGCAGCGCGTTGGCGATGGCGACGCGGTGGTCCGCAACGCCTTCACCTTTGCGCAGCGCTATGCACCGGAGGCGCAGCTCTACTACAACGACTTCAACGCCTGGCAGCCGGCCAAACGCGACGGCATCGTCCGCATGGTCAAGATGCTGCAGCAGGCCGGTGTCCGCGTCGATGGCGTGGGCATGCAAGGCCATTGGGGGCTGAACTACCCCAGCCTGCGCGATATCGAAGAGGCGATCGATGCCTACGCCGCGCTCGGCGTCAAGGTCATGATCACCGAGCTGGACATCGACGTGTTGCCACTGACCAAGGAGGGCCAGGTGATTGGCACCGGCATGGCGCACAAACAGTTTCAACTGCCGGAATTCAAGCGCTTTCTCGATCCGTATCGCGATGGCCTGCCTGCCGATGTGCAGGCGCAATTGCGCGACCGCTATGCCGAACTGTTCGCGCTGTTCTGGCGCAAGCGCGACAAGATCGCGCGCGTCAGCGTGTGGGGCGTAAGCGATGCCATGTCGTGGAAAAACGATTACCCGGTGCCTGGCCGCACCAACTATCCGCTGCTGTTCGATCGTAATCATCAACCCAAACCGGCGTTGGATGCGGTGCTGGCGGTGCCCGCCGCGACCGACGCACGCTAGCGGCTGCCCGCCCAAGCGCAACCGACACGCCGATTGCGTAGCCGCCAGGCGAGCGTGGCCGGTGCTCGGTGCGGTATGTAGTACTCGGATATTGCCTTGCTGTGCGCCGTCTGCGCGCCTGATGCGTGCTCGCGACGTGTTGGTCGCCGCTGTACGCACGCGCTTGCACGCGCGTGATGGCATCATGCCCCCACCCTGAGACAGGACTGACCGATGCGCTTGCCGCCTTATCTGCTGTTGGCCGTGCCGTTGCTGGCGGTGCTTGCTGCATGGACCAACCAGCCTCCACCGACGCCGCGTTTTCCGGCCATCGGCCAGCTGCAGACCTTCGACCGCAGCTTCGGTGATGTGGTGGCAAGCGATGCGCGTATCGAGAAGCTCACCGAAGGCTTTACCTGGTCCGAAGGCCCGGCTTGGGTACGCAACGGCGGCTACCTGTTGTTCAACGATGTGCCCGAAAACAAGCTGTATCGCTGGTCCGAGAAGGCTGGCCTGTCGGTCTTGCTGTCGCCCTCCGGCTACACCGGCCCGGAGCTGCCCACACTGCGCGAAGCCGGCGCCAATGGGTTGTACGCCGAGCCCGGTGGTACCGTGCTGCTTGCCGATTCCGGCACGCGCATCCTGGCCAGGCTCGACCCGGTCACGCGCAAGAAGACACCGCTTGCGACCGCTTTCGAAGGCCACCGTTTCAACAGCCCCAACGATGTCGTGCGTCGCAGCGACGGCGTGGTGTTCTTCACCGATCCGCCGTATGGGTTGAAGGACATGGATGCATCTCCGGTCAAGGAACTGCGCTTCAACGGCGTCTATCGTCTGGACATCGATGGCAGCGTGCATCTGCTGGACGACAGCTTGCGCTTGCCCAACGGCATCGCACTGTCGCCGGATGCGCGCACCTTGTACGTCTCCAACTCCGATCCGCAACGGCCGGCCTGGATGGCGTACGCACTCGATGCGCGGGGTGCGGTCACCGGCAAACGCGTGTTCGCCGATGCCTCCGACCTGATTGCCAAGGACGTGCCTGGGTTGCCCGACGGCATGGCAGTGGCCGCCGACGGCACGCTGTTCGCTACCGGCCCAGGCGGGGTGATCGTGTTCAACCCCGCCGGCCAACGCTTGGGCCGCATCGCCACCGGCGAGGCCGTCTCCAACTGTACGTTCGGCGACGATGGCCACACGCTGTATATGACCTCGCACGCGATGCTGGCGCGCGTGCGCGTGAAGTCGCTGGGGTTGCAGTTCGTGCAGTAGGCGATCGTGGCGATGCCGCTGCATCGGCTTGTCATCTCATCGCCGGGGACAACCAACAGTCTCGCTGCGCACGGCATTTGACGGCAGCGGGGGTTGCCGCATGCAGTCGCTTCGTCGGCTGCGTTGCGCGCTGGCGGCTCCCGATCCCGACTGCGGTGTCGGCGCACCAAGTCATGCACCCAGCTGGCGATCTGCACCGCGGCTGGCGGCCACAACGGCGCTGCACCGCGTAAAACAGTTCTGCACTCCATCGGTCTTACATCGTGGAGGCCGCAGCAGCGCCTGTTGCGACACATCACGCGGCTGTTCGTGCAGCGCCACGTTCGAGTCTGCTACAAAAAAAGTGGATGACAGCAATCGCGCTGCGCGCAGCATGCATCGAAGAACGCAAGCTGCACTCAGCGGAGCTTGGCACGTGCGCTAACTGAAGCTGCGCAGCCTGCTCTGAGCGAATACCGACTACGGAGCAGAGCGGCGACGCTTGCTGTCGCCCCGGCATCGGTCCGAGCAGTACTTCACCTCATCCCACACGCGCTCCCACTTCTTGCGCCAACAAAATGGCCGCCCGCACTGCAGGCAGACCTTCTGTGGTAGATCCTGTTTTTTGCGCGTCGCCATATCGTCGGAAGATCTGACGCATGTGTCGGTGAACAGAGCGTAAGCATGTCATGGCGAGGTCCGATGCGGAAATCTCTCCAGGGTTTCAGGCAGGCAATGACACAGCGCTGCTGGGCCTGGCGTGGGATGCGTACGCACGCGCTTTGTTATAGTGCGTGGGCGCCAGCTGACGCACGTCTCTGATACCAGAAGGCGCTACGCGGCACATGCTCACCATTCCAAACAAGGACGTTCGTGAATGCATTTCTGCTGGTCGTGTCGGCGCTACTGTACGTTGCCGCGCTGTGTCTTCCCGCGCTGCATGGCGGTGCCGAGCAAGTGAGCGGCGTCGTGCTCCTCTTGTTCGGCTGGATCCAGGTGCTCGACGGCCAATGCATCGCCTGGTGGATCAACCTGCTGTTCTTCGGTGCGTGGCTCTGTTATTTCGTCAAATTTCATCGAACGGCATCGGGCTTGCTGGTTGCAGCCTGCGTAATCGAAATGGATACCTTCCGTGCCACCGGCTATCTCAAGAACGAAGCCGGGCACGACGTGATGATCGACCGGGTGGGTGCAACCTTCTACATTTGGGAACTGAGCTTTCTTGCGCTGCTGATCGTGGTGCTGATGCGTCTTTCGAAAAAAACGTAGCATCAAGCAAGCAACGACGCTTTGATCGCGCAAGCGCCTGTCAGGTCTTCAAGCGCGTGTGCGAACGAACCGGTCACCTGCATCGAGCTTTGACATATATGTTGCGAATCAAGTGGAACCGCAAGATGATCTTGGCGCTGACGGCGGTGGTCATTGCCTGTATCGCTTCGAATCCGGAACTCGCCTCGTTGGTGCCAGTGCTGGATACGCTGGGTCTGGACGTGTTTGCGTATGCGCTGGCAGGCCAGTTTGGCGCAGTGGTGCTGGGTAGGCTGATGCCCGGTTGCCGTGAGCGTTGCCTGCGGCGGGGCGGTCAGTTGGTGCATGCGCTGGGTTACGCTTTCAGCTTCTGCGTTGGTGGTTATCTGCGTCAGCTTGGCTGTTATGTCAGGCAGCTCGGCTGGGCAACTGTCGTCGCCGGCGCACGGGGCTGATGCCGTCCGGCGCTGCGGACCATGGTCACTTCACGTGCGGCCCACCAGGCGATCGCGTCGCCGCTGGTGCAGTGTGACCGGTGCAGGGCGTTGCATCACGGTCGCAGGTTTCCGCCATGCGCGCGTCGTTCGCACATGGCCGACCACTGCGCGCGATGTCCGTTAGCGATTCTGAAGCTTGGCTCCCACGGAGGTTGATCATGGAAACCCGCACCAACGTAGGCGCGCAAACCATCCCGACCCTGCCGAGTCGTTCGATCGCGCAGACAGTGGCGTTCTATCGGCGGCTCGGCTTTGTCGGCGATGCGCATCCGCACGATGCGGGGTACGCAATCCTGCGACGTGGCGATATGGAACTGCACTTCTTCGCGTATCCGGATCTGAATCCGGCAGACTGTTATGCGGGCTGTTACATCCGGGTGGTCGATGTCGATGCCATCCACGCAGCGATGAGCGTTGCGGCGCTGTCGGCGAAAGGCATTCCACGGCTCGATCCGGTCGGCGACAAACCCTGGGGCATGCGTGAGTTCGGGATCGTGGATGAGAGCGGCAATCTGCTGCGCATTGGACAGGTGATCGCGTCGCAGTAATGCAGTTGCGCGAGACAAATGACGACTGTGCCGGCCCGAATGATGCACATGCTCGCGCTGCACCGATCGGCGACACATCGTGCTCGTGCGGCATGCGATCAGGCGCGATGTGCTGCGGGCAGTTGAATTGCACAACGCATCTTCCAGGCCAAGAAACATCGTCCTGATTCCATGCAGCGGGAGGACCGTCGATGTCTTCCCCGTTGCATCGTTCGCTGCACTGCCTTACACCTCACGCATCGATCCAAGTGCCTGTGCCACGTCAGCCGGCGTGGCAGTACGCAGCGCTGCATAAGCCGTCTGCAAGGACGCACGAAAACGCGTGTCTGCGGACAAGGATCCGAACACTGCATCCAAGGTCAGGAAGGCGGTGACGTCATGACCTGCATCGCCGGTCGCTGCGCGTCCGAGCGCACTGAGGGTATCGTTGAGCGGGTCGACCAACGGCACGCCGGCATGTGCTTGCCGGCGGATGAAGTGCAGCCACGCAGCAACCGCCAGGCACAAGCGCTGGATCGGTTGGCCGGCAGTGCGTGCGTCGCCGATCGTGCCGAGCAGTCGCACCGGGATTTTTTGCGAGCCGTCCCAGGCGATCTGGGCGAGCAGATGGCGGATGGCGGGGTTGCGAAAACGGGCAAGGATGGCATCGCTGTAACGTTGCGCATCAAAGCCCTGCATGGACGGCAGGGTGGGGGTGATTTCCGTATGCATCAGCGTTTCGACGAACGTGGCAAGTGCGAGGTGCTGCATGGCGTCGGCCACGGTGTCCAGTTGCAGCAGGCTGCCGAGATACGCCAGCGCAGAGTGCGGCGCGTTGAGCAGGCGCAGCTTGGCGCGCGCGTATCCGGCGATATCGTCGCTCAGGGTGACGCCCGCGCGTTCGAATGCGGGGCGGCCGTTGCAGAAGCGATCTTCGATCACCCACTGGCTGTAGCGCTCGCGCTGGATCGGCCAGGCATCATGCACACCGAGCTGGTCTTGCACGCGTGTCCGCAGCGCGTCATCGGTGGCGGGCGTGATGCTGTCGACCATCGAGCGCGGGAAGGCGGCGTGTTGCGTGATCCACTCTGCCAGTGCGCGATCGGTCTGAGCTGCAAGCCGCACAACGGCGCGCTGCAACAGCGTGCCGTTGTCGGTCAGGTTATCGCAGCTGAGCACGGTGAATGGCGCGGTTCCATCGTGCATGCGTTGCTGCAGCCCGGCGACGAGGTAGCCGACGGCACTGCATGGGGCTGCGGGGTTGGCGATGTCGTGCGCGATGTCGGGATGCATCAGGTCGAGCAGGTCACCGGCCAGGCAATAGCCTTTCTCGGTGACGGTCAGCGTGACCAGACGCACTGCAGGGTCGGCAAGACGCGCGAGCACGGCAGTGTGTTCGTCCGCGGCGCAGAGCACCTCGCGGATGGCACCGATGACGCGCAGCTGCGGGTGTTCGTCGAGTAGCGCCAGTGTGTACAGGCCGTCCTGCGGACGTAAGGCATCGCGCACGTGGGGACTGTGCAGCGAGACGGCGCTGATCGCCCAGCTGGGATCTTCGGCAAGCAGGTCGTCGATGTAGACGGCCTGATGGGCGCGATGGAACGCGCCTGCGCCGAGATGCACGATGCCGATGCGCGTGTGTTCGGGGGTGTAGTCGGGGGTGAGGACCGCGCTCGGTAGCTGGGTGAGGGTTGTGGTGGAGAGTCGTGCGATTGGCATGAGATTTCGATTCGATGAGGTGCTGCGAGGCCTACCGGTAACCGTCGTTACGCCCAGCTCCGTTCGGTGCCATGGCCCGCGTCGTGCGACGCAGGACGTTGTTATCAGGCACGCACGCCCAGAGCGCGCTACTTGTCCGTCACCGTGAAGCGCTGCCTGGCGCGGATGTCTGCACTGGAGGCGCCGATCTGCACTTCATAGGCACCGTGGTCCACCGCGTACGCTTTGCGCTGCTCGTCGTAGATGCGCAGCGCGTCCTTTGCCTTGATGGTGAAGCGTAGCTCGCGCTGCTCGCCCGGTTGCAGGGCGATGCGTTGAAAGCCGCGCAACTCCTTGCCGGCGCGTTCGCGCTGTGGGTTGAGCGGATGCAGATACAGCTGCACCACATCATCGCCCGCGCGTTGGTCGGTGTTCTTCACTGAAACCGTGGCAGTGAGCGAACCATCGGTGCCCACGGTGCTGCGGTCAAGGCGCAGATCGGAATAGGCGAACTGCGTGTACGACAGGCCGTGACCGAACGGATACAGCGGCGTGCCGCCGAAGTAGCGGTAGGTGCGCCCACGCATGGCGTAGTCGTCGAACGCCGGCAGGGTTTCGCTTTCCTTGTAGAACGTCACCGGTAGCCGGCCGCCAGGATTGGCATCGCCGAACAGGGTGTCGGCCACCGCGGTGCCGCCGCGCTGACCGGGATACCAGGCCAGCAGGATGGCGGGCAAGTGCTGCTGCGCCCAATCGATGGCCAGCGCCGAACCGGTGGTCAGCACCGCCACCACCGGCTTGCCAGTGGCATGCAAGGCTTCGAGCAGGTCGCGCTGCGGCTTGGGCAGGCGTAGATCGGTGCGATCGCCACCGGCAAAGCCGGGATAGTTCACCTTCATCTCCTCGCCTTCGACATCGCCGGTCAGGCCACCGACGAAGACCACCACGTCGGCGCTGCGCGCCACGTCCAGCGCTTCCTGCAAGGGCGGCTTTGCGCCAGGTTGGCGCCAGGCCAGGCGTACCGCGGCATCGCGTTCGCCCTCGACGTATTCCAGTCGCAGGTCGTAGGCCCGGCCGGCCTGCAGCTGCACATCGACGCCGTCGGCGTGCAGGCGGTCGGCGGTAGCCCAGCGGTCGATCACCGGCTTGCCATCCAGGTACAGGCGCACGCCATCGTCGGCCGCCGCTTCCAGGTGGTAAGTGCCGGTGGTCGGCGGCACCAGCTGGCCGCTCCAGCGGATGCTGAAATTATCCGCCGGCACTGCCTCGCTCGGGCCGGCTTCGCCGCGCGCCAGCAGGTTGTCGGTCGGCGAGCCGCGGTCCCACTTGAAGCCGATCTGCGCATCCACCCGCGCCAAGGCCGGTGTGCCGGACAGCGCACGATTGCGGAAATACTCGCCACGCAAACCGCGCTCGGGCGAGTTGGCCGATGGCCGCAGGTATTGCGGCTCGATCAGCGGCGTGGCAGCAGGGTCGTCGCGTCCCTCGACCAGATCGGCGCCGCGCGCGTACAGCACCTGCGCGTTCGGGGCCGCGGCTCGGATGCCCTGCAATACGGTCACCGGTGCAGCCGGCGTGCCGTAGTAATTGCCCAGCAGTGCCATGGTGTCGTCGGCGGTCGGGCCGATCACCGCGATGCGCTTGAGCTTGGCCCGCGACAACGGCAGCAGGCCATCGTTCTTCAGCAGCACCAGCGATTCGCGTGCGGTGCGTCGCGCCAGCGCATCGTGCGCCGGCGATTGGTTGACCGAAGCCGGGATCTTCGACCAAGGCAACTGCCCGGGCGGATCGAACATGCCCAGGCGCATGCGCGCGGTCATCAAGGTCTGCAAGGCGGTGTCGATCTGCGCCTCGTCGATCAGGCCCTGGTGCACGGCCGCCGGCAGGGTGGCGTACTCCTCCCCGCATTCCAGCTCGGTGCCGTGCTTGACCGCCAGCGCGGCGGCTTGTTCGCGGGTGGCGACGATCTTGTGGTGTTTCCAGATATCCACGATCGCCCAGCAGTCGGACACCACGTAGCCCTTGAAGCCCCATTGCTGGCGCAGGACATCCTGCAGCAGGAACTTGCTGGCGCTGGCCGACGCGCCATACACGCGGTTGTAGGCGCCCATCACCGCGTCCACCTTGCCGTCCTTGACCAGCGCCTCGAACGCCGGCAGGTAGGTCTCGTACAGATCGCGCTGCGAGGGGCGCGCATCGAAGTGGTGACGATCGGCTTCCGGGCCGCTGTGCACGGCGAAATGCTTGGCGGTGGCGTCGAGCTTGCGGTAGCTCTCGCCCTGCGCGTTCTTCGGCGCATCGGCGCCTTCGCCCTGCAGGCCCTGCACGAAGGTCACGCCCATGCGCGCGGCCAGAAAAGGGTCCTCGCCGTAGGTCTCCTGGCCACGGCCCCAGCGTGGATCGCGGAAGATATTGATGTTCGGCGACCAGAACGTCAGCCCCTGATAGCGCTCGTGCTGGTTTTGGCGCAGGAATTGATGATGCTTGGCACGCGCCTCATCGCTGATCGCGGTGGCGACCTCGTGCATCAGCGGCAGGTCGAAGGTGGCGGCCATGCCGATCGCCTGTGGAAAGACCGTCGCTCCGCCGGCACGCGCGACGCCATGCAGCGCTTCATTCCACCAGTCGTAGGCGGGCACCTGCAGCCGCGGAATCGCCGGCGCGGCGTTCTGCATCTGCGCGGCCTTTTCTTCCAGCGTCATGCGCGACACCAGATCGGCGGCGCGTTGTTCGAAACTGCGTTGGGTATCCAGATACGGCGGCGGTGTGGCGGCATGGGCAGTGCCCACGGCGCACCCCACTGCAAGCAGGACGCCGTGCGCGAGCGAACGGAAACGGGCGGTCGGGTGCGAAGGCATGGTCAGTCCTGTGAAGGGCGGTCGGGGGGAGATAGGGCGAACGGCCCGATCATGCTGCCGGTGAAGCCGCCGGCCTGTGCGGTACTGAGAAAGCCGGCATCGTCGTCGCGGCGTAGCGATTGCCAGCCGCGGCCATCGGCATCGAAGGCGAAGCTGTAGGCACCGCCATCACCGCTGATCTGCAGCCGCACCTGTGCCGTTGCCGGGATGCGGGTCTGCGCCAGCGTGGTGGTGGTTGCGCCATCGCGCTTATCCAGGAACACCTGCACGGCGTCGCCATCGCGACGGATGCCGAGCGCATACCACGCGGTGGAATTCTGAAACGCGGCCAATCCCGCGCGCACGCCCGGCTGGGTTGGCACGGCCAGCGCGGTGCTGGCGGTGAAACGCGTATGTTGTTGGCGCCGTGCCAGAAACGCCGGCGTACCGGTGCCGTCCAGGCCCTGGCTGCTGGCATGGAGCGTCAACCAGCCCGCACGTGCGCGCAGGTCGGCCACGTCGTGCTTCGGCACCCGCACGGTCAGCCATTCGCGTTGCACTGTGGCCTGGTCGAAGTCGTCATGCCAGACGAAGTTGCCCGACAACGGCGCCTGCGCAGCAGGTGCCTTGGTGCCAGTGGGGGCCTTGGCAACGTAGGGGATGGGCTTTCCCGCCGGCAAGATCGATGGCCAGCCATCGCGCCATTGCACCGGCAGCAGGAACGTTTCGCGCCCGGTGTTGTAGCGATCGTCGCGATAGGGGCGGCTTGCGAGAAACACGGCCCACCACTGCCCATCGGGCGTGTCGACCAGATCCACGTGGCCGGCATTGCTGATCGGATGGGCGCGCTCGGCGGGCAGGTCGCGTTGGGTCAGGATGGGATTGTGTGGCGCGGGTGCATACGGCCCCCACACGGTGCGACTACGCAACACCACCTGCGAATGCTGCGGCCCGGTGCCGCCCTCGGCGCACGAGAGGTAATACCAACCATCGTGCTGATACAGGTGCGGGCCTTCGATCCAGATCGGCTTGCTGGCCACATCCACGCCACCGTTGAGCAACACCTTGCGCGGGCCGACCGGCTGGTTGGTGGCGATGTCCAAGCGCTGCATCCAGATGGCGCGATGCCCTTTGTACAACGGCGTGCCTTCCGGCGGGCCATTGTTGAGCAGGTAAGCACTGCCATCGGTATCGAAGAACAATGACGGGTCGATGCCATCGATGCCCGGCAACCACGTCAGCGCCGACCACGGACCTGCCGGATTGCTGGCGCTGGCGATGAAATTGCCACCGCTGTCCACTGCGGTGCCCACCACGTAAAAGCGTCCGTCGTGATGGCGGATGCTGGCCGCGAACATGCCGCGCGACATGCGCAGCCCGTCGTAATCGAGTTGCTCGCGGCGTTCGACCACATTGCCGATCTGCGTCCAGTGCACAAGATCGGTGCTTTCGAACACCGGGATCGCCGGGAAATACGCAAACGTCGAGTTGACCAGGTAGTAGTGCTCGCCGACGCGTGTGACGCTGGGGTCGGGATAGAACCCGGCCAGCACCGGGTTGCGGTAATGGCCGGCCGGCAGCGGCGTGGCGAACACCGCATCGTCGCCGCGGTAGTCGAACCAATCGAAGGCGACATCGGCAGACGCTTGCGCCTGCACGATCGCAGGCGCTGCCACGGCCATCAGCGCTTCCACACACATGGCGGCAAGCGCGCGCATCACCAGTCCCACATCGTGCCGTCTTCCAGCCGCGCCACCGGCAACTGTTTGGGCACGTACGGATACTTCGCTGCAAGCGTTTCATCGATCTCCACACCATGTCCGGGCGTTTCGCCGCAGTGCAGGCGGCCATCGCGAAACACGTAGTCATGCGGGAACACCGCATTGGCTTCGTCGGAATGGAACATGTACTCCTGGATGCCGAAGTTGGGCACCCAGGTGTCGAAGTGCAACGCCGCGCCCATGCATACCGGAGACAGATCGGTGGCGCCGTGGAAACCGGTCCGCACCTGATGCAGCGCGGCGAAATCGGCCAACCGGCGCAGGTGGGTGATCCCGCCCGCATGCACGATGGTGGTGCGGATGTAATCGATCAGCTGCTGTTCGATCAGGTGCTTGCAGTCCCAGATCGAATTGAACACCTCGCCCACTGCCAGTGGCGTCACCGTGTGCTGGCGAATGATTTCGAACGCGCGCTGATTTTCCGCCGGGGTGGCATCTTCCAGCCAGAACAGCCGGTACGGCTCCAGGTCGCGGCCCAGGCGCGCGGCTTCGATCGGTGTGAGCCGGTGATGCGCGTCGTGCAGCAACTCGACCTCATCGCCGTGATCGCTGCGCAATTGCTCGAACAACTTGGGCACCATGCCGAGATAGCGGGGCGTGGACCACATGGTTTCGGTGGGTAGCTCGCTTTCGGCCGGTTCGTACGGCTTGCCCCCGACGGAAATACCGTAGGCCTTCTTGATGCCGGGCACGCCGCATTGCGCGCGAATCGCCAGAAAGCCCATCTCGCGGAAGCGGCCCATTTCATCGCTGGTCTCGGCGATATCGCGGCCATTGGCGTGGCCATACACCAGCGCGCCTTCGCGCGAGCGCCCACCGAGCAGCTGATACAACGGCATGCCGGCCATCTTGCCCAGGATGTCCCACAACGCCACATCCACCGCGGCAATGGCGCTCATCGTCACCGGCCCGCGCCGCCAGTACGCGCCACGGTAGAAGAACTGCCAGATGTCTTCGATCCGGCCGGCATCGCGGCCAATCAGATTCGGCACCAGGTGTTCCTGCAGATACGCGGCCACTGCCAATTCGCGCCCATTGAGCGTGGCATCGCCCAGCCCGGCGATGCCCGAGCGCGTGCGGATCTTCAGGGTGACGAAATTGCGGCCGGGGCAGGTGACGATGACGCGTGCCTCGACGATCTCGCGATCGCGGGCGGAACCTTGCAGCGGTGCAGGGGAGTCGGAAGTCTGTGACATCGTGATCTCGCTCAGGGGGAAGAGGTGGACGTGATGGGAAGTTCGAACGGGCCGGCGGGCAGGCCGCTGCGGTCGTACAAGGTGCACACCGGGCTGTCGGCCCAGCAATAGCGCACGCGGGTGGCCTGCACGCCTGCGGGAACACGCAGGCTGATCGCGCGCCCGGACAGCGTGGCAGTGGTGTAGCGGCAGCTGCCGGCAGCGTCGCCGCATAGCGCGAAACCGATCGGCGCGTCGTTGCCGTAACTCAGCAGCGTGGCATCGACATCGTCGAAATCGATGCGTACGCTCTCGCCCTCGCGGCCCGCGCCGTGCGGCACCGGCCCGGACGCGGCAATCGCTTCGCCATACACCACGTGCCGCGCTGCACGCGCCAGGCGCCGACCTAGCTCTTGCTTGTTGGCCGGATGGATGTCGTAGCGGTCGCCGATATCGATCGCTACCGCCAACCCTGCGTGTGCGTCGTTGGCGACGAAGCGCCGTTGCGCCTCGCGCAATTGCGCCCAACCGCTTTCGGTCGGCTGGGTGGGCGGTGCGCCGTAATTGGCCAGCTGCACCACCAGCAACGGAAGCGCCGCGCCGAAGCGCTGCCGCCAGTCGCGCTGCCATGCGCTGAGCAGGGCAGGGTAATGCGCCGCATCGCCGGCATTGGATTCGCCCTGGTACCACAGCACGCCGCGCAGGCCCAGCTGCCCGAGCGGGGCGATCATGCCGTTGTACAAGGTGGTCAACCCGGCAGCCGACGACCACGGTGCGCGCGGTGGCGTGCCCACTACCTGCGGCACGATGTGGTATTGCCACGGGGCGTCCAGCGCCAGCGTGCTGCCATCGGCAAATTGCAGTGCGCGCGATTGCGCGTCGCCCAGCAAGCCGCCGCGTCGATAGGTATTGAGCACATTGAGCACGATGCTGTTGCGCCCGGCATGCAGCCGTCCGCGCGGCAACGCGTAGCGACGCGGCTGATCGGCACCATAGCTGCTCCCCACGCCGCGCCCGTTGACCCAGGTCTGGTCCAGCTCGTCCACCGGCCCCAGCAACAACGCGGCGTCCTGTGCGGCCTGTGCCTGGGTCAGCTCGACGCTGGTGCGGTACCAGACCATGCCGTTGAAGCCGACCAGTTGCGGCACGCCCCAGTCGTCCCACGCGCCCAGTGCGGGCGGCGCGGCCTGCCAGTCGCCGGGCGCATCGGGCTGCCAGGGTTCGCCTTCGCCGTGCGCATGCCACCAGGTTTCCCACAGCGCGGCCCAACGCGGTGCGGCCGCCACCGGGTCGGTGGCGTAACGCGCCAGCACATCCAGGGCCGGGCCATCGTCGCCGGCCCCGCGCAAGGCCTTCTCGCCGATCCAGGCCTGCATTTGCGAACCGCCCCATGAGGCGTTGATCAAGCCCATCGGCACCTCGACGCTCTTCTGTAACTCGCGCGCAAAGTAGTAACACGCGGCCGAAAAGTCCTTCACCGTCTCCGGCGTGGTGCGCTGCCACGTTGCTGCGCCACCGAAGCCGCGTTGCGGCAATGGGCTGGATTGCGCCGGTACCTTGAACAGGCGGATGGTGGGATGGTCGGCATCGGCAATCTCGCTGCGCGAATCCAGCGTGCGATGCACCTGCAGTTCCATGTTCGATTGCCCCGAACACAGCCAGACATCACCGATCAGGACATCGTCGATCTGTTGCACGACACCGTTGGCCGTGCTGGCCTTCAGGCGGTACGGGCCGCCGGCGGCATGCGCGGGCAGGCGCGTCTCCCAGTGCCCTTGCCGGTCTGCGCGCACGTGCGCCTGCGTCGTGTCCAGGTGCACCGTGATACGCGTGCCCGGTGCCGCATCGCCCCACAGGCGGATCGGCGCATCGCGCTGCAGCACCGCATGCTCCTGGAAGACCGGATGCAGCAGCAGCGGTGCGTCCGCAGCGCCAGCAAGTTGCGGGAGTAGCAACGCCGATAACGTACCGATCAAGACCTTGACGCGACGTGCGCTCACTTCGGATTCCCCGGTGCATACGGAAAGGTCAGTGCCTGGTAATACGCCAGCGGATGCGTCGGCGGGGTCACGCCGGCAGCCAGCGGGCGCCCCGACACACTCTGAAAATAGGCGATGCTGGCATCGCGCCACCAGCGCGCCTCACGCTGCTGGATGGCCAGAAAATCGGCCACCTGCCGATAGCGCTGTGCATCGATCTTGCCGGCGAGGCCTTGCCAGGTCGCGCGCATCGCAGCCACCTCGGCCACGCCATGATCGTAATGCCACACCAGCTCGTCCCACAGCGG
The DNA here is from genome assembly GCF_900092025.1 of Xanthomonas bromi. Classification (GTDB taxonomy): domain Bacteria; phylum Pseudomonadota; class Gammaproteobacteria; order Xanthomonadales; family Xanthomonadaceae; genus Xanthomonas; species Xanthomonas bromi. The sequence goes on from NZ_FLTX01000050.1 coordinate 30,415, forward strand.
CCTGCCGGAGGCCATGCGGTGATCCCACGGCACATGATGGAACCACAGCAACAACTGTTCCGGCACGCGCTGTACATCGCCGAACACGCGTGCGACCGGCGGCGCATATTGCGCAACGGCATCGCTGCCGCTGGCGCTGCGGTCGAAGCCAATGCCCTTGCGGTCGGCGCGGTGGTAATACACCGGGTCCCAGTCCGGGCGTTCGCTGCCGGCGTCCCACGGTGCCGGGCCATAATGGTGGCCGCGCCCCATCAGGTGATGCAGGCCGAGCGGTGTCATGTAATCCACCACCGCCTCGCGCGACCGCAGCATCATGCCGACCACCGGCTCGACCACCGCGGGATCGTTGGAAAACGTCATACGCACCCATTCCTGCGCAATCGCGCGCGGCGACAGTTGCGGGTCCCACGCCAGCCGCCCATACGCATACCAGTTGGCCTGATCGAAGATCGAGCCGCTCCAGTTGCGGTCTGCGCCGATATTGGCCACGCCCGCAATACCTGTCAGTCGCGTGCGTTTGGTATCGGTGAACAGGCTGCCATCCACCGCCTTCGCCACTGTCGAGCCCTTGCCGCGCGCATAGGTGTCGGCCTGCAAGGTCTCGGAAAACAGCGGACCCAGGTACGCCAGATGCGTGGAAAAGCCCAGATATTCCTTGGTGATCTGGAACTCCGGCATCAACGGCGTCTTGCGCATCGCACCGAACAACGGGTGAAACGGCTCGCGTGGCTGGAAGTCGATGGCGCCGTTTTTCACCTGCACGATCACGTTGTCGCGAAAGGCGCCATCCAGCGGCACGAACTCGCTGTACGCCTGCTTGGCGCGGTCGTCCGGCTGCTCATGCGAGTAGACGAAGGCGCGCCACATCACCACCCCGCCATGCGGCGCCAGTGCATCGGCCAGCAGGTTCGCGCCATCGGCATGGCTGCGTCCATAGTCCTGCGGGCCGGGCTGGCCTTCGGAATTGGCCTTGACCAAGAACCCGCCGAAATCCGGAATGCGCGCGTAGATGTCATTGGCTTTGTCGCGCCACCAGCGTTGTACGCGCGGATCCAGTGGGTCGGCGGTTTTCAAACCACCAATCTCGATGGGTGCACTGAAGCGCGCGCTGAGAAACACGCGAATGCCATACGGACGAAACACCTTCGCCAGTGCCGCGGCCTTGTCCAGGTACGGCGGCGTCAGACTCAACGCCTTGGCATTGACGTTGTTGAGCACGGTGCCATTGATGCCCAGCGACGCGTTGGCGCGTGCGTAGTCGGTGTAGCGCGGATCCAGGTAGCCGGGCAGCGTCTGCCAGTTCCACAGCGACGCACCGGCATAACCACGTTCCACCAGACCATCGAGATTGTCCCAATGATTGAGCATGCGCAGCTGCAGGCGCGGCGATGCGCGCACATCCAGCGCCGTCAGCGATTGCCCGGTCTGCAGCAAACGCAACAGGTGGAACGCACCGTATAAAACACCGATATCGCTGCCGCCGACAATGGCCGTGATGCGATGTCCATCCACGTCGATGCGACGGAGCAGGTAGCCCTCGCGGCCCAACTGGCGGGTCTGCAGCTTCAAGGCAGCGATCTGTGGCGCGGTGGCGGCGCCCAGCACAATCGCGCCATCGCGCGTCACCGCGTCTACGTGCGGCGGCGTGCGTCCCAGCAAACCCTGCAGGCCACGCTCCAGTTCGTTGCGTGCTGCATGCAGGGTGGGCGAGTCGCCGACCACGACCAGCTCGCTGGTGCTGTCACGCAATTGCGCGGCATTGGCCAGCGGCGGGTAGCGCAACCATAAATCGTAGCCGTCCTGCGCACGCGCGCTGACGGTGGCCAGCAGGCCGCCGCACAGGAGCGTCAGCCACATCAGGCACTGCAGCGGAAATGTGCCGACACCGGCGCCATGTCGCTTCAATCTAGACCCACTCATGCAGCATGCTCCAGCGCGACGCGTGCATGCAGGCGCATATCGCCGCTCTGCCTGCTTCCCGGTACCATGGCGCGCACCGTCATGCCTGCACGCGGCGCCCGCGTTACCCCGGCAGCGCCTGTGCACCCCGCAGTTTTCGCACGCAGTTGAAGAGGCCACGCTTGGAGAAAGTCAGGAAATCGGTCCGCCGCACCAGCCGCGCGACCACCATCGACGAGGTGGCGGCGCTGGCGAAGGTGTCGCCGATGACGGTCTCGCGCGTGGTCAACAACACCGGCAGCGTGCGCGATGCCACCCGCGAACGGGTCATGCGTGCGGTCGACAAGCTGGGCTACACGCCCAATCTTGCTGCCAGCGCATTGGCGGCCGCGCAGAGCACGCGGATTGCGTTGATCTACAGCGATCCCAGCGGTGCCTATTTGCGCGAGTTGCTGCTGGGCGTGTTGCGGGTTGCCTCGCGGACCTCGATCCAGCTGGTGATCGATTGCTGGGACGACCTGGACGCCGATGCCGAACGTAAGGCGGCACGCAAGCTCGCCAAAGGCGTTGCCGGCGTGATCCTGCCGCCGCCCTTGTGCGAATCCAGGGCCGCAGTGCTGGAATTGGTACGCGCCAAGGTGCCGGTGGTGGCGATCGCCTCCAACCATTTCAGCCCGGATGTCGCGTGTGTGCGCATCGACGAATTCGCTGCTGCAAAGGAGATCACCGAACACTTGATCGCACAGGGGCATACGCGCATCGGCTATATCGCCGGGCATCCGAACCTGTCCGCCAGTACGCGGCGCTTCGAAGGCTTTCAGGCGGCGCTGGCAGACGCCGGTTTGCGCCTGGATCGACGCTTGGTGCAGCCGGGCGATTACACCTACAAATCCGGCTTGGTCGCCACCGAAAAACTGCTGGCGCGCAAACGTCGCCCCAGCGCCATCTTCGCCAGTAACGACGACATGGCCGCAGCCGCCATCTCGGTCGCGCATCGGCGTGGGCTGGATGTGCCGCGCGACCTGTCGGTGGTCGGGTTCGACGATACCTCTGCCGCCACTGCGGTATGGCCCGAAATCACCACTGTGCAACAGCCCATCGCCGCCATGGCCGATGCCGCGCTGGACATCCTGCTGAAGACGATTCGCGCCAAGGAGCGTACGGCGAAGATGGTCGATCATGTGGTCGCGCACCTGCTGGTCAAGCGGGATTCGGTGGCCGCACCGACAGCGGACGATGCGACCGAGTAAACGGAGCGATCGGACGACTACATCGCCGCAAGGCCGACGATGCGGTGACATCACCGACCTGCATGTCACAGGCGGGGAGTGCGGATGTGAGTCCACTGACCTTGTTATCGCTCACCATGTTGGCAGCCATTCCTGACGCTCGCACTGTTGTACCTGGTGCGCCGTTGCAGTGCAGAGACGCATTGCACACGCGCCTCGTTAAACGAAGCGCGTGCTGTGGCGACG
>NZ_FLTX01000104.1 GCF_900092025.1 Xanthomonas bromi
CCCTAATTCGCGGGTGGGAGAAACACGGCAGTCGCTGAGTGGACGCGTATAGCTTTTCTTTGAGGGGAAATAACACGTCAGCTGCGGGGCTTCGTACTTGTCGCTCCAATAAATCGCCCAGTCGCTGATTTGCGCGGTCTTATCCTCGCCGCCCATCTGGATCGATACCATACTTCTCTCATCTCCTGTATGGACGACATCCGGATGCCCCCGCCGAACATCAAATGCCGTTATTTCTCCACCAGGAAACATATTGCCATCATTCTCCTAGGGCGGACAGACGGCTTATGAAATCGATCACTTCTCGGTTTTTCTGCCAGCATGTCACGATCGAACGACGATCCTCTTGTGCATCGCTGGCGTGCTGTGGGCCACCAAGGCAGCGGCCAGGCACTGTATGGTCGAGTCGCCGAACTTTTGCGGCAGTCAAGCAACGTTATCCCCCCGCTTCTCATCCGAAGGACTTTCCCTGGGCAACGGCCTTCATGGCGTTCAACCGCCTTACACAACCAGCGGCGATTTTTCAAATCCGCTGGTCATTGTCTTTGAAGGATGTTAACTCACTCCCACTCGATTATCTATAAGCTTAAAAACTAATTTAACAGCAACAACTTACGTTTCTGCACCCCATCAATGCCACGAAAAGCGCCATACTCAGATCAAGAGGATGAACGCTGCCTGCGCCGGTGCCGGGCAATGGCATCTTCCAGAGGCTCGCCGGGCCGCCATCCGTAAAGGTCGCGGATGCTCTGCGTTCTGGCATGGCCGGGGGGCTTGAACTCGTAGCCGGCAGCGGCCATCTCCGTGGCCATTTCCTCGGTGATGAAGAACGGTTCGTTTTCTTCGTGCAGTTTCATGCTGACACCATAGCGACGTTTTAAAAACCAGAAGCCTATCCACCGCTCTCTCAGCCGATCAGTCAAGATCCTCCGGCCGGCTCCAGCACACGGCGCGCCACAATAGCCTTGAACAGATTGCCGGCCCGATCATCGATGAGTTCGATCTGCGGCCATGCCCGCAGTGAGCGCAGAAGGCCGCTACCCAATCCGCGATAAGGCAGGAGCTTGGCGGCAAAGGACGCCAGGATGGGGTTGCGCATATTGGAGTTGCCGGCCTTGATGTTCTCGATCGTCAGGTTGTTAGGTAGGTGGCCGGGGCTGATGATTTCGATCCGATCCGCAAACACCAGTACGCGGATCGGCGCGCTGACGAAGTAGTCGCGGTGAATGAGGGCGTTGGCGACCAGCTCTTCCCAGACGATGCGGGGAATCTCAGGCTGCCCCTGGGAGTTGAAGCCCTGCTCGCCCTGCGCGGCGCGGGTGTTGGCGACAATAAAGCCCAGCGTCTGCTGGAACACGTCAGCCAGCTTGCCGGCGATGTCGCGACTGTCGATGTAGCGTTCGTCCTCAATCTGGGTGCCGACAAAGGCGACGGCCTTGACGATGAAGGCGGGTAGCGCGTATTGCGGTGATTTGGCGAACAGCAGACCTCCCGCCACGTTGAGCTGCCCCTGGTTCATCAGGTTCATGTTGGTCAGCAACTGCGGCAGCGCCTGGTTATGCTGGGCGAGCGGCTCACCGAATTGCTGCTCGAAGAAGGTTTCGAAATAGGGCATGTCCACATCGCCCGCGCTCAAGCCCGCCACAGGCGTTTCGTCGGCGTGCACCAAACCCGCCTGCTGGAACAGGCGCTGCAATTCCTCGCGCGAGGTGGCGCGGCGCTTGTCCGATCCATTCTTCACCCAAATCGCGCCGTTCTTGTCCATGTAGGGTTTGTTGATACCTTCAGCGATGGAGAGCACCAGCACCGTGCCTGCCGGGTGGGGCACGTTTTCCGTGAGCGGGTTCACGGCGGGACGCACGACCTGTGAGGCCACGTTGGCAATGAGCATGTTGAGACGAGCAACGTCGGCGCCGGATAGGCCGCGCACCGAACCGTCGTCGTTCACACCAATAAAAATGCGACCACCAGCGGTGTTGCTGAAGGCAACGATCTCTGCTGCCAAGGCGTCGGCATTGTTCATGTCCGTTTTGAACTGCTGCCGACTGTCCTCGCCCCGGCTGAGCAGGTCGATCAGCTCTGTGGTTTCCATAGGTTGTAGACCTCTTTGCGACGGTTGAAGGCTTCCTGGCCTCCTTCCATGATGTTGATGATGGCGTCCTGCACCGGGCGGGCGTCGATGCTGCCGCTTCGCGTGGCGACCTTCTCGTCCTGGTATTGGCAGGCGTGCACCTGTTCCGCGTCACCCAGCACCGGGAAGTTGGCGTTGTGGGTGGCGAAGATGAACTGGGCGTGAGGCTTCATTTCCCGTAGCAGCTTGATCACATCGTCGTAGATGGTCTGGTTGTCCAGATCGTCTTCCGGTTGATCGATGATGATCACGTCGTTCTGGCGTTGGCTGAGCACGTACAGCAACAGCGCCGAAGCGCGCTGCCCGAGAGAGTGGTGCTTCAACTCTTTGCCGCGATAGCGGATGACGAAGCGGTTGGGCACCTGCCAGGTGACGAACTCGATCAGGTTCTGCATGAAGGTCTTTTCGAAGACCTCGGGGGTGCTGCCGGCCTTAGTCAAGACTCCAGGCAGGGCACGCAGGAGGCCGCCGAAATCGGCATAGTCCTCCATCACTGCGCGCAGCGTGGTTTCGCGGATGTTGCTGCCCTTGAAGAGCTGCTGCATGAAGCTGATGGCGGCTTCCTTGTCGCCCTTGAAGTCCGCTTCGATCTGCAGGGCTGTGTGGCCAGCGTTCACGCGGTCCAGCTCCACCTTGATGGTGTTGAACTCGCGCAACCATAGTTCATTGAGTTTGTCGATCTCGGCAAACAGCGCGTCGCGGATGCTGGTTTGCTGTGATTCCTGCTTGGCCAGCGCCTGCAGCATTTGCTCCGCCTTGGTTTTGCGCTGTTGCTGGGCCAAGAAGTCGTCCGGCTGAATGGCAGTCATGCCGGTTTGCTTGAGTTCCTGAGCTAGTTGGCGCTCGACTTGTGCGAACTCCTCCTGAAGGCTCCTGCTTGCGCCTTCAAATTCGCCCTGTTTAGTCTTGAGGCGAGCTGCAATGACATGCGCTTCGCGCTCGATCTGCTTGAGCTGATCGACCTTGGCCACGAGGTTGGAGAACTCGGCGTAGTAGGCCCTGAAGAAATCCGGGTTCTGCTTGGAAACGTAGCTCGTTGCGTTCCGCAGCTCGTCCTCATGCTCGGCAATCAGACTGCCTAGAGCAAGGATGAAGCTGTTTGTCCGCTCCATCATGCGCGCGAGCGCTGTGGCGTCCTGCTGGAAGCCAAGTCGCTTTTGGAGCTTATCGGCGACACCGTGCTCCGCGAATTTGGTCAGACGAAAGTTGGCATCGGCGAGTTGGGTCTCAAAATCGCGCTTCTGTTCAGCGGTGTTGCTCAATTTGAGCCAGCGCTGAGCGGCTTCGCGCACGCGCTGGCGCTGGGCTTCGATTTCGTCACGCAGCACCCGCAGTTTCTCGCCAACCAGCTTTTCCACCAGATCAGTCTCGAAGCCTTCGCCGGTGCTGGAGAGGTCCTTCTGACCAAAATAGATCGGGCGACGCAGTACCGTCTCTCGGATCGATACGCCGGGCTGCAACTTGCCGCCCAAGTAGACGTTCGGCGCTTCGCGGAAGATACGGGAGATGGTGAATTCCTGACCATACACATCGCAGGCCGTCAACGTCACCTTGCCGCCGCTGCCGAGGGTATGGCGGATCAACTCGTCCTTGTACTTGGTGTCCTGCGCCTTCTCGCCGCGTGGAATGTCGAGGGCGTAGCGCACTGCCTCCAGGATGGATGATTTGCCGCTTCCTCGGATGCCGATCAACGTGTTGAGTTCGGAAGAAAAATGCAGCAGTTGCCCATCGAGGATGCCGCCGTCGAAGCGGATGCTGCGGATGTGCGACGCTAGATGCTTGGGCGGCTCCATAGCTACCCGCCCAGCGGGATCGCTCAAGGCAAACTTGACCGCCACGAAGGACAGCTCGCCCAACTTCAGGTAGCTGGCTTTGCCCCGACCGATTTCATCGACACACTTGGGGTCGCTGCCTTCCAGTTCGGCGGGGTACCAGCTCTGCAGCCAGCTTTGAATCTTGGTGCGGCAGGGTTTGTCTTTGCCTGCGCCGTCGTGCGTGCGTACCTTCTGAAAAGCCAGCGTTCTGCGCCGGAAGAACTCGTTTTGCCCCAACTCAGTCAGTCGGCCGCCATCAAGCTCCGCCCACAAGCCACTCGGGGCTTCGACGTGGGCGAAGACAAGGAAGAAGTCCCGGTGATAGCCTTCCAGCTTCTTAATAGTCTCCAGAAGCGACCAAGAGGTGCGCCCGTTCTCCTGCTCATATTGCGCGGGAGTTTTGCCTTCGAATGCGCTGGTCAGGAACGGGTTTATGTAGTTGTGTTCATCAATCCATTCTTCGGAGAACACAACAAGCGTGTGGATGCCATTAGCCCCATCATTGACCGACAACTCGACTCCTGGCAACAGCGCAATGCCCTTCTTCTGGGCCGTCTTGCGCAGTGCTTTGAATTCATCGAAGTCGAACTTGTTGTGATTGGTGATGACGCCCAGTCGGATGCCCGCTTTCTCCAACGCATCCACATAGTTGCTGTTGTAGAAGTTGTCATCGCCCGTGTACTTGAATTCGCGGTCCGCTCGGGTGTGCAGATGAAAATCAGCGCGGATCCACCGCGCCCCGTCAGCAAAGACGACGGATCGAGCCCCTGACTGATTTTGTCGCAGACTTTCCATCATGGTTCATCCTTATGGTGAGTCCGCGCGCACCCCATCGCACGGCTGCTGCTGTTCGATGGTTTGCTCATGTCTTGTCCTGCGTTTTCTCGGCTATCTGCGAGGCAATCCAGCGATCCAACTCACTGCGACGAAACCGCCAGGTTCCGCCCAGCTTGAATCCCGGTATATCCCCCTGCTGGACCAGTCGGTAAACAGTCTTTTTCCCTGCCTTGAGGTAGACCGCTACTTCGTCCAGCGTGAGAATTTCGCTATCAGGTTGGTTCATGTCTAGCGGCTCGCTTGGTGTCGCGCGGCGAAGTCTTCCAAAGTTTGGCCAAGTTTACCATCTGTTCCACCCAAATGAACCCTGAATCCCGTGTGCGCAATGCCATAGATTCGGCCGGCGCCATGCGGTGCGGCAGGCTCGCGGCACCGGCTCGATGTCAAGCCCATGTGCATTAGCCACCAGGTCGTAGATGGTTTACGCCAAGAAGGTGTCGGCTTGTCTTTTTCCGGGGAAAACATACAACGTAGTAACCTTTGGTCTTCACAGCCATGCTCACTGCGGCCTCATCTGGACGAGACGGGCTAGGCAAATCAGCGTGAGGTGTGCGATGGGCAGGAAGGAAACCGAGGAAGCAATTGCAGACAGCCGCGCCGGCCACGTTTCGGAACGTTTTTCCACGGTTGCCGAGCTGCTAACCAACCTGAGCGCTGACGACACGCCTAACGTTCTCCAGGGCAGCGCCAACGCCTATGCCGCCCCCAACTATCCCGACGCCGATGAAATGCTGCTCAAGGCCCGGCTCGTCACGAAGATAGGTGAGGCCATCAAGGCGCGACATTTGTCGGCCGAGCAAGCGGCTACGCTTTTCGGATTGACGCTGGCCGCGCTGCACGAGCTGCTTAACGGCCGCTTTCGCGTGCAATCGGTCAATGACTTGGAGCGCTTGGCATCCCTGATTGATGAGACCAGTCGATGACAGGCTCGAAGAACCTGGAAAACTGGCTGCATGAGAAGGTCGGCCCGGCCTATGACGCCTTGAAGGCCGACCCGGCCCGCGCCGTCACGCCTGGCCAGGTGCGCTGCACCCTGGCCCAGCTGCTGGCCGAAGCCGCCGGCGTGTATCCGCTGCCGCCGGAACAACGCGAATGGGTAGATGTGCCGCCCGTTGGACGTGAGCTGACGCCTTTCGACCTGGCCGATACGCTGACCTCGGCTGTGAATTCCAGCCAATTACGCGACTTTCCAGCTATTAACGAGACTGTTCGCTCAACCAACCCGAGAAGCTCGGACTCACGGCCTCGGAGCGGTCTATTGCCGCTTGGATGCGCGGATTTGCACCCCCTCCCCAGCCACCTCCGTATGGTTTAGTGGGGATTGGTTTAGCTTGGTGATCTGTCTTCTCCTGCCAAGCCCTTATGACCGATCCCCGCTGCGCAATGACAGGCGTCGAACTCCAGCACGGCGATGGCATCTGGGACGACGGGGAATGGCTCAGCTGGGATCGGTGTGGCCTACGCCGACGGTGGCCAGTTCGGCAAGACGGTACCCATGCCCACGATGAGGGTCGGCGGGGATTCGTGCAAAAAAGCCAAAAGTA
>NZ_FLTX01000040.1 GCF_900092025.1 Xanthomonas bromi
CGGCACGGCCGGGGATTTTTTTGTAACGCGACGACGTGCAACCGCTCGGCCGATGTCATGCCAGCCGGCAAGCGCCGCGATCGACGCCGCGCACGCTGAAACATCGGCCAAACGCATCACACACCCACCTCCCCGGTCTTGACCAACAGTTGCTTGGCGAACATCCCATGCAGCTTGCCGAAGGCGCGTGCCACATGCAGCGTGACAAACACCAACAACACGCCCACCGCGAACAACGACAGCGTCAGCCAGCCGCTGGTGACATCCACGCCATCCCAGGTCAGCACCGCGACGTTGTCGAACAACAGTGCGAGCGGTGATGGGGCCAAGCCCAGCGACAGCAACGTGCAAAACACGGTGAAGGAGATAACACCCAGCGGCAGCATCAACAGGAAGTACAGCATCGTGCTCCAGTTGCGCACGTCGGTGAACATCGCACCGATGCGTTGCAACCAGCCCCCCTGCAGACCCGGATGTGGCGGGCGACGCGGCGTGCGCACACCGAGCAACGCTTCGACCACGCGACCTTCGACCAGCGACAACACCCGCACCGAGCCGAAAAACAGCACCAGCAACGGCACGCCGATGATCAGGATCATCAAGCCGATCGACAGGCTGGCACAGGTCACGAACCAGCTGAAATAGAACATGCCGGTAAGCAGCGACAGCAGCATGTAGAACAATGCGCCGTACCTGCGCGAGTCGGCGGCCACAACGAAAAAAGCACCGATCCACGAGCCCGCTTGGCTGGCGCCGGTGGACACAACGCGCGGGTCACGGTCACGTCGGTTTCGCGATGGATCTCGGCCACTTCCTCCGGCGCGCCGTCGCTGCTGGCCACGCCTGCAATGACCTCGGCTTCGTTCTTGCTTTTCTGCTCTGCCAGTTCGGCACGCAGATATTCTTCGGCGTCGTAAAGCGCGTCCTGGATCGCTGCCGGATCGGCGCCGGACAGCATCTGGCGTAGCTGCAACAGATAATCCGCAATATTGGTCGGCAACGGATGTGCCAGCGCAATCGTGTTCATGCGTGGGTCCCCTCCAGCACGCAATCAACGCAATCTCGGGTGGCACGCCAGGCGGCGGTCCAATCGCGCAGGCAGTCACGTCCGCTGTCGGTGATGCGGTAATACCGTTGCGGCGACCCGGAGACCCAGAGTTCGACATATCCAGTCGCGGCCGCCTGTGCAAACCCTAGTGCGTTCATGTGCTTAGAACCTTTGGGTTACTGCCTTTCTGGCACGGCTTTACTACAGTCGGCGTCCCCTTTGCCGATAAGTTCGCCGGGGATTTTCACTTTTCGATGGGGCAGACGATGCAAACGATACGCTTGGCGCAGCCGGCCATGGCTGATACTTCCTTTGGTGCCACACGGCGCCTGTGCCTCGCGATCGGGTTGGCGTTGCCGGGCCTTGGTCTGGCGCAGGTGCAGCCGGCGCCGGCCAACGCCGAGCAGGCCGTGGCCGAGCCCGCCAAGGCACCGGTCACCGCCGCGCCGGCCACCGCCAAGGGCTATCCGCTCGAAGCCCAGGGCTGGGGTGCCAAGCAGGGCGGCAATATGTGGCAGGTGCGCTGGGCCGAAGACTGGTCGTATCTGAAGGATCCGTCCAAGCGCAAAAGTCCGTTCGATCCGCTCAAATACATCCCGCTCAATGCAGACGGGGATGTGTATGTGTCGCTCAGCAATGAACTGCGCGTGCGCAGCAACACCATTACCAATCCGGGCCTGATTCCGGGAAGCCATTCGCAGCAGCAGTATCTGCTGCGCGCATTTTTCGGCGCGGACTTTCATATCGGCGAACATTTCCGTCTATATACGGAATTGGCGCACGGCAGCCTGGACGGTCGCAACGAAGGTACCAAGACCGGCACCCAGGAAAACGACGCCATCCTGCAGCAGGTGTTCGTCGAAGTGAAGGGCCGTGTCGGCGACGCCGACACCGGTCTGCGCGTCGGCCGCCAGGTGTTCGTCGATGGCCCCACCACGCTGATGGCGCTGCGCGACAACACCGATATCTTCGTGACCTTCAACGGCGTGCGGGCCTGGGCGATCGGCGACAAGACGCGTGTCGACCTGTTCGATTTCAATTTCAACCTGGATGGCACCGAAGGCCTGGGCGACGATCGCATCGACCGCTCGCGGCACTTCCGCGGCGTGATCGGTGGCTACCGCCTGCCGACGGCCAAGCCGGCGTATCTGGAGCCGTTCTTTTATCAGTTCCGTAACGACAACCAGGTCTGGGGCCGCCAGAGCGCAGAAGAAAACCGCAATTACTATGGCCTGCGCCTGTGGGGCAACGTGGGCAAGCTGCGTACCGATTCGTTCGTGACCGTGCAGCGCGGCAGCTTCGGCGGACGCGACCTGCGCGCCTACATGGCCAGCACCTCCAACGCCTGGTCGTTGAGCGAAACCGGCTGGAAGCCGCGCCTGGGGTTCCATAGCGAAATCGCCTCCGGCGGCGGTGGCGCCTCCGGGACCGGCACGCTGCGCAATAACAATTTCCTCTACGGCAACACGATCTACTTCAGCTGGGCCACGTTCTTCGGCCCGGTGAACCTGGTCACTGCCGCGCCGACGTTCACCTTCTCGCCCACCTCCAAGATCACCGTGAATCTGGAATGGGAAACCCTGTGGCGCCAGACCACCAGCGATGCGATCTACAACAACCAGGCACGCGCCTACGCACGCACGCAAAACACCGGCGAGCGCCGCATCGGCACCATGCCGCGCATCAACGCCACCTGGAACATCGACCCGAATTGGTCGGTGACCTTCCGCGCCGAACACCTGATGGCAGGGCCGGCGTTGGAGAAGGCCGGCTACGGCGATTCGACCTTCGTGATGGGCTGGTTGAACTTCCGCTTCTAAGCTCAAGGTGCTCGATGCGCCTGCGTGCATCGCGTCGCGCTGCCATCACCGTCGCGCATGCACATGCCGCGCCCTGCCTGGGTCGCGGCATGTGGCGTTTGAGCAGGCGGTCAATGCCATGCCCGCGTCGCGGCAGGCGTGAGGCACGAGCGTCTTCGACGCCAGTGGCGGTCGCGCCGATTCGGCGAATATCGGCCCAGCAAATCAGCGACACACCTACTGGGCAGACCCGTTTTTTCCACACAGCATTCAGAGGGATGCGTAGTGCCGATTAAGCATCGCCGAACTTACTGGATCGCATTGGCCTGACGTGGTTCTGTGATCCCCGGCTAGCCGGCAATGGCCAGCGATAGTCCCCACTGCCACCGTCGCGCCGGGCGTACGGGACCAGGATCAGATGCTTGCCATCGTCATCGGCCTGCAGCGGGCGCGCCCGTCCACGCAGCGCGGGCGGTAGCGCGGCAAGTCGCAGCGCTACCGACTGCGCTGCGTCCGCTGGGTGATCGCGCAACCACAGCATCGCCGAGACCGCGCGCAATGCAGCGGCGGTGTCCTGCAGCTTGCGTTGGTAATCGGCATAGTCCGGACGCGACACGCTTGCCAACAGGCAGCCGGTGGCATTGGCCACGCAGGCCACCGATGTCGTCTCGGGTAGTGGAACGCTGTCCTGCGGAAGCGCCCGATCCTGCTCCAGCACTGCCCGCACCGGAGCGCTGCACGCCCAGGTAAAGGTCGGCGCCAGCAAGGCCTGGGTGCGCTCGAGATCCAGCAACTGTGGCGCTAGGCGATCAAGCCAGTCGCGATCATCGTGCTCAGGAGGCACTTCCTGCAGCATCGAGAACGCCATCCGCGATTCGCCATGCAGCGCATGACAGAGCGATATCTCGTCGGTTGCGGCCGGTGCGAACGCCGCGGCGCAGTGCGCAGGCAGCGACTGCTGCACCGGCAGCTCGGCCAGCATGTCGGCAAATAGCTGCGCATTGCCACGCAGCATCGCCGCGCCAATCATCGTGATCGCCAGATTGTCGCCACTGCGCATCAGGACACGGGCAACCTGCGCATCGGTGCAGACGCCGGACAAGGCCTGGGTGGTGCGCCCCTGGACGAAGTCCAAGGCACTGGCCGTCATCGACAAGGACATCTTCGGCAGTTCGGGCAATGGCGTATCGACCTGCGCCCGGAATGGGCTGCGGTAGTCGGCGGCGTCCGCCAATGCCCGCATCCGGGCCAGCAGCGGAGCTTGTGCGGCCAGCGCATCGGCATAGGCCTGCGGTTGTGTGCGCACGCGCTGCAGGCATCCGCCGGCGCTGGCAGTGCACAGCGCCGGCGCGCTGGATGGCCAGCGTGGCAGGCGCGGATAGTCTGCTGCGACACTTTGAAATGGCACCCGCTCCGGCAGCCGATTGAATCGCTCCACGTCCTGGGCCAGCACGTTTTCGCGCTGCGCCTCCGGTATCGCGTACGACAGCGACCACAGCGCCACGAACATGTTGCTCCCGCGCAACGGCGGCGGCGGCTGACGTAGCTGCGCCAACGCCTGGCGCTGCGCCTCGGCAATCGGCCAATGCCTGGAGACCGCATACAGCGCAACCACCGCCGCGAGCAGGATGCAGACACCGAGCAGGGCGGCTTTGAAAAACTTGGCAGTCACGTGGGTACATCCTTCCCTGGGAGTCGCGCATCTTAGTCGCATCGGCGCAGGCCGGCGACGGGCAGACGCCACCATGTCGCCGTATGGACATCGAACTCTTTCGGAATCAGGCACCGGAAGAGGTTGCAGCGGTGGGACGCACGCGAAGCACGTTTGCCAATCCCGAATGCCCACTCCCAAATCCACGGCTCATCCCCACCGAGCGCGGCCGAATGCCTACACTATGCAGATGTCCGAATCCCCCACGCCGCACGCCCGCCCTTCCCTGCAACGGGTCTTCCTGACCGGCTTGCTCACCTTGTTGCCGGTCTGGTTGACCTGGGTAGTGGTGAAGTTCGTTTTTTCGCTGCTCTCCGGCATCAGCAGCCCATGGGTGGTGCCGTTGTCCGAACGCATTGCTGCCTCGTTCCCCGATTATCTTGGCTGGTTCAAAGCGCTTTGGGTGCAGAACACCATCGCCCTGGTCGCAACCGTGGCAGTCATCCTGTTCGTCGGCCTCCTGAGCCGGCGCGTGATCGGCCAGCGCCTGCTGCACTGGTTCGAGGCCATCATGCGGCGCATCCCGCTGGCCAGCGTGGTCTACGACAGCGCGCGCAAGCTGCTGGATATCCTGCAGACCCAGCCCGGCAGCACACAGCGCGTAGTGCTGATCGACTTCCCGCATCGCGACATGAAGTCGGTGGGCTTGGTCACCCGCGTGATCAAGGAACAGGGGACCGGCCGAGAACTGGCGGCAGTCTACGTGCCAACCACGCCGAACCCCACCTCCGGCTATCTGGAAATCGTGCCGGTGGAGCTGCTCACGCCCACCGACTGGAGCGTGGATCAGGCGATGAGCTTCATCATTTCCGGTGGCGCAGTGGCGCCGGAATCGGTTCCCTTCACCCGTACTGCGGATCGCTAAGACCATGACACACGTGCGTACCCTCGACGATCGCGCGGTCCGCCTGTTCATTGCATTGGCGGCATTCTTCTGCGTCAACGCGGCGCTGGCCGAGTTCATCGGCGTCAAGATCTTCGCGCTGGAAGACACGCTCGGCATTGCGCCGTTGAACTGGAATCTGTTCGGCCAGAGCGGCTCGCTCAGCTTCACCGCCGGCACCTTGCTGTGGCCGGTGGTGTTCATCATGACCGACACCATCAACGAGTTCTTCGGCAGCCGCGGGGTGCGCTTCATCTCGTGGGTGGCGGTCGTGCTGATCGGCTATGGCTTCGTGTTCGCCTTCGCAGCCATCGCGCTGGCGCCAGCGGGGTGGTGGGTCACTGCGGCGCAGAGTCAGGGCGTGCCGGATTACCAGGCGGCGTTTGCGGCGGTGTTCGGGCAAGGCCTGTGGACCATCGGCGGCTCGCTGGTGGCATTCCTGTTCAGCCAATTGATCGACGTTATGGTGTTCCACCGTATCCGCCGCGTCACTGGCGAAAAACACGTATGGTTGCGCGCTACCTGCTCCACCGCGGTCTCGCAGGTGGTGGACAGCTTTGTGGTGATCTATATCGCCTTCGTGCTCGGCCCTCAGCATTGGTCCATCGACCAATTCCTGGCGGTGAGCACGCTCAACTACATCTATAAGATGGGCTTTGCGGTGTTGCTGATCCCGCTGCTGTACCTGGCGCGCCGCGGCATCACCGCGTATCTGGGCGCCGAGCGGGCCGAGCAGTTGCGCGAAGAGGCCGCTGCCGACTGAGCCAGGTTGCCTCCAGCCAAGGTCATCGCGTCAATGGGTTGCGATGGCAGCGCCTTGCCGGCAGTGGCACGCATCGCTGCGTTGCAAGCCAACGCACCGTGCGCTGTGGCCTGCGCGCGAGCGTTCGCGTTTCTGCCGCAACGTACCACAGCACGCAGGCACAGGTCCGCGCCCGTGCGCCGCATGAATTGCCGATAGGCGGTATGCCCCCAATGGCTGGCCCTAACCGTGCGGATCGGGCAAGCTCCTCGCTCGCTTGTTTCCGGAGCCGGTAATGCCCCTTCGCTTTTCCCGCCTGCTGTCCCTGGCCATGGCCGCCATCGTGAGCCTGTCGCTGGCGGCGCCGGCCGACGCGGCCAAGAAGAAGACCGCCAAGGCACAGACCACGCAAACGCGCGCGAAGGCGAGCAAAGGCAAGAAGACCGCCAAGGCGGCATCTAAGAGCACCAAGGGCAAGGGCAGCAAGGCCGCCAATGTCAGGCCACGCGCGGTGGCCGCGCCGGTGGTGCTGACCAAGGCACAGCAACTCAACCTGCTGTACGACCAATACTGGGACGCTTCGCTCAAGCTCAATCCGCTGCAGGCCACCTTCCAGGGCGAGAGCCGTTACAACGACCAGCTGCCCAACTTCCTGTCGCCGGCGTTTCGCCAGCAGTCGCACGATTTCACCGTGCTGTGGCTGGGCAAGGCCGAGGCGCTGGGGCCGGATGGCCTGAGCGGCCAGGACCTGCTCAGCTACCAGATCTTCGTAAGCGATGCGCGCAGCGCGCTGGCCGCCGAGCAGTTCCCGAGCTGGATGCTGCCGATCAACCAGTTCTACAACATCGCCAGCATCACGGTGGTGCTGGGCTCGGGCACCGGCGCGCAGCCGTTCAAGACGGTCAAGGATTACGACAACTGGTCGCGGCGTGCGCAGGGCATTCCCGAACTGTTCGACCAGGCCATCACCAACATGCGCGCCGGCATGCAGGCCGGCGTGGTGCAGCCCAAGGTGCTGATGCAGAAGGTGCTACCGCAGCTGGATGCGATCATTGCGCGCAGTGCCGAAGACAGCCTGTTCTGGGGGCCGATCCGCAACCTGCCGGCCGACATGCCCGAGGCCGACAAGCAGCGCATCACTGCCGAGTACAAGCGCATGATCGAAGCGCGCATCATGCCGGCCTATCGCGCGTTGCGCGGCTTCATCGCCACCGAATACCTGCCCGCCTGCCGCGACAGCGATGGGCTAGCGGCATTGCGGAACGGTGCCGCGTGGTACGCCTACGACGTGCGCCAGAGCACCACCACGGACCTGACCCCGGAACAGGTGCATCAGATCGGCCTGGATGAAGTCGCTCGCCTGCAGGGCGAAATCCAGGCCTTAGCCAAACAGGTCAAATTCCGCGGCAACCTGCCCAAGTTCTACAAGTTCATGCAGACCGACCGGCGCTTCAGCTTCCGCAGCGAGACCGAGTTGCTGGGCGCTTATCGCAGCCTGCAGGGCCGCGTGCAGCTGGCAGTGCCGCGGTTGTTCAACACCCAGGGCATGCCGGCGCTGGAAGTGCGTGCGGTGGAACCGCAGCGCGCGCAGTCCGCGGCCAGCGGCTCATACATGCGCCCCAGCGTCAATGGCAGCAGCGGCAACTCAGCGGGCATCTTCTACGTCAACACCTCCGAACTGCCCTCGCGCAAGACCTGGGAGGCAGAGAGCCTGTACCTGCACGAAGCCATTCCCGGCCACCACTACCAGCTCGGGCTGCAGCAGCAGCTGACCGACCTGCCCAACTTCCGTCGCCTGGGCGGCGAGACCGCCTACATCGAAGGCTGGGGCCTGTACGCCGAATCGCTGGGCCGCGAGCTGGGCCTGTATCAAGACCCGTACAACTACTACGGCTATCTACAGAACGCGTTGTGGCGGTCGATTCGCCTGGTCACCGATACCGGCCTGCACAGCAAGGGCTGGACGCGTACCCAGGCCATCGACTACATGGTGGACAACTCTGCGATGACCCGTGCCGATGCCGAAGCCGAGGTGGACCGTTACATGGCCATCCCCGGCCAGGCGCTGGCTTACAAGGTGGGCGAGATGAAGATTTTGCAATTGCGCCAGCAGGCGCAGCGCGAGTTGGGCCCACGCTTCGATGTGCGCGCCTTCCACACCGAAGTGCTCAAGGACGGCTCGGTGCCGCTGGATATCTTGCAGGACAAGATCCAGCGCTGGATCGCCACGCAGAAGGGGTGAGCGGCAAGGCGGAAGCAGTCACGCCGCGAAAACGCGTTTTCTGCCAGCAGCGGCGTCCAGCGTGGCAGACACGACCGAACGACGACGGGTGGGCCGGCATGCACGGGACGCGTAGAACCGTCGAGCGCGTGCAATGCGTGCCGATCCTGGCTACCTGCCGCGTAGTCGTTGTGCTGGCCGCGCCCAGGAGGCGCGGAGTGTCAGGATCGGCGCGGCAGGACGAACTACCGCTGCGCGCGGCGCTTGCGTAGATGTCGTTTACACAGAAGTCTCTCAGCGCCTCACCCGTGCGCACTCAACCGGCCACGCGCGCCGCCGCCAATGCGGCGATATCGCGCGGCGTGGTGCGGCAGCAGCCACCGATCAGGCGCGCGCCAGCCGCCAGCCATTGCGCATGCTGGTCGGCCAGCGTGCGCGCCGTCGCGTGGCCGGCATGCCAGCGCTTGTCGCTGGCGTCGTAGTGCTCGCCCGAGTTCGGATACACCACCAACGGCAGCGCGGTCAGCCCCGACAGGCTGTGCAATGCAGCCGTCACCTGATCCAGCGCAATGCAATTGATGCCCACCGCGATCACCTGCGCACAGGCATCCAGGGCCGGCACCACCTGCGCCAGCGGCGTACCGTCGCTCAGACGCTCCGCATCGCGCAATGTGAAGGAAAACCAGGCATGCAGCTGCGCAAATTCGTTTTGCAGCAACTGCCGCAACGCCATGATTTCGCTGGCCGATGGCAGCGTTTCACAGGCCAGCACGTCCACGCCAGCCTTCGCCAGCGCAGCGATGCGCGGGCGATGGAAGTCCATCAACTGCTCGATCGGCAGCACGTAGTCGCCGCGATATTCCGAGCCATCGGCCAGATATGCGCCATACGGCCCCACCGAGCCTGCCACCCACATCGGCGCGGCGTGTGGCTGGGCCTGCAGATGATTGGCGCGTGCCTGCATGGCCAGTTCCACGCTGCGTGCGATCAACGCCTGCGATTGCGCAACATCCAGTCCGCGCGCGGCGAACCCAAGCGGGGTGGCCTGGTAACTGGCGGTGATCGCGCATTGCGCACCGGCAGCGAAGTAATCGCGATGCACCTGATAGATCAACTCCGGCTGTTCCATCAACACGCGCGCCGACCACAGCGCATCGTTGAGATCGCAACCGCGTTGTTCCAGTTCGGTGGCCAGCGCGCCGTCCAGCAGCACGTAACCCTCATCTTGCAAGGCCTGGCTGAAAGGTGCGTTGGCGCGCGGCTGGCGGGGAAGAATCGTCATGCGTGCAGTCTCCTGGCGGCGAGCCATTGGCTGAAGGCATAGGCGCCGTAGCACAGCGCCACGAACGGAATTCCGCAGTACAGCGCAATGCGCTGCTGCGGATCGAATGCCAGTCCGACGCACGCCAGCAGACACAGCGAAACGCCGAGGATCGGCGTCCACGGATACCACGGCGCCCGATATGCCAGCGTTTCCAGCGCAATGCCATCGCGCAGCAGTTGGCGACGGAAGCGGTAATGCGCGGCGCAGATGCTCAGCCACACCACCACCACCGCAAACCCCGAGACGGCCGAGATCGCAACGAATACGGTGTCTGCCGCATACACGCCCGTGAGCAATGCAAGCAAGCCACCCAGCATGCTCAACGACACCGCACGCAACGGAATACCGCGGCGGGTCAACCGCGCCAGGCCCGCCGGCAACGTGCCTTCGTTGGCCAACGACCACAGCATGCGCGCGGCCGCATACAGGCCGGAGTTGGCGGCCGACAGGATCGCAGTGAGGATCACCGCATTCAAGATGTCGGCCGCGTATGGAATGCCCAGCAACTCGAAGGCGCGCACGAACGGACTGGTCTCCACCGCAGCCTGGCTGGCCGGCAGCAGCGCGGCCAGCACCAGCACGGTACCGACAAACAACACCACCAGCCGTACCAAGGTCGTACGAATCGCCAAGGGAATCGCGCGCGCCGGCTGCGCGGTTTCGCCGGCAGCTACACCGATCAACTCGGTGCCGGAAAACGCGAAATTGACCGCCACCATCGTCATCAGGATCGGCAGCGTGCCGTGCGCAAACCAGCCTTCGGCACGCAGATGCCGCAGCCCGGGTGCGGGCGAACCATCGGCCAGCGGCAGCACGCCGATCACCGCCGCGCCGCCCAGCCCGATGAACACCAGGATCGTGACCACCTTGATCAACGAAAACCAGAACTCGCCCTCGGCAAACCAACGTGCCGACACCGTGTTCAAGCCGAAGATCAGCGCACAGAACACCAGACACCACGGCCACGCCGGGCTCTGCGGGAACCAGTACTGCATGCAGAACGCCGCTGCAGTCAGGCTGGAGCCCAACGCCACCGTCCAGGTCAGCCAGTACAACCACGCCACCACGTATCCGGTGGCCGGACCCAGGTAACGCGCGGCATACACATGAAACGCGCCGGTCTGCGGCATCGCCACTGCCAGCTCGCCCAGGCACTGCATCACCAGGTACACCACCAACGCGCCGATCAGATACGCCAGTACCGTGCCCAGCGCCCCAGTGCTGGCGATGATGTAACCGGTATTGAAGAACAGGCCGGTGCCGATCACGCCACCCAGCGACAGCATCACCAGATGACGCACCTGCATGCTGCGCTGGAACTGCGGTGCGGAAGTGGGCGACTGTTCGGGCATGCGTACGCCTGAGCGGGAGGGCGCATCATCCTGCCACGCGCCCGCAAACGGTCACAACCGTCCGCAAGCAAGCTGTGACGCAGGGCCTGCGGCTCACTGGCGGGCAGTTATGCTGCTGAACGGTTTCTGCTGGCCTTCCGCATGCCACACCATCGCCTTACCGCCCTGCACACATCCTCGCGCAGCCTCGCTATCGGAGGCTTGCCTGGGCGCTTGCCCACGCCACACAGCGCAACCTGCACAGGCGATGCCGACCTTGCTGTGCACCGCATTGCGCGCCATGCGTGCAGCGCGTGCTCGAAGGCGTCGACAACGGCCCTCCTGCCCTCAGCACTGCGTTGGAACGCGGCATGATGCTCGCTGGCATTCACCACGTGGCGATCATCGCTGGCGACTACGCGGCGTCCAAGCAGTTCTATTGCGAGGTTCTGGGCTTGCGCATGCTCGACGAGCATTATCGGCAGGTGCGCGATTCGTGGAAGCTGGACCTGGCCCTGCCCGATGGCGGGCAGATCGAGCTGTTCTCGTTTCCCAACGCGCCCTTGCGGCCCAGCCGGCCGGAAGCGCGCGGCCTACGCCACCTCGCGTTTCGCGTCGACGACCTGGATGCCGCCATCGCGCATCTCAACGCTCACGGCGTGGCGACCGAAGATATCCGCATCGACGAATACACCGGCCGCCGCTTCAGCTTTTTCGCCGATCCGGACGATCTGCCGCTGGAATTGTACGAGATCAGCTGAGCAGCAACGCGCGTGCGAGGCATATGCCGCTCACGCAAGGTCTGCGTCTGCCGATGGGACTGCCACTGCCTCGGCGAAGAGCGACACGCACGCATGAGCACATCCCGCAGTGCATCTTTCCGCCACCATACTCCACGGTATACATTCGCTCCCAGGCCGCCGACGGTGGCCACAGCAATCCCTGGGAGGGGACACATGCGCAAGACGTTCAAGACCCTGATGCTGGCCCTGCCGCTGGCAGCGGCTTCGCTGCTGGCCCAGGCGTCCGATTCGCCGGTAGGCCGCTGGAAGACCATCGACGACGAGACCGGCAAGCCCAAGTCGGTGGTACAGATCGAACAGGCCGCCAATGGCACGTTGAGCGGCAAGGTGGTCGAGATCCTGCAGTCCAACCATGGGCCAAACCCCACCTGCGACAAGTGCGACGGCGCGCTGAAAGGCAAGCCGATCAAGGGCATGACCATCCTATGGGGCCTCAAGGCCGACGGCACCGCCGTGTGGGACGGCGGCTCGGTGCTGGACCCGGCCAAGGGCAAGACCTACAAGGCCAAGATCACCCTGACCGACGGCGGCAAGAAGCTGCAGATGCGCGGCTACGTCGGTATCGAAGCGCTGGGCCGTACCCAGACCTGGGTGCGCGAGTAGCCAGGAATCGGGATTGGGAATCGTAAGAGCGGGCGCCCTTCGGGGCGCCTTTTTTGTTCTCCAATCCGCCATGCCGGCCCGCGAGAAAACTGAAAGGCAAGGGGTGAGCGCCATTGCGCTCCCACGGCCGGCGAACGGCCGGCGCCCATCAACAGCGCAAGAAACTTGCCCTGCCTCTACCGATTCCCCATTCCCCATTCCCGCCCCTTTCCCGACTAATGCGATAATCGTCTGTCCCCCGCATCACGCCTGCCATGACCCGCACCGCACTTGTCACCACCGCTCTGCCGTACGCCAACGGCCCGCTGCATCTTGGCCATCTGGTCGGTTACATCCAGGCCGATATCTGGGTGCGCGCGCGCCGGTTGCGCGGCGACAAGACCTGGTTCGTCTGCGCCGACGACACCCATGGCACGCCGATCATGCTGGCGGCCGAGAAGGCCGGCGTCACCCCGGAAACCTTCATCGCCAATATCCAGGCCAGCCACGAGCGCGATTTCGCCGCGTTCGGGGTGAGCTTCGATCATTACGATTCGACCAATTCGCCGGTCAATCGCGAGCTCACCGAGGCCTTCTACAGCAAGCTGGAAGCGGCCGGCCATATCAGCCGGCGCTCGGTGGCGCAGTTCTACGACCCGGCCAAGGGCATGTTCCTGCCGGACCGCTACATCAAGGGCATCTGCCCCAACTGCGGCAGCGCGGATCAGTACGGCGACAACTGCGAAGTCTGCGGTGCCACCTACGCGCCAACCGAGCTCAAAGAACCAAAATCGGTGATCTCCGGCGCCACCCCGGAGCTGCGTGATTCGGAGCATTTCTTCTTCGAAGTCGGCCATTTCGACGGCTTCCTGCGTGAGTGGCTGGCCGTCGATGTCGCGCTGCCCGGCGTCAAGGCCAAGCTCAAGGAATGGCTGGACACCGAAGGCGGCCTGCGTGCGTGGGACATCTCGCGCGATGCGCCGTATTTCGGCTTCCAGATTCCCGGCCAACCGGGCAAGTATTTCTACGTGTGGCTGGACGCACCGATCGGCTACCTGTGCAGCTTCAAGACGCTGTGCGCGCAGATCGGCGAGGATTTCGACGCGCATCTGGTCGCCGGCACCCAGACCGAGCTGCATCACTTCATCGGCAAGGACATCGTCAATTTCCACGGCCTGTTCTGGCCGGCGGTGCTGCACGGCACCGGCCATCGCGCGCCCACACGCCTGCACGTCAACGGTTATCTGACCGTGGACGGCGCCAAGATGTCCAAGTCGCGCGGCACCTTCGTGATGGCGCGGACCTTCCTGGATGTCGGCCTGGAACCGGAGGCGCTGCGCTACTACTTCGCGGCCAAATCCTCCGGCGGCGTGGACGACCTGGACCTCAACCTGGGCGATTTCATCGCGCGGGTGAATGCCGATCTGGTCGGCAAGTTCGTCAACCTGGCCAGCCGCTGCGCCGGCTTCATCGGCAAGCGTTTCGACGGCAAGCTCGCCGACGCGCTGCCCGATCCGGCGCAGTACGACCGCTTCGTCGCCGCGTTGGCGCCGATCCGCGACGCGTATGAACGCAACGATGCCGCCAGCGCGATCCGCCAGACCATGGCGCTGGCCGACGAGGCCAACAAGTACATCGACGACACCAAACCCTGGGTGATCGCCAAGCAGGATGGCGCCGATGCGCAGCTGCAATCGGTCTGCACCCAGGGCCTGAACCTGTTCCGCATCCTGGTGGCCGGCCTCAAGCCGATCCTGCCGCGCACCTGCGCCGAGGCCGAGGCCTTTTTGTCGGCGCCAATGACCAGTTGGGAAAATGTGGAGCGCCCGCTCACCGCGCACACGATCCAGCCCTACACCGCCCTGTTCACCCGTATCGACCCCAAACTGATCGACGCCATGACCGACGCTTCCAAAGACACCCTCGCCATACCTGCGGCACCGGCTACCACCGCCAAGCCTGCACCGGCCAAGGCTGACGCAAAGCCCGCCGCAGCTGCCAATCCCGAATCCCCAACCACCAATCCCGGCTTCATCGGTATCGACGATTTCGCCAAGCTCGACCTACGGATCGGCAAGGTGCTGGTGTGCGAATTCGTGGAAGGCTCCGACAAGCTGCTGCGCTTCGAGCTGGATGCCGGCGAACTGGGCAAGCGCCAGATCTTCTCGGGCATCCGCGCCAGCTACGGCGAACCGGAGACATTGGTCGGCCGCAGCGTGGTGTTCATCGCCAACCTGGCCCCGCGCAAGATGCGCTTCGGTATCAGCGAAGGCATGATTTTGTCGGCCGGCTTCGACGGCGGCGCCCTGGCGCTGCTGGATGCCGACAGCGGCGCGCAGCCGGGCATGCCGGTGCGGTGAAGCGGGATTGAGGAGTCGGGATTTGGGAATCGTAGAAGCAACCCCTGATCTGGTCTGCGAGACATGCCCGATGAATCTTCAGGCTCCGACTACTGAGAGATTTCAAAAGCGGGTGCCAAGCCCATCTCTACACGTCCCCGAGTTCAAGGCCCCTCTACCGCCGGGGTGAGAAGGCACGGGTTGCGCGCCACTGGCGCACGTGCCTTGGAGCGCCCGCGCTGCGATCGCGGAGCGGGGGTTGCGGTGAGGGTACGATGCCAAGCGCTGATGCCGTTCCAACTGCACGAGGCTGCGCTCGCACCTTCATCCGCCCTTGCGGGGCACCTTCTCCCCCCACGAAGGAGGACACTGTCCCAGTGGGAGAAGGGAACAGCAGACACAGCGCCTTTAACGAATCCCCACTCCCGACTCCCCAATCCCCGCCCCCATGCACCTGGCCCTGTTCGATTTCGACCATACCGTCACCACCTGCGACACCTATGCGCGCTTCCTGCGCAAGGTCGCCACGCCTGCGCAGCTGGCCGCGGCGAAGTGGCAGGCGGGTCCGTGGGTGCTGGGATACCGGATGGGCATGGTGTCTGCGGCAGCACTGCGCGCACGGGTGACGCGGCTGGTGTTCAGTGGTCGCTCGCTGGATGACATGGCCGCGCATGGCACCGAGTACGCGCGCATGGCGCTGCCGGGCGTGCTGCGTGCCGAGATGATGCAACGCATCGACTGGCATCAGACGCAGGGGCATGAAGTGGTGCTGGTCTCCGCGTCGCTGGATCTCTATCTGCAGCCGTGGTGTGCCGAGCATGGGCTGTCGCTGATCTGCAACCGGCTGGAACATGTTGCAAGCGTGTTGACCGGGCGCTATGCCGATGGCGACTGCGGCCCGCACAAGGCGGCGCAGATCAAGGCGCGCTACGACCTCTCCACATATGCGTGCGTGCATGCGTATGGGGACAGCCGCGAAGACAAACCGATGCTCGCGCTTGCGCAACGGCGCTGGTATCGCGGCAATTTGCTGCATTGAGATGGCCACGATGTCCGCCCCTGCGCCCGATCTGGTCGAACGCCTCGACCGCCTGCTGCCGCAGACCCAATGCGGCCAATGCGGCTACGACGGCTGTCGTCCGTATGCGCAGGCGATGGCAGATGGCCTGGCTACGATCGATCACTGTCCGCCCGGCGGCGATGCAGGGGCACGCGCATTGGCGCAGGTGCTGGGCGTGCCTGCACGTCCCTTTGATCGCAGTCGCGGCGCACACACATTGCCGCAGGTGGCCTGGATTGTGGAGGCCGATTGCATCGGCTGCACCAAGTGCATCCAGGCCTGCCCGGTAGATGCCATCGTCGGCGGCGCCAAGCACATGCACACGGTG
The DNA here is from genome assembly GCF_900092025.1 of Xanthomonas bromi. Lineage (GTDB taxonomy): Bacteria > Pseudomonadota > Gammaproteobacteria > Xanthomonadales > Xanthomonadaceae > Xanthomonas > Xanthomonas bromi. The sequence continues at coordinate 16,172 of NZ_FLTX01000040.1, forward strand.
ATCGCGCCGCTGTGCACCGGCTGCGAACTGTGTCTGCCCGCCTGCCCGATGGATTGCATCGAGCTGCACTCTGCCAGCTGAGCGCGGGGTTCGGCGCGAGGCCGCAGCCCGTGGGCGCTTGCGTGACGACGGACTCACGCACATCGCGTCACGGGCACACGCGACGCAAGCCCGATCTGAGCGGGCGCGAACTGCAGGGTATGTTGCCGATCGAGCAGTTGGTCTGCCGCATCCGGTTTTGCTAGGCCAGCGAGGGGACCTACACGCTGCCGCAATCGGGCCGGCATTCGATCGCAACCCGCGGTACATGCGTTTAGCGATGCGCCATTCGCCTGGGCACAAATGATGTGGGCCATGGACAGGGCAATGTGCCACCCTGCGGACCGCTGGCAGCCTGGTCCTTCGCGGGCCCACCGCTGCCGCGCAGGCCACCTGATCGCGGTGCGGGCAGGCACCGCACCCCGCTGCTCTGCACCATGCGCCCCTGCCTGCCCGTCCCCGCTGGCTGCCGCCGCGCGCGCGCAGCGCGGCTCGATCACCCGTTCCGGCACGATTCCTGCCGTCTCCACCGGACCGTCAGTGCCATCACCGTCTGCCGCCTGCCACGTCCAGGCCAGCCGCGCCAGCGCTTCAACCACCTTGCCGTCGGGAACGTCCTGACGCATCCGGCGCATCCGTGCTGCGGCCGCGTCCGTATTGGTACGCACTTCCATCGAGGATCTGCCGATGCGCCCACTTGCCGCTACCCTCGCCGCGCTCACCGTTCGTTGCCGATCGATTCCACCGTTGTTGCTGCTGGTGCTGGGCGGCCTGCCGCTCGGCGCAGCGGCGGTCACGCGCGTGGATGGCGATGCCTTCGATGGCGATAGCGGGGCGTTACGGTATCGCGAGTCGCATTGGCTGCTCGACGATGGCGGGCGGGTGGTGCTGTACCGTTGCCCGGATGGACGAGCGTTCGCACGCAAGCAGGTCGACGGCGGTGGTCCCTCGCCCGACTTCAGCCTCATCGACGGGCGCGACGGGTATCGCGAAGGCGTGCGCCAACGCGATGGCGTGCGCGAGATGTTTCAGCTCGCCCCCGGCAAGCCCGAACGCCACACTACGCTGCCGCCCGATGCAGGGCCGCGGGTGATCGACGCCGGGTTCGACACCTATCTGCGCAATCAGTGGGACGCCATTGCAAGCGCACCGCAAAAAGTGGACTTCGTGTTGCCCAGCCTGCAGCGGCAGCTGAGTTTCCGTGTCGAACGCATGGGCGATGCTGGCGGCCAGCGGCGTTTCCGCATCAGTCTGGATGCCTGGTACGGCGCGGCGGTACCGTCGCTGGAGGTGCGTTATTCGATCGCCAACAAACGCCTGCTCGAATTCCGCGGCGTCGGCAATCTGCGCGATGCGAACGGTCGCTATCCGCGCGTGCGCATCGTCTTTCCGGACACCGCTGCACGCGCGGCCGGTGCCGACGAATTGCGCCAGGCCCGTGAGCAGCCGCTGATCAAGTCGTGCAGCGCCTCGTGAGCCACGCGCGCTCCATCTTCACGTTCGAACACGCGCCGTTGCGTACAACGGCCGGGGCACCCATTCCCCGCACAGGAGCATCGCCGTGGCAAAAGCCTATCTCTGGATCAACGCAGTGCTCTATGTCGCCCTGGCGGTGTGGTGCACGCTCTCCCCGGCCAAGACCGCAACCGCGGTGGGCTATACCCAGCTCTCGCCGGCCGGGCAATCCGAATATCTGGTCATCTACGGCGGCCTGCAGCTGGGCATGGCATTCCTGTTCGGCTATTTCGCCTGGATCGATCAAGCCCGCACCGGCCTGGTGGTCGCGTTGGCGTTCTACGCTCCCATCGTGCTGTTCCGCAGCGTCTCGCTCTCGCGCCTGTGGCCGGTCTCCGCTCCCACTGTTGCGCTTGCCGGCGTGGAGATCCTGTTGCTGCTCGCCGCGGTGCTGCTGTGGTTCCAGCGCAAGTGAAAGACACGCTCAGCACAGTCCGGTAGCATCGGTCCCACCTCACCCAACGCCCGACCGCATGAGTGCCATTCCTGGCCACGACGACGATGAGACCGGACGCCTGCTGACCGCAACCGCGAGCGGCGACCGACGTGCTTTCGAAGCGCTGTACCGGCAGACCTCGCCCAAGCTGTTCGGGGTGTGCCTGCGCATGATCCCGCAACGCGCCGAAGCAGAAGAGGTGCTGCAGGACGTGTTCACGCTGATCTGGCACAAGGCCGGGCAGTTCGATCCGAGCCGCGCGCGCGGGTTGACCTGGCTGGCGATGATCGCACGCAACAAGGCGATCGATCACTTGCGCGCCAATGCGCCGCAGCGTCGCAACGTGGCGCTGGATGATGCCGGCGAACTGCGGTCCGTCGATGCCTCGCCGCTGGATCGCACCGAGCGCGCCAGCACGCGCCGACGCATCGATCATTGCCTGGCCGAACTGGAACCGCCGCGCAGCGAGTTGATCCGCACGGCGTTCTTTGAAGGAATCACCTACGAAGAACTCGCCGAACGCACCGACACGCCGATCGGCACGGTCAAAAGCTGGATCCGTCGCGGTCTGGCCAAACTCAAGGCATGTCTGGAACGATGAGCACGCCCTTTCCCATCGACCAGGAACCGCCGCGCGACGTGCTTGCCGGCGAATACGTGCTTGGCCTGCTGAGCGCAGAAGAACGTCTGGCCGCCGAACAACGCGTTGCCACCGATGGTCAGTTCGCCCAGGCAGTTCTGCAGTGGCAGGACCTGTTGGCGCCGCTGCTGGAGGACATCGTGGCGCAGAGGCCACCGGATCACGTGTGGGCCCGCGTGCGCCAGACGCTGGGCTTCGACACCCCTGTGCGTGCGGTGCCGTCTGCTGCGCCGGCAGCACCGGTGTGGAACAGCGTGCGGTTCTGGCGCTGGGCCAGCGTCGGTGGCCTGGCCACTGCAGCGGTGTGCGTGCTCGCCCTGCTCAATGTGCGTACGCCGCAGGCACCGGAGCAGCCGCCGCCGACCGGTGGGGTTGTGCAGTCCCCGGTCACCCCGCCTGCCACCACCACGCCTGCCGCGACCGGGATCGCAATGACCTCGACCCTGGCCACCGAAGACGGTCGCCCCGGTTATGTGGCCTTGATGGATGCCGACAAGCACACCATCACGGTGACACCGCTGGACCGCACCGCCACCGTCGACAAGGTACCGGAGCTGTGGCTCATCACCCCCGATGGCAAGGCACATTCGATGGGCACCTTCGACGATCAACGCGCACGCCGCGCGCAGATCCCCGATCAGCTGATGCCGATGCTCAGCAACGAGGCGATCTTGGCCGTCACGCTGGAGCCGCCGGGCGGCGCACCCGGCGGCGTTGCCACCGGCAACGTCGTTGCCAAGGGCGGCATCAGCACGCTGGCAATGGCGCCCTGATGCAGCACGCATGACCTCGCTTGCGGGCGCTTCGCAAGCACGGTTGCTTCGAAAACAGCCTCGTCCGCGCCAGCATTGTCTGGTGCGGATAATGTGTGCGTAGGTGCGCGATTCATTCGCGGCGTCAAGCGAATCCCACCCGCGCATGCGACGATCAAGCAGCCCGCTGCATCTGTTTGCCGGCAGCGTGCGTACTGGGTCACGACTACATATGGAGAATCACGCGTGCCGAGCACTGGCCTCGACCCTCACTCCACAACGCCACAGCCCACACCCACGCCACCGCGCGGCGGGCTGGCCGCGTGCGTCGGCAACCTGCGTCGCTGGGTGGATTCGCAAACCGACGAGCCCCTGGACGAAGCACGCGCCGATCGCATCGACTGGCTGCGCGCGCTGCCCTTCATTGCACTGCACCTGGCCTGCCTGGCGGTATTCTGGGTAGGCGCGTCCTGGTTTGCGGTGGGCATGGCGGTGGCGCTGTACGCGCTGCGCATGTTCGCGCTCACCGGTTTTTATCACCGCTACTTCTCGCACCGCGCGTTCAAGACCTCGCGGGTGCTGCAATTCGTCTTCGCTGCCATCGGGGCCACCTGCGTGCAGCGCGGGCCGCTGTGGTGGGCGGCGCATCATCGCAACCACCATCGGCACACCGACACCGGCCGCGACCCGCATTCGCCGGCGCAGCACGGCTTCTGGTGGAGCCATACCGGCTGGTTCCTGACCCCGCGTCATTTCCGCACCGATTGGGAAGTGATTCCCGACCTGCGCCGCTTTGCCGAACTGCGCTTTCTGGATCGCTTCGACATCGTGATGCCGGTACTGCTGGCGCTGGGCCTGTACCTGCTGGGCGACTGGCTGGCGGACGCGGCGCCGGCACTGAAGACCAGCGGCACGCAGTTGCTGCTATGGGGCTTTGTGATTTCCACCGTTGCGCTGTTCCATGCCACCTTCACCATCAACTCGCTGGCGCACCGTTTTGGCAGCCGGCGCTTCAACACCCGCGATGACAGCCGCAACAACTGGCTGCTGGCGCTGCTCACCTTTGGCGAAGGCTGGCACAACAACCACCATTTCTTCCCCGGCTCCGCGCGCCAGGGCTTGCGGTGGTGGGAATACGACATGACCTGGTACGGACTCACCGCGATGTCGTGGGTGGGGCTGGTGTGGGATCTCAAGCCGATGCCGAAGATGCTGACTCAGCGCGCCGCACGGGTGGCGCGATGAGCGAGGGCAGGATTGCCGTGGTCGGCAGCGGAATCGCCGGCCTCGGTGCGGCGTGGCTGTTGTCGCGGCGCTACGAAGTGACCCTGTTCGAGGCAGCCGATTATCTGGGCGGGCATACGCACACGCACGACATCCAGCTGGAGGGTCAGCGTTACGCTGTGGACAGCGGCTTCATCGTGTTCAATCCGCAGCATTACCCGCTGCTCACGCGCATGTTCGCCGAGCTGGACGTGGCTGCGCAGCCAACCACGATGAGCTTTTCGGTACACGATGCGCGCAGCGGGCTCGAATACAACGCCGGTAGCCTGGGCGGGTTGTTCTGCCAGCGCCGCAATCTGCTCAGCCCGCGCTTCTGGCGCATGCTGGCCGACCTGCGCCGCTTCTATCGGCAGGCACCGGCGGTGCTGCACAGCGACGAGCGTTTCAGCACGCTGGGCGCGTACCTCCAGCGACACGGCTATTCGCAGGCATTTCGCAACCAGCACCTGGTGCCGATGGCATCGGCGCTGTGGTCTTCGCCCTCGCAGACCATTCTCGAATTTCCCATGGGCCAACTGATCGGCTTCATGACCAATCACCACATGCTGCAACTCAGCGGTCGCCCGCAATGGCAGGCGGTGCAAGGCGGCTCCAGCAGCTATGTGCGTGCGCTGCGCCGGCGCTGGCAGGTGGTCGAACGCCTGTCCACGCCGGTACACGCGATCCGCCGCACCCCCAATGGGGTGGTGCTGAAGGCATCGGGCTGCGAGGAACATTTCGACCATGTGGTGCTGGCCTGCCATGCCGACGATGCGCTGGCCCTGCTCAGCGATGCCACGCCGGCCGAACAGCAGATCCTGGGCGGCATCACCTACCAGGACAACGACACCGTGCTGCACACCGACGCCAGCGTGCTGCCGCGCGACCGTCGCGCCTGGGCAGCATGGAACGCGCACGTGCCGGCCGACCCGGCTGCGGCCTGCACGGTGAGTTACTGGATGAACGCACTGCAGTCGATCACTTCGCCGAAGCCATTCATCGTCAGCCTCAATCGCGATCACGCCATCGACCCGGGCAAGGTGCTGCGGCGCATGCGCTATCGCCACCCGGTGCAGAACGCGGCAGCACTGACTGCGCAGACGCGCAAGGCCGAGATCCAGGGCGTGCAGCAGACCTGGTTTGCCGGCGCGGCGTGGGGCTTCGGTTTCCATGAAGACGGCCTGCGCAGCGGCGTGGATGTCGCCGCTGGCCTGGGAGTGCACTGGTAATGCAGCTGCTGCGCGAAGCCCACACCGACGCGGTGCCGTTGCCCCCTGCCGAGGGCAGCGGCGCCGGTGGCGTGGCGGGGCCGTTGCGCAGCGCGATCTACACCGGCTGGGTGCGGCATCGCCGATTCATGCCCAAGGCGCTGCACTTCCGCTATCGCCTGTTCCTGATGTATCTGGATCTATCCGAGCTGGATCGGGTGTTCGCGCGGCGCTGGTGGTGGTCGGTGGGGCGCGCCAACCTGGCGCAATTCCGGCGCAGCGATTATCTGGGCGATGCGCGCATTCCCTTGGACCAAGCGGTACGCGACTGCGTGCAGGCGCACACCGGCGAGCGGCCCGAGGGCGCGATTCGGCTGCTGACGCACCTGCGCTACTTCGGCCACGTGTTCAATCCGGTCAGCTTCTACTATTGCTTCGATCGTCACGACGGCCTGCGCTGGATCGTGGCCGAAATCACCAATACGCCCTGGCAACAGCGGCATACCTATGTGCTGCCGGTCGCGCAGGCGCGCACGCATCGCGATGTGCACGCCTGGCGCTTCGACAAGCGTTTCCACGTTTCGCCGTTCATGGGCATGCAGCATCGCTACGACTGGCGCTTCAGCGTGCCGGATGCGCAGTTGCGCGTGCACATGGATGTGCTGGACGCCGTCGGCGACGCTGCCGGCGGTGCCATCGACAACACCGGCACGCGCCGCTTCGACGCCACCCTGGTGCTGCAACGTCGACCGCTTACCGGGCGCAACCTGGCCCGCACGTTGCTGGCCTATCCGTTGATGACGATTTGGGTGGTGATTGCCATTCACTGGCAGGCCTTGCGCCTGTGGCTGCGCGGCAATCCTGTCCACAACCACCCTCACCCGCCTGTGCGAGAACCCCGATGAACGCCACGTCTGTGCCCGATCACGCTGCGCCGCGCGCGGCCTCCTGGACGGACCGTCTGCTGCGCAAGCGCCTGCTGGCCACGCTTGGCGAATTGCGCGATGGGCAACTGCAACTGCATGAAGCCGGCACTGTCACCACACTGGGCACGGCCACGGGCGCGGAGGCCTTGCAGACGCAATTGCGCGTGATCGACCCCGGCTTCTATCGCCAGGCCGCGCTCAATGGCAGCGTCGGTGCGGGCGAGTCGTACATGGACGGGCAGTGGCAGTGCGATGACCTGGTTGCCTTGATGCGGCTGCTGCTGCGCAACCGCGAGCGGTTGGACGCGATGGAAACCGGCACCGCACGCCTGGGCGGCTGGGCCATGCGCAGCCTGCATGCGTTTGCGCGCAACACCCGCAGCGGCAGCCGGCGCAACATCGCCGCGCATTACGATCTGGGCAACCCGCTGTTCAAGCTGTTTCTGGACGAAAACCTGATGTATTCGTCGGCGATCTTCGTCGATGGCGAAGAAGCGCAGGGCGAAGCGGCACTGGAACGTGCGGCCACGCGCAAGCTCGAACGCATCTGCCAGAAATTGCGCTTGGGTCCACAGCATCATGTGGTGGAAATCGGCACCGGCTGGGGCGGCTTTGCGCTGCATGCCGCACGCGCGCATGGCTGCCGCGTCACCACCACCACCATTTCACGCGAACAGTTCGAGCTGGCCACGCAACGCATCGCCGCAGCCGGCTTGAGCGATCGGGTGACGGTGTTGTTGCGCGACTACCGCGATCTGGAAGGCCGCTTCGACCGCGTGGTGTCGATCGAGATGATCGAGGCGATCGGCCATCAATATCTGGACACGTATTTCGCCAAGGTCGGCAGCCTGCTGGCCGACGATGGCGAGGCGCTGATCCAGGCCATCACCATCGAAGACCATCGCTACAAACAGGCGCTGCACTCGGTGGACTTCATCAAGCGGCACATCTTCCCTGGCAGCTTCATTCCTTCGGTGGCGGCGATGACCGGGGCGGCCGCGCGCGCCAGCGATCTGCGCCTGTTCCATCTGGAAGACATCGGCCCGAGCTATGCGTTGACCTTGCGTGCGTGGCGGCAGCGCTTCATGGCGCAGTTGCCGCAGGTGCGTGCACTGGGCTACGACGAGCGCTTCATCCGCATGTGGGAGTTCTATCTGGCCTATTGCGAAGCCGGTTTTCTGGAACGCTCGATCGGCGATGTGCATCTGTGGCTGAGCAAGCCCGGTGCACGCCCGCCGCAGTTCGTGCACGGTCTTGCCGGCGACGCATGAAGCAGCTCGGCAACTACCTCGGCCTGCAGGTGCTGTGGCTGGTGGCTGTCAGCGCCGCTGCGCATGCGCGCATCTGGCCAACGCTGCTGGTGCTGACCGCGTTTGCGCTTTATCAGCTGTGGCCATCGCGCCGCGCGCCGGGCGATATGCAGTTGATGGTCGCAGCGTTGTCGCTGGGGTTGCTGCTGGACACCACGCTTGCAGCAGGCAATTGGGTCCGCTACGCCGCACCGTGGCCGGGTAGCTTGCTGGCGCCGCCGTGGATCCTGGCATTGTGGCTGGGCTTTGCGCTCACCCTCAATCATTCCTTGGCGACGGTGATGCAGCGGCCGTGGCTGGCGGTGTCGCTCGGCGCCATCTTCGGGCCGTTTTCGTATTGGCTGGCGCAACGCAGCTGGCACGCGGTGGAATTTCAATCGCCCTACCTGCACGCCGTGCTTGCCGTGGGCATCGGCTGGGGCGCGGCCTGCGGCGTATTGTCGCTGTATGCACGCCGGCTGGCGCGACCATTGCCAGAGCACATCACCGGAGAACTGCAATGAATGCCTGGCCGCTGCTGCATGTGGGCGTGTTTGCGAGCGTGGTGATGGTGATCGGCTGGCTGTGGCAACGTCGCAGTGGCAACGCCGGCCTGGTCGACGTGTTGTGGGCGAGCTGCCTGGCGGTGGCTGCGCCGTATTGCGCGTGGATGTCCGATGGCGCAGTGCTGCCGCGCTTACTGGTGGCAGTGCTTGGTGGCGTGTGGGGTGCGCGCCTTGCGCTGCATCTGGGCGTGCGCGTGTTCGGCGATCCGCACGAAGATGGCCGCTACCGCGCATTGCGCGAGCATTGGAACGGTAGCCAGAGCAAGTTCCTCGGGTTTTTCCTGGCCCAGGCCGTGGTCGTGGTGCTGTTCGCCGTGCCGTTCCTGGCAGCTGCGAGCAACCCGACTCCTGCCGGGAGCGTGTGGACCGGCGTCGCCATTGCGGTGTGGTTGATTGCGGTCGGTGGCGAGGCGTTGGCGGACCGGCAGTTGTCGGCGCACAAGGCCGACCCGGCCAATCGTGGCAAGACCTGCCGCACCGGTCTATGGCGGTATTCGCGCCATCCCAATTATTTTTTCGAGTTCGTGCACTGGTTTGCGTATCTGGCGCTGGCCGTCGGTGCCGGGCCATGGCCGGTGGCGCTATGCGCGCTCGGCCCGGTGGTGATGTTCGTGTTTCTGTATCGCTTCACCGGCATTCCTTACACCGAGCAGCAAGCGCTGCGCTCGCGTGGCGAGGACTATGCTCGGTACCAGCGCACCACCAGCGCGTTCTTTCCGCTTCCCCCTTCGTCCTGAGTTGCCTGGAGAGTTGCATGTCGACCGTTACCGCCCCGCCCTCCACACAACCCGAAGAAGCCTTCGCCACCCGGCTCGCCGAATCCGGTGTGCTGCCCGACGCCATCTTGCGCTACGGCATCCGCCGCCTGTGCGCGCAGCGCCTGCGCGATGAGCGCGGCAACGATGCCGATGCCAACGGAGAACGCCAGCGCGCCTTCATCGACAGCCTGCGGGCCAGCGCGATCGCGATCGAAACCGATGCGGCCAATCGCCAGCATTACGAATTACCACCGCAGTTCTTCACCCTGTGCCTGGGCCGCCGGCTCAAGTACAGCAGCTGCTATTGGGACGCCACCACGCCGGATCTGGATGCCGCCGAAGAACGCATGCTGGCACTGTACGGCGAGCGTGCCGAACTGGCCGATGGCCAGCGCATCCTGGAACTGGGCTGCGGCTGGGGCTCGTTGACCTTGTGGATGGCCGAGCGCTATCCGAATGCCAGCATTACTGCAGTGTCCAACTCGCGCCCGCAGCGCGCGCACATTCTTGAGCAGTGCCGCGTGCGAGGGCTGAGCAACGTGCAGGTCATCACCGCCGACGTCAACGCGCTGGCACTGCCGCCAGGCAGCTTCGATCGCGTGGTGTCGGTTGAGATGTTCGAGCACATGCGCAACTATCGCGAACTGCTGGCACGCGTCGGCAGCTGGCTGGCGTCGGGCGGCAAGGTGTTCGTGCACATTTTCTGCCACCGCGATCTGGCCTACCCGTTCGAAGTGGCCGGCGAAGACAACTGGATGGGCCGGCATTTCTTCACCGGCGGGCTGATGCCGGCAGCCGATACCTTGTTGCACTTCCAGCAGGACGTGGTGATCGAACAACGCTGGGTGCTGTCGGGCGAGCATTACGAAAAGACCGCCAACGCTTGGCTGGACAACCAGGACCGCCACCGCGACCAGATCATGCCGCTGTTGAAGCAGACCTACGGCGACGACGCCCAGCGTTGGTGGCAGCGCTGGCGCATGTTCTGGCTGGCCTGCGCGGAGTTGTTCGGCTACGACCAGGGCCGCGAATGGGGCGTGGCGCATTACCGCTTCGTCAAGCGCTGATCGCGCGCCGCCAGCATGCGTTGCAGAGATGACTGGCGGCTACCCGCGCACACCGCCTGCATGCATGGCATGCGTGACTGCTGCACGGCAGTCGCTTAGCCGCAGCGATGCAGTGCGCGCGATCGCAAGCGCCGCCGATCAAGAGCTGCGATTGCTCGCGCAATCAGCCGGCCGCCGCGGTGACCACGATTTCCACCTTCCACTCCGGCCGCGCCAGCTTGGCTTCGACGGTGGCACGGGCAGGTGTGAAGCCATGCGGCACCCACTCGTCCCAGGCCTTGTTCATGCCATCGAAATCGGCGATGTCGGCCAGGTAGATTTCCGCACGCAGGATCTTGGTCTTGTCGCTGGCCGCCAGCGCCAGCAGCTTGTCGATCTCGCCCAGCACCTGCCGGGTCTGCCCTGTGATTTCTTGGCTGGTGTCCTCGGCAATCTGGCCGGCCAGATAACACACGCCGGCATGGACGGTCATTTCGGACATACGCGGACCCGCATCGAATCGCTGCAGCATTTCGGACTTCCTACGGTTGATTGACGCGCGCATTGTCCCGCGAATGCGGCAGGCGTGCAGCCCCGTCGCGCACGCAGCGCGCCAACAACGTACCCACCCCTACCATCCAGACCACGATCAGCACGGTGGAGATCTTCTGGCTGATGCCCAAGGGCGCGCCGGTCACGCTGACATGGAACAGCAACACCGCAAACGCCGCCCAGCCCAACCCGAAGGCCACAGGAAAATACGCGCGCCACAGCACATCCCGGCGGAAATACCACGACTGCAGCAACACCGCCGCAATCACGCACAGGAACGTCGTATCCGCCGACAGCACATGCACCATCTTGGCCGCTTCCGGGGCCAGCACCGGCATCCAGCTGTCGCCGATCGAGACCATGCACAAGCCCAGTGCCGCGATCCAGAACAGACCCAGCACGGTGCGGCTGCGCGCGGCCGGCGCCAATGCCGCATACAACGCCAACGCCAGCCACGCCATCGTGGCGGCCAACAGGCAGTAGGCGGTGCGCAGCAACAAGCCATACGGGCCGTGCAGATACGCGCTCAGCTGTGCATCTACCCACCACAGGTCGCGGCGCAGCCATTGCAACACCAGTATCAGCCCGATAAAGGCCAGGCCCGCCATGGCGGCGATGCTGCCGGCGTGGCCGCTCCAGCGCGGCGGCAGGGCCCCCGCCCGCTGCGCGGAGCTCGAAGAATCGGGTGGATGGCGCATCAGCAGCCTGTCTGCCTTCCAACTGTCATGGCGGTCCTGTCGTGTCCGTGCGGCACGGGTATGCGGCTTTGCCCTATGATGCGCGCGGCCGGCCCGCACAGGCACTATGTCGGTAGGATCGAACTACGCGTTCACTGGATGTGGGCACTGTCGCGATCACGCTACATGCATCTTCGACCCGACCGGCCCATGCACTGCACATGCGCGCGCGGCACACCTCGTGCGTGCACCCTCCTTCCCTTTCAGCAGATCCCGTTGCCCTCATGACGGATACCCCCGCTTCTTCCGAAACCTCTGCCAGCGGTTGGCGCCGCGCCCTGCCGGTCATCATCAGCCTGGCGATCCTGGCGATGGCCCTGCATGCGCTGTCGTCGCAGTTCACCGACCACGGCTACCGCCAGATCCGGCACGCATTCCGTGCGCTTGGTGCGGGGCAGATCGCGTTGACGCTGCTGCTGGGCTTGAGCAGCTACGCGTGCCTGGTGGGCTTCGACTGGGTGGGGCTCAAGCGCACCGGCAAGCAGCTACATCTGGCACGGGTGGGCATTACTGCCTTCATGGCGCATGCGGTCGGGCAGACGCTGGGGTTTGCCGCGCTCACTGGCGGTGCCGTGCGGCTACGCGGCTATGGCAGCGTGGGCCTGACCCTGGCCGAAATCGGCCAGGTGGTGCTGATGAGCACGCTGGGCTTCATCTTCGGGGCGTGGGTGCTGCTCGGGCTGGCCTTGATGCTGGAACCGGAAGCGGCCGCGCGCGCGTTGCCGATCACAGCGCAGGCCATCCGCATCGCCGGCATCGGCCTGCTGGTCGGCTATGTCGCCATGCTGGCGCTGGTCGGCAGACAGGGCCGCGAGTTCGGGATCGGCAGCCATCGGTTCTGGTTACCGGACCGCGCCACCGTGCTGGGCGTCACCGCGCTCAGCGTGGTCGAACTGGGCCTGGCCGCAGCCGCGTTCTACGTCCTGCTGCCGCCGGATCCGGGCACTGGCTATTTCGGTTTCATCGGCATCTGGCTGGTGGCGGTGGTGGCCGGCCTGATCTCCACCGTGCCGGCCGGCCTGGGCGTGTTCGAGTGGAGCCTGCTCAAGCTGCTGCCGCACGTGACCCCTGCAGCCGTGCTGGCCGCGGCGCTGGCCTACCGCGTCACCTACTACATCGTGCCGCTGCTGATCTCGGTCGCCATGGCGGCGGCCTCGGGACTGGGCGCGCCGGTCCGCGCCAGCGCCAGCACCGCCCGCACGGTATGGAAGGCGCTGCGCCCATGGTTGCCGCAGATCCTGGCGCTGGCGGTGTTCGCCGTGGGTGCGGCGCTGGTGATCGACGGCACCCTGCCGACGCCACGCGCGCGCCAGGAAGTGGCGCCGTTGCCGCTGATCGAAACCTCGCATCTGCTGGTCAGCCTGGGCGGCATGATGCTGCTGCTGATCGGCCAGGGCCTGCAGCGCCGCAGTCATGCGGCCTGGATGCTGGCGCTGGGCGTGTGCTTGCTGCTGCCGCCGTTGGCGCTGCTGCGCGGCAGCCATATCTCGGTGTCGCTGTCGGCGGCGCTGGCCGCGGTTGCGCTATGGGCGGCGCGGCGCGAGTTCTATCGCCAGGGCGCATTGCTGGACGAAGCCTGGTCGTGGCGCTGGCTGAGCAACCTGGGCCTGGTGCTGGTGGCCACGTTCTGGCTGCTGTTTTTCGTCTACAGCCATGTCGAATACAGCAACGACCTGTGGTGGCAGTTCGCCACCTCGGCCAATGCGCCGCGTGCGTTGCGCGCCGCGTTGATCCTGTGTGTGGGCATCATCGTGTTCGGCATGGCACGCCTGCTGCGTGGCGGTCGGCGGCCGATGCCGGCGGCCGACGCACCGACGCTGCAGACGCTGACGCCGATCCTGGCCGCCAGTACCGATACCCAGGCCTGCTTGGCGCTGACCGGCGACAAGGCGTTCCTGCTGGATGACGAGCGCACCGGCTTTGTGATGATGCAACGCTACGGCGGCTCGCTGATTTCGATGGGCGACCCGGTCGGCCCGCCAGGGGTGGCGCGTGCGCTGATCTGGCGCTTCCGCGAAGAGGCCGACCACATGGGCCTGCGCCCGGTGTTCTACCAGGTCGGCGAAAAGTACTGGCAAACCTATCTCGACATGGGGCTGACCCTGGTCAAGCTGGGCGAAGAGGCGATCGTGCGGCTGGACAATTTCACCCTGGAAGGCCGCGACCGCGCCGACCTGCGCCAGGCCTGGAACCGCGGCAAGCGCGGCGGCCTGAGCTTCCGCATGCTGCAGCCCGAGCAGGTGGACGAGGTGTTGCCGCGTCTGGCCGAGGTGTCGGATCAGTGGCTGGAAGAAAAATCCGGCGAAGAGAAAGGCTTCTCGCTGGGCAGCTTTGATGCGGACTACCTGCGTCGCTTCCCGGTGGCGGTGGCCGAGGCAGAAGGCGAGATCGTGGCATTCGCCAACGTGTGGTGTGCGCCAGCCGGCGGCGAGCTGTCGGTGGACTTGATGCGGCACAGCGCACAAGCACCGAAGGGCACCATGGATTTCCTGTTCATCGAGCTGTTCCTGTGGGGCCAGGCCAATGGCTACACACGGTTCTCGCTCGGCATGGCGCCGTTGTCGGGCCTGGCCGAGCATCGCCTGGCCGGGCGCTGGAACCGCTTCGGCAGCCTGGTCGCGCGGCACGGCGAGCGTTTCTATGGGTTCAGCGGTCTGCGCCGCTTCAAGTCGAAGTTCGCCCCGACCTGGCGCCCGCGCTACCTGGTCGCTCCTGGCGGCATGCACCTGCCGGCCGCATTGTTGGATGTCACCCGCCTGATCTCGGCGGATCCGGGACGGCAGGAATAAGCCTTACGGGACGCTGGCGCCAGACCTGCGGGTCTGGCCGGTGTTGGCTGATGTGGAAATTGCTGGCCCCGCCAGACCTGATGTGGAAATTGCAAGAGCATTCACTGCTCCCGACGTTGCGGCTTGCCGATCGGCACCAGCACCCAGCGAGGGCGCGATGCCGCCAACCAACCCGACGTCTGTGCGTCGCTTTCGCCAGCGACACACAGACGTGACACGCCGACAGCGACAGGTCGGCGCGCATCAGGGCGCGCCGCCGCGCGCCTTACGGCTTCGACAGCGCGTGCAGCTGCTCCATGATCGTCTTTGCCAGAGTCGCGTAATCGCCCTTGAAATGGTGATCACCGGGCAGTGAGACCCGCTTGGCCACATTTGCGGGCAGGCTTGGGCAGAGCGCGTCGTCGTCGTCCTCGCCGTAGATGCATACCGTCGTGCCGGCAGGCAGACGCTGCACTTCCGGCGCAATTGGCAGGCCCTCGTTGTCCGAGCCCAGCCAGTTGCTGACGTGGAACTCGTAGTCGGCAAGCTTGCCGACCGACAACAGTGCCGTCATGCGCAGGTTCTGCTTGGTCGCAGAGGGCAGTTTGTTGATGGCCGCAGGCAGCACGTCGGCGCCCTGGGAAAACCCGATCAGGACCACGCGCTGACGATCCCAACGCTGCGCATAAACGCGGGCAATGCGATCCAGATCGTTGGCAAAGCCTTGCGGCGTGCGCTCGGTCCAGAAGTAACGCAGCGAATCCAGGCCGACCGCCGGAATACCTTGCGCTGCGAGCGCGTCGGCCACTTCTTCATCCAGCCCGGCCCAACCGCCATCGCCGGAGACGAAGATCACGAAGGTGTCGTCGTCGCTGTCGCCATCGGGCTTGGCGGGCACCTCCACCACCGGCAGATCCGCCAGGCCACCCGGCGGCGGCGGCAATGACACGCCCTTCTGCTCGCCCAGCGAACGGACCGCGGCACGCAAGCCAGGCAGGATGTCGCCCTGCGCAGACCGCCTGAAGGTTCGCGCCTGTGGCACCTGCTTGAGGAAGTCCTCTTCGGCAGCTGCCGGGCAGCGCTTGTCCTGACTGGCCGCCAGCACCCAGGGAATCTGCAACGGCAGCGGCAAGAGTGTATTGGTGCCCGGACGCACACCCGGCTGGCAGATCGCCTGGTTGGACACGTTGGTTGGGCAGAGCCCGTCGGTCAGCACGCCGGCCAGCACGTGCGGCTTGGCTTGCGCAGCGATCGCGTAGGCCAGCGCCGCGCCCTCGCCATCGCCCACCAGCAGCGGCAGGCGGTAGGTGGGAATGTGGTAGAAGGCCTGCACGTAGCGCGAGAAATTTTCCACGTCGCCGACCGAGAACGTGCAGGTACCGCCGTCCTTGCGCAGCACCGCGTACAGGTGCGCGGTGTCCACCACCGCCACCATCGCACCGTCCGCGCGCAGGCTTTCCGCCTGGGCCTGGCGCTTGGCGGCGTTACCGGCACCGGCCAGCCAGATCACCACCCGTTGCGGCTCGCCCTTGGGCATTAGTACCGGCACCTGCTCGAAGCGGCCGTGGCTGACCGGTTCCGGCGCCTGCGCCGCGACCATGCCCGACAGCGTCAACATCGCCGCGCCGCAGAGCGCGCTCCACATTTCAAGTCGTCGCATGTCGCACCATCGGGAAAAGTGGGTCAAAGATAATCGTTCCAGGCTGCAGCGCGAAGTGCAGAAGTTCGTTCATTGCGACCTGGAGCCGCTAATAGACCGTCGCGCGCAGTCGTCAGGCAAGTATGGACGGCATGCAGGCACCGCAACGTCCGCATGGTGCATGCCGATTCCGAGCGCCGTGCGCGTGCCTGGCCCTGTGCGGTCATTTTGTGAATCACGCCTTAGCCGGCTGCCGCGCTTCCCAGGCCGACAGGGCCTGGCGGTAACGCGTCAGCTCCTCGGCATACAGATCGTGCACGCAAAGCGGGCAGCCGCTTTCGCAGCATTCGTTGGGCGCAGGCGGCTGTGGGGCGATCGGGCGTGGGTCGGGGCTGGAGGCAGCGCTGTCATGCATGCGGCCATTCTAGCGTGCGCATCGGCCTCATCCGGGCACGCCGCCCGCAGATGTTGGGTACGTTCAACGCCCCAGCCGTCGGCGCAGATTGGCGCGCGCCGCAGCGTCGTGATGGGTATGGAAGTAGTCGCTCAGGAAGATGCGCGGCTGCTCGAGCACACCGGCCAGGAAGCGGCGGCGATTGAGCCGGAACAGCAGGCTGGGCACGTGCCCGCGATATTCCTCGGCAATGGCCTGATCGTAGGCATCGAATACCGTTGCGGGTGCGGCCAGGATCGCCATGTCGCAATCCAGGAACAGGGCGGCGTCTTCATCCACATCCTGCGGCTGCAGGTGCCCATGGCGGGCGGTGAGCAGGATCAGCGCCTGTACGCGCTCGACATCCACCTGCGCTTGTGGCCACCAGCGTGGAATGCATTCGCTCGCCCACAGCGCCGATTGCGCCTCGTTGTCGCTGCGTCCGGGTTGATAGACCGCATCGTGGAACAGCACCGCCAGCCAAACCTCTGCCGGCTGCCGCCAGCCCGGCCCGGCTGCGACCTGCGCATAGTGCTGCAACACCGCGCGCACGTGACCGAAGTGGTGGTAGGCGCGCGGCGGCGTGGCATAGGCCTGTTCGAGTGCGGCCAGGTGGTCCGGGGGCAATGGCATGGCAATGTCCATGCGCGCAGGCTACCGCGTGCGCGCCGCGCTGCACATCAACCCAGCGACCAACGGCCTTCGATCTGATAACGCGATTGGCCAAGGAAACTGCGTACCAGCGCAAAATCGCGCACGGTCCAGGCAAGCGCATCACAGCGCCGTTGCGGCACCGTCTGATTGCAATACAGCAGCGTCATGTGCGGCGTGTACTGTGCATCGCCGGCAATACCGACATGCGCCAGCTCCCGCCCCAATGCGCCTTGCAGCGCGTACAGCCCCCGTACCTGCTCTTCGCCGCGCAGCACGCAGGGAAGTTGCGAGCGCCTGCCGCCGAAGGTTCCGACGCGGTCGAACTCCACCGCGAACGCGTCCATCGCCACGCGCGCCGCTGCCTGGCTGGCGCGGCTCACCAACGATGGCGGCAAACCACCGGCGTAATCGCCCAGATGATGCAGGGTCACATGCAGCCGTTCGCGCGCGAGCGGCTTGCCTTCCGCGTGCCCGCTTTGCAGCACGCCATCGGCAATGCGTGCCGCGTGGTCGGCAGTGGCCGCATCGGCCATCACCGCGAAAAACAGCCGTTCGGTCGTCTTCTCTTCTCCAAGCCCCAGAGACAACTGCGCCTCAGCCGATGACAGGTACAGGAACTGTTGCTTCATGGGTGGATTCCACAACCGCGCAACGCGGGGCCACCTGAACAAGGGCGGCGGATACTAGCAGACCCGGCGCGTGCCGAATATGCCAAGGGGCGCGATGGCGATGTGGAACATCCCGCAATGCGTGGAATGACGAATGCTGCGCAGGGCCATCCCCTTGCCCTGCTGCGACACAAAAAGAAACGGGCAGCTTGCGCTGCCCGTTTCCGCCTCTAATGTTTTACCCCGGAGCTGCATCGGATCGGTGACGATGCACTTCGGTCGTACACGCCGCTTATGCGGCGCTCTTCATCGCGTGCTTGCGGTTACGCATCACATCATGACAAGCGCGCACTTCCGGCAACAACCGCATTGCAGCCTCGCGAGCGGCAGCCGGAGTGTCCTGATCGGCAATGATCTCATCGAACGCCTTCAGCAGACGGTCTTCCGACTCTTCCAGCTCGGCCACATAGCCATACTTGGTGTCGCCCAGCGTTGCGCGCACCTTGCCATAGAACTGCTGCATGCTGCCCACCATGGTGCCGTGCTGTTCCGGCGTGCCGCCGGCTGCGGCCACCACACTGCTCAGGCTGCTGACGATATCGGCCTTGACGCCGGCAATGCGACGGAACAGCGTCGCGAGTTCCGCATCGCCCACCTTGGCTGCGGCTTCCTCGTAGAAATCCTTGCCGTCGCGCGAGATAGCGATAAGGTCGTTGAGGCTATGCTCGGTTTTGCTCTGAATGCTCATGTGTGGCTCCTTGCTGGAATGGACCGCCGCTGCGCTATGCGATGACGACGCGTGCGGCGGGAGGGTGAGTCAATCGATGGATTGATTGCATTGCCGTCGTGTTTGTACGGCCCATCCTCGCCTCGCCCGCATAATCGATATGTGAGCGATGTGGGCAGGACCCTCACGCCATCGTGCAGGCGATGAATCGCAATTCATCCATGCCGACAGCAGGTCAAGATCATTTCGGTTGACGACTGGCCCACATGTTGTCGACCAGATTCGGATAGGGTCGCCCGGCCTCTTCAGCTCGCTGCTTGGCGGCCGCTTTCTGCGCATCGGTCAACGGTGTGGACTTCGCCTTGGCCTTGGGATTGGGGCGCTTCCACGGTGGTGGAGTGAAGTCGGTCATGGCACTGTTCGGTCCGCTTGATTGAGTGCGAAGTCTTGCTGGCGTGCCGTGAGATGGGTGTGGTTATGCAACTCGCTCATCTCTGGACAGCTGCACAGCAAGGCGAGTTTTGCAGCCACGTGGCGAAACACTGGCGCGCCAAATGTCCAAACCCAGAGTGGCGCGTTCCGCCTCAGCAGTTCGCCAATAGCGTGCGCTGCTGGCGACGCTCCTGCCACACCGCCAGTGCGTAGACCAGCAACCCGCCGAGCGCGGTGGCCGCGCCAACGTAGCCGGTAGAGGTCCAGCCCCAACCCGCCGTGATCGCCATCCCACCCAGCCATGGGCCCAACGCATTGGCCGTATTGAATGCTGCGTGGTTGGAGGCTGCGGCCAGGGTCTGCGCTTCTGCCGCCACATCCATCAAGCGTGTCTGCAAGGCCGGCGCCAAGGCGCCCATGGTGCCGACCGCCACAATGGAAACGAACACCCACACGTGCGACTGCGCCGCCAGCGGAAACGTCAACATCGCCACCACCGACCACACCAGCAACACCGGCACCGCGCGGAACTGCATGCGGTCGAACAACCAACCGCCCAGGATGCTGCCCAGCACACCGCCCACACCGAACGCCACCATCGCCAACGGAATGCGCGCTGGGGTAACGCCGGTCACCGCAGTCAACGTCGGCGCAAGGTAACTGAAGACGCAGAACATGCCGGAAAAACCCACCGCACCGATCGCCAATGCCAGCCAGACCTGCGGCTGATTGAACGCACGCAATTCGCGCAGGGGCTGCTGACGCGGCTCGTCGGGCTGCGGTGGTAACAGGATCGCCACCGCTGCGACCGTACCCAGCGCAATCACCGACACCGATGCATAGGCCCAACGCCAGCTCACCATTTGCCCCAGCCAGGTCGCCAGTGGGTTGCCCACCAACAGCGCAACGCTCAAACCCAGCAACACGCGCCCCACTGCAGTGGCACGTTGATTGGGTGGGCTGATCGATGCGGCCACCAGCGACGCAACGCCGAAGTAGGCGCCATGCGGCAGCCCGGCGATAAAGCGGCATAGCAGCATCGTGTGGTAGCTCGGCGCCAAAGCGCTGGCCACGTTGCCCAATGCATAGAACACCATCAACAGCAGCAACAAGGTACGCCGCGGCCAGCGGGCACCCAGAATTGCCAGCAGTGGCGCACCGACCACCACACCCAACGCATACGCGCTGATGACGTGGCCAACCTGCGGCTCGCTGATCTGCAAGCCCTGCGCAATCTGCGTCATCAGGCCCATGGTGGAGAATTCGCTGATGCCGATCGCAAAGCCGCCCATCGCCAGCGCAAGCAGAATCAGCACGTAATCGCGCCGGGATACGTGTGGCGAAGAAAGATCGGTATCGGACATGCCCGACTCCAGTGATGCAGGGCGGCCTATTATTGTGCAATGCAGCAAAGCGGGAAAGCTCGGCACCAGCTACGATTCAGCACCAGCGCCCAACACGTCACAGTGACATCGCTTTCAATGCAGACGGGGACGCTGTGTCCTATCTGCATCGCTCGAATTTGCCTGAGCCCGCCACCATCGCTACGGGGCACCGCGATCGGCGCGGTGTCGCGCCCGGCGCGTGATCAAACTCGACTGGTTGCTGATGTCCAAATCCACTGAATCCCCCTTGTTCTCCCCGGTGCGTCTGGGCGCGCTGGATCTTGCCAACCGCGTGATCATGGCCCCGCTGACGCGTAACCGCGCCGTCGCCGGCCAGGTGCCCTCGCCGCTTGCCGCTGAGTATTACGGCCAGCGCGCCACTGCCGGTCTGATCGTGGCCGAAGGCACCCAGATCAGTCCGCTGGGCCAGGGCTACCTCGATACCCCCGGCATCCACACCAAGGAACAGATCCAGGGCTGGCGCGCTGTTACGGATGAAGTGCATCGCCGTGGCGGCAAGATCGTGCTGCAGCTGTGGCATGTGGGCCGCGTCTCGCACACCAGCGTGCTGCCACCGGGCGAAGTGCCGGTTGCACCCAGCGCCATCCGCGCGGAAGGCAAGACCTTCACCAAGAACGGGTTCGAGGACGTGTCCGAGCCGCGCGCACTGGCTTTGGACGAAATCCCCGGCTTGATCGAGGACTACCGCATCGCTGCACGCAACGCGCTCGATGCCGGCTTCGATGGCGTGGAAGTGCATGCGGCCAACGGCTACCTGCTCGACCAGTTCTTGCGGGACAGTTCCAACCAGCGCACCGATGCCTACGGTAGCGATATCGAAAACCGGACCCGCCTGCTTGCCGAAGTGGTGCAGGCGATTGCCGATGAAATCGGCGCCGATCGCACCGGCGTGCGCTTGTCGCCAGTGACCCCGGTGTACGGCGCGCACGACTCCGACCCGCAGCCGCTGTTCGAACGTGCAGTCGAGCGCCTCAACCTGATTGGCGGGCTGGCCTTCGTGCACGTGATCGAGGGCGCAACCGGCGGCCCGCGCGACAACATCGCTTTCGACTATGCCGCGTTGCGCGCCAAGTTCGACGGCGCCTGGATCGCAAACAATGGTTACGACCGGGGTATGTCCGAGCACGCCATCAGCAGCGGCTATGCCGATGCGATCGCGTATGGCCGCCCGTTCATCGCCAACCCGGACCTGGTCCGTCGCCTGCGCGAAAACGCGCCGCTGGCCGAGCTCGATCAGGCCACCATGTATGGCGGCGGCGCCAAGGGTTACACCGATTACCCCGCACTGCCGGAGTAACTGCCTGATCGGCAGCTGATCGTACGGCCGCATCTGCCAGCTGGCACGGTGCGGTCGCCGCGGGGTCAGGCAGATGCGCTGCATGCGCGCTGTTGCTTACCACGGTGGGCTGGCGCGAAGGTGATCTCGGCCAACGTGCGCGACTGCATGCGCTCGCGCATGCAGCACAGCTGCATGGTTGCGACGGGATATCCGCGCGATTAACGCAAGCGGACTTCAGCTCCCATCCCGCAGCATGCATCCGGGGATGCATCCCACTCCGCAGGTGTGCCAGTGCGCGATGTAGATTTCTCGGCACGGTCTCAACGCACGTATGTGCGCTTTTAGCCAAGCCAACGCATGCACTCATTACGCCTTGCGCAGAAAACAGGTCTTCAACACCAGACCCTTGATCTTTTCCGAGTTGCCTTCGATATGCGCGGCATCGTCTTCGACCAGCCGGATATTGCGGATCACCGTGCCCTGTTTCAAAGGAATCGAAGCACCCTTCACCTTGAGATCCTTGATCACGGTCACCGTGTCGCCGGCCTGCAGCACGTTGCCGTTGCTGTCGCGCACTACCGTCGTATCCGCCGCCGCATCGCCTGCGCTCCATTCGAAGCCGCAGTCTGCGCAGATCGACATCGCACCGTCGGCATAGGTGTTCTCCAGGCCGCATTGAGGACAGGCGGGGACGATGGACATGCAATTTCTCGATCGAAGCGGGCGTGGATTGTAGCCGCCCAGCCGCGCGATCACGCACCCGGCACGGCAATGGCGCGATAGTGCGGCGCTTGTCGAATACCCCGCAGGTCGCGCGTGTCCAATCAACCAGCACCCATTCCCTCGCGCGCCACCCCAGGCTCCGCTCACGCCGAACAGACCGGCACCGCTGCCAACGGCAATGCTGCAGGCAAGCCGAAAGGCTCGCACTTGGTGGTGTATGTGGCGCTGGCCGGCAATCTGGCCATTGCCGTGGCCAAGTTCGTCGCCGCCGGCATGTCCGGCAGCTCGGCGATGCTCAGCGAAGGCGTGCATTCACTGGTAGACACCGTCAACGAAGTGCTGCTGTTGTACGGATTACGCCGCGCCGCGCAGCCGCCCACACCGACCCATCCGTTCGGCTACGGGCGCGAGCTGTACTTCTGGAGTTTCATCGTTGCGCTGTTGGTCTTCGCAATGGGCGCTGGCGTGTCGTTGTACGAAGGCATCTTGCATCTGCGCAACCCCGAGCCGGCCAAGAGCCATCTGGTCGCCTACATCGTGCTTGGCGTATCGATCGTATTCGAAGGCATTTCCTGGGTGGTCGCGTTGCGCGAATTCCGCTCCAAGAAGGGCCGCATGGGCTATTTCCAGGCCTTTCGTCAAAGCAAGGACCCAAGCACCTTCACCGTGTTGTTGGAAGACAGCGCTGCGTTGATCGGCTTGCTGATGGCACTGCTCGGCCTGGCCGGTGCACAACTGTTCGGCATGCCCGAGCTCGATGGCATTGCCTCGATCGGCATCGCCGGGGTGCTGGCGTTGACCGCGTTCCTGCTGGCGCGCGAAACCAAGGGCCTGTTGATCGGCGAACCGGCACATGCGCACGTCACCGACTCGCTGCTGCGCATCGCCGCCAGCGACCCGGACGTGCGCGCAGCCAATGGTGTGCTCACCATGCAGATGGGGCCCAACCAAGTGGTGGCTGCCTTGAGCGCCGAGTTCGAAGACAGCCGCACCACGCCGCAGATCGAGGCCTGCGTCGGGCGGATCGAAGCCGCTGCCAAGCAGCAGCACCCCGAACTCACCGCTCTGTTCATCAAGCCGCAAACCCCGGAAACCTGGCGTGCACGGCGCGCGCAGATCGAGAGCGGCGCAAAGACCGAATAAACGGCGCCTCAGCTTGTACAGGCAGCGGTGTGTCGTACCCACACCATCGTGTTCAACAGCCAGGCACTACATGGTCAAACACCCCATGCTGCCACCGATCGTCGCTGTGGCCGAAGAACCAGCCATGCGCATATCGGCGTTCAACGTCTTCGGCGTCCCTGTCGTCCGTAGAACCTACGTGGTTGTGACGGTGATTCCACCAAACTGATCCTCGCCACAACCACGATCCCGGCTGTGGTTGCATGATCCAGTGCGATTGCCTACGGTGTGCACGCAGCATCTCTTCGCGTCGTGAATCAGCCGATGCATTTCCCTCGATCACCCGTCATGGAGGTTTCCAATGGAAATCAGCCAGGGTCGCGTTGCGACCATTCACTACACCCTTTCCGACGACAACGGTCAGGTCCTCGACCGCTCCGCGCCCGACGCACCGCTAAGCTATCTGCATGGCGCCGGCAACATCGTGCCCGGCCTGGAACAGGCACTGGAAGGCAAGCAATTGGGCGACGCGCTCAACGCCGACGTGGTCCCCGAACAGGGCTACGGCCCGCGCCATGAGCAGCTGATCCAGCACGTTCCCCGCGATGCGTTTCCGGGCGATGTCGGCGTGGTGCCCGGCGTGCAGTTCGAAGCGCGCACGCAGCAAGGTCCAGTCCTGGTCACCGTGACCGAGGTGGGCCCGGACCAGGTCACCGTGGACGGCAATCACCCGCTGGCCGGGCAGACATTGCACTTTGCGGTCGAAGTGGTGGCGGTGCGCGAGGCCACCACTCAGGAACTGAACGACGGTCACGTCGCCGACCTGGCGGCCTGACGGCCTCACTCAGCGCGCGCCGTACGCCACGCGGCTGCGCTGCGGGCATGCCGCACTTCGTTGCTGAGGCGACCGGCACTACCGGTCGCCACGGTGGATGCGGCGGCCGTAGTAAAGTGCGCGACCCGCTCTCCAGGCCCGTCTGCATGAAACTCGGCATCGACTTCGGTACCAGCAACTCCGCCGCCGCGGCGATTGTCGATGGGCAGGTCGTGCCGGTACGCTTCGGCGAAGCCTTGCAGTTCCGCACCACGGTGTATTTCCCGGAGACCATGCGCGAGCCGGAAGATTTCAGCCTCACTCCGGCACTGGAATACGAGGTGGAGCGCTTGATCGACTCGGGCCGCCGCGATGCATTGGCCGCCGGCCGCACTTCCAACAACGACAGCCTGCGCCGCGACGCAATCCGCATCGTGCGGCGGCAATGGATGGAAGAGCAGGTGCGCGAGCCACGCAGCTCCGCCGCCCTGCTGCAAAACGCAGTCTACGGCGACGAGGCGCTGGACGCGTATTTTCTCGAAGGCGAAGGCAGCTTGGTGCAAAGCCCCAAGTCGATGCTCGGCTACAACCTGCATCCGCGCGCGCGCCAGACCATCACCGGTATCGCCACGCATGTGCTGGAACACATCCGGCTGACTGCTTCGCGCCAGTTCGATATCAACATCCGCCACGCCACCCTGGGCCGCCCGGTGCAATTTCGCAGTTCGATCGGTGAGGCCGGCAACGCGCAGGCGCTGGAGATCCTGCAGACCGCCGCGATCGCCGCCGGCTTCGACAGCGTGGATTTTCTCGAAGAGCCCGCGGCGGCCGCGATGCATTACCACGTCAGCCACGACAGCCGCCACGACACCGTGGTGGTGGATATCGGTGGCGGCACCACCGACGTTGCCCACGCCAGCGTCGGCGGCAGCGCTGCGCCGCAGGTACACCGCGCCTGGGGTATCGCGCGCGGCGGTACCGACATCGATCTGGCGCTGAGTCTGGCGGCCTATATGCCGCTGTTCGGCCGCGGCATCACCCGCGTGCCGACCCACCATTACGTGGAGGCGGCGATGGTGCAGGACATGACGCGACAACGCGAATTCCGCCTACACAAGTACCAGGACGTTGCCGCACCCTTCGACAAGCGCCTGCAGGCCTTGCAAGACACCGGCAATACCGCGCGCCTGTATCGCGGCGTTGAAGCCTGCAAGATCGCGCTCAGCGAGCTGGACCGGCATCAGGCCGCGCTCGACTTCATCGAGCGTGGGCTGGGCGTGGAGGTGAAGGCCGACGCACTGGTTGGGGCCGCTTCCAACTACCTCGGCGAACTGGAAGGCCTGCTGGCGCAGGTGCGCGCCGAGATGACGGCTGTACCGGCGACCGTGTTCCTGACCGGCGGCATGTCGCGCGCCGGCTATATCCGCGACACCGTGGCCGCAGCGTTCCCGCAATCGCGCCTGGTGCATGGCGATCCGTCCTTCGGCGTGGTCCAGGGCCTGGCCTGGGCAGCCGCACAGACAGCCCGTCGGTCGGACAGTTAACACATCAGAGAGCCAAACCCTTTATGATGCACGGTTGCTGGCTGACGTCTCGCCGTCTTGTCTGCAAAGGCACGTACGTTGTGCCACCGCGATTGCGCACCGAACGCTCTCGCACTCTCGACACCGCTTCCGCGCGCGCCACCCTAGCCGCAGGCGGTGTCACCGCACTTCCCCGCTATAGGAGGCCACATGGCACGTCCCGCGACCAAGCAGAAATCCCAGCCCAGCATCGCTCGCAGCGAAGGCAAGTCGCAGCCGCTCAGTCGTGAGCGCATCGCGGCCGACATCGCCGCGTTCCGCAAAACCGGCGGCCGGATCGAAGTGCTCACCACCAACTTCGGCCCGGCACGCAACGACGGCGACAAGATCGCCTGACACAGCGAATAACGCGCGGCACATGGCCGCCAGGTGTGGATTCCAGATACCCGTCGTCTCCACTGGCCATTCGCGTCGCGTTGTGACTCGCTGTTGCGTACTGACGGAAAGTCGAGCTGTTGGACCGACGTGCCGCCGCGAGGTGGCACGTTTGTTTCTGGCGTCAGGGGCGTGATCGATCCGCACCAAGCTGGAATGCAGCTTCAGTGCGACGGCATGCCGGATCTAGCGATGTCCCGCTCGACACCTTCGCACCGGTCTTGGTGCGCGGCGAGCATGTGAGACCCCGCGCATCGCCCCCCCCCCCCCCCAGGGCGTCGCGTGCGAGCACTCCCATCTGCGTCCACCTACGCCACTGCACCGGCACGGAGGCTTGCGCTCGTGGATCGCACGCAATCTGCCGCACTGCTGCATTCGCAGATGAGCGCGGATTCACCCTACACGCTACAGCGCAGGAGTGGCCCCGCTACAATAGCCGCCCACTTCGACCCTGCATGATGTGATGTCCGCGTCCGATGCGTTGCCCGCCATGATCCGCAGCCTGTTACCCCCTTGGAATCCGCAATGGCTGGCGATTGCGGTACCAACGGTCAAGATCGTGCTGATTCTGGCCGCTGCCGCGTTGGCACGGCTGCTGCTGCGGCGATTGTTGCGGCGCTTGTGCATGCGTTACAGCATGCCCGCCGAAATGACGATCGGCATCCGTCGCGTCGGCAGCTTCATCATTTCGGTCAGCGCCTTGTTGTTGGCGCTACGGGTCCTCGGCGTCCGGGCAGACACCTTATGGACCGCATTTACCGGATTTGCCGCCGTCGGCGCAGTCGCGTTCTTCGCTGCATGGAGCGTGCTGTCCAATATCTTCTGCACGTTCCTGATCATCACAACGCGCCCGTTTAGGCTACACGATCACATCGAGTTACTCGAAGGCGGCGACAAGCCGGGCTTGAAGGGGCGCGTGATCGATATCAACGTGATCTACACCACGCTGGAAGAAACTGGCGACCGTGCCGGCAGCGTCTTGCAAGTTCCCAATAGTCTGTTTTTCCAGCGCACGACGCGGCGCTGGCGCGAGACAAGCAGCTTCAACGCCAACTAGGCGCGAGCGACAAGACGCTGTGTGCAGGGACCATCTCGCCACTGGCAGAACCAGGCACGAAGGTGCAAACAAGCAAACGCCCTACCAATACAGCGGAGCGTCGCTGCAGCGCCCGCTTGCGATGGCGATGGCGATGGCGATGGCGCGCTCAGCGATAGCGGCCGCGCTGAGTTGAGCGTTGAGAAATCAACATCAACCATTCAACGCAGCTGACTATCCTTGCTGCCGCGACGGTTGTAGCCGCCTTGCGCCGCCTGCTCTATGTCGTGCGCTTCCTGGCAATTCACGCACAGGCGCACCCCGGGCACTGCCTTGCGGCGTGCCTCGGGAATCGGTGCCTCGCAGTCTTCGCAGTGCGTCAAACTCGGACCTTGATTCAGTTGACTGCGCGCACGCTTGATCCCGTCGTCGACAGTCGCATCGATCTGATCCTGCACCGCTCCATCACCCGCCCATCCGGTTGCCATGATCGCTACACCTCGCTGATCTGCACACAGATATGGTCATCGCGCAGGCAAATCCAAGCCGCGTGTGCACAGTACGCTCAAACCGAGTGCTCTAGCATTCAAATCAGCGCCACCTGTCGGCACGCACGGCAGGTAGCCAGGTAATCAGTCATCCGCACTCTCGAGGAACCGCAATGGAACAGCCCGTCCACCCGTTTTCCGAACTGTTCGCCCAGTTGGGCCTGCCCAGCGACGAAGCCAGTATTCGCAGCTTTATCGCCATCGCCGAGCACTCTCCGCTGGCGGGTGATATGCGCCTGGAAGAGGCGCCATTCTGGACGCCCGCGCAATCCCAGCTGTTGCGTGAAGAACGCCTCGACGATGCCGACTGGATTGTGACCATCGACCAGCTCAATATCGCCTTGCATACCACTGCCAACACTACCGGCGTCTGAGCGCAGTGCCGACATATGCAAGCCACGCTTGAGATCGTCTGCAGCTGGCATGCTTGCTGCGTTGATTGGCAGAACAAAAAAGGAGCGGCCACTGGCCGCTCCTTTGTGTGACGGGTGATGCAGCCAGGCAGCGAAGCGCGTGCCCGGCTACAGACGAAGCGTCAAGTCACTTTCTTGGCAATCGTCACGCCCAGCACGAACAGCAGGATGGCGATGATGATGCCGGCCCAGAACAGGAACTTGGCGATACCCATCGCAGCGCCGGCCATGCCGCCGAAGCCCAGCGCACCGGCAATCAGGCCGATAATTGCGAAAATGATGGCCCACTTGATCATGACGTTGTCTCCTCATCGGCACGGTGCCGTTGTTCGATCGCGTGCTTGCGACGTCGCGCCGCACGCCATGCACCGCACGCTACCCATTCGAATGTGCCGCAGTCGTGAATACGCCTGACACAGGCTGCAATACGTGCGTGACGTTCACAGGACCAGCACCATGACGACGCAGCCGCATGCGCTTGGTGGGAAGCGCATCGCAGCTCGGCACGGGGCCGCCCATCACACAGCAACGCCGCAACGTCGTCTTGTGCGGCGTCGTGCAAGCCACTCTGATCTCAGCCCGCGCACGCCGCACATGCGCCCCTTGCCATGCATCGACGCGCAGCGCACACGCTCTGCGTTCGTAGTCACTCAACTGCACCTGTGGATTGGCCAGCAGCTGTCGCATCGGCGATCATGCGTGCCTCGCAGAGCTCGATCGCCATGGACACGCTTCGCTACCTCACCGGCTATCCGCCCGCTGTCCTGGATCAGGTGCGCGAGCTGATCGCACAGGACAAGCTCGCCACCGCGCTGGCAAAGCGTTACCCGGACCGGCACGCGATCCGCACCGATCGCCATCTCTACGAGTACGTCAAGGCAATGAAGGAGCGCTACATGCGCTCATCGCCCACCTTGCATAAGGCGATGTACGACAACCATCTGCAGGTGGTGAAGCATGCACTGGGCACGCATACGGCGATTTCGCGCGTGCATGGCGGCCGCCTGAAAGCCAGCCGCGAGATTCGCATCGCCTCGGTGTTTCGCGACGCTCCGGAACCGTTCTTGCAGATGATCGTGGCGCATGAATTGGCGCATCTGAAGGAGGCCGATCACAACAAAGCCTTCTACCAGCTCTGCAACCACATGACGCCGGACTATCACCAACTGGAGTTCGATCTGCGCCTGTATCTGACCCAGTTGGCCCTGTCTGCCGATCGCTGATCGCACAGCGCGCGGGCACGGCTCAGGATGTGCGCATGCAGTTCTCTTCACTAGCGTCAGCTGCGCCGCCTGCGCCAGCGACACCCTGGCCTGCCGGTCACGCCAACGAACAAATGGCCAGGAACGCGCTGGTGTGGCCAGCAGCGCCATCGGATTGATGAACAAATTCATACACCCCCCCCTGCCGACGTGGTTTAAAATGTTGCAGCGCGACGTGATCGGACAAGATCTGTAAACGTCGCTTTTTTTTTGTTTCCCACTGCACGGGTGCATGCCCGGCTTCAGGGAAGGCACATCACGCAGCCCCGCGGAGCCTTCGATGCTTTTCGAAACCCTCGATACCACCGGCCACGAACAGGTGATTTTCTGTCACAACCGCGACGCCGGACTCAAAGCCATCATCGCCTTGCACAGCACGCGCCTTGGGCCAGCGCTGGGTGGCGTGCGGATGCGCCCCTATCCCAATAGCGAAGCGGCGCTCAACGACGCGCTTCGGCTGAGCCGCACCATGACCTACAAGAACGCGCTGGCCGGCTTGAATGTCGGTGGCGGCAAGGCGGTGATCATCGGCGACCCCAGGACCGACAAGACCGAAGCGCTGTTCCGCGCCTTCGGCCGGTTCGTCGATACCCTGGGCGGGCGCTATCTCACCTGCGAGGACGTCGGCACCGACGTCAGCGACATGGAACAGATCTACCTGGAGAGCGAGTACGTGACCGGCGTGCATCAGGTGCACCGCGGCTCCGGCGATCCCGCCCCGTTTACTGCCTATGGCGCGCTGCAGGCGCTGATGGCCTCGCTCAACCGCAAGCTCGGCCACGAAGAAGTCGGCAAGGCCAGCATCGCGATCCAGGGACTGGGCCATATCGGCATGGAGTTGGTGAAGCTGCTCAAGGAACGCGGCGCAAAACTCTATGTGGCCGATCTGAATCAGACGCTGGTGGACCGTGCAGTGGCCGAGTACGGCGCAGAAGCAGTGCGCCCGGATGAAATCCATCAGGTGTCGGCCGACGTGTTTGCCCCCTGCGCATTGGAAGGCGCCATTAACGAAGACACGCTGCCGCAGCTCAAGGCCAAGATCATCTGCGGCACCGCCAACAACCAGCTGGCCAGCACCGCCATTGGCGAAGAGCTGCACCGGCGCGGCATTTTGTATGCGCCCGATTACGTGGTGAATGCCGGTGGGGTGATGAATGTGTCGCTGGAAATCGACGGCTACAACCGCGAACGTGCGATGCGGCTGATCCGCAGCATTTATCACAATCTGGAAAAGGTCTTCGATCTGTCCACGCAGCAGGACGTTTCGCCGCAGCAGGCGGCCGATCAGATTGCCGAAGCGCGCATCGAGGCCATCAGCAAGCTCAAACTACCGCTGGGCCGCACTGCGCCGCGCTTCTTGCACAAGCTGCGCGGCGAGTGAAGCCCTGTCCAGGCACGCTGCCCGG
The DNA here is from genome assembly GCF_900092025.1 of Xanthomonas bromi. Lineage (GTDB taxonomy): Bacteria > Pseudomonadota > Gammaproteobacteria > Xanthomonadales > Xanthomonadaceae > Xanthomonas > Xanthomonas bromi. Next base: position 47,127 of record NZ_FLTX01000040.1, read on the forward strand.
ACAGGGAAACATGGATCAGACAGATCCGGCGCCGATCAAAAATCGGCGCTGTAACGCAGGCTCAACGCGCGGTCGTCGCCGCGCTCGCCCACCCGCTGGTCGTAACCGAAACGCAGCTGGCTCTGCTGACCCAACGGCGCCGCTGCAGTGAACCCGAACAGACCGCCCGAGCGTGCCGGCTGCATGCCACGCAGCGGCGCCCACGCATCCACACCGACGAAGCTGGCATCGAGCATCAAGCCGTCGCTGCTCAGCGCCTGTTGCCATTCGGCATAACCGCCCCACTGGATACCGCGCCAGCGATACGCCGAGCGCACGCCCGCAAGTGCCTGCGTGCGCGATGAGGTATTCGCGTTGGCACGCAAGCCGAACCCATCGCCGCCGCTTTCGCGGAAGCCATCGCTGCGCAAACGCACGTAATCCAGGCCCATATACGGCGTCAGGCTTGCATGGGCACCGCCCCAGTGGTACCCGGTCTCCAGATTGCCGCTGAGATAATTGCCACTGTAGTCGCTGAAGGCGCTGCTGCGGTCTTCGCCCAATTGCAGAGTGCGCTCGATCTGACGATTGACGTTGCCAACGCCCAATTGGCCCAGCGTATAAGCAGCACCTAACCTCGTGCCCCAGTACAGCTGCGCCTGCACCTGACGATCGCGCCCGCGTGCACCGTCCAGATCGCCCAGACTGCTGGAGCGCGTTTCGCCGAACGCAAAACCCGTCACCGCACCGGAAGCCAGACGTAGATCGTTGCCCATCATCCAGCCGGAAGTGGCAAAGCCCGATGTGGTCGCACCGCCCTCGCCCGGCCCGCCAAGCGCCCGCTGCCAGTGACCAAACAGGCGCGGCTGTTGCGAGAGGCCATCGAAATGCGATGCCAATGCGCGGCGACCCAGATCGATGGTGTCGAACGTCATCGCAGCAGATTCGGCATGTGCACGACCGGACAGACTGCGCAGCGAATCGGCCGCCGCCTTGGCCGTCGGCGATTGCTGCAAGGCCGCTGCAGCGCGAATGAAGCCGCCGCTGAGTGCACCATTGCCCTGGAACTGCTGCGCATCCACCTTCTGGAACGCCTGCTCGACGCGAATGGCCGAATCCATCGATGCGGTGCCGATCGCGCCAAGCGATGCGGCGACCGCAGTGACATCCATGCGCTGCAGCGAGACATACGCAGTGTTGGCGTCGTAGCTGCGCGTCGCGGTCAGAAAGGTCACGGCCGGCCCGCTGCTTAGCGTATCGAACGTGCCTTGCAGACCATTGGTTGCTTGCAGCACCGCGTAGGTCGTGTTGTTGACGACGTAATCGCGCCGACCGAGCAATTGCAGGTCGCCTGCGATGGTCGCCGTGCCTGCAACATTCAAGCGGTCACCTACATTCACTGCGAGGCGTCCATTGCTGGCCTGGGTGTAATTGCCGGCAATGGATGCGGTCGCGCTATTGACCTGCAGCGTGCCGGCGTTATCGACCTGTCCACCGATCCTGCCCGCGCCGACCAGGCTCGCTCCATTGGCGATGCTCACACGCGCACTCTGCAAACTGGCAGTTTGCAAGGTGCCGCCGAGAACCTGGGTATCGCCGGTGAAGGTGTTGTCACTGCTGCTCAATACCAACGTGCCGGTGCCGCGCTTGGTCAGGCCACCGGTGCCACTGATGTCGTTGGCCCATGTCGAACGCAAGGTCGTGACGTCAACATCCACCGTGCCCCAATCGAAGCGCGCCGGCCCCAGCACTGCCTTGCCCACGTTGAGCAGGCCGTAGCCGAACACCGGGTCCACGCCCACATCACCAAGATCGGTGGCGGTTCCCAGCAAGGTCTGGCGCACCAGATCATTGTTGAAATACGGAAACGCCTGCCACACCAACGCAGCCGCACCGGAGACCAACGGCGCTGCGAACGAGGTGCCGCTGCCGTAGAAATAACGAATGTTGCTGGCGGTAGCGTCGGGATCAATGAACAGCGAGGTACCCGGCGCGACCAGGCAGTAGCGCATCGCCACACCACACGCATTGGAGTACGACGCCAGCTGCGTCGGGTTTGCGGTATCGACCGCGCCGACCACCAGCCAACCGCGCTCCAGATCGGCCGCAGGCAGTGTTCCATCCGGGCCGAGCTGACTGGGCAGCGCCGCAGTATCCGACGGCTGCGAGCGCGATTCATTGCCCGACGCGAACACCACCAGCCCATCATTGCCGATGATGAAAGGGTGGTACTCCTGCGCGATCTGATTGGTCACCGTCGGATCGTTCCAATACAGGCCACCCCACGAATTATTCATGATGCGCACGCCTGCGCTAATCAGATCGGCATGCACCGGCCCCAGACCAAGCGGGCCATCGACCTCATTGCCCTCGCCACTGCCGTCGTCCACCGGTACGCGGTCGCTGATGATGCGCGCAGACACCAGACCGGCGCCGGGGGCGATACCGCCCGGCCACTCACCGACCGCACGCCCGGTGGCCAGTTCGGCGACCACGGTGCCGTGCCCGACCACATCGCCCACCGCGGTGTTGTTGGTGCGTGGATCCACGTAGATGAAGCTGTCGCTGACGCGCCCCTGCAATGCAGGATGATTGGCATTGATGCCGGTATCGATGACGCCGATGCGATAACCGGCACCGGTGAAGCCGAGCGCCTGCGCCGCACGCGCGTTGGTCAATGCCAGATGCGCGTCGATCGCCGGCTCCGGTGACGTTGGCGTCGTCACCGGCGGCGGTGGCGGCGAGGTTGGCGGCGGAGGCGGTGGTGGCGAGGTCGGCGGCGGTGCGCCCGGGGCGCTTGTGCGAATACCACCCCCGCCCCCGCCGCCGCCACACGCGGTCAACGCAACAGCCAGCGCCGAGGCCAGCACAGTCCTGGCGACGTCTTTCTTCTTCATTGGTGTTCTCCCCGAACCCATTCCATGGATGGGGCCCGATCGGGCCCGAATAACGCTTTGCTTACTTTAATCGGAAAGCGCGCGCGCGGGCTATGCGTGCTGGCGCGGCGCGGCCATGAGGCAGATAATCGTTTCACTTTAAACGGTATCCGCTCATGTCCGACATCGTCATTGTTGCTGCCAAACGTACTGCCATCGGCTCGTTCCTCGGCCAATTCAACGCAGTGCCGGCCCCCATCCTCGCCGCCGCCGCAATCCAGGGCGCGCTCGCGCAGTCGGGCATCGCGCCGGCCGATGTGTCCGAAGTCATCGTCGGCTGCGTGCTGCCGGCCAATCTCGGCCAGGCACCTGCACGTCAGGCCGCGATCGCTGCAGGCATTCCCACCTCGACAGGTGCCACCACCATCAACAAGGTGTGCGGCTCGGGCATGAAGGCGATCATGTTCGGACATGACCTGATCAAGGCCGGCTCGGCCAGCATCGTGGTCGCCGGCGGCATGGAGTCGATGAGCAATGCGCCGCATCTGCTGCCCAACTCACGCACTGGCAACCGCTATGGCAATTTCCAGGCGGTCGATCACATGGCCTGGGATGGTCTGACCAACCCATACGATGGTCAGGCGATGGGCGTGTTCGGCGAAGCCACTGCCGAAAAGTTCGGCTTCAGCCGCGCCGATCAGGATGCGTTCGCCATCGCCTCGGTGGAACGCGCGCAGGCCGCGCAGCGCACTGGTGCGTTTGCCGACGAAATCGTTCCGGTGACGGTGACGACGCGCAAGGGCGAAATCGTCGTCGACAGCGATGAGCAGCCGGGCAAATCCGACGTGGCCAAGATTCCGACCTTGAAGCCGGCCTTCAAGAAGGACGGCAGCGTGACCGCGGCCAGTTCCTCGAGTATTTCCGATGGCGCGGCAATCACCGTGCTGATGCGCGCGGATGATGCACAACGCCGCGGCGCCACGCCGCTGGCACGCATCGTCGGCCATGTCACCCACTCGCAGGAACCCGCGTGGTTCACCACCGCGCCGGTCGCTGCGATCCAAGCGCTGATCGGCAAGATCGGCTGGCAATTGGACGAGGTGGATCTGTTCGAAATCAACGAAGCATTCGCCGTGGTCGCGATGACGCCGATCAAGCAACTGGGCATCCCCCACGACAAGGTCAATGTGCATGGTGGTGCCTGCGCATTGGGCCATCCGATCGGTGCATCGGGCGCGCGCTTGGTGGTGACATTGGTGAACGCGTTGCGCAGCCGCGGTGGCAAGCGCGGAATCGCGACACTGTGCATCGGTGGCGGCGAAGCGACTGCCATCGCTATCGAATTGATTTGAATGCTTTTAACGGCGATTTTGCAAAACTGAATGCGCGTGCGCTTGACACTCGTCTTGTGGCCGTCATCATGTCGGGGGCGCGCAATAGCGCGTTGCCTAATCTAACGACGAGGATTGAAACAATGACCATTAACAAGCTGCTGATCGCAATGGCTCTGGGCCTGGCCCTGACCGCTTGCTCGAAGCCGGAACAGGCTCAGGACGCTGCTGCTTCGGCTAACGAAGCTGCTGCCGACGCTCAGACCGCTGCCGACCAGGCTGCTGCCTCGGGCTCGCAGTCCGCTGACGCCGCTCAGTCTGCTGCCAACACCGCTGCTGCTTCGGCCGACACCGCTGCTGACGCTGCCCAGGCTGCTTCCGGCGCCGCCACCGACGCTGCTGCTGGCCAGGCTGCCGACGCTGCCAAGACGGCGGAAGACACCGCCAAGGCTGCTAAGGACACCGCAGAAGAAGCCAAGAAGTAATCACTTCTTGACTCCAAGCGAGTTCGGAAAAAGCCGCTGGTTTTCAGCGGCTTTTTCTTTGCCTGCAATTCACGCATTGCACGCCGTACCCGCAGACACGAAATTAAGAGCAACACGGAAGACGGCGCTTCTCCACCCGGCCGCTGAATGGCCGGCCGCGCATTGACGCAGACTGCATCGCCCCTTGCATAAGCTCCGGCTTCCAACACCGGAACAGGAACAGGACCACCCATGAAGACGATCCGCATGCTGTCGTTGAGCGCCATCGCCGCCCTTACCCTTGCTGCCTGTCAGGGCCCGGATGCCGAGCAGGCACGCCGCGATGCCGCTTCTGCCACCAAGCACGCCGCCGCCGCGACCGAACAGGCCGCCGACCGCGCCGCCGTGGAGGCGAAGGCCGCAACCGCCGATGCACGCGTGGCTGCACGCGAACTGGCCGCAGACGCCAGCCGCGCCACCGCCAATGCGGCCGATGCCACCGCCGAAAAGACGCGCGAAATGGCCAACAAGGCCGAACAGAACGCGGACAAACACGACGCCGAGCACGCGCAGCACTGAGTCCGGACACCTTCTACCGCATCCCGCAACGCGCCGGCCCTGTGCCGGCGCGCTTGTACCTGCAACCGATGACTCGTGTTGTCGAGGCAGGCAGGCTAGCATTCGCATATGCACTCTTCTTTTACATCGCGCCGGCGCAACCAGCTGGCGCTGATTTTTTCTGCGCTGATCTTTGTCGTCATCGGGATCGGCATCTTCGTCGGTGCCCGTCGCTCGCTGGCCGACGCCGCGCTGGTGTCGCACACGCATGAGGTGATCGGCCGTGTCGACGAGATCCAGGCGCACGTGCTCGATGCCGAATCGGCGCAGCGCGGCTTCCTGCTCACCGGCAACGAGGCCTACCTGCTGAACTACCAGACCAGTGTCGAACGTCTGCCGATCCTGCTCGAGAACCTGCGCCGCCTGATCGTCGACAACCCCGCACAGGAACAGCACCTAGCGCAGCTGCGACGGCTGGTGGAAACACGCCTGCAGCAGATTCAGCACGTGCTCGACGTGTATGCGCAAGGTGGGCTGGAGCCGGCACGGGCTGACATCCGGCAGAGCGCCTTCCGCACCACCAGCGCAATCCGGGAACAGGCCTCGACCATGGTGCAGCGCGAACAGGAACTGCTGGCGCAGCGCGCTGAAAGCAGCGGCCAGAGTGCCAACCTGTTGCTTGCGCTGGCACTGGCCGGCATTCCATTCGGACTGGTGGTGGTCGGCATGGTCTATGCGCTGTTGATGCGCGAACTGCGCCACCGTGCGCAGGCCGAACAAGTGGCAGCGCAGGCCAATCGCGAACTGGGCGAGAGCATCGACGCGCTGCAGCGGAGTACCGCCGATCTCAATCTGCTCAGCCGTTACACCGGCCTGCTGCAGAGTTGCATCAGCGCCGAAGAAGCGCTGATGGTCAGCAGCCGTACCCTGGCCAGCCTGCTGCCGGGCGTGGCGGGAAGCGTGTACTTGCTGCGCGCCTCGCAAGACCGTGCCGAGGCGATCAGCCACTGGGGCGAGCCGCTGGTGAAGAGTGCGCCGCATCTGTTGCCGGAACAGTGCTGGGCGCTGCGCCGCGGCCAGCCGCACTTGGTCGACGACCTGGACCGGGATGCGCTGTGTGCGCATATCCAGGAACGCGCGAGCGATGCGTCCGTCACCACGGCGTGCCTGCCGATGTCGGCGCAAGGCACCCAGCTCGGGTTTCTGTTCCTGTCTGCCGCCGGCCCGGGCCCGATGCCGCGACTGGAAATCGCGGAAGCGGCGGCCGAGCAGTTGTCGTTGGCGCTGAGCAACCTGCGCCTGCGCGAAACGCTGCGCCGGCAGTCGATCCGCGATGCGCTGACGGGGTTGTATAACCGCCGCTATCTCGAAGAATCGCTGAGCCACGAACTGGCGCGCTGCGCGCGGCGTGGCTTGCCGTTGTCGGTCTTGATGCTGGACGTGGACCATTTCAAACAGTTCAACGACAGCCAGGGCCATGCCGGCGGCGACCTGTTGCTGGCGGCACTGGGCGAATTGCTGCTGACCCGCCTGCGTGCCGAAGACGTGGCCTGCCGCTACGGCGGCGAGGAATTCACCGTGATCCTGCCCGAAGCCGATGGCGAGGAGGCCATGCGCGTGGCCGAGCAGATCCGCGGCTACATCGCCGCGCTGGCGGTCAGCGACGGTGTGCGCTCGTTGCCGAAGGTGACTGCCTCGATCGGCGTGGCCAGCTTTCCGGCCGATGGCGAGCAAGGCGCGAGCCTGATCCAGAAAGCCGATGCAGCGCTGTATCGCGCCAAGCATCGCGGACGCAATCGGGTGGAGCGACACGGCCCTGCCATGGGCACTGTGGACTGAGCACGCACGCCGTCCATCGCGGGATTGCGTAGTTCGTCACACAAAAGATCGAGTGGCGCAGCGATAGTCGGCCTCGACCCCTAAAGCGAGGCAGTGCGATGTCGATGTGGCGCGATCAAGGTCCCAACAAGAAAGACGGCGTTCCGGCCACCCCCGAGGTTCCTGCAGCAGATGGCCGGCTGTTCACTGCAGAGGCCAGCCCGGCGCCGCCGGTGCCCACCGCTGCCCCATCCAGCGTCACACCGACGGCGGCGGCACCGCAACGTCACAGCGAGGCGAAAGAGTCGCTGATCGCCGCCGACATCAGCATCGAAGGCAAGATCGAAGGCGCCGGCCATGTACGGCTGGCCGGCCGCTTCAAGGGCGATGTCAACGTCAAGGGCGATCTGACCATCGAACGCGGTGCCAAGCTCAACGGCGGCGTGCGCGCCAACAAGGTGATCATTGCCGGCGAGCTGGAGGGCAATATCGAATCTGCCGCGCAGGTCGAGCTGCAGACCTCCGGCGTATTGGTCGGCGACGTCAAGGCCGGCAGCCTCACGGTGGCATCGGGTGCGCGCATGCGCGGCCAGGCCGATTTCGGCTGGGGCGATGAAGGCGGCAAGCCCGCCACCGCCAGCAAACCGGTGGTCAGCGGAGACAGCGACGCCACATGAGTGCACTCCGCCCGGGCACGCCCGGTGCCACGCGCAGCTGCCCGCATTGCAAGGCGACGATCCTGGAAAGCGCCAGCGTCTGCCCTGCCTGCAAGCACCACCTGCGCTTCGATTCGGCGGCTGCGCAGCACGCGCAGCCGGCGCCGATTGTGCCGCTCAAGGTCGACGGCACCATCCGCCACCCGGCCGATGGCGATCCGTGGGAATACACGGTGGTGGTGGTGGTGCGTAACGGGAAGGGTGAGGAGATCCGTCGCCACGTCGTCGATGTCGGCGCGATGCACGGCGGCGAGGAACGCGGCTTCACCCTGGCGGTGGAAGCGACCGCCGTGCGTTCGCCTGGGCGGCGTACGCGGCATTAGGCGCTCGAGAGAACGATTGGTGGCCGTTATCCTGGGATTGGGAATTGGGGGTCGGCGGCGCGGAAGTAGCATGGAGGATGCAGCCCACCGTCTGCATTGATCTCAACATGCTGCGTGTTCCCGGCTACGTTCGATGCAAGCCAGACGATCTGTCGCGTCCCGCCGGATAACGGCGCAGCGCGCGTCACCTGAGCTACTTGGATCGCACATCTCCAGTCGATCGGGCACTGCCCGATACGCATCTGCGGTCCACTGCGCTTGTCGTACACCCGCACCGATGGATGCCATTCCCATTCTCAGGATCTGCACACCGGCTTGGCCAGAGTTGCCGGATGCGCAATGGCAACGACCACACCCCTCAAACACGCGGCGATCTGGTGGTGCTCGGGCCCGAGGGCCTGTATTGCCCGCAAGGCGACTTCCATATCGACCCATGGCGGCCGGTGCCGCGTGCGGTGATCACACACGGTCATGGCGATCACGCGCGCAGCGGCATGGGCGAGTACCACTGCACACGCGAGAGCCTGTCCATCCTGCAATGGCGCCTGGGCGAACAGGTCTATCACACGCATGCCGACGGCGAGGCGTTTCAGCTCGGGCGTGCGCACGTGTCGCTGCATCCGGCCGGACACGTGCTGGGCTCGGCGCAGGTGCGCATCGAAGTCGATGGCGAGGTCTGGGTGGCCTCCGGCGATTACAAGCGCCAACCCGACCCCACCTGCAAGCCGTTCGAAGTGGTGCCCTGCGACACGTTCATCACCGAGGCGACCTTCGGCCTGCCGGTGTATCGCTGGCCGGACACCTCGGAAGTGGCCGCCGATATCTCTGCCTGGCGCCGCGAATGCGCCGAGCGCGGCGAAGCGGCCATTCTGTATTGCTACGCGCTGGGCAAGGCGCAGCGCGTGCTGGCCGAATTACGCGCATGGGAAACGCAGCCGGCACTGCTGCACGGCGCGGTCGCGGTGGGGGTGGAGGTCTATCGCCAGGCCGGCGTCCCGATGCTGGACACCCAGCCGGTCAGCGAGCATGCACGCGGCGCCGACTACGCGGGACAGTTGGTCATCGCACCGCCATCGGCGGCCGGCAGCGCCTGGATCCGACGTTTCCGCAGCGCGCAACAAGGCTTTGCCTCCGGATGGATGCGCATCCGCGGCAATCGCCGTCGACGCAATTACGACCGCGGCTTTGTCGTCTCCGACCATGCCGACTGGCCGGACCTGCTACGCACCATCGAACAGACCGGCGCACAACGCGTGATCGCCACGCATGGCAATACCGATGCATTGATCCAACACCTGCGGGAACGCGGCGTCGCAGCGGAAGCCTTCCGCACCGATTTCGGAGCCGAGGAATGAATCCGCTGCCCGCACGCCGTTATGTCCGCGCGCGTCCGCGCATTCGCCTGAGCGGTGCGCTCGCGTTCCGCCGGGATGCGTTGGCGTTTTGCGTACATCGCAACGCACCGGCAGCCACCATCGGTCCACCGCGGCCGCAGCGGCGTCCACGCGTGCTCGCCGCGTTTACCCGACGCGCACTGGAGCTGCGTGCAGCCAACAAGCGCACACCGCTACAGGCGCTGCCGTGAAGCGCTTCGCGGCGCTGTACCGCACCCTGGATCGCAGTACCGGCACGCTCGACAAGCGCGCTGCACTGGTGGCGTATTTCCGCGATGCGCCGGCACTGGATGCGGCGTGGGCGTTGTACCTGCTGGCCGGTGGCAAGGTAGCCAGCGCGCGCATGCGTATTGCCAGCAGCGGCGAACTGCGGGAGTGGATCACCGACACCGCCGGGATTGCCGATTGGCTGGTGGCCGACAGCTACGACCACGTCGGCGATCTGGCCGAAACCCTGGCCCTGCTGCTGGACGATCCGATCACCGAAGCGACCGATCTGCCGTTGGCCGAGTGGATCGAACAGCGCCTGCTGCCGATCGCCAACCAAGACGTGGCCGTGCGCAAGGCCTGCATCGTGCAGGCGTGGCGCAGCCTGGCCTTCGACGAGCGCCTGGTGTTCAACAAGCTGCTGACCGGCGCGCTACGCGTGGGCGTGTCGCAGCGGCTCGTGCAGCAGGCGCTGGCCGAGTTGTCCGGCGTGGATATCGCGCGCATTGCGCAGCGCATGCTCGGCAGTTGGCGACCGCATCCGACCTATCTTGCCGAGCTGTTGACCAGCGAAGAACTGCCCGGCGACCGCCAGCAACCCTACCCGTTCTTTCTGGCATCGCCGCTGGAAGCCGAGGTCGAAACGTTAGGCGCCATCGACGACTGGCTGCTGGAATGGAAATGGGACGGCATTCGCCTGCAGCTGATTCGTCGCGCGGGCGAAGCAGCGTTGTGGTCGCGCGGCGAAGAACGCCTGGATGGACGTTTTCCGGAAATCGAACACGCTGCTCTGCAGTTGCCCGATGGCATCGTCATCGATGGCGAGCTGCTGGCCTGGCAACCGGAGCAGCCTCTGCCGATGCCGTTTACCGCGTTGCAGACGCGCATCCAGCGGCTCAAGCCCGGGCCCAAGACCTTGGCCGCAGCACCCGTACGCGTGGTGGCCTACGACCTGCTGGAACTGGACGGCGACGATCTGCGCGAGCGCCCGCTGCAAGAGCGGCGCGCCTTGCTTGAAGGCGTGCTTGCCACGCTCGCAGATCCGCGCATCATCGCCTCGCCGCTGGTGCAGGTCGGCGATTGGCAAGACGCAGCGCAGCTGCGCGTGGAAGCACGCGAACGCGGTGTGGAAGGACTGATGCTCAAGCGCGCCAGTTCGGTCTATCAATCCGGTCGCCGTCGCGGCGATTGGTGGAAGTGGAAGATCGACCCGCTCACCATCGATGCCGTGTTGTTGTACGCGCAAGCCGGCCACGGCCGACGCAGCACGCTCTATACCGACTACACTTTCGGGCTGTGGCATGAAGGGCAACTGGTGCCGATCGCCAAGGCGTATTCGGGCCTGGACGACAAGGAAATCCTGCAGCTGGATCGCTGGATCCGCGCCAACACCACCGAACGCTTTGGCCCGGTGCGCGCGGTCACGGCGCATCATGTGTTCGAGCTGGGCTTTGAAGCGGTGAACCGCAGCGCGCGGCACAAATCCGGCATTGCGGTGCGCTTCCCGCGCATACTGCGTTGGCGTCAGGACAAGCCGATGGCCGACGCCGATCACCTGAGCAGCCTGCAGGCACTGGCGCGGTGACAGCAGCGCAGCACACACGCGGCACGCCATTGCAGCAGTGGCGCGAGTGGTTCGCGCAGCGCGGCTGGACGCCGTTGCCGTTCCAACGCGATGTGTGGAAGCGCTATCTCGATGGCGAATCCGGCTTGCTGCACACGCCCACCGGCAGCGGCAAGACGCTGGCGGCGTTTGGCGGGCCGTTGCTGGAAGCACTGGCCGCGCGCGGGCGCACGGCACCGGCCAAGGCCAAGCCAGGCAAGCCCGCTGCACCTGCGCGCCGCCAGCAGCAACGCAATCTGCAGGTGTTGTGGATCACGCCGTTGCGCGCACTGGCCGCCGACACCGCACGCGCGCTGCGCGAGCCGGTGGACGCGTTGGGGCTGGATTGGCAGGTGGGCTTGCGCACCGGCGATGCCAGCGCACGCGACAAGCGATTGGCGCGCAGCGGCAAGCTCGATGTGCTGGTCACCACGCCCGAATCGCTGGCGTTGCTGCTTTCGTATCCGGACACGGCGCCACAGCTGTCGGCGCTGCGCTGCGTGATCGTCGACGAATGGCATGAGTTGCTGGGCAACAAGCGCGGCGTGCTGCTGCAGCTATGTCTTGCTCGCTTGCGCGGCTGGACGCCACACCTGCGCATCTGGGGATTGTCGGCAACGCTGGGCAATTTGTCGCAGGCCCGCGATGTGCTGCTACCGCATCGCCCCGAGGCGGCGCTGGTCTCCGGCGTCAAACCGCGCACGATGACGCTGGAAACCTTGTTGCCGGACAGCGGCGAGCGGTTCCCGTGGGCGGGGCATCTTGGTCTGGCACAACTGGCGCGCGTGCTGCAGAAGATCATGCAGCAGCGCACCAGCCTGGTATTCACCAACACGCGTGCACAAGCCGAGTTGTGGCACCAGGCCTTGAGTGCGGTATGGCCGGAGGATCTGGCAACGCTGGCGCTGCATCACGGCTCGCTGGATCCAACGCTACGCGCAGCCGCCGAACGTGGGCTGGCCGACGGTAGCCTGCGCTGTGTGGTGGCCACCTCCAGCCTGGATCTGGGCGTGGATTTTCCGGCCGTGGATCAGGTGCTGCAGATCGGCAGCCCGAAAGGTATCGCGCGCCTGCTGCAACGCGCCGGCCGCGCGCGCCATCGTCCCGGCGAATCCGGCCACGTGGTGTGCGTGCCCTCGCATGCGCTGGAACTGGTCGAATATGCGGCGGCACGGCGCGCGCTGGTGCACGGTCATATCGAAGCGCGGCCACCACCGCGGTTGTCGCTGGACGTGTTGGCGCAGCACTGCGTCACGCTCGCCCTCGGCGGCGGCTTCCATGCCGATGCCTTGTTCGAACAAGTGCGCGGCACCGATGCCTTCGCTACACTGGAAAAAACCACCTGGAACGCGGTGCTGGATTTCATCGTGCAAGGTGGCAGCGCCTTGGCGCATTACCCGGACTTCCACAAAGTGGTTCGTGACGACGACGGCATGTACCGCGTGATCGACCGGCGCGTCGCGCTCCGGCATCGGCTGTCCATCGGCACGATCACCAGCGACGGCAGCGTGCGCGTGCAATTCCTGCGCGGCGGGCGGCTGGGCGCGGTGGAAGAACAGTTCATCGGCCGCCTGCGACGCGGCGACCGCTTTCAGTTCGCCGGCCGCTTGCTGGAACTGGTGCGCCTGGAAGACATGACCGCCTACGTGCGCGTGGCCAAGGGCGGCAGTGGCGTGGTGCCGAAATGGATGGGCGGACGCATGCCGTTGTCGTCGGCACTGGGGCGCGAGGTGGAAGCGGTGTTCGCGGATCCCGGCGATGCGCCGGAGATGCAGGCCTTGGCGCCGTTGCTGCACCTGCAGGCCTCACTGTCTTCGCTGCCGGGGCCGGATCATCTGCTGGTGGAAAGCATCAAGGCGCGCGACGGCCGGCATGTCTTCGTGTATCCGTTCGCCGGCCGGCAGGTCAACGAAGGACTGGCCGCGTTGCTCGCGGCACGTTGGGGACGACGCCAACGCAATACGTTTAGCTTCGCTGCCAACGATTACGGCTTTGTGCTGTCGCCGGCGCAGGATGTCGAGATCGATGCCGGTGTGCTGCAGAGCTTGCTGTCGCCGGTGAGCCTGTTCGACGATCTGCGCGACAGCCTCAATCTAGGCGAGTTGGCGCGCCGGCAGTTCCGCGAGATCGCGCGTGTGGCCGGCTTGTTGTCGCCGTCGTTGCCGGGCCGTGCGCCGCGCAGCCTGCGTCAGCTGCAGGCCTCCAGCGGGTTGTTGTACGACGTGTTGCAGCGTTTCGACCCCGATCATCTGCTGCTCGCCCAGGCCGAACGCGAAGTGTTCGAAGGCCAGCTCGAACTGGCGCGGCTTGCCCATGCCCTGGACGATTGCGCGCGCCGCGAGCTGCGCCTGTGCACGCCACGCAGCCTCACCCCGTTGTCGTTTCCGCTCTGGGCCGAACGCGTGCGCGGGCAACTGAGCACCGAAGACTGGAAGGCGCGCGTGTTGCGCGCTGCCGAACAACTGGAGCGCAAGCATGGGCGATAGCGTGCAGCTGCAGCTGGCTGGCGAAACCGTGGAATTGCTCGGCGAACGTGCGTTGTACCGCCCGAAGCAACGTGCGCTGTTGATCGCCGATCTGCACCTGGGCAAGGCCGACGTATTCCGCCGTGCCGGCATCGGCTTGCCGGCCGGCGGTACCGCGCACGATCTGGAGCGGCTGGATGCGTTGCTGCAACAACGCGATGTCCAGGCGCTGTGGATCCTGGGCGACCTGCTGCACGGCCCGGCACCGCGCGCCGCCTGGCACCGCCGCTGGAGCGCATGGCGCGAGCAACATTGCGCATTGCGCGTGATCGCCATCCGCGGCAATCACGACCGCGCACTGGCCGGTGCGGATCTGCACATCGAAGCGGCCGGCGAACAGGTCGAAGATGGGCCCTTCGTGCTGCGCCACGACCCGTTGCCGCATCCCACCGGCCACGTGCTGTGCGGGCACCTTCACCCGCTGGCGAAGCTGCCGGGGCTGTCGCGGCGCTGGCCGGCGTTCTGGTTGCGCGAACGCGTCACCATCCTGCCGGCCTTCTCGCAATTCACGGCAGGCATCGTGCCAACGCTGAGCGGAGGCGAGCGCCTGGTCGCCTGCGTGGAAGGCGATGCGATGGCGTTGCCGGTGCGTTAGCCAGCACCGCAAACGCGCTGGCTGACGCTTCGGCCAAACGCGGCTCTACGCGGTCGCTTCGGCGTTATCGTCTGCCACGTGCACAACCGGTTGCGCTAACGCATCCACGAATTCCGGCGCCAACGCCAACTTGCCGAACCAGCCATGCTGGGTGCCGCTGAGCACGCGCAGCATGTGCCCGCGTCCACCCGGCACGCGTCCCATCGGGCGTAGCAACAGATCGCGGCCGTGTGCCCAGAGATCGCGTTCGGACTGGAACAACGGCGTCAGCCAGCGGCTCCAGCGGTGATAGATCGCCACATGCGCCTGGCGTTCGCGCTGGTAGCGCTGCAAGGCATCGTCCAGATCGGTGCCTGCACGCAAGGCGTCGCGCATCGCCAATGCATCCAGCAGCGCCATGTTCACGCCCTGCCCCAATTGCGGGCTCATCGCATGCGCGGCATCGCCGGCCAGCACGAAGCGGCCGCGATGCCAACGCGACACCACCGCATCGCGATAACTCGCGCGTGCCAATGCACCATGCACCTGCACCGTGGCAAGAAGCGCGTGCGCCTCCGGCCACATCTGCGCCACCTCATCGCGCCAGGCGGCCATACCGCGCTGTTCCCAGGCAACGAAATCGCTGCACGGCAGGCTCCAGAAAAAACTCAGCCGCGGCGTGTCGTCACCCGGGCGCGTGCCCACCGGCAGCAGTCCGATCATTTTGCGTGCGCCGATATAGCGCTGGCGCAATTCGTCCACGAATGGCCAGTCTTCGCGCGGCAACAGACACCACAGCGCACCCCACGGGTACACGCGATCCAGCCGCGTTCCCTGCGCCTGCGCGCGCAACGTGGACGCCGAGCCATCGGCGGCAATGATCAGATCGTAGGGGCCATGCCATTGCCCGCGTTGATCCTGCACACGCACGCCGTCGTGATCGATGGCGCTGATCTGCGTCTCCACATGCAGCTGCGCGTGCTGCGGCCAGGCCTCGCGCAGCAGCGTAAACAAGGCGCCGCGCTGCATGCCCACACCCATCAGGCGCGCACCCAGATCGCGATACTGCATGTCCATCACTGCGCGCCCGCAGGGCGTGTCGCCATACAAACGGCGCACTGGTGCGCCATGCGCGAGCGCCTGCGGCAGCACCCCCATGTTCCAGAGCACCTGCAGGCCGCTGGGCTGCAGCAGAAAGCCTGCGCCTACCGGCCCGGGCGCGGCTGCGCGCTCGAACACCTCCAGGTGATGCCCATCGGCCCCCAGCAGCACGGCCAATGCCTGCCCCGCCGTTCCGTAGCCCACTACCGCAATACGTAATGCTCGTTGCATCGTCCCTGCTCTGTCTCGCCACCACTGGCCGCGCTCACCTGCGCAAAAAAACCCCGCCGTGGCGGGGTTCTTCAACCGCACAATCGAGTCAACTTACTCGACCGGCGTGATGTTCGAAGCCTGGGCACCCTTGGGGCCCTGGGTCACGTCATAACTGACGCGCTGGCCTTCCTGCAGGCTGCGGAAGCCCTTGGAATTGATCGCGGAGAAGTGCGCGAAGACATCGGCGCTGCCGTCCTCCGGTGAGATGAAGCCAAATCCCTTGGCGTCGTTGAACCACTTGACGGTACCGTTCGGCATGGTGATGCGAGACCTTTGCAATAATTAATGGGTGGTGTACGGCGTGCGTACGCGCCGAGTATGCAAAGCTTATGCCCCGATGACAATCACCCGCGTGCAAGTTCGCCGATCAGCTCGGGCAAGCCGGACGACGCCGCATCGACGTTGGCCAACACCTCGGCCATGGTGATTTCCTGCGCGTCGCCACAGCCGGCCGCCCAGTTGGCCACAATCGCCAAACACGCATATTCCAGGCCTTTTTCACGCGCCAGGCCGGCTTCAGGCATGCCGGTCATGCCCACCAAATCGCAGCCATCGCGACGCATGCGGGCGATCTCTGCAATCGTTTCCAGCCGTGGTCCTTGCGTTGCACCATAGCAACCGCCGGCCACCATCGTGACGCCGGTCACTTTGGCTGCCGCAATGACCTTGCTGCGAAACATCGGCGAGTACGGATGGCCGAAATCCACGTGCTGCACCTCACTGCCCGGCTCTTCGCAGAAGGTGGAGACGCGGCCCCAGGTGTAATCGATCAGTTGATCCGGGCAGGCCAGCACGCGCGGTCCGAATTGTTCGGTGATGCCGCCCACGGTGTTGAGCGCGAGCACACGCGCGGCACCGATTTGCTGCAATGCAGCGATGTTTGCGCGGTAATTGACCTTGTGCGGCGGCAGCGAATGGCCTTCGCCATGGCGTGCCAGGAAGGCGACCCGGTGGCCGAGCAACATGCCGACGCGGATCGGCCCGGACGGCGCGCCGTAGGGCGTCTCGATCTCGTGCGACTGCACATCATCCAATTGCGCGAGCTTGTAGACACCAGTGCCGCCGATGACGGCCAATGCGATGGAATTTGCGGACACAACCGACCTCTGCAACAAATCAACGAAAGTGCGCGCAGCATGGCGCGCTCGACAGCTCGCCTGACTGCGAGCGTAAAAAACTGCGTGCTACTGCTTCATCGCATAGATGGCGGGGATACCGCGCAGTTGCTCATTGACGTCCATGCCGAACCCGAACACGTAACGGTCGGCCACTTCCACGCCCACGTAATCGGCAGTCACGCCCGGCACGCAACGGTCATGACGCTTGACGGTCAGCACCGCCACGCGCACGTCGGTAGCGCCCTGCTCCAGGCACCATTGGCGCACGCCCTGCAGGGTGTAACCCTCGTCGAGAATGTCGTCGACCAGGATCACGCGGCGGCCGAACAGCGCGGTGGCCGGGCGGTGCTTCCACACCAGCTCGCCACCGGTGGTTTCGCCGCGGTAGCGGGTGGCATGCAGGTAATCGAACTGCAGGTCCTGGCCGCGCGCGCCCAACTCCAGCGCCAGTTGGCCGGAGAACGGCAGCGCGCCATGCATGATGGTGAGATACACCGGCACTTCGCCGACATAGTCGCGTGCGATCGCACCGGCAATGGTGGCGACGGCGGCATCGATGGCTGGACGGTCGACCAGCAGATCGGCTTGGGCCAGGGCCTGGGAAATGGTGAGCGTGGACATCAGGCAGTTGTTCCGAAATGGGCGGAAAGAGGAGTGGTGAATGAGGCATCGGTACCGGCCAGCAGGCCATCCCAGCCCAGTGCGCCGCGGCCGATGAGGCCGATCAATGCGGCGGTATTGAGGTTGCGGCCCTGCACGGCCTGCAGCGATTCGGCGACCAGTTCCGGATGGCAGACCAGCACCACGTCGCAACCGGCATCCAGGTGCGCATGCACCCGGCCCGCCACGCCGCCGGCACTGAACGAGGCCGCCATGCCGATGTCGTCGGAAAAGACCACGCCGCGAAAGCCCATCTGGCCGCGCAGGATCTGTTCGATCCAGCGCTGCGAATAGCCGGCAGGTTCCGGGGCGACCTGCGGGTAGACCACATGCGCCATCATCACCGCGTCGGCACCGGCCTCGATCCCAGCCACGAACGGCACCAGGTCTTCGGCCTGCAGCGCCTCCAGCGGCCGGGGGTCGCTGGCGTGATCGACATGGGTGTCTTCCAGCACGGTGCCGTGGCCGGGGAAATGCTTGAGCGTGGCGGCCATGCCGGCACCGTGCAGGGCCTGCACATAGGCGCGGGTGAAGGTGCCCACGATGTGCGGGTCGTCGCTGAAGGCGCGGTCGCCGATGGCGCGGTTGCCACGGCCCAGGTCTACCACCGGCGCGAAGCTCAGGTCCACGCCGCTGGCGCGCACCTCGCTGGCCATCAATTGCGCATGCGCGCGCGCAGCGGCCAATGCGCCTTCGGGGTCCTGCGCGTAGTGCGCACCGAAGCTCTGCAACGGCGCCAGCGCGCTGAACCCTTCGCGAAACCGCTGCACGCGCCCACCTTCCTGGTCCACGCAGATCAGCACCGGGCGTGGCGTGGCGGCACGAATCGAGGCCGACAGCTCGGCCACCTGGGTGCGCGAGGCGAAGTTGCGCTTGAACAGCACCACGCCGGCCACCGCATCGTGCTGCAGCCAATCGCGTTCCTGTGCGCTGAGTTCGGTACCGGCAACGCCGATCAGAAGCATGTTGGGGACTCCCGGGCCAGGCGCCGTGGTGGCGCAGCGCGGCATTGTCGCAGATGCGCGTGGCAGCGTCAGATTGCGCATTCAGCTGCGTTCGCCCTCCGCCGTTTCGGGCAGGCTTACAGCACCTCGAGATGGGCCCGCCAGTGCGCGGCCTGGGCCTGCACCTCAGCCAATATCTCCGGAGCCATGCTATCGAGCTGCCGATACGGCATCGCCAGGCGCTCGTTCGTCCCTAGCAGCGGGCGCTGCCGCTGCAGAAAATCCCAATACAGCGCGTTGTACGGGCAGGCGTTCGCGCCGACCCGCAGCTTGCGCTGGTACCGGCAGCCACTGCAGTAATCGCTCATGCGATCGATATAGGCCGCCCCGCTGATATACGGTTTACTGCCGAGCAGGCCGCCATCGGCGAACTGGCTCATGCCCAGGGTATTGGGCAGCTCCACCCACTCGAAGGCGTCGATGTAAACCCCCAGGTACCAGCGATGCAGCGCCTGCGGGTCCAATCCCGCCAGCAGCGCGAAATTGCCGATCACCATCAGCCGCTGGATGTGATGCGCGTGCGCGTTAGCCAACGAATTGCCGACCGCATCGGCCAGGCAACGCATGCCGACCTGCCCATCCCAGAACCAGTGCGGCAGCGGTGCATGCTGATCGAGGCGATTCACCTGCGCGTAGCCGGGCATCTGCGACCAGTACACACCGCGCACGTATTCGCGCCAACCCAGAATCTGTCGGATGAAGCCTTCCACCGCCGCCAGCGGCGCATGCCCTTGCCGCCACGCATCTTCGGCGCGCGCGATCACTTCGCGTGGGTGCAGCATCTTGACGTTGAGTGCGAACGACAGCAGCGAATGGAACAGACGCGGGCTGCGCGTGCTCATCGCATCTTCGTAACGGCCGAAATCCGGCAACGCGTGCGCGATGAATGCATCCAGATGCTGCAAGGCTTCTGCACGATCCAGCGGCCACGGCAGGGCCTGCGCATTCGATGCACCGAAGCTGCGCACGCCGGCGGCTTCGATCGTGTGCCAGAGCGCAGTGTGATCATGCCTCGCCCGCCAATCCGGCGGCGCAGGCGGGTCGCCCGGCCAGGGCGCGCGATTGTCGTGATCGAAATTCCAGCGCCCGCCCTCCGGTTGCCCGGCGGCATCGAGCAGGATGCGATGGCGCCGGCGCAGATGCCGATAGAACACTTCCATGCGCCACGGGGTCCCGGCACGGAAACATGCGGCAACTTCATTGCGCTCGGTCAGAAAATGTTCGCTGTCGACCATGTGCGTCGCGAAGGGCTGCGCAGCACTCCAGTGTTGCAGCGCTTCATCCAGCCGCCACTCGCCCGGGGCCTGATACTCCAGCCGTTGCGCACGGTAGTGCGCCATCAGCGCATCGAGGTTATGCGGAATCGATTGCCGGTTGCTGGCGTTGTCGATCGTCACATAGCGCACCCGATGCCCGGCCTGCCGCAAGCCTGCAGCGAACGCGCGCATCGCCGCGAAGATCGCCAGGATCTTCTGCGCGTGATGCAGCACGTAGTCGGTTTCCTCGCGCACCTCCATCAGCACATAGACCACACCGGCGTCGCGCGTCGCAAACCAGCTGTGCTGCGGATTGAGTTGGTCGCCCAGAATCAAGCGCAACGTATGGGCCGGCGTTTGCTGGGTGGTTTCTGTTGTAGATGCGCTGGAATCATGCATCGGCGCGGCGCTCGATCATGCTGGATGCACAGGCGCGCACGTGCTGCGACACTGCGTCGGCAAGCGTTCGATCCGACTGAAATGCTGTGATCACCGGGGCTGGACGCACAGACGAAGGCCATGACAGACACATGGTTTTGCGGCGCGCCACGCTCTGTTCTGCACTGCCGGCCACGGCGTCAGTCGCGATCGCTCTGCGGGATGTCGCTCGCAGATACGCGCTGCGCCAACGCTGTCCCGCTCTGCCATGCGCCCTCCACCTTGCCGCCTGCCAACCAGTCGCCGCACAGACCTAAGCCAAGCTGCGCATCCCAGACGCAGCCGATCTGCAACACGGGGTCGCTGCTGGCGACCGTCCAAAAAGAACAATCGCAGGACTGCGGCATCGGCAAACCGAGCGCTGCAAGCTCCGGCAGGATGCTGGCGATGACCTGCGCGGGCGTGGCATCGCAGTGCGTCTGGCTCCACTCGGCGGTGGCATGCAACAGCCAGGTCTCGGTGCCCGCACGCGCAGGCTTGCCGGAGTTGCGTGCCACCCAACGTAACGGGCCGGTATTGACGAACAGTGCGTCGTAGCCCGGATCGACTGGCGCATCGAAATGCGCCATCACCGCCCAGGCAGGCCGCATGCGCGCCTGTTCGGCCGTCGTCACCAGCGCAGGTGCGATCTGAGCAAGTAACGCAACCGCACTCGGTACCGGAACAGCCAGCAACACCGTATCGAACATGTGCATCGTCGCGTCTTGCCGGGCCGAGACGCTCCATCCCTGCGCGTTACGCTGCAGCGCGTGCACCTCGGTAGACAGGCACACATCCAGACGCGCTGCGAGCGCACGGGCCGGCGCGGCCATATCGGGAACACCCACATAACGCGTCACTGCACTCTGCGATCGGCGCAACTGCGCGCCGTCCCAGCTTGCGATACGCGCCTGCCAGGGCGCGGCAACGCCGATGTCGATCCAGGCATTCACGACCGCTGCGAATGCGGGATCGCGCGCCGTGAAATATTGCGCGCCGTGATCGCATTGCCAGTGCGCGCCTGCGCAATGCCGCATGCGACCGCCAGGCGTCTCGGCCTGATCGAAGACCGTGACGGCATGGCCCGCCGCCTGCAGCTGCTGTGCGCAGGCCAGCCCGGCCAGCCCGGCGCCGATCACTGCCACCGTCTGCGCGCGGGCAGGCAGTGTCATGCGGTGGCGCGCACGTCGGCGCATGCAGCAGGCATCTGGGTCACACCGCGCAGCCGTCCGGCCCGCAAGCATCGGGCCCGCCGACCGGCGTCGATTCGGCGGCCAACTGCAGCAGCGCCTGCGCAAAACTTTCCGGCGGCTGCGCCCCCTGGATCAGGACGCGGCCGTCGATCACGAAACTGGGTACCGCACGGATACCCAGCGCCGCGGCCTGCGCCAGTTGCGCCTGCACCTCGACGAGGCCTTCGTCCGACGCCAGCATCGCCTGCACGCGCGCCGCCGCAAGGCCGCCGGCCTCACCGACGCGCACCAGCGTGTCGATCGCGCCCACATTCTGGCCTTCGGCAAAATGCGCATGGAACAGCGCTTCCATCACCGCATCCACATCGCCTTCGTGGCTGGCCAGCCAGATCAACCGATGCGCACGCAGCGTACTGACCTGCACCTGGCCGCGGCCAAAATCCAGCGGCAATCCTTCCGCCTGCGCAGTGGCCTGGGTCTGCGCCAGCATCTGCTCGACCCGCACAGCATCACCGAACTTCAACGCCAGCGCGTCACGCAACGGCGTCGGCTCCAGACCTGCCTCGGGGTCAAGCTCGAATGCGTGGTAGTGAATATCCAGGGTCGGTGCCTGCGCGCCAAGCGCAGCGATGGCGGCCTGGAAACGATGCTTGCCGATCCAGCACCAGGGACACACTACGTCGGACCAGATGTCGATGCGCATGAGCGGGGATTCGTTGGTGGGATTGGGGATTTGTGGAGCATAAACGGGATTGGGGAATCCGGCCTTACGCGTCGCAAGGTGCTAGCCAATGCGGGATTGCAGCGCAGTGATGAGGGATTCGCAAAGCAGTAGCCCAGCGCCGATTGTCACCTGCTTTTACGAATCACCAATCGCACATCCACCCTCCAGGGCACTGAGCGCCCTGTTCGCTTTTACGAATCCCAAATGCCGAATCACGAATCCCCGCTCCAACGCTGAAACGGATGCGAAGCCAGTGCCAGGTTGTAATAGCGCACGTCGTCGGTGACTTCGGTTCCGATCCACTCGGGCATGGCGAATGCTTCGTCGGCGCGTTCGAGTTCGATCTCTGCGACCACCAGCCCGGCGTTGTCGCCGAGAAATTCATCCACTTCCCATACATGGCCCTGGTAGGCGACCAGATGACGGCGTTTGTCGATCAGGCCGCCCACGCACAGCGCCAGCAACGCGTGCGCATCGGCAAGCGGAATCGGATATTCGAACTCCTGCCGCGTATGTCCCACCTCGCGCGATTTCAGATTGAGAAACGCGGCTTCGCCCTGAATCCGCACCCGCACCGATGCATTCTGCGCACCACTGCGCAGCGCTGCCTGGTCGTTGATGTAGCCCTGCGCCATCGGAATGACTGCATGCGCGGCCTGGCGCCAACCGTCGCCGGTGACCAGGAATTTGCGTTCGATTTCTACAGGCATGGGAATCAGGAATGGAGAATGGGGAATCGCAACAGCATACGGCGAACCGCTTCTACGATTCCCGATTCCCGATTCCCGATTCCCGATTCCCGATTCCCAAATCCCCAATCACCGCCTCTCAAACACCGCAATGCTTTCCACGTGCGCGGTGTGCGGGAACATGTCCATCGCGCCCGCCGAGACCAGCGTGAAGCCCTGCTCGTTGACCAGATAGCCGGCGTCGCGCGCCAGCGAGCCCGGGTGGCAGCTCACGTAGACAATGCGCTCGAACGTCTTCAATGGCAGCTGCTGCAGCACTTCCAACGCGCCGGAGCGCGGCGGGTCCAGCAGCAGTTTGTCGAAGCCTTGACGCATCCAGGCGGCGTTGCGCTGATCCTGGGTCAGGTCGGCGGCGTAGAACTGCGCATTTTCCAGGCCATTGCGCTGCGCGTTCTCTTTCGCCCGCGCCACCAGACCGGCGTCGCCTTCCACGCCCACCACCTCGCGCACCACGCGCGCCAGCGGCAGGGTGAAGTTGCCCAGGCCGCAGAACAGGTCCAGCACACGGTCGTCGGGCTGGGCGTTAAGCAATGCCAGCGCGTGCGCGATCATCTTCTGATTGAGCGACGCGTTGACCTGGATGAAGTCCAGCGGCCGGAACGCCAGTTCCACGTCCCATTGCGGCAGGCGGAACGACAACGGCACCTCCTGCGGCCACAGCGGATGCACGCTGTCCACTCCGCCGGGCTGCAGGAAGATTGCAAATCCGTGCTCCTGCGCAAACGCGATCCAGGCCTGCCGGTCGCGCTCGCTGAGTGACTGCATATGGCGGATGGTCAACGCCACCGCATCGTCGCCGGCAATGAATTCGATCTGCGGAATGTCGCGCTTGCCGTCCATGCCTTCGACCAGCGCGGCCAGCAACGGGATCTTCTCGCCGATCTGCGGAATCACCGTGTAGCAGACCGACAGGTCGGCCACGAAGCGCGGGTCGAGCTCGCGAAAGCCGATCAGCGTCTTGTCCTTCTTCTCCACGCGGCGTACCGAGAAGCGGCCCTTGCGCCGATAGCCCCAGTTGTCTCCGGTCAGCGCAGGCAGCACGGTCTGCGGGGTGACGTGACCGATGCGCTCGAGGTTGTCCATCAGCACGCGCTGCTTGGCGACGATTTGCTGCGACTCCTCCAGATGCTGCAACACGCAGCCCGCGCAGACACCGAAGTGCGGGCAGCGCGGGGTGACCCGCTGTGGCGAGGTCTCCAGCACCTCCACCGTCCTGGCTTCATCGAAATGGCGGCTGCGGGCGGTCGGTTCGGCACGCACCAGCTCGCCCGGCAAGGCGCCGCTGATGAAGGTGACTTTGCCGCCCTCGCCGTCGCGGCGCGCCACCCCGCGGCCGTCGTGGCTCAGGTCGGTGATCGCGGTCTGGAAGGGAGTACGGTCGAAACGATTTCTGGTTCTGGCCACGTGGCGGCAAGCTGCGGGCAAAAAGGGTGCGTATTGTCGCAGATGCGATCAATAGAGGTCGCGCCGGGCCGCGCAACAATTGTGGCGCCCTGCAAACACAGGCACACTCCGGCTGCACGCGGCGAATCAGGACGCGGCATCGCTGACAAGGAGGCAGCATGAACATGGCCACACGCCAGGAACCCCACCCACACCTATTACTGGTGGAAGACGACCCGATCAGCCGTGGGTTCTTGCAGGCTGTATTGGACGGTCTTCCTGCCACGGTGGACTGTGCCGATTCTCTTTCTTCGGCGCTCGACCGCGCACGCGAACGTCGCCACGATCTCTGGCTGATCGACGTCAACCTTCCCGATGGCACCGGCAGCGGGCTACTGCGTGCATTGCGCCTGCTGCACCCGGACGTGCCGGCACTTGCGCACACCGCCGACGCCACCATGGCGATGCAGCACAGCCTGCAGTCCGACGGGTTTCTGGAACTGCTGGTCAAACCGCTGACCTCCGAGCGCTTGCTGCAGGCAGTGCGACGCGGACTGGCCCGCGGCCGCTACAGCGTGGCCCCGGTGGGCGTGCTGGACATCACCGCCAGCGACTGGGACGAGACGGCCGCGCTCAGTGCGCTCAACGGCCAGCAACATCACCTCAACGCCCTGCGCGAGCTGTTCCTGGCCGAACTGCCGGGCACTCGGGATGCAGTGGATTCGGCCCTGCAAATCAGCGACGAACAGGCATTACGCAACCATCTGCATCGGTTGCAGGCCAGCTGCGGCTTTGTCGGCGCGGCGCGGCTTGCCGGCGCAGTGCGCCTGCTGCGCGGCGACCCGCAATCGCGGACCGCACGCACCCAATTCCATGCAGCGGTGGCTGCGTTGCTGCATTGAGCGGCGTGGCGGCGGTGCGGCTCCGGCGCCGCGGTGGATGCATTGCAGGTTTGTTGATCGAGCAGCGTCTTGCAGCCATCACCGACCGCGTTGGCGTTCGCATCGTTTGCTGGCGGTTGACTGCCTGAGTGACCCCCAAGCGCGGCGCAGGGTCTCTGTACTGCTGCCTTGCCAGGTCCAAATCAGATAACGAAGCTCACGCATGGTCGTCAGGCGCGTGCGTAACTCTCTTGGAACCGGCGGGCACCTGTGCTGCCCTCATCCCGAGCACCAGTTTGGACTGCCTGGCCGCTGCGCCGTCGTAGCGCCAGTCGCTGTTGAACGTCTCCGCAGCAGCATCGTCTGCATGCCCAGCGCTGCGCGCGATCAACGCCGCCGCGCGAGGTCCTCAAGCATTTCCCAGGATTTCAGGCCGCGCCCCCCCAGATGATGCAGCAGCACACTGCGCATGCTGCGCCGCAGGCCAGGCATATCGTCCACGGCAGGCATGATGTCCTCGCCCAGCGCCAGCAGCGCCGCACCGGTGACGGTTTCGCGGCGATCCTGCGCCAGCCGCTCGCTCAACACGCGCAATGCGCCTTCCTGCGGATCCAACCGATACCGCGCTGCCGGGTCGATCGGCTGCCCGTCGCTGTCGTGCTGCAGATCGAAGGCGAAGCCCAGCCCTTCCAGCACGTCGCGCTCGAACCGGCGCAGCCCCCATGCCAACGGCAGATCGGATGCCAGGTGCGTCCGCGCCTGCGCATAACAGGCATAGAGTTCGGGCACCGGATCGTTGCGCGGCGCCAGGCGCAGCAACAATTCACTGATATAGAAACCGGCCAGCATGGTGTCGCCGACCAGCCGCGGCGCAGTGTCCAACGCCTCGGCCTGGCGCAGCTGGGCCAGCTCGCCGCGCTGCACGGCGCTGAACTGGATCAATTGCAATGGCTGCAAGGCAGCGCGCAGGGCCTGCTTGCGCGGCCCATGCACACCTCGCGCCAACAGCCCCACCCGCCCGTGCTGCTCGGTCAACACCTCCACCAACAGACTGGTCTCGCGCCAGGCCCGCACATGCAGGACGAAGCCGTGTTCATGCTCGATCAGCATGCGCGCAGGAGCCGAGGCTGGAGATCGCGGACCGGATATCCGGGAAAAGCACAGAATCGTGCGTCACATGGAGACGCCACGCGCCGATGTGGAGCAGAGCAGATGCCGTGAGCGCGAGGCGCGCAATGGGCGAATGCGCGAAAACGTCTCTTCCGCGGCGTGCCGATGAAATACTGGCCCTGACGTTTCCCGGGCCCCGGTCCTGGCGTCATTCGTAGCCGAACGCCTTCAGCGCAGCCTCGTCGTCCGACCAGCCTTCGCGCACGCGCACCCAGGTCTCCAGGAAGACCTTGGCCCCGAACAGGCGCTCCATCTGCAGACGCGCCTTGCCGCCGATTTCTTTCAGGCGGGTGCCGCCCTTGCCGATCACGATCGCCTTCTGGCCTTCGCGCTCCACCCAGATCACCGCACCGATCCGCAACAGCGCGCCATCTTCTGCGAAGCGTTCGATCTCAACGGTGGTGGCATATGGCAGTTCTTCGCCAAGCTGGCGCATCAACTGCTCGCGGACCAATTCGCCGGCCAGGAAGCGCTGGCTGCGATCGGTGATCTCGTCTTCGCCGAACATCGCCTCGGCTTCGGGCACCAGCTTGAGCAGGTCGCCGACCAACGCTTCCAGGCCCTTGCGCTTGAGCGCGGACACCGGATGCACGGCGGCGAAGGTACGCCCCTCGCTGACCTGGGCCAGGAAGGGGAAGAGCGCTGTCTTGTCCTTCAAGCGGTCGACCTTGTTGACCACCAGTACCACCGGCACCTCGGCGTCGCTAAGTACGCGGAACGCCAGGGTATCTTCCTCGTCCCAACGGCCGGCCTCGATCACCAGCACCGCCGCGTCCACGCCTTCGAGCGAGCCGCGCGCAGCGCGATTCATCACCCGGTTCATTGCGCGCTTCTGCTCGCGGTGCAGGCCCGGGGTATCGACCAGCACCAGTTGCCCTTCCGGGAACGTGGCGATGCCCAGCAGCCGATGGCGCGTGGTCTGCGGCCGGTTGGACACGATGCTGACCTTTGCGCCGACCAGGGCGTTGGTCAGGGTGGACTTGCCGACATTTGGCCGGCCGATCACGGCAACGCTACCGCTGCGGTGGGGGGAAGAGGTTTCGCTCACGTGTTTGAATCCAGTTGTGCGATGACAAGAGTCGCTGCCTGTTGTTCGGCCAGGCGGCGCGAGGTGCCCTGGCCCTCGGCGCGGGCAACGGGCTGCTCCAGAATGCAGGCGACGTGGAACTGCTTGGCATGTTCGTCGCCGCTCTCGCTGATCAGAGCGTAATTGGGCAGCGGCAGTTGGCGCGCCTGCAGCCACTCCTGCAGCCGGGTCTTGGGATCTTTTTCTGCCCTGCCCACCGGCAGTGCCGCCAACGAGACTTCGAACCACGGCAGCACCACCGCACGACAGCGCTCGAAACCGCAGTCCAGGTAGATGGCCGCAACGATCGCTTCGACCGCATCGGCCAGGATCGAATCGCGCCGGTGGCCACCGGACTTCAACTCGCCCGGGCCCAACGTGAGGCGTTCGCCCAAATTGAGGGTTCGCCCGATCACGGCCAGCGCGCCCTCGCGCACGAGCTCGGCGCGCGCGCGGGTCAATGCGCCTTCATCGGCCTTGGGCCAACGCTGATACAGCGCCTCGGCGATCAGCAGATTGACGATGCCGTCGCCGAGAAATTCCAGTCGCTCGTTGTGCGGCGTCCCGGCGCTGCGATGCCGCAGCGCCTGGGCGAGCAGCGCCGGATCGGCGAATACATGCCCGATCGGATCACCGCGTTGGAAGGTTCTATTGGCCGCCACGTCCGGTCATGTCCTGCGACGTATCGAATTTACCGACGATATCCAGATTGCCGATCAATTCGCGACGCACTTCGTAGTTGACCTTCATTCGCCAACCGCCATCCATACGCTCGAACTTCACGTCCTCTTTTTTGACGTTTTCCGAGTAGTTGATGTAAAGGCGACGAAAGAACAGGTCCTGCAACTTGGAAGGGTCCATGTTGGCACTGCCCGGTTCCTTAGCCAGGCCCTTCATCGCCGTGCGCACGGAGTAGTACTCCTGGTACATCGGAAACAGCTTCATCCCGATGTACAGACCAAACCCCACCACCGCCAGCACCACCAAGAACGACGTCAACGTCATACCGCGTTGCTTGCGCTTCATTGTGCTTCCCCTGGCACGCCGTGCGTGCATTTACTGGATTCCCGTCCCGATCCGCGATGGATCGAAACTCCCCTTGCAGAACCACCCTTCGCAGTTGAGCCAGATCAGGAACGCCTTGCCGCGCAGATTGGCTTCCGGCAGAAAGTGCGTCTGGGTCCAGAACCGGCTGTCTTCGCTGTTGTCGCGATTATCCCCCATCACGAAATAGCTGTCCGCCGGCACCGTCCAGTCGCCCTGCCCGGCCGGCATGTTGCGATCCAGCCATTCCAGCACCGTATGCGTGCGGCCCGGCAGGTCCTCGATCAGCAGCGTGGTGCCGGTCATCTCGGCGCCCTTGCCCTTGCCGATGTACTCGCCCTTGACCGTGTAATGCATGGGCTTGTCGTTGATGTACAGGGTATCGCCGTGGAAGCCGATCTTGTCGCCCGGCAGGCCCACCACGCGCTTGATCCAGTTCTGATCCGGCGCATGCGGCGGCTTGAAGACCACCACGTCGCCGCGCTTGGGCTCGCCGGTGGGAATGAACTTGGTATTGGTGATCGGCAGACGGAAGCCGTACGCGAACTTGTTGACCAGGATGAAATCGCCGATCAGCAGGTTGGGCATCATCGAACTGGACGGAATCTTGTACGGCTCGGCCACGAAGCTGCGCAGGATCAGCACCACCGCCAACACCGGGAAAAAGGCGCGCGAGTAATCGATGATCGCAGGCTCGCTGTCCAGCAACCCGGCACGCGCCGCACGGCGCTTGGCCAGAAACAGCTTGTCCAGCAGCCAGATGAAGCCGCTGCCCAGCGTCAGGACAACCAGGATGATTTCAAACCATTTCATTGATGTTCCTTCGGAACGGGATTCGGGATTGGAGATTGGGGATTCGCACCAGCAGGAAGGCGGACGAGCCGTTGCCAATCCCGAATGACGAATCCCGAATCCCTGCTACTTATCCATCTGCAACACGGCCAGGAAGGCTTCCTGCGGAATCTCCACGCGGCCGACCTGCTTCATGCGCTTCTTGCCTTCTTTCTGTTTTTCCAGCAGCTTTTTCTTGCGCGAAACGTCGCCACCATAGCACTTGGCCAACACGTTCTTGCGCATCGCCTTGACCGTGGAACGCGAGATGATCTGCGAGCCAACAGCGGCCTGGATCGCCACGTCGAACATCTGCCGCGGGATCAATTCCTTCATCTTTTCGCACAACTCGCGGCCGCGACGGTCGGCGTAGCTGCGGTGCACGATGATGCTCAGCGCATCGACCTTGTCACCGTTGATCAGCGTGTCCACACGCACGAACGGGCCCGGGTCGAAACGCAGGAAGTGGTAGTCCAGCGAGGCGTAACCGCGCGAGACCGACTTGAGCTTGTCGAAGAAATCCAGCACCACTTCGGCCATCGGCAACTCATAGCTGATCTGTACCTGGCTACCCAGATAATTGATGCCGATCTGGCTACCGCGCTTTTCTTCGCACAAGGTGATGATGTTGCCGACGTAATCGGGCGGCGTAAGGATGTTGGCGCGAATGATCGGTTCGCGGATCTCTTCGACGTTGTTGAGCGGCGGCAGCTTGGACGGGTTGTCCATCGGGATCACGCTGCCGTCGGTCTTGAGCACCTCATAGACCACGGTCGGCGCGGTCGAGATCAGGTTGAGGTTGTACTCGCGCTCCAGACGCTCCTGCACGATTTCCATGTGCAGCATGCCCAGGAAGCCGCAGCGGAAGCCGAAGCCCATCGCCTCGGAGCTTTCCGGCTCGAAGCGCAGCGCGGCATCGTTCAAGCGCAACTTGTCCAGCGCTTCGCGCAAATCCGGATAGTCCTCGGCATCGACCGGGAACAGGCCGGCGAACACGCGCGGCTGCATTTCCTGGAAACCGGGCAGCGCATGCGGCGCAGGGTCGGCGACCAGGGTCAAGGTGTCGCCGACCGGCGCGCCATGCACGTCCTTGATGGAAGCGTTGATCCAGCCCACTTCGCCGGCGCCCAGCGCAGGCAGTTCCTTGCGCTTGGGCGTGAACACGCCGACCTTGTCGACCAGATGCGTGCGGCCGGTGGACATCACCAGGATCTTGCTGCCTGGCTTGATCTCGCCTTGCATTACGCGTACCAGCGAGACCACGCCCAGGTAGTTGTCGAACCAGGAATCGATGATCAACGCCTGCAGCTTGTCGGTATCGCGCGGCTTCGGCGGCGGAATGCGATGCACGATCGCCTCGAGCACCAGATCGATGTTCAGACCGGTCTTGGCGCTGACCGCCACCGCGCCTTCGGCGTCGATGCCGATCACCGCTTCGATCTCGGCCTTGGCACGGTCGACATCGGCGGTGGGCAGGTCGATCTTGTTGAGCACCGGCACCACTTCCAGCCCCTGCTCCACTGCGGTGTAGCAGTTGGCCACCGACTGCGCTTCCACGCCCTGGGCGGCATCCACCACCAGCAGCGCGCCTTCGCAGGCGGCCAGCGAGCGGCTGACCTCGTAGGAGAAGTCGACGTGCCCGGGGGTATCGATGAAGTTCAGGTGGTAGACCTGCCCGTCCTTTGCCGTGTACGGCAAGGACACCGACTGCGCCTTGATGGTGATGCCGCGTTCGCGCTCGATCGGGTTGGAGTCAAGCACCTGGGCCTCCATCTCGCGCGCCTGCAGACCGCCGCACAGCTGGATGATCCGGTCGGCCAGGGTGGATTTACCGTGGTCGACGTGGGCAATGATGGAGAAATTGCGGATGTTCCGCATTGAATCAGAGGACATTGAGGTGGGCGCCGGCGGTGCCGTCGTCAGGGTAACGCGGCATTATCGCACGCTCTGCCCCCTTGGGGCCGGGAATTGGGAATCGGGAGTGGGGAATCGGAAAAGCCAGGCGAGCTCTCGGCTCGCGGAGACGCTCCTGCTCTTGCCATTCCCGATTCCCGATTCCCGATTCTCCATTCCCGCCGTTAGCCGCCGGCCTTCAGGGCCACATAGCTGGTCGCCTTGCCATCGGTGACCAGCAGCATGACCACGTCGCCCTTCTTGTAGCTGGACAGGGCGCGGTTGAGTTCGGCGACGCTGCCGACCTTGGTGCGGCCGACGCGGGAGATGATCAGACCCGGCGACAACGGCGGCTGGGTGCTGCGTGCCGCCGCACCGGTGACGGCGGCGATGCGCACGCCCTCGCCCGCTTCCAGGCCCAGGCGACTGCGCTCGGCGGCGGTCAGATCGGCCACTTGCAAGCCGAGCAATTCCACGCTGGCCGGTGCGCTGGGCTTGGCCTCATCGGCGGCGGTGCGCGGCGCGGCGTTCTCGCCGCCGTCCTGCAAGGGTGCCAGGGTGACCGTGACCTGACGCGGCTTGCCGTCGCGCAAGACATCAAGGGTGACCTTGGTGCCTGGCGCCATCAGCCCGATCATCGGCGGCAGGTCGCTGGCCACCTCGATCGGCTTGCCATTGACCGAGCGGATCACATCGCCCACCTCGACCCCGGCCTTGGCCGCCGGGCTACCGGCCGGGATATCGTTGACCAGGGCACCACGGCTATCCGGCAAGCCCAGGCCTTGCGCCTTGAGCGAGTCGATCGCACCGACCTGCACGCCCAACATGCCGCGACTCACATGGCCGGTCGCCTTGATCTGCTCGGCGGCACTGAAGGCCAGATCGATCGGGATTGCAAAACTGATGCCCATGTAGCCGCCGGACGCAGAGAAGATCTGCGAATTGATGCCAACCACCTCGCCGCGCGTATTGAGCAGCGGGCCGCCGGAGTTGCCCTGATTGATCGCCACGTCGGTCTGGATGAAGGGCACGTAGCGCTGGTCGGCATACGGATTGCTGCGGCCGGTGGCACTGACGATGCCGGCAGTGACCGAGTGATCCAGGCCGAACGGCGAGCCGATCGCCACCACCCACTGGCCAGGCTTGAGCGTGTTGGAGTCGCCCAGCCGTACGGTCGGCAGGCCCTTCGCATCGATCTTGAGCAGCGCCACGTCGTACTGCTCGTCGCTCCCGACCACCTTGGCCTTGAATTCGCGACGGTCGGTGAGCTTGACGGTGACTTCGCTGGCGCCATCGACCACGTGATGGTTGGTCAGCACATAGCCGTCGGCGGAAATGATGAAGCCCGAGCCCATCGACTTGCCGGCAATACCGCCGTCGTCATCGCCGCCACCCGGCCCCGGCCCCGGCCGCGGACCACCGGGCATCTGGAAATCGGGCCCGAAAAAGCGCTTGAAGAACTCCGGCATCTGCTCGTCGTCGGGCATGCCGCCCTGACCGGGCATCCCACCCTGACCACCGCGCCCGCCACGCGCCGAACGCGCCATCGCATCCTTGCGGGTGATGGTGGTTTCGATATTGACCACGCCCGGGCCGACCTGCTCGACCAGATTGGTGAAGTCCGGCAGCCCCTCCACCAACTGTGGCGCCGGGGTGGTGCTGCGGTTGGCCGCGATCGGGGCACTGGCCTTGGACGCTGGCGCGGGCGCGGTTTGCTGCGCGCAGGCCGCCAGTGGCAGGGTCATGGCGATCAGGCCGAACATCTGGGTGCGGATGCGATGGTTCATCAGGTTGCCTCCGATGGCAGGGCGACAGGGGGCAGAACCCGCGTCACGACACGGGCCCGGCACGCGAACGGGAAGGAGAACGCCGAACGGATGAAGGTCGGCCGCAACGTCAGTTCTGCGGGACCTGCACCGGCAGTGGCCGGTTCGGCGCCGGGCTGGCGATCGTCTGGGGCGCCGGTTCGAACGGATAGAACGCCGTGCTGGGGCGGTTCTGGCGGAAACTGGCATTGAGCGGACTTTCGCCAGCCCCGGCCAAGGCCGCGCGCGGCCAAGGACGTGCCTGCAGCGTGGTATCCGGATGCGTGAACGGGTTGGACGGCGTCGCCGCAACGGCCGATGAAGTGGCCGTGGTGGCCGTGTGTGCCGGTGCTGCGGCAGCCACCATGCGGGTCGGAGCCTGCTGCTGACGCGCAGCCGCACTGCGCGCAACTTGCTGATGGCGCGTTGCCGCTCCACGCCGCGTGGATGCCAACGCCGCGGCAGGTACGGCGGCGGCGAGCGCGACCACTTCATCCGGCGTTCCTGGAGCCGGCGCCGCTGGCGCCTTCGGTCCCTGGGGTGTATGCGGCGGCTGCGAGGCAGGCGGAAGCTGCGCAGCGGTGGCGTACACAGGTGTTTCAGTCACAGGCGCGGTGGCTTCAGGCAGGCGCTCGCGCGACATGAACAAGGCAATTGCCGCGACCGACGCCGCAATCGCCGCGCCACCACCCCAGCGCCAGCGCGCCGCCGAGCGCGGGGCCGGCCGCGCTTGCGGGGCCGGTTCGGCGGCAATGGCACTGCGCACGCGCGCCGCAAAATCCAGTGGTGCCGGCGCACTGGCCGCACCGCGCAGCACATCGCCGCACAACTGCCAGCGCTCGTGGCAGCCAGCTAATTCTTCGTCGTGGGCCAAACGGCGCAGCAGGAAGCGCGACTCGTCGGCACTCAATTCACCGTCGACCAACGCAGACAGCTGCTGGCGATAGCGAAGCTCGAACTTGTCGGTGGTGGACATAGCAGGGTTCTGTTTCATACGCGGTGTCGCTCACGGGTAGCGCTTTCGGTCTCCAGCAGAGGCCGCAGCTCGATGTCGATGGCCTCGCGCGCCCGGAAAATGCGCGAGCGCACCGTTCCGATCGGGCAATCCATCTTTCGCGCGATGTCCTCATAGCTCAGCCCCTCCACCTCGCGCAGGGTGATGGCCGACCGAAGTTCTTCCGGTAGGGCTTGGACCGCGCGCATCACCGTTTGTTCCAGCTCCTGTCGCATCAATTCGCGCTCCGGGGTGTCGGTGTCACGCAACCGGGTCGCTCCATCGAATTGCTCGGCATCGCTGATCTCGATGTCGTCGGTGGGCGGCCGGCGGTTGTGCGCAACCAGATGGTTCTTGGCAGTGTTGACGGCAATGCGGTGCAGCCACGTATAGAACTGGGAGTCGCCTCGGAAACTGTTGATCGCGCGATACGCACGCACAAAGGTGTCCTGGGCCACGTCCTGGCATTCGCTCCAGTCGGCAATGTAGCGCCCGATCAACGCAACGATCCGATGCTGGTATTTGCGCACCAGCACATCGAACGCTGCGCTTTCGCCGCGCTGCACACGCCGGACCAGTTCCAGGTCCAGCTCCTGAGGTGTATCGACTTCGGCCATGTCGGGCCGCACTCCTGTCAGCCCACCGAAGTCGGGCAATGAGACCGCCATTGAAAAGAAAAGTTCACGCCGATCCGTACCACCGTCACGCATCAGGGTAGCGGCACCGATGCGCCGTTGGCGACGTCGCGCCGAAGCGCGCGTCTCCCGTTTCGACAGGTATGGGTATTTGACGTGAAGGAAACAAGCTCTGGATGATAACGACCTTTCCTTATATCGCCGGACGGCCAGACGCATGCTTCCAGGTTTCGACGGGCTCCGATTCAGCCATTGGCAGGCCGACCTGCGCGAAGACGGCGTGGTCGTGCTCAGCCTTGATCGCCAGGGCGCACCGGTCAACGCGTTTTCGCAGGAGGTGCTGCTCGAACTGGGCGCACTGGTCGAGCGGCTGGCACTGGACCCGCCCAAGGGCGTGGTGCTGTGCTCGGGCAAGGCCAACGGCTTCATTGCGGGCGCCGACCTGAAGGAATTCCAGGATTTCGACCGCAAGGGCACGGTCAACGATGCGATCCATCGCGGCCAGCAGGTGTTCCAGAAGCTCGCCGAGCTGCCCTGCCCCACGGTGGCGGCGATCCACGGCTTCTGCATGGGCGGCGGCACCGAAATCGCGCTGGCCTGCCGCTATCGGGTGGCATCCGACGACGCCAGCACGCGCATCGGCCTGCCGGAAACCAAGCTCGGCATCTTCCCCGGCTGGGGCGGCAGCGCCCGCTTGCCGCGCCTGATCGGTGCGCCGGCCGCGATGGATCTGATGCTCACCGGCCGCACCGTGTCGGCGAAGGCCGCGCGCGCGATGGGTCTGCTCGACAAGGTCGCCGCCCCTGCCGTATTGGTCGATGTGGCTGCCGCCCTGGCGCTCACCGGCACCACACGCCCGTTCAAACAGCGCGTCACGGCGTGGGCCACCAACACCTTGCTGGCGCGCAAACTGCTGGCGCCGCAGATGCGCAAACAGGTTGCGCGCAAGGCGCGCAAGGCGCATTACCCGGCGCCATACGCCTTGATCAACGTGTGGGAGCGGGCTGGCGGCAGCGGCATCCAGGCGCGTCTGGCGGCCGAGCGCAAGGCGGTGGTCAAGCTCGCCAGCACGCCGGCCGCACGCAACCTGATCCGCATCTTCTTCCTGACCGAGCGTTTGAAAGCGCTGGGCGGCAAGGACGCGGCCGGCGCGGCGGCGGCACCGATCCGCCATGTGCATGTGATCGGCGCAGGCGTGATGGGGGGCGATATCGCCGCGTGGGCTGCCTACAAGGGCTTCGAAGTCACGTTGCAGGACCGCGAGCAGCGCTTTATCGATACGGCGCTGACACGCGGCGGCGAGCTGTTCGCCAAGCGCGTCAAGGACGACGCCAAGCGGCCGGCGGTGGCGGCGCGTCTGCGCGGCGACCTGGCCGGTGCGGGCGTGACGCAGGCCGACCTGGTGATCGAGGCGATCATCGAAAACCCGCAGGCAAAACGCGATCTGTATCAATCGATCGAGCCGCAGCTCAAGCCGGATGCATTGCTGACCACCAATACTTCTTCGATTCCGCTGACCGAATTGCGTGGCCACATCCAGCGTCCGGCGCAGTTCGCCGGCCTGCACTACTTCAACCCGGTGGCGATGATGCCGCTGGTGGAAATCGTGCAGCACGATGGTCTGGATCCGGCCAACGTGGCGCGTCTGGCTGCGTTCTGCAAGGCGCTGGACAAGTTTCCCGTTCCGGTGGCCGGCACGCCGGGCTTCCTGGTCAACCGGGTACTGTTCCCGTACCTGCTTGAAGCGGCCACCGCCTATGCCGAAGGCATTCCCGGCCCGGTGCTGGACAAGACCGCGGTGAAATTCGGCATGCCGATGGGGCCGATCGAACTGATCGACACCGTGGGCCTGGATGTCGCCGCCGGCGTCGGTGCGGAGTTGGCGCCGTTCCTGCACCTGCCGATTCCTGCCGCGCTGGCCACCGTGGAAGCCGGCAAGCGCGGCAAGAAGGACAGCCAGGGGTTGTACAAGTGGGAGAACGGGCGCGCGGTCAAGCCCGAGATTGCCAGCGGCTATACCGCGCCGGAGGACCTGGAAGATCGCCTGATCCTGCCGCTGCTCAACGAAGCGGTGGCGTGCCTGCACGACGGCGTGGTGGCCGATGCGGACCTGCTCGATGCCGGCGTCATCTTCGGCACGGGCTTTGCGCCATTCCGTGGGGGCCCCATCCAGCACATCCGCAGCGTCGGCGCCGACGTGCTGCTGGAGCGTTTACAGGCGCTGCATGTGCGCTACGGCGAACGCTTCGCACCACGCCCGGGCTGGGACTCGCCGTTGTTGCGGGAAGCCGTTGCCTAACGCTGGCAGCTATCCCGCACAGCGTTTGATTTGCAAGAAGGCTGCCGTTGGCGGCCTTCTTTTTTGCGTCCCAGGCGGCAGCTTGCAGATGTTGGCAACGACTACCTCGCCGTCGAGCGCAATCGAGATATGTCGCACCTGCGCCGGACGCTTCCTGCTTCTGGGGTCTGCGGGTCCAGACGCGCTGATTGGATGAGCTACCACTACCAGAGCTTAGTGATGGGAATGCCCGTGCCCATGATGCGCGTCATCTCCAGCGTCTGCAGCGGGCCTTAGCGTACCGCAGGGGTCGGTGCCGCAGTCGCCGCTTTCCACCTGCAAGGTAACGTGGTCGATGTCGAAGCGGTCGTGCAGCAAGGTGCCGAGCGTGTCGCGCAGGCGGTCGCGGTCGGTCGCCTCGTTGACCACGATGTGCGCGGTCAGCGCAGGCGTGCTGGAGGCCAGTGCCCAGACATGCAGATCGTGTACGTCTTCGACGTCGGGATGGTTGGTGAGTGCCTGCTGCACCTGGGCCAGATCGATGCCCTTGGGAACGCCTTCGAGCAACACGTTGATCGCTTCGCGCAGCAGCACCCAGGTGCGTGGGAGGACCCACAGGCCGATCAGCACGGCCAGTACCGGGTCGATCCATTGCCAACCGGTCCAGCGGATCAACAAGGCACCGATGATCACCGCCACCGAGCCGAGCATGTCGCTCCAGACCTCCAGATAAGCGCCCTTGAAGTTGAGGCTTTCGCCGCTGCCGGCATGCAGCAGCTTCATCGCGATCAGATTGATTACCAGGCCGAAGCCGGCGATCAACAGCATGCCGCTGTACGAAATGTCCTGCGGGGCGCGAAAGCGTTGCGTGGCGTCCCACAGGATGTAGCCGCCCACTGCGAACAGCAGCGCACCATTGGCCAATGCGCCGAGCGCTTCGAGCCGCACATAGCCATACGTGCGCCGCGCGTCGGCCGGGCGACGGCTCAAGCGCACCGCGACCAGCGCGATCATCAGGCCGACGGTATCGGTGGCCATATGGGCGGCGTCGGACAGCAGCGCCAGGCTGTTGGTCACGAACGCGCCGATGATCTCTGCCACCAGGAAGGTGGCGGTCAGGCCCAGCGCCCACCACAAGGGCGTTTCGTGGCGAATTTCGCTGGGTGCGTGGTTGTGGTCGTGTCCCATGGATGTCGTGGTCTCGTGCGATACGCGCACATTAGGCGCAGGCGATGGCGGAGACTATTACACCTGTACGTGATGACATCACATCACGCGCGTCATGCGGCTGGCCGCAGAAGCATAGTGATTGCGCTATTTGCGGGGGCGGAGGGCCGCACGATGGGAGGCGCAGGCATCTGCGAACACGGCGGGGCACCGTCGTGCCATCTGTACGTGCCAACCGTGCGGTCGTGCATCCGTGCACTTGCGAAGTGATCTGGAACGCCAGCGACTTGTCCCCGGATCACGCGGGGCACGAGCACGAGGTCTCGGCTACCGACGAGCGTTTTAGACCGCGCGTGAACGCAGCTTGCTCAAACCCGTCGCTTGCCCACAACACGCTGCCGACGTCGGGCAGCAACCGTGTCGACGACTGATGAAAGCGCATGCACGGGTGATCCAGGTGTCTCTCCCATTTCCGCAACGCACCCATCAAGGAACGGTACGGGCCAGATCGCTGCTCAGACCTTGGCGACCAGCTTGATCACGCTGGAAAAATCCAGCGCTCCGTTGCCGGCCTGGCTATTCATTGCATACAGGTTGCGCGCCAGCTCGCCGAGCGGAATCGACACGCCGGCCTGCACCGCCGACTCGGCGACAAGACCCAGATCCTTGAGCATCAAGTCGTTGCCGAACCCGCCGCTGTAGCCGCGCGATGCAGGGGCATTGGGCAGCACGCCGGGCCATGGGTTGCACACTTCGGTGGCCCAACTGCGCCCTGTGCTGACCGCCATCATCTGCGAGAGCACGGCAGGATCCAGGCCCTGCGCAACGCCGAGTGCCAGCGCTTCACCGGTGGCCGCCATGATCACGCCCAAGGCCATGTTGTTGCACAGCTTGGCGACCTGCCCTGCACCATTGTCACCGACATGGAAAATGTTCTTGCTCATGGCCTGCAGCACCGGACGCGCGCGCTCCAGCACATCGGCAGCGCCGCCGACGATGAAGGTCAAGCTGCCGGCTGCAGCACCGGCGGTGCCACCGGAGACCGGGGCATCCAGCATCGTCAGGCCACGCGCCTTGGCCGCATCGGCCACCTTGCGCGCAGACAGCGGTGCGATGGTGCTGCAATCGATCACCAGGGCACCGTGCGGAATCTGCGCCAGAATTCCGGCCTCGCCCAGGTACAGGCCTTCGACGTGGCGGCTCGCAGGCAGCATGGAGATCACGATCTCTGCATCGGCCAGAGTGTCCTGCGCGGAGCTGGCAGCATGCGCGCCGGCGGCGGCGGCAGCGTCCAGGGCAGCCGGTGCGAGATCGAACACCCGCAGCTGATGCCCGGCCTTGATCAGATTGGCGGCCATTGGCCCGCCCATATTGCCCAGGCCGATAAAAGCGATCTTGCTCATGGTGTCGGTTTCCACATTGGGACGATCTTCAATAGATTGCCGGGGTCATCACGGATTGCCGATGCGCATGGAACCACGGCCGGTTTTGCGGTGCGACAGCGCCAGTGAGACATGGCAATCGCACTGCATTCCCGGCTTGAGCCGGACCTGCTTGGCCAGTCGCCAGCCACTCCATACACACCTATCAATGCACGCCTAGATCGCCTGCCCCCAGATCGGCAAGCGGGTGTTGCCCGGTCGACCAGGGCGCAACGAAGAAGTCGGCGGCCCACTGCGCATCGGCTGCTTCCAGCGACGCAGGTTGCCAGTGCGGCCGGCGATCCTTGTCGATCAACAGCGCACGGATGCCTTCGGCAAAATCGCCATGTGCCGCCGCATGCAATGCAACCACGTATTCGGTGCGGAAGGTGTCGGCCAGCGTCGTGGTGCGCGGATGACGATGCAGTTCCCAGGCCAGGCGCGCCGAGCCGGGAGCACCCGCCGCCAAGGTGGCACGTGCGGCCTGCAGCCAGCTGTCTTCGCTGTGCAGCGCCAGGATTGCGGCGACGACCTGTTCCAGCGATTCGCCAGCGACCACCTGTTCGATCAGCGGTGCGTGCAGCTGCAGTGGGCCCGGCGCGGTCGGTTGCGCGATGCCATGCAGGAATGCACTGAGTTGGGTGCGATCATCGTCGGCATTGCCCGTCCAGGCATGCGCACTCAGCGCATCCAGCACCGCTGCGTACTGCGCATGCTCCAGGCGCACGTCGGCGAGCCCTGCGTAAACCGCATCACTGGCATCGAGCGGCGCGCCGGTCAGCGCAAGAAACACACCGGCACCCTGCGGCACACGACGCAACAACCAGCTTCCACCCACATCCGGGAACAAGCCGACGCTGATCTCCGGCATGGCCAGGCGCGAGCGCTCGGTGACCACGCGATGGCTGGCACCGGACATCAAGCCGATGCCACCGCCCATGACGATGCCGTGGCCCCAACACAGCAGCGGCTTCGGGTATGCGTGGATGCGATGGTCGAGCCGATATTCTTCTTCGAAGAAGGCGGCGGCATGGGCGTTGGCCTGCGGCGCTGCGCGTCGCGCTGCACCGTCGGGCACTGCATCGCGATGCGCACGCATGCTCTGGTACAGGCCGTGCAGATCGCCCCCGGCACAGAACGCCTTTTCACCGGCACCGCGCATCACCACGCAGGCAATCTGCGCATCGTCGGCCCAGGCGCGCAACTGCGCATCCAGCAACCGCGTCATCTGCAAGGACAGGCCATTGAGCGTCTTGGGCGCATGCAAGGTGGCGATGCCGAGGCGATGCCCATCGGCGCACATACGCTGCTCAAACAAGACCGGTGCATCGTCGGTTGCGCTGAGCTCGGCCATCAGTGATTGCTCCACTGCGGCGCGCGCTTCTCCAGAAAGGCGGCCACGCCTTCGGACTGATCGGCGTGTTCGAACAGATCGACGAACGCTTCGCGTTCGGCAATCAACGCGGCGGCATGTGTGCCATGGCGCGTGGACTGCACCAGTCGCTTGCACGCCGCCACACTGACCGGGCTCTGTTTGCCGGCACGCTGCGCCCAGGCAATGGCCAGCGCACGCGACTCGCCCTCGCCGACCACTTCTTCCACCAAGCCGATACGCTGTGCGGTCGTCGCATCGACGCGTTCCCCGAGCAGGATCATGCGCTTGGCCCAGCCTTCGCCGACCAGGCGCGGCAGGTTTTGCGTCCCGCCTGCGCATAGCAGCAGGCCCACGCTGGCTTCGGGCAACGCGAGCTGTGCGTGCTGCTCGGCGATGCGCAGATCGCACGCCAATGCACACTCCAGTCCACCGCCCATCGCATAGCCGTTGATTGCGGCGATCGATACGCCGCGGAATGCACTCAAGGCTTCGAACGCTTCGCCAAAGCGGCGTGCGGCCGCGCGTGCGTCGGCCTTGTCGCCCTCTGCAAACTGCTTGAGATCGGCACCGGCGCTGAAGAACTTCTCGCCTTCGCCGGTGATCACCAGCGCATAGACGCTGCGGTCGGCATCCAGTGCGCGCACCAGGTCGCGCAGGGCTCCCAGGCTGTGCACCGTCCAGGTATTGGCCGGCGGGTTGCTCAGCGTGACGATGGCCACATGGCCATCGCGCTCGACCTGCAGACCGGCGTGGATGCGCCCCTCCCAATCGCTCATCTCAGCTCATCCTCGCCATTGAGCAGATGACGCGCCACGATCATGCGCATCACCTCATTGGTGCCTTCCAGAATCCGATGCACGCGGCTGTCGCGCAGCAAACGCTCGACCGGGTACTCGCGGATATAGCCGTAGCCGCCATGGATCTGCAGTGCGTCGTCGCAGATGGCAAAGCCGGCATCGGTGGCGAAGCGCTTGGCCATCGCACACCACACGGTGGCATCGCGACTGCCGGCATCGAGCTTGCGTGCGGCGGTGTGCACCATCTGCCGCGCGGCCACCAGTTGGGTGGCCATGTCGGCGAGCTTGAATTGCAGCGCCTGGAACTCGGCCAGCTTCTTGCCGAACTGGCGACGCTCGCCCATGTAACGGCGCGCGGCATCCAACGCGCCTTGCGCTGCGCCCAACGAACAGGCGGCGATATTGATGCGGCCGCCGTCCAGCGCCTTCATCGCCATCTTGAAACCCTCGCCTTCCTTGCCAAGCAGGTTCCCCGCCGGGATGCGCACGTTCTCGAAGGTCACCCCGCGCGTGGGCTGGCTGTTCCAGCCCATCTTTTCTTCCTTGCGGCCGTAGCTGATGCCCGGCGCATCGGCGGGCACCACGAACGCACTGATGCCACGTGCGCCCTCTTCGCCGGTGCGCGCCATCACCACCAGCACGTCGGTAGCGCCGGCGCCGGAAATGAAGGCTTTGCTGCCATTGAGCACATAGCTGTCGCCGTCGCGCTGCGCGCGGGATTTCAGCGAGGCCGCATCCGAGCCGCTACCCGGTTCGGTCAGGCAGTACGAGCCCAGCTTGGCGCCGCTGGTCATTGCCTTGCCCCACTGCGCGCGCACGGCATCGGTGCCGTAGCTGGTGATAAACCAGGTGACCATATTGTGGATAGTGAGGAAAGCCGAGGTGGACGGATCCACCGTGGCAAGCTCTTCGAATATCACGGCCGCATCGAGCCGACGCATCCCCAGGCCGCCCACGCCTTCATCGGTGTAGAGCCCGCAAAAGCCGAGTTCGGCGGCCTTGGCGATGGCCTCGCGCGGGAAGTGGCCTTCTACGTCCCACTGCGCCGCATGCGGAGCAAGCTCCTTGTCAGCGAAGTCGCGGGCGGTGGCACGAAAGGCCTTCTGCTCGTCGTTCAAATCGGCCAGGTTGGGGTGTAACTGGATGGCTGCGTTCATGGCGCTCGGTTCACTTGAGAGAGATGGTGGTGTTGACGCCATGGCCGAGCGTTTCATCGTCAAACCAGCGCGCGGTCACGGTCTTGGTCTGGGTGTAGAACATCACGACCTGCTTGCCGTACGGACCCAGGTCGCCGAGCTTGGAAGCGCGCGAACCGGTAAAGGAAAACAGCGGCACCGGCACCGGAATCGGCACGTTGATGCCGACCTGGCCCACATCGATGTCTTCCTGGAAACGCCGTGCGGCCGCACCGGATTGGGTGAACAACGCCGTGCCATTGCCGTTGGGATTGGCGTTGACCAACGCGATGGCCTCGTCCAGCGTGGCGGCCTCGAGAATGACCAACACGGGCCCGAAGATTTCTTCGTCGTAGATC
This sequence comes from Xanthomonas bromi, assembly GCF_900092025.1. Lineage (GTDB taxonomy): Bacteria > Pseudomonadota > Gammaproteobacteria > Xanthomonadales > Xanthomonadaceae > Xanthomonas > Xanthomonas bromi. Next base: position 90,264 of record NZ_FLTX01000040.1, read on the forward strand.
CGCATGCCGGGTTTGACGCCGGAAAAGATGGTCGGGCCGACGAAGTTGCCTTGCTCGAAACCCGGTACCTGTGGCGCGCGGCCATCCAGTTCCAGGGTGGCGCCTTGCTCCACCCCGGAAGCGATCAAGCCTTCCACGCGCGCGCGCGCCGCGCAGGAAATCAGCGGGCCGACCTCGGTGCCCGGCGCGTGACCGGCGCCGATCTTCAAACTGCTGGCCTTGGTCACCAACTCCGGAATCCACGTGCGCGCTTCACCGACCAGCACCAACGTGGAGGCGGCCATGCAACGCTGTCCGGCGGCACCGAATGCGGCGCCGACCATCGCATTGAGGGTTTGCTCGCGGTTGGCGTCCGGCAACACCACAGCGTGATTCTTCGCACCCATCATGCATTGCACGCGCTTGCCGGCCAGCGAGGCGCGTTGATACACGTGCGTGCCCACCTTGGTGGAGCCGACGAACGACAGTGCCTTGATCTGGGGGTGATCGCACAGCGCATTCACCACGTCTTCGCCGCCATGCACCACGTTGAGCACGCCCTTGGGAATGCCCGCCTCCAACGCCAGCTCCACCAGCCGCATGGTCACCATCGGATCCTGCTCGGACGGCTTGAGCACGAAGGTGTTGCCGGTGGCGATCGCCATCGGGAACATCCACAACGGAATCATCGCCGGGAAGTTGAACGGGGTGATACCTGCGCACACACCCAAGGGCTGCAGCAGGCTGTAGGTGTCCACGCCGGTGGCGACGTTATTGGCCAGCTCGCCCAGTTGCAGATTGCCGATCGCCGCGGCGTGCTCCACCACTTCCAGCCCGCGGAACACATCGCCTTCGGCATCGGCCAGCGTCTTGCCCTGCTCGGCGCTGAGCAGCGCGGCCAGTTTGGGCATGTGTTCGCGGATCAGCTGCTGGTACTTGAGGAAGATGCGCGCGCGCGCGCCGATCGGCGTCTTGCGCCAGGTGACGAAGGCGCGGCTGGCCGCGGCGACTGCGGCGTCCACTTCGGCGGTGGTGGCGAACGGGACCTGCGCCAACACCGATTGATCGGCCGGATTGACCACGTCCTGCCAATGGTCGCTGGCCGAGACCACCATTTCACCATCGATCAACAACGACACGCGGGGGACGGATTGGCGCATTGCAGGGCTCGCTGATAAGGAAGACATCGGTTTTGCCGGCCGTGAATTCGCATTGTTCGCATAGGCACATGACATTCCCAGCGTTCGATTGCTTAATCGCGCTAAGCTTGCGGCATAATTTTGCGAATCTTGCGAATGCCTCCGTCGCACGCTCAACTCCGCCACCAACTCGGCTTGCGCCTGCAGCGGCTGCGCCAGCGCCACGGCCTGAGCCAGGCCGAACTGGCGCGTCGGCTTGGACTGTCGCCGAGCTATCTCAATCAGATCGAGCGCAACCAGCGCCCGCTCACCCTGGCCATCCAGCAGCGGCTCAAGGCCACGTTGGGCGATCTGGACGGCTTGTTGGATCTGGACGACGCGGCCGCGCTGGTCGAGCCGCTGGACGAATCGCTGCGCAGCCTGGGCCATACGCTATTGCCAGCCGAGCTGCGCGCGCTCACCGGCAACCTGCCGCAGGTAGCGCGGGCACTGCTGGATTTGCACCGCGCGCATCACCATCTGCTCGAACGCAACGCTGCGCTGGAATCGCAGATCGGGGTCGAATACACGGCAATCCCATCGCTGTCGCCCGGCGAGCAGGTGCGCGACTACTTCAATCGCGCGCACAACTATCTGCCCGAGCTCGACGAGCGCGCAGAAGCGCTTTACGCCGAACTTGGATTGACCCCGGAAAACCTGCCGCTCCGGCTGCGCCAACGGCTGGCCGATCGTCATGGCCTGCTGGTGCAGGACGCCACCGACCTGCACAGCGACAAACGCCGCATGGATGCGCAGATGCGCGTGCTGTGGTTGCCCGCGCATCTGCGGCCAGGCCAGCAGGCATTCCAGATGGCCGCGCAGTTGGCACTGCTGGAATGCGCACCGCTGCTGGACGCGCGCATTGCCGATGCCGGTTTCGAAGATGCCGAGCGCATCGCGCTGTCGCGGATGGGGCTGTCGAACTATTTTGCCGGCGCACTGGTGATGCCGTACAGCGCGTTCCTGCACAGCGCGCAAACCTCGCGCTACGACATCGAATGGTTGGCCCACCGCTTCGACGTCGGTTTCGAAGCGGTCTGCCACCGGCTCAGCACCTTGCAGCGGCGCGGCGCGGCCGGCTTGCCGATCTTTTTCATGCGGGTGGACCGCGCCGGCAACGTGTCCAAACGCCACTCGGCCACCGACTTCCACTTCTCGCATGTCGGCGGCGCATGTCCGCTGTGGATCGTGTACGAAGCCTTCAACCAGCCCGACCGCATCCTCACCCAGATCGCGCGCATGCCCGATGGCCGGCGCTATTTCTGGCTGGCCCGCCAGGTCAGCAGCGGCCCGCCCGGGTATGGCCGCCCGCGCAAGACGTTTGCCTTGGCAATGGGCTGCGACCTGCGCCACGCCGATCAACTGGTGTACGCGCGCGGTTGGGATCTGAACGCGGTAGACGATGCAGTGCCGATCGGCCCGGGCTGCCTGACGTGCGAACGCAGCGACTGCGTGCAGCGCGCGTTTCCTGCGCTACCGCGCCTGCCAGCGAGTGCGCGTTAACGTGTTGGGGGAATTCGGATTTGGGAATCGGCAGTGGCAGTGCGTCGGCCTGCGATGGCAGCGGCATAGACAGGTGCCTCGCTCACGCCGATGCCAGTGGTTGCTTTGACGCGCCGCCTGCGTGGAGAACTGCCGGCATCTTGGGGAGTTGCTGCCGAATCCATTCACTGACCAGACAGACCCCGTAAACACGCATGTGCTGCAGCACAGCATTCCAAGGCGAGATAGCTTCCGCAAAATGCTTCATTGGAATGGAATGGCTTGCGCTTCTACCCTGAAGCAGATAGATGCATGACAGGGGGACGCCAGCGCGATGTATCGCACTTCCGGCGCCACGAAAACGAACACATAACGCCCATCACGCAGCACCGCACCATTCGCCACGCCCGCGCGGACGTGCCAGACCCGCTTCATGCGGCTGGCCGCACCAGTCGCCACCACCTAATTCGGTCACTAGTCCTGGGAGGGATCAACCGATGCCTGTTCACCACACCGGTCATTCGGCACGCCGGCGCCTGCGCCGCACGCCGGTCCGCGACATCCTCTGCACCACCATCGCCTGCGTGCTGGCCACCGCGTTCAGCGCACACGCGCAGGACACCACGCCCGCCGCACCACCGGCCAACGACACCAGCAGCGCCGCCAGCAATGGCCAGGCGCCGGTCACGTTGGACAACATCACCGTGATCGGCCAGCGCGCCAGCCTGAATCAGGCCGTGCAGGCCAAGCAGCTGTCCGATCACGTCATGGAAGTGATCTCCGCAGACAACATGGGCCAGATGCCCAACGTCACCGTGGCCGAAGCGCTGGTGCGCCTGCCCGGCGTCAACGGCACCCGCGACCGTGGTAACGAGAGCCTGGCCACCGTGCGCGGCCTGGGACCGCGCATGACCATGGGCACCGTCAACGGGCGCGAGATCGCCTCCTCCGAGCCCAATCGTGCGGTGCGCTGGGAAGTGTTTCCCACCGAGATCGTCTCCACCGTCAAGGTCTACAAGACCCAATCGGCCGACCTGGTGGCCGGTGGCCTGGCCGCCACCGTGGACATTTCCACCATCAGCCCGCTGGACTACACCGGCCCGGGCTTCGTCGGCACTGCCGGCCCGGTGTTCTACGACCACGCCAAGGACGTGGACGGCTACACCCCGTGGGGCAGCCGCTTCGGCGCCAGCTGGGTGCACAAGTTCAACGACAACCTGGCCGTGGCGTTCGGCGCCACCTATCAGAAACAGAAGAACGCCAGCTCCTCGATCGGCAGCTGGGGCTATACCGATGCCACTACCTCGCGCGACGTCGATGGCGATGGCACCGTCGATCCCACCCCGTTCGGCGCGGCCGACCAGCTCAAGCTGATCGACCAGACCCGCACCGGTGCGATGGGCACCGTGCAGTGGCGCTCGGGCAATTTCGAGTTGAAGTTCGATGGCCTGTACTCGCGCATCGAGATCGACGAAGACCAGCTGCAGAACTGGTTCAACGGCCTGGACTTCAGCACCTTTTCCGGCGCGACCAATCCGTACACCACGCCGGGCTCGTCCTACACCATCGTCGATGGCGATGTGGTGGCCGGCACGCTGGCCAACTCCAACCTGCAGGTCGACCATGTGGTCAGCCACTACAACGAGGTCAAGACGCTCACCGCCGGTGGCTTGAATGCCAAGTGGAACGGCGATGTGTGGACCTTGGGCAGCGACCTCTCGTTCTCGCAGGCCAAGCGCGACAACACCTGGCAGGCGGTGCGCTTCGGCAGCAACCCGGACACGGTGTCGTTCGACTTCCGCCGCAGCGTCACGCCGACGATCAGCACCAGCTCGGACACGCCCGAATACGGCATCGCCGGCCAGACCGAACCGCAGGCACTGCGCGACAAGATCGCCGCGCTGGCGCTCAATGCCAGCCGTGCAGTGGATGCCGGCCCGTTCACCTCGCTGGAATTCGGCGCACGCGCGGCGCGGCGCGAAAAGCAGAACCGCCACTTCCTCAGCAACCAGTCCGGCTACGACCAGCCGATTTCGGCGTATCAGGATCTGATCTACCCGGTCGGCATGCCGGACTTGAACGTGCCCACGCTGACCGGCGGCAACCTGGCCGAGATCGCACGTGTCGGCTTTGGCGGCTTCGACCCGGGCACGCTCGATGAGCAGATGCTCGACCACTGGAACGTCAAGGAAGATGTGCGCGAAGCATTCGCCAAGGCGGTCTTCAGCTCGCAGCTGTTCGGCACCGATGTCACCGGCAATGTCGGCGTGCGCCTGGTCAACACCAAGACCAGCAGCAACGGCTTCGATTCGGTCGGCGGCAATGTGCAGCCCAGCAGCGCCAGCAAGGAATACACCGACGTGTTGCCCAGCGCGACACTCAACTTCCTGATCGACGATCAACGCATCCTGCGCGTCGCGGTAGCCAAGGTCATCGCGCGTCCGCCGCTGGACGAACTGCGCACCGGCCGTCGCCTGGACGACCCCACGGTTACCGTCGGCCAGCTCACCGGCAGCGGCGGCAATCCGCAGCTGGACCCGTTCAAGGCCACCCAGGTCGACGTCTCCTACGAGTGGTACTTCCACACCGAAGCGCTCGCCGCACTGGCCGTGTATCGCAAGGAAGTGGATTCGAGCATCGGCTACCGTACCGACCGCGAAGTGATCAACGGCCTGGATTACCTGGTCAGCGCGCCGTTCAATGGCGGTGGCGGCTACATCAACGGTGTGGAGCTGACCTTCCAGACGCCGTTCTTCTTCATCCCGCACATGGAAAACTTCGGCGTCTACTCCAACTATTCGCTGGTGGATTCCAACCTCAAGGAATTCTCGCCGGAAGACAACCCGTTGCCGCTGAGCGGCCTGGCGCGCAAGACCGGCACCTTCGACCTGTGGTACAGCAACGGCACCTTCGAAGCACGCGTGGGCTACAAATACCACAGCCCCTACACGGTGGTGTACGGCTGGAATGCCGCGCGGCTGGCACGCCTGCAGAGCGAAGGTACCGTGGACCTAAGCTTGAATTGGCAGTACAGCAAGCAGCTGGGCTTCCGCTTCCAGGCCGGCAACCTCACCAACGAACCACTGCGTGCCTATACCGACAACAAGCCCAACCGTCTGGCCAATCAGGACGATGGCGGCTACCAGGTGTTCGGGCGCCGTTACCAGTTGGAAGCAACCTACAAATTCTAAGCGCGGCCAACAAAACGTCACGCGCAGTCGCCGGGTGGGTGCGGACGGCGCGCAATAACCGGAGCGTACAAGTGGTACAAGCCGATTCCGAACACGGACCGCGCCTGCCTGGCGGCCGCGCAGTAGGTTTGGTAGATGCTCTAAGCGCTGCCCGATCGGCGGCATATGCTCCTGCGCAGCCGATCTGATCACTGCATACCTGCATCAAACCGCGGCAGCTGTGTGGCATCCCATCGGCAAGCCACGCTTGGATGCTGCACAGCGGCCGCGCAGCAGCACGGTCGCCCGCGGCAGGCTGTCACCCGCTCCACGTTGTCTCTGTCGAGGAATTGCATGCGCTCACCACGTCGTCTCTGGACGCCCGCGCTCCTGGCGCTGGCCATTTCCACCTTCGCACACGCCGCCCCGGCTCCCGCCACGCTGTATCTCGGTGCGGACCTGTCCTACGTCAACGAGATGGAGGAATGCGGCGTGCAGTACCGCGAGAATGGCGTAGTCACCGATCCGTTCGAACTGTTTCATGCACACGGCGCCAATCTGGTGCGGGTGCGGCTGTGGAACGATGCGCGCTGGACCAAGTACAGCGACCTGTCCGACGTCAAGAAAACCATTGCGCGTGCACGTGCGCAAGGCATGCAGGTGCTGCTGGATCTGCACTATTCCGACGATTGGGCCGATGGCGAAAAACAGCTGATTCCCAAGGCCTGGGCCAGCATCACCGACACCGACGAGCTGGCGCGCACGTTGTATGGGTTCACCTACGACACGCTGAGCGCGCTCGACCGCGGCGGCTTGATGCCGGAGCTGGTGCAAGTGGGCAACGAAAGTAATTCCGACTTGATGGATAGCAAGCCCTGGGACAAAAAGCGCCCCATCGATTGGCAGCGCAACGCCAAGCTGTTCAACGCCGGCATCAAGGCGGTGCGCGACATGAGCGCACGCTCGGCGATCAAACCGCGGGTGATGCTGCATATCGCCCAGCCGGAAAATGTGGAGCCGTGGTTCGCCGCCGCCACCAAGGCCGGCGTCACCGATTTCGATCTGATCGGCATCAGCTACTACCGCAAATGGTCGACGCAATCGATGGCGCAGCTGGGCAAGACCATCAAGCGCCTGCGCGGCCGCTACGCTGCCGATGTGGTCGTGGTGGAAACCGCCTACCCGTGGACCCTGGAATCCGGCGACACCTCGCACAACCTGCTCGGCGAAGACGCGCTGATTGCCGGCTACCCGGCCACGCCGCAAGGCCAGTCCAAGTACATGATCGACCTCACCCAGCTGGTCATCGATACCGGCGGCGCCGGCGTGGTGTACTGGGAGCCGGCATGGACCAGTAGCAGCTGCAAGACGCGCTGGGGCACCGGCTCGTCGTGGGAAAACGCCGGCTTCTTCGATTTCAACCATGGCAATGAAGTGCTGCCGGCGATCGATTTCATGCACCACCCGTATACCGGCGCGCCGCCCTCGTACACGCCCGCAGCGCAGACGCCTGCATCGGCAAAACCGGCAGACGTCAGCGCGAGGACACAGCCATGACCGGCATCAATCGCCGCGATCTGCTGCGCGGCATGCTTGCAAGCGGCGTGAGCGCGGCACTCCCGGTTGGCAGCGCCGCCCTGGTGCCCGGCGCTGCCGCCGCCGCACCGGCAATTGCCAAAGCCGCCGCGCCGGCTGGCCCTCTGGGTGATGCAACGCAGGCGCCACGCGAGCGCCTGCTGTTCGATTTCGGCTGGCGCTTTCATCTGGGCCATGCCAGCGATGCATCGCGCGATTTCGACTTTGGCACCTTCCAGCGCAGCTTTGCCAAGGCCGGCAAGGACACCGCCACCGCTGCGCAGGCGAGCTTCGATGACAGCGGCTGGCAACAGGTAGACCTACCGCACGACTGGGCCGTGACCCTGCCGTTCCGCCCGGAGCCGATCTCGGCCACGATGACCGAGGAAGACCCCGCCGCCGCACACGGCTACAAGGCGCTGGGGACCAGCTTTCCTGAAAACAGCGTGGGCTGGTATCGGCGCACCCTGCAGATTCCGGCCAGCGACCTGGGCAAGCGTATCTGCCTGGTATTCGATGGTGTGTTCCGCGACTGCATCGTGTTCTGCAACGGCCACATCGTCGGCCGCAATGCCAGCGGCTATTGCGGCTTCGAGGTCGACCTGAGCGAAGTGCTCGACTACGGCAAGCCCAACATCATCGCCATTCGCGTGGATGCCACGTTGGGCGAAGGCTGGTTCTACGAAGGCGCCGGCATCTACCGGCATTTGTGGCTGCAAAAGACCGGTCCTCTGCACATTCCGTCGGACGGCGTGTTCGTGCGCAGCACGGTGCAGGAGGGCAACGCCACTGCGCAATTTTCTACCGAGGTGCGCAACGACGGCACCGCGCCACGCCAGTGCGTGGTGCAGGCGCGCATCACCGCACCGGATGGACGCACCGTGGCGCAGGCGGCCAGCACGGCAATCACGGTTGCACCCGGCCAGGTGCAGGTGGTCGAACAGACCCTGCCGCTCGGCCAGGCCGCGCTGTGGTCGATCGATACCCCGCAGCTCTACACCCTGACCAGCAGCGTGCACAGCGACGGCAAGGCCACCGATGCGGCGGTCACCCCGTTCGGCGTGCGCAGCATCGCCTTCGATGCGCAACGCGGTTTTCTGTTGAACGGCACCCAGCTCAAGTTGCACGGCACCAACAATCACCAGGACCATGCCGGCGTCGGCACCGCCATTCCGGACGCCTTGCATGAATGGCGCCTGCGCCAGCTCAAGTCGATGGGCTGCAACGCGTATCGCAGCTCGCACCATCCGGCCACCCCCGAACTGGTCGCACTCTGCGACCGCCTGGGCATGTTCGTCATCGAAGAAACCCGGCGCATGTCCACCGACCCGGAGGCGATGGGCGAACTGGAAACCATGGTGCGACGCGGGCGCAATCATCCCAGCGTGATCCTGTGGTCGCTCGGCAACGAAGAACCGCAGCAGGTCACCGAACGCGGCGCGCGTATCGTCGCGCGCATGCAGCAGCGCGTGCGCCAGCTCGACCCCACCCGCCCCACCACCTTCGCCATGGACAAGGGCTTCGGCGATGGCGTGGGCCAGGTCGTCGATGTGGTCGGTTTCAACTACCGTACCAGCCAGATGGACGGCTTCCACGCGCAATACCCCAACATTCCGATCTACGGCAGCGAAACCGGCAGCACCGTATCGGTACGCGGCAACTATCAGCGCGACGATGCACGCGGCTATACCCGCGCCTACGACCTGGACCACCCGTGGTGGGCGAGCACTGCCGAAGCCTGGTGGAGCTATGTCGCGCAGCGCCCGTACATCGCTGGCGGCTTTATCTGGACCGGCTTCGATTACCGCGGCGAACCCACACCCTACAACCGCTGGCCGAATGTCGCTTCGCAATTCGGCGTGCTCGACAGCTGCGGCTTTCCCAAGGACAACTACTGGTACTACCGCGCGCAATGGACCAGCGAACCGGTGCTGCATCTGTTCCCGCACTGGAACTGGGACGGCCTGCTGCAACCCGACGATCACGGCCGTCTCCAGGTCTGGTGCCATAGCAATCTCGAAGCGGTGGAGTTGCTGGTCAACGGCGTCAGCCAGGGCCTACAGCAAGTGCCGGCTTACGGCCACGTCGAATGGCGCGTGGTCTATGCGCCTGGCGTGATCGAAGCGCGCGGCTATCGCGGCGGCAAGCGGGTGCTCAGCGAACGCCGTGAAACCACCGGCAAGCCGGCCGCGATCCGCCTCAGCTGCGACCGCACCACCCTGCGCGCCAATGCCGAAGATGTGGCGGTGGCGAAGGTGGAAATCGTCGATGCACACGGACGTCCGGTACCGACCGCCGACAACCAGGTGCACTTCGCGCTGCGCGGCCCCGCACGGCTGATCGGGGTCGGCAATGGCGACCCCAGCAGTCACGAGGACGACAAGGCATCGCAGCGCAAGGCATTCAACGGCCTGTGCGCGGCGCTGCTGCAGACCACGCGCAGCAGCGGCGACATCGTGCTTCAGGCAACCGCGCCTGGGCTGACCTCAGCCACGCTGCGCCTGCCCGCAGAGTCCGCCAAATCGCGCGCATCGGTGGTTTGAACACGTGGCAGTTGCTGCGCACCGCTATGGCACCTGCGGCGCTGGCGTGGCCCGTGTTGGCCTCGACAGCGCCGCAGGTGCCAAACGCCAGTCGAAGTCCGTCTGTCGCCATGTTTGCCAACGCCTGCATCACCATGCAGGTCATTGCTGCCGGAAGATCGCGGGCCGGGCGTCAGCTTCGGCTCGGACATGTTCGGCGGACGTCACCAGACCGACGTCCTGCCGCTTGCGGGATCGGCAGCCTTACGTCTGCACATCTCCCCCAGCCGGATCGCGCGGAAAATAGCGGTTGAGCTTTTCGTCCCACGCGCGAAATTGCTCCAATGTATGGGCATCCATCGGGCGTGGATCGTCGGCCAGCGCTTTCTTCTGCGCCACATAGGCGACGCGCTGGGACGACAGTTCATCCCACGCCTTTCTGAGCATGACCGGATCCGGATGCGAGACCAGCATCGCTTCCAGCAGCGTGGCCTGTGCCACGCGCGCGGCCAGCAAATCGCTGAGCGCCTCGGTCACGGCCTGCATCCACTCGTGTTGTTTCTGTTCCATACCCAACCAGGTCGCCTGCGTCATGCGCCGCGCACCATAGCGCCTCATCGGGAACGGCGGTGTGCAAAGCGGCTGAAGATTCAGGTTAACGCGTGAGGCGAATGCGGCGATTTGCCTCTCCATCGCTTCGCCTCACGCATCTCAGCGCGCGGTACTGCATCGGCCCAGCCATGCACTCCCACGTGGCACATGACCCCGCGGGAGCGCAAGCGCTCACCGCAAGCGCGAGAATGCACCGATCCCCGCGATTGCCAGCCGCTCGGCGGGCAGCGCCGTTTCCGCGAACGACAGCCGCAGGTAACGGATCTGGCGAACTTCGGGGAAATTCAGGCGCTGGGTCGAAAGCGCATAGGCGATATTGGACAGCTCGCCGGCGCCGGCCGGCTGCCAGTGCTGGCCATCTTCGCTGGTTTCGGCGCGATAGCCCTTCGGCGGCGCCGCACCGTTCATCACCGTGCGCGAGGGCGTGAGGCTGAACCCGGCGACCTGGCGCGATGCACCGAGGTCGATGGTCGCCTGCACAGGATGCCCAGGCGTGGGGGCTGGGGTGATCCAGATGGTGCTGGCATCGTCGTCGAGCAACGTGTCCGCCCCTGGCGCGCTCGCCTCGACGATGCGCCAGCCGGCAGTGGACAGCACATCCGGTGCATTCGCCGTCGGCCGCGCGACCGGCACTGGCGCAACGGCGCGGAACAGCGCGAATTCGCTGATCGCCGGGCAGACCGGCGCCTCGAGCACGACCAGGCGCACCCGGCGTGCGGCGATCGGACGATCCAGCCGCACGATGCGTTGTGCACCGATGCACTGCGCTTCGGCCAATCGCCGCCATTGCCCATCGACTTCGGCGTCGACCGCGAAGCGGGTGACGCGCACGCCCAGCGGCAGATATTCGCGCAGCCGGATCAAATCGAAACTGTGCACCGCCGATAGCTCCAGCGTGAGCGTCGGCGTGGTGACATCGTCCGGCGTGGACCAGTAACTGTCCGGCTGGCGGTCGAGCACGCGCGCTGGCTCGAACCCGGGACCACGTGACGCGCTGGCGCTGGCCTTGGCGCCCTTGGCCAGATCGATGGCGAAGCTGGCGCGGATCGCGTCGCCGAAGCTCTGCAGCACCGCCACGTCGTGGTCGGGAATGCGGCCGCGTCGGTCGGGCGGAAGATTGAGGTTCATGTTGGTGCCGCGCGCGACCGAGGTGTCGAAGTAGCGCACCAGGTTCTCCGGGCTACGCACCTTGCCATCTTCGTCGGCATGGTAGAACCAGCCCGGGCGGATCGACGTGTTGGTTTCGGCCGGCCACCACAGCGCCCCGCCGCGCACGCCGGAATTGCCGTTTTCCTGCGTGTACGGGGCATTGGGCATGGTCGGCCAGGATGGATCGCCGGCGATCCCATCTTCGTTGCCGCCCCAGCGGATATCGGCGCCGAGCGGGTCGAAGGTGCAGGCCATCGGCTGATGCTGATGCACCAGCGCGATCATTCGCGGCCAGTTGTAATACGCAGGCGCATCGATCTTGCGCGATTCGCGCGCCCCACCGTAGTAGCCGTCGCCACCATTGGCGCCGTCGAACCAGAACTCGAACAGGTCGCCATAGCCGGTGCACAGTTCGACGATCTGCTTGCGGAAGTAGTCGAGATAGCCGGGGCGCCCGTATTCGGCATGGTTGCGATCCCAAGGCGAGAGGTAAATGCCGAACGCCAGACCAGCGCGTCGGCACGCCGCTGCCATTTCGCCCACGATGTCGCCCTTGCCGTTCTTGTACGGCGAATGACGGATGCAATGCTCGGTCAACCGGGTCGGCCAAAGGCAGAACCCATCGTGGTGCTTGGCCGTGAAAATCAGACCTTTCAGATTGCCGGCCTTGGCAGCAGCGACGATCTGATCGGCCGAAAAATCGCTGGGATCGAATTTGCGCGGATCCTCGTCGCCGTAGCCCCATTCCTTGTCGGTGAAGGTGTTCATCGCAAAATGCACGAAGGCGTATTGTTCCCACCGATGCCAACGCAGCTGTCGCGCGCTGGGCACCGCCCCCCACGGCGCCGGCCCGTTGGCGCGCGGCGTCTGCGCGATGCGCGCTGCCGATGCAGTAAAGCTGGCGGTAGCGGCCACCACACCCGTGGCAAGAAAGGTACGACGATCGATCATTAGCGCCTTCCGACGTTGCACAAGTTTCGATCTTAGCTTTTCCAACGGCGAAGAGTCCCAACCCAGAAGCAACAGACAGCGGTGCAAGGCATCGCAGACAGTGTCCCCGGTACGGCTGGCGGTGGAGCGCGTGCGAAGCACGCTGCGAGCGTTTGTGCCTTGACGGCTGATCGCCCCGCCCTGCGTTGCTGGTGCTCGCATGTCTGTGCATCCGCCGCACGCAACGCCACCTCTGTGAACAAAACGAAGATTCGTTCTCCGTCCAGAAGCCTTGACATGGCAGCCATTCGCCCACTGAGCCCATGCGTGGTGCCCTGCCGACCGATCGCTCAAGGATTTTTCGATGGCTGGGCTTAAACTTGGAGCCCGCGCCAACGTGGGCGGGCGTGGTTTCGTCGCGATCTCCTGCGCGACCTCAGCCACTGGCCAGATTTCATCGCACATCGATTCATTCCGTTTAGAGGGTCGTCGCAACAACGGCGCGACAAAAGTCATCGCTACTCTCGCCATCGCCCCTGATTGACCGCCACATCCCGGAAGAACATTTCTTGCAACGCACTGACACCAAAGAAAAAACCAAGATCACCGGCGGGGCAGTCGAACACACGCCGCTGATGAAGCAATTCTTCGCCGCCAAGTCGGACTACCCCGACCTGCTGCTGTTCTTCCGCATGGGCGATTTCTACGAGCTGTTCTACGACGACGCGCGCAAGGCGGCGCGGCTGCTCGACATCACTCTGACCCAGCGCGGTAGCTCCGGCGGAGCGCCGATTCCGATGGCCGGCGTGCCGGTACATGCGTACGAAGGCTACCTGGCGCGGTTGGTGGCATTGGGTGAGTCGGTGGCGATCTGCGAGCAGATCGGCGACCCGGCGCTGGCCAAGGGCCTGGTCGAGCGCAAGGTGGTGCGCATCGTCACGCCGGGCACGGTCACCGACGAGGCGTTGCTGGACGAGCGCCGCGACACATTGCTGATGGCGATCTCGCGCAGCAAACAAGGCTACGGTCTGGCCTGGGCCGATCTGGCCGGCGGGCGCTTTTTGGTCAACGAAGTGGATAGCGTGGATGCGCTGGAAGCAGAAATCGCGCGCCTGGAGCCGGCCGAGCTGTTGGTGCCGGACGAAGACAACTGGCCGGAATTCCTGCGCGGGCGCATCGGCGTGCGGCGTCGACCGCCGTGGTTGTTCGATGCCGATAGCGGGCGCCGTCAGCTGCTGGCGTTCTTCAAACTGCACGACCTGTCCGGCTTCGGCATCGACGACAAACCCTGCGCCACGGCCGCCGCCGGCGCATTGCTGGGGTATGTCGAAGAAACCCAGAAACAGCGCTTGCCGCATCTGACCTCCATCGCGATGGAAGTGGCCAGCGAGGCGATCTCGATGAACGCGGCCACGCGCCGGCATCTGGAGCTGGACACGCGCGTGGATGGCGACACCCGCAACACCTTGCTCGGCGTGCTGGACAGCACCGTCACGCCGATGGGCGGACGCCTGCTGCGCCGTTGGCTGCACCGTCCGTTGCGCCTGCGCGAGGTGCTGGTGCAGCGCCATCATGCAGTCGGCACCTTGATCGATGCCGGTGCCGATGCCGATCTTCGCGAGGCCTTCCGTGCGCTTGGCGATCTGGAACGCATCCTCACCCGCGTGGCCTTGCGCTCGGCGCGACCACGCGATTTTTCCACGCTGCGCGATGGCTTGGCGCTACTGCCGAAGGTGCGCGAAATCCTGGCGCCGCTGGATTCGCCGCGCCTGCAGACACTGCATGCCGAGCTCGGCGAGCACGATGCCACCGCGCACCTGTTGATCAGCGCGGTGGCCGAGACGCCGCCGCTCAAGCTCAGCGACGGCGGCGTCATCGCCACCGGGTACGACGCCGATCTGGACGAGCTGCGCCGCCTGTCCACCAATGCGGATCAATTCCTGATCGACCTGGAACAACGCGAGCGCGCCAGCAGCGGCATCGCCACGCTCAAGGTCGGCTACAACCGCGTGCACGGGTACTACATCGAGATCAGCAAGGGTCAGGCCGAAAAAGCGCCGCTGCACTACAGCCGCCGCCAGACCTTGACCAACGCCGAGCGCTACATCACCGAAGAACTCAAGAGCTTCGAAGACAAGGTGCTGTCGGCGCGCGAGCGTTCGCTGTCGCGCGAAAAACTGCTGTACGAAGGCCTGCTCGACGCACTCGGCACCGAGCTGGAAGGCCTCAAGCGCTGCGCGGGTGCACTCAGCGAACTGGATGTGCTGGCCGGCTTTGCCGAACGCGCGCAGGCGCTGGATTGGTCGCAGCCAGAGCTGGAGAGCGCGCCTTGTCTGCGTATCGAACGCGGCCGCCATCCAGTGGTGGAAGCAGTGCGCGACCAACCGTTCGAACCCAACGATCTGGACCTGCACAGCGACCGTCGCATGTTGGTGATCACCGGCCCGAACATGGGCGGTAAGTCCACCTACATGCGCCAGAACGCGTTGATTGTGCTGCTGGCGCATATCGGCAGCTACGTGCCTGCCAGCCGTGCGGTGATCGGTCCGATCGACCGCATCCTCACCCGCATCGGTGCTGGCGACGACCTGGCACGCGGGCAATCGACATTCATGGTGGAAATGGCCGAAACCAGCTACATCCTGCACCACGCCACTCCGCAATCGCTGGTGCTGATGGACGAGATCGGCCGCGGCACTTCGACCTACGATGGCCTGGCGCTGGCCGATGCGGTCGCGCGCCACCTGGCGCATACCAATCGCTGCTACACCTTGTTTGCCACGCATTATTTCGAGCTCACTGCGCTGGCGGACGAATCGCACGCCGGCGGTCCCAGCGGCATTGCCAACGTGCATCTGGATGCGGTCGAACATGGCGAGCGTCTGGTATTTATGCACGCAGTGAAGGATGGCCCGGCCAACCGGAGTTTCGGCCTACAGGTCGCTGCGCTGGCCGGCCTCCCCAAGGCCGCAGTGACCCAAGCACGGCGACGATTGGCGGAATTGGAGCAGCGTGGCGGCGAGACCCATGCCGCGCAGATGACGCCGCAAGCCCTGGATGCACCGCAGCAGTTCGGCCTGTTCACCGCGCCCACCTCCGCTGCGCAGGAAGCGCTGGCCGCACTCGATCCGGACGAGCTCACACCCAAGCAAGCCTTGGAAGCGCTGTACCGACTCAAGTCGCTGCTGTAGCGATCCTGTGCCGGCCGCCGCGTGCTTGAGCGGTGCTCGGATTTGCGCTTCACGCCTTCTCCGACTGCGACAGGGACGAAGGGACAGGACGCGCGGCCAGCAGGACATCGGCGGGGGCGCCGATGGCGATGCTGCCGCCCTGCCGCAAGCCGCTGCACGAACGCGGCGCACGCTGGCTGCGCCTCCAACATGCCAGTGCACAGCTGGCACTGAGGGGCGCGGCGGCCAGAGATCGATGCGCTAAACGATCGCCACCCGGCGTTCGCAATCGGCCGTGGTCTGCTCCAGCGCTCTCGCACGTCGCCACCGCTTGTGTGTCACGGCCGCTAGACAGGAGACAGTGCACCCCGGGGCGCCTTGCAGTGATCGCTCAGATGCCCAGCCTTGTTGGTCGCCGATCCATGCACCCCTGGCCGCGGCCAGGCACCCGCGACTTCGTTTCAACATCCGAACCAAACATTCACTGCAGTACACCTGAAAAGTTATGTTATATCATTCCAATATTGATCCCGAGCGACGCCTGCCGTGTTGCAAGCACCCCGTCCGCGCGAGCGCGCTCCCGCCTCCGCACCGATGAAACCATGCGCCGACCCACTGCTGGTCGGCGCCCTCGTCCGGCTGGTCGGAGCGCTGCTGACAGCATCCGTGTTGTGGCTGGGCTATGCATGGGTGACGTCCTGAGCATGCTGGCCTTGCACGCTCTCAGCCTCGGCTACGGTGCCCAGGTCACGCTGCACGACCTGCAGACGCGCCTCGTGCGTGGCAGCCTCACCGCGCTGGTCGGACCCAACGGTGCGGGCAAGACCACGTTGCTGCAGGCCATCGCCGGGGAATTGCCGCCTCTGCGCGGACGCATCGAACGCAATGCCGGGCGCATGTCCTGGCTGCCGCAGCGTAGTGCGCTGGACACGCAGTTCCCGATCGACGTGCGCGGCTTCGTCGCCATGGGCCTGTGGCGCCGGATCGGCGCCTTGCGCGGGCTTGGAAGCGCCGACACCACGCAACTGGATCAGGCGCTGGAAGCGTTGGGCCTGTCTGCGCTTGCCCAACAGCCGATCGGCACCTTATCCGGCGGCCAACTGCAACGCGCCTTGTTCGCGCGGCTCTTGCTGCAGGACGCCGAACTGATCCTGCTGGACGAGCCGTTCACCGCCATCGACAGCCACACCACCGCCGACCTGCTGCGGCTGGTCCACCGCTGGCACCAGGAAGGCCGCACCGTGCTGGCAGTGCTGCACGATCTGGAAATGGTGCGGCAGCACTTTCCCGAGACCTTGCTGATCGCCGGTCGCCTGATCGCGCACGGGCCAACCTGCAGCGCGCTGAGCCCGCAGACCCTGGAACAGGCGCGGCTCGCCGCCGATGCCATGAGTGCGTCGTGGGCCACGCCGTCGCCACATGGGAGCCCGCGGTGACCCTGCCCTGGCAACCGTTCCTGGACTACGTGTTCATGCAGCGCGCGTTGCTGGGCTGCACGGCGATTGCGCTGGGCGCCACTCCGATCGGCGTGTTCCTGATCGCACGGCGTATGAGCCTGATCGGCGATGCGATGGCGCACGCCATCCTGCCGGGGGCGGCGGTGGGTTTCGTGGTGTCCGGCTTGTCACTGGGCGCCATGACCCTGGGCGGCATCGTCGCCGGCCTGCTGGTGGCAGTGCTGACCGGTGCGGTGTCGCGCGCCACGCGCTTGCAGGAGGATGCCTCGCTGGCGGCGTTCTACCTGATCTCGCTGGCGCTGGGCGTGCTGCTGGTATCGCTCAAGGGGTCCAACGTGGACCTGATGCACGTGTTGTTCGGCAGCGTGCTGGCGCTGGACGACGCGGCGCTGTTCCTGCTGTGCACGATCGCCACGCTGACCCTGGGCGTGCTGGCGCTGCTGTATCGGCCGCTGGTCCTCGAATGCGTGGATCCGCAGTTTCTACGCACCGTCGGGCGCAGCAGCCTGGCCACCCACCTGCTGTTCCTGGCGCTGGTGGTGCTCAATCTGGTGGCCGGCTTCCAGGCCCTGGGCACGTTGATGGCGGTGGGCATCATGATCCTGCCCGCCGCGGCTGCACGTTTCTGGGCCAGGCGCCTGGCGCCGATGCTGCTGATCGCGTTTGCCGTCGCGGTGCTGGCCTCGGTGGTCGGCCTGTGGCTGTCCTATCGCTTCGATCTGCCTTCCGGCCCCACCATCATCCTGGCCGCCGGCACCGTCTATCTGCTGTCCCTGCTGCTCGGCCCGGCAGACAGCCTGGCCGCCAACGCCCGACCGCGCCGGCAGCGTGCAGCAACCGGAGCCTCGCGATGAATCGGCGCCTGCATGTCCTGCTCGGCGTGTGCGTCCTGCTGGCGCTGGCCGCCAGCGTCATGCTGCTGGATCGCCGCCAACCGGCGCTGGTCACGCAGGGTGGCAAACAGCTGCATGTGGTGGCCAGCTTTTCGATCCTGGGCGATCTGGTGCACCAGGTCGGCGGCCAACGCGTGGTGGTGACCACCCTGGTCGGGCCGGAGGGCGATGCCCATGTCTATCAACCCACGCCGGCCGATGCGCGTGCACTGGGCAGCAGCGATCTGGTCATCGTCAACGGCCTGGGATTCGAAGGATGGCTGGACCGGCTGGTCCACGCCTCCGGCTATCGCGGCAGGATCGTGGTGGCAAGTGCCGGCATCGTGCCACGCCAGCTCGACGCGGCCACCGCACGCGCCAGCCACGCCCATTCCACGCTCGACCCGCACGCCTGGCAGAGCGTTCCCAACGTGGAGCGCTACGTGACAAATATCGCCGCCGCACTCTCCAGCGCCGATCCAAACGGCGCCGGCATCTACCGCGCCAATGCGGCGGCCTACCAACAGCAGCTGCGCGCGTTGCATGCGCAGATCCTGCAGAGCATCGCGGCGCTGCCGCCGCAGCGGCGCACCATCGTCACATCGCACGATGCGTTCGGTTACTTCGCCGCCACCTACGGACTGCGCTTCGAGGCGCCACAGGGCGTGTCCACCGAAGCCGAAGCATCCGCCCACGACGTCGCCCGCCTGATTACGCAGATTCGGCACGACGGCGCGGCAGCCCTGTTCGTCGAAGACATCACCGATCCGCGGCTGTTGCAGCAGATCGCCCGCGAAACCGGCATCCGCATCGGCGGCACCTTGTATTCGGATGCGTTGTCGCATCGCGACGGGCCGGCGAGCACCTATCTGGACTTGATGCATCACAACCTTATCGCGCTGGTGCAAGCGCTCGATCCCGCCAGGAGTTCCCCATGATTGCCCCGCAGATCCCCGTCACCGTGCTGACCGGCTTCCTCGGTGCCGGCAAGACCACGTTATTGAACCGCATCCTCACCGAACCGCACGGCCACCGCTACGCCGTGATCATCAACGAATTCGGCGAAACCGGGATCGACAACGACCTGGTGGTCAATGCCGACGAAGAAATCTTCGAGATGAACAATGGGTGCATCTGCTGCACCGTGCGCGGGGATCTGATCCGCATCCTCGACGGCCTGATGAAACGTCGTGATTTCGATGCGATCCTCATCGAGACCACCGGCCTGGCCGATCCGGCGCCGGTGGCGCAGACGTTCTATGTCGATCCGGACGTCGCAGCCAGGACGCGCCTGGATGCCATCGTCACCGTGGTCGATGCGGTCAACCTGGCTACCCATCTGGACGAGGCGCATGAGGCCGCCGAGCAGATCGCCTTCGCCGATGTCGTGCTACTCAACAAGATCGATCTGGTGCCGCCCGCGCAACTGGACGGTCTGCAGGCACGCATCCGTCGCATCAACCCGTATGCGCGCATCCACCCATGTCAGCGCGGCGACGTGCCGCTGAACGCGATCCTGGACCTGCAGGCCTTCACCCTGGAACGCGTGCTGGACATCGAGCCGGACTTTCTCGACGAAAACCATACGCATGAGCACGACGAGGAGATCGGTTCGGTATCGCTGCAGCTGCACACGCCGCTGGATCCGGCGCGCTTCGATCGCTGGTTCGGCGAATTGCTGGCCACCCACGGCACCGACCTGCTGCGCTGCAAGGGCATTCTGGACGTGGCCGGCGAACCGCGGCGTTATGTGATCCAGGGCGTGCACATGCTGACCGACGGCAACTTCCTGGACGCCTGGCCGGCCGGTCAACCACGCGTGTCCAAACTGGTCTTCATCGGCAGACATCTCGACCGCATGCAGCTGCGCGAGGGTTTCTCTGCCTGCGCATCGGCATGAACATGCCCTCGCACGCCGCGCCCGGCCAGCTCGCGACGGCAGGGATCACAGTAGGAGTCGACGCGACCCCGGTGCGTGCCGTGGTCTGCGGTGCGCAATTGGCCACTGCCTGGGGCGATGGCTGCCTCCGTCGGTTCGCCAGAGGACAGCCACCGACCTGCCTGCAGGTACACGAGGGCGCCATCCTCACGCTGGCGGCCGACGCGGATGGCGGTGTGCTCAGCGGCGGGGACGACGGCGTCTTCGCCCGCGGGGATGCCGTCGGCCTGCAAGTGTTGGCGCAGTTCCCCGGCAAATGGGTGGACCATGTCGACGCAGCGGCGGACGGCGGTCGCGCCTGTGCCGTGGGCCGTCAGGTCCATGCGTGGGGGTCCGACGGGCAGGTGCAGGTGCTGGAGCATCCCTCCAGCGTGGGCGGCATCGCCTTCGATCCGTCGGGTCAGCGCCTGGCCGTCACGCATTACGGCGGGCTCACGGTCTGGACCCGCGCAACCGACGGTTGGCGACCGACCCCGTTCGCATGTCGCGGCAGCCATCTGGGCGTGACGTGGTCGCCGGACGGCCGCTTCGTGCTGAGCAGCATGCAGGAAGCCGCCCTGCACGGCTGGCGCGTGGCCGACCACGCACAACTGCATATCGCCGGCTATGCCAGCAAGGTGCGGCAATGGGGCTGGGTCGGACCCACGCTCTGGCTGGTCAGCGGGGGAACCGCCCCCGCGTTGCTATGGCCCTTCGATGGTCCGGACGGCCCACTGCGTCGCGCTCCGCTGACGCTGTTCGACGACGGCAGCGGCACCATGGTCGAGGCCGTGTGCACGCTTCCCGACGCGCCGCGCGTGCTGGTCGGCAGAAGCGATGGCAGCGTGCTGCTGGGCGACCCACGCACGCCGCAGCAATGGCACACGCTGCAGCACCCGGGCCGCGCGCCGGTGGCGCTGCTCGCCGTCCTGCCTGCACCGCATTGGTTGCTGGTCGCGCATGCCGATGGCGAGGTGTTGTGGCTGCCGTTGCAGCTGCCATGACGGGACTGTTTGATGCCCGCCCGAGTGCCGCAACCTCGCGCACCGCGTGCGTTGCGTCGTCTCCACCCCCGTCTGCTTCCATGACGTTGACTTTCCATGCACCGCGATCGTCGATGGTCTCCCGCTGGCACGGGTTGACCGTCCTGCTGGGCCTGCTGGTGCCCGCTACGGTCATGGCCCAGGACGCGGGCAGCACGGTTTCAACGCTGGACCGGATCGACGTGCGCGCCGTCGCGCCGACCTCCGATGCGGTGCTGCCCACCGCCGGCCGGTTGGGGCTGCCGCCGGCACGGACGCCGGCCACGCTCGACACGATCGATGCGGACGCCATGCGCAGGCGCGACCTGCAGACTGTCGAGGCAGCGGTCACCGCACTACCGGGCATCACCAGCGGTGGCTCGCCGGGCAATCTGTCCAGCCTGTCGATGCGCGGCTTTACCGGCGACCAGATCACCTGGCTACACAATGGCCTGTACGTGGGGCCATCGAGCATGACGGCCCGTCCGCTGAATGCATTCAATCTGCAGGCGGTGGAGGTGCTCAAGGGCCCGGCCTCGGTGCTGTATGGACAGGGCGCGATCGGCGGCGTGGTCAACGTCATCGACAAGCAACCGCGCTTGGCGGCGCCGTCCGGCGAAGTGCTGGCCGGCGCCTCGCGCTTCGGAGGCCGCCAGATCGGCCTGGGCGGTGGCGGGCGCCTCAACGACGCCCTCGCCTATCGCGCCGATCTCAGCAGGCTGTCCTCCGACGGATTCGTCGACGCAACCGCCTCGGACGTTCTCAACGCAAGTGCCGCCGTGCTGTGGCGGCCAACCGACGCGCTGAGCGTGCAACTGGCGATCGATTACGCCAACGATCACCCCAGCACCTACTTCGGAACCCCGTTGCTGCCGGCCGATGCTGCGCGTGCGCCCTTGCATGGCGTCTTGCGCAGCATGGACGGCAGCGTGATCGATGCCACGTTGCGCAACCGCAACTACAACGTGACCGACGCGGAAATTTCCTCCCGGCAGACCTCGCCGCAAGCGACCCTGGTGTGGACGCCGAACGCACACGTCAGCGTGCGCAGCCTATTGTTCGCATTCGACGCATCGCGTCGCTGGATCAATGCCGAAAGCTACGCCTATGACGCCAGCACCCGGCAACTCGATCGCGACCGCTTCTTCGTCTTCCACCAGCAGCACCTGTGGGGCAGCCAGACCAGCCTGAGCGTCGACCAACCGTTGGGACGGCTGTCCAACCGCCTGGTGGTCGGGTTGGACTACAACCAGCTGCACTTCATGCGCGAGCGCGGCTTTCCCGACGGCGACAGCGTCGATCCGACGTCGCGTGGGCCGAGCGGCCTGTTCGGCCCGCGTCAACCACGACGCAGCCCGACCCGATGGAACAATACCGCGCTGTTTCTGGAGGACGCGCTGGACCTGGACCCACAGTTGAAACTGGTGCTGGGCGGGCGCTGGGAAACGCTCGCGCTGGACCGCCGCAACTTCGATGCCGAGGGCCAGTTCCAGCCCGCCAGCAGCTTCAGCCGTCGTTACCGGCCGAACAATCTACGTGTCGGACTGGTCTATGCGTTGAGCCCGGCGCTGACGCCCTACCTGTCCTACACCACCGGCAACGATCCACCCGGATCGAACATCCTGCTGGTGAATGCCGGCGAGAACTTCGGCCTGAGCAGCGCGCGCCAGTACGAAGCCGGCATCAAGGCGGCACGCAGCGACCAACGCATCGACGCCACGCTGGCCGTGTACGACATCCGCCGTGACAACCTCCTGACCCTGACCGGGCAGGACGTGCTGAGCACTGTCGGCGCGCAGACCTCGCGCGGACTGGAACTGTCGCTTTCGGCGCAGCCGACCGCGCACTGGATGGTCGACGCCAACCTGGCCTTTACCGATGCGCGCTATCGCGATTTCGTCGACCCCGGTAGCGGCCTGGATGCGTCGGGCAATCGTCCGGCGAATGTCCCGCGCACGGTCTTCAATCTCGGCTCACGCCTGGAGAGCGTCGCCGGCCTGCCGCTGGACCTCGGGCTGGATCTGCATCGGGTCGGCGCGCGCGCAGGCAATCTCGCCAACACCGTGCAGTTGGAGGGCTATGTGCTGACCGACCTCTATGCCCGCTATCGGCTGACGCCTGCGCTCACGCTAGGCCTGCGGGTCGACAATCTGTTCGATACCGCTTACGTGCAATGGGCCGACGTGTCCTATCCCCGGCAAGTGATGCTGGGCCAGCCACGCAGTTACGCACTGACCTTGCGTGCCACGTTCTAGCCACCGTCTGTGGGCACGACTGGCCTGGTTGCATCGCTGGATAGGGGTGTCGCTCTGCCTGTCCTTCCTGGTCTGGTTCAGCAGCGGCCTGGTGATGCTGTTCGTTCCATTCCCCAGCCTGCCCGACGCCGCGCGCTGGGCAGGCAGCGAGCCGCTGGCACTGGCCGATGTGCGGGTCGCGCCGGCGGCGGCGCTGACGCGCGGTGGCGACGGGCTGCGCCTGCTGTCGATCGCCGGCCACCCGCGCTATGTGGTTGCGCAAGGCACGCGACTGGTCAGCATCGACGCCCGCACCGGCGCTGCGCTCGGCTTGCTCGGCCCGACCCAGGCGCGCACCGTGGCGGAACGCTTCGCTCGGCTGCCGGTGCGCCGGTTGGACGGCCCCTTGCAGAGCGATCAGTGGATCGTGCATCAGCGCCTGGATCCGTGGCGACCGTTCTATCGTGCAGAGCTGGACGATGCCGACGGCACCACGCTGTATGTTTCGGCGCGCACCGGCGAGGTGATGCAGCGCACGCGTGGCTCCGAACGGCGCTGGAACTGGCTCGGCGCCATTCCGCACTGGCTGTATTTCAGCGTGCTGCGTCGCGACTTCGTTGCCTGGGATCGCACCGTCTGGTGGCTGGCCTTGAGCGCCTTGGCCGGAGCGCTCGCAGGCACTGCGCTCGGCATCCACCGCAGCCTGCAGCATCGCCGCCGACACCCGACGGGCTGGTCGCCCTACCGCGGCCTGCTGCGCTGGCACCATGGCCTGGGCCTGGCCGCTGCCGCCATCGTGCTGACCTGGATCTTCAGCGGCTGGCTGTCGATGGACCATGGCCGGCTGTTCTCACGCGGCCAACCCGCGCCGGAGGCACTGCTGCGCTATGCGGGAACCGACCTGGACACCGCACTGGCCCGGGTCGCTCCGACCGCGCTGCGCGCACTGGAGGGCAGCAGCGAGATCGGCTTCCAGCTCGTCGGTGGCCAGGCATGGGCGAGTGGGCACGGCCGTGGCGCTGTCACCACGCTGCGCCTGCAAGGCGCCGGCGCCGCGCATCCGCTGACCCGCGCCGCACGCGTGGACGCCATTGGCCAGGCCGCCACCCGCGCCTGGCCCCTCGCCACGACCATCGACGGCGCATCCGACGCGCTCTATCGCCAGGCCGATGCGATCGCGGCCAACGCGCTATGCCTGACCTTGGCGACGCCCAAGGGCGCCCGGCTCTACGTCGATGCCGACACCGGCCAGCCGTTGCTGTTGCTGGACCGGAGCCGGCAAGCCTATGCCTGGCTGTACTTCGCCCTGCATACGACCCGGCTGCCGGGGTTGGTCGAGCATCCGCGCCTGCACATCGTCCTGCAATTAGGGCTCCTGGCGCTGGGTTGGTGTCTGAGCCTGACCGGGCTGCTGCTGGCGGTCCGCGCCGTGCGTCGGCGGCGGCCGCAACGGGCGGCTAGGCCACTTCCGAACAGCGCGACGAATGGTGCCCGGTGATCAGCCAGCACCCGTCGATCTCTTCGAAGGTGAACAAAAAGCGCGCGTGCACCGGTTCGCTGACGCCGTCGCGCTCGAACACGAAGGTATACAGCCCGCCGATCACCACCGTGCCCAGCCTGGCGCTGACCCGCTTCTTCTGCACGGTGATACCGCAACTCAAACCGTCGGCGGCCAGGAACGTGGCGAAGTACGCACGGCGGTCCTCGTCGCGCCCGCGGATATCGTCCGACAGCGTCGGCACCAGGATGGCGTCCGGGGCGTACAGGGCGAGCACGGCGTCGATGTCGCGCCGACCCACCGTCTCGGCCCAGCGCAGCAACATCTTGCCGGCTTCGGTCAGGCAATAGGCAGCGGTGCGTTCGTCACCGGCAGGTCGGTGGTCGGCACGAAGGGCATCAGCGGTCATCACAGGCTCCTGGTGGTCAAGCGCAATGCGGCGATCATGCCCTCGCACTCAATTGTTACTTTATAACATATTACCTGAACGATGCTGGTCGCAATCTCGCCCGGCAACTCTCGACAGGCAGACGCGAGGCCAGGCAGCATGCACCGGCGTATTCCGTAATACAGCGCATGCAAATCGCATAGCGCAGCCTGCAGAAGAGGCCGGCAGGACAAACGACTGCGGTAACGCCTGGCATCCTGCCCGATGCTCCCTCTATCCCCGCGTACCTTTGCGAAGATGCCGCAGCCGACGGTCGGCTGGGTCTCGCCACTGGGCACGCACATCAGCAGATTCTCCCGGTCCTGACGATTGCAGCCGGATCACACTGCACACCTTCCGCTCTGGGTGGCGGTCACGAGCGTGCAGGCACCCGTTCAACAGTCGCCGCCAGATAGTCCCTGGCGACGCAGCGGCGCTCGATACATAGCGGCGCCCTATCGATATGGTTGAATAATTCAAATTCTAAAAACGATCCACGCCATTTATCGTGACCACATCGTGATGCTGAGTCCGCCTGATGCGTGCCCCACATTGGATCGCCCTCAACCGTTGTTTCAATGCCACCCGACAGTGGTGTGGATAGGGCCGTGACGCCATCATTTTCCGAAGACGCGCCGCTCTTCTCGTGATAATTAAATAGGCATAGCGACACCATCGATTCCACCAACCCGCGTCGCCGCCGTCGGCACGCAGTTCCCCAAGTGCTCTCGCACACAGGTAAATGCCATGACCACCGAAGCAAAGTGCCCGTTCAACCAAGCCGTCGTCGGTACCGGAACCACCAATCGCGATTGGTGGCCCAAGCAGCTGCGCGTGGATCTGCTCAACCAGCATTCGAGCAAGTCCAATCCGCTGGACCGGTCGTTCAACTATGCAGAAGCGTTCAAGCGCCTGGACCTACAGGCGCTCAAGCAAGATCTGCATGCATTGATGACCGATTCGCAGGACTGGTGGCCGGCCGACTTCGGCCATTACGGCCCGTTGTTCGTGCGCATGGCCTGGCATAGCGCCGGCACGTATCGCATCGGCGATGGCCGTGGCGGCGGCGGACGTGGGCAACAACGCTTTGCGCCGCTCAACAGTTGGCCGGACAACGTCAGCCTGGACAAGGCGCGCCGCCTGCTGTGGCCGATCAAGCAGAAGTACGGCCAGGCCATTTCCTGGGCCGACCTGATGATTCTCACCGGCAACGTCGCGCTGGAATCGATGGGCTTCAAGACCTTCGGTTTTGCCGGCGGCCGCGAAGACACCTGGGAACCGGATCAGGATCTGTACTGGGGTCGCGAAACCAAGTGGCTGGGTGGCGACGAGCGCTATTGGCGCGGCTCGCCGGGCGTGGAGGAAACGCACGGCGTGCTGGTGAAGGACGACGACAGCGAAGTGCCGCACAGCCGCGATCTTGAGAACCCATTGGCCGCCGTGCAGATGGGCCTGATCTACGTCAATCCGGAAGGTCCGGACGGCAAACCCGACCCCATCGCCTCCGCGTGCGACATCCGCGACACCTTCGCGCGCATGGCGATGAACGATGAAGAGACCGTGGCGTTGATCGCCGGCGGCCACACCTTCGGCAAGACCCACGGTGCCGGCCCGGCCGATAACGTCGGCGCCGAGCCCGAAGCAGGCGAGCTGGAAAACCAGGGTTTCGGCTGGCAGAACCGCTACCGCAGCGGCAAGGGTACCGACACCATCACCAGCGGCCTGGAAGTCACCTGGACCACCACCCCGGCGCAGTGGAGCAACGACTATTTCGACCATCTGTTCGGCTTCGAGTGGGAGCTGAGCAAGAGCCCGGCCGGCGCGTACCAGTGGGTGGCCAAGAACGCCGACGCCATCATTCCCGATGCGTACGATGCCTCCAAGAAGCATCGCCCGACCATGTTGACCACCGATCTGGCACTGCGCTTCGACCCCGCGTACGAAGCCATCTCGCGCCGTTTCCACCGGCATCCGGAGCAGTTCGCCGATGCCTTTGCACGCGCCTGGTTCAAGCTCACTCACCGCGACATGGGCCCGCGCGCACGCTACCTGGGCGCAGACGTGCCTGCGGAAGAGTTGGTATGGCAGGACCCGGTGCCGGCGGTCGATTACCCACTGGTCGATGCGCAGGACGCAGCTGCGCTCAAGCAGACCATCCTGGCCTCGGGCTTGAGCGTGGCGCAATTGGTGTTCACGGCGTGGGCTTCGGCATCGACGTTCCGCGGCTCGGACAAGCGCGGCGGCGCCAACGGTGCGCGCATCCGTCTGGCGCCGCAGAAGGACTGGCAGGCCAATCAGCCCGAGCAACTGGCCAAAGTGCTGGCCACGCTGGAACGCATCCAGGCCGACTTCAACGCCACGCAGTCGGGCGGAAAGAAGATCTCGCTGGCCGACCTGATCGTGCTGGCTGGTAATGCAGCCATCGAACACGCAGCGCAGGCAGCCGGCCACCAGGTCACCGTGCCGTTCGCACCCGGTCGTACCGACGCCTCGCAGCAACAGACCGATGTGGAATCCTTCGCCGTGCTCGAACCGGTGGCCGACGGCTTCCGCAACTTCGCCAAGCGCCGCTACGCGGTGCCTGCCGAAGCGCTGTTGATCGACAAGGCCCAGCTGCTCACCCTCACCGCACCGGAATTGACCGTGCTGGTCGGCGGTCTGCGCGTCCTGGGCGCCAACGTCGGCGACTCGAAGAACGGCGTGTTCACCAGCAGGCCCGGTGTGTTGAGCAACGACTTCTTTGCCAACCTGCTCGACATGCGCACGGAATGGAAGGCCACCTCCAAAGCGAAGGACCTGTACGAAGGCCGCGACCGCAGCAGCGGCGAACACCGCTGGACCGGCACACGTGTGGATCTGGTGTTTGGCTCCAACTCCATCCTGCGTGCGGTGGCCGAGGTCTATGCCAGCGCCGACGCACAGGAAAAGTTCGTGCAGGACTTCGTCGCCGCATGGACCAAGGTGATGCAGCTGGATCGCTTCGATCTGGCCTGAGTCCTTGCGACCACATGCAGTTGCACGACGCGTGTGAGTGAGCACCGTAACGCAAACGCCCCGGATGACCGGGCCGTTTGCGTCTGCAAGGGTTGCTGCGGTGTTTGCTGCGGCAGCAATCTCCCGCGGCAGTGCGCTACAACGCGTCGATGTCGCCCAGTGCCGCGATCAGCCGACGCGCGCGCTTGTCTGGCTTGCCCTCAGGCGCACGATAGCCGGTGCGCTCGGCCGCGCGCTGCAGGCGCCATTGCGCGCGGGCCTCGCGTGAGCCATCGCTTTCGACATACAGCGCCTGTGCCACCGGCGCCGGGCCGCGTACATCGCTGAGCGCGGCAACGGTGATCTCGAAGATTTCGCCGCCGCGGTCGATGCGCAACTGTTCGCCGCTGCGTAGCGTGCGCGATGGCTTGGGACGCTGCCCCGCGACATCTACCTTGCCGGTCTCCACTGCGTTCTTGGCCAGGCTGCGTGTCTTGAAAAAGCGCGCCGCCCACAGCCAGACATCCAGCCTGACCGATGTCGCCTGTTGCAGTTCCAGATTCATTCGTCTCGCGGTCTCGTGTCGTGCGTTGGCTCGCGCAGCGCACCGTGGGGGGCGCGCAAGCACTGCGATCTCGGGAACGCCGGCTTGGCTGCCGGCGTCGGCGGCGACGTTGGTTTGCGCCGAAGCCGATATCTGGGCAATGGCCTCGGAACTCAAGCGGCCAGAACCAAGTGCGTCCCCAAAGAGGCGCGACGACACCGCATTGCCCCTTGTCAGTCACACCCTCCGGGTCAGCCGATACCGGCGCCGGCCGTGTCACATTGCAGCCACGCGCATGCTACATCCGGACCCACCCGCGCAATGCTAGTGTGCACAACCTCTGCGCGACGATACGACTGCGATGCCAAAATCCGCTGTCCTGACCGAAGGCCCGATCGGCAAAAACCTGCTGTTGTTCGCACTGCCGATCATGGCCGGCAACATCGCCCAGTCGCTCAACGGCTCGGTCAACGCGATCTGGATCGGCCGCTATCTGGGAGAAGAAGCGCTGACGGCGGCGGCCAATGTCAACAGCATCATGTTCTTCCTGATCGGCTCGGTGTTCGGCATCGGCATGGCCTCGACCATCCTGATCGGACAGGCGATGGGCGCGCGCGATGTCGCCCAGGCACGCAAGGTGATGGGCACCAGCGCAAGCTTCTTCAGCGGGCTGTCGGCCCTGATCGCCGTGCTCGGTTGGTACCTGGCGCCGCACCTGCTCACTGCGATGGGCACGCCGGCTGCCTCGCAACTGCTGGCGGAAGAGTATCTGCGGGTGATCTTCCTGGCGATGCCGACGCTCTACCTGTTTGCCTTTCTGTCTGCTGCACTGCGCGGCACCGGCGATGCACGCACGCCGTTTCGTTTCCTGTTGTTGTCGGTGCTGCTGGACATCGTCTTCAACCCTCTGCTGCTGTTTGGCATCGGCCCGTTTCCAGCGCTGGGGATTGCCGGCGCGGCGTGGGCCACGCTGATCGCGCAGGTCGTCGCGCTGGCCGGCCTGCTGATTTATCTGCGCAAAAAACGCCATGTCTTGTGGCTGGGCCGGCGCGACTTACGCCTGTTCCTCATCGACACCACCATCTTGCGCGCGCTGATCGTCAAAGGCGTGCCGATGGGCTTGCAGATAGTGATGATCTCGCTGGCGATGATCGCCATGCTGTCGCTGGTCAATGGATTCGGCACCGAAACCGCTGCTGCGTTCGGCGCTGGGCTACAGCTGTGGAACTACGTGCAAATGCCCGCAATGGCGGTGGGTGCCGCCTGTTCGACCATGGCTGCGCAGAACGTAGGCGCCGGTCTCTGGCCGCGCGTGGATGCCGTCGCACGCACCGGCATCGCCGCCAACTTTTTGATGACGGGCATGCTGATCGTGCTGTTGATCCTGTTCGATCGCTGGACCCTGGCCTTGTTTCTGCCCGAGGGCAGCGCCACGCTCGAAATCGCGCGGCACATCAACCACATCGCGGTCTGGTCGTTCCTGCTGTTCGGCGTGAGCTTCGTTATATCGGGTGTGGTGCGCGCCACCGGCGCGGTCATTCCACCGTTGTTGATCCTGGCGTTTTCACTGTGGGGCGTGCGCGTGCCGCTGGCCAACATCCTGTTGCCGCATCTGGGCGCCGACGCCGTGTGGTGGAGCTTTCCGATCAGTTCGACCTGTTCGATGCTGCTGTCGCTGGCGTACTACCGTTGGGGCGGCTGGCGCACGGCGCGCATGCTGGCCACGCCGACACATCCGTCCGAACTTGCGGCTGCAGCCGAAGTACCGGCGCATCCGGCGTCAACAGTCGCCGACCCGGCCCCGCTCAACGACGCGCCGGGCGGGCAGCATCTACCGCGGGCGCCACAGCGTTAGTCGCGTTTGCGGCAGGCGTACCGATGGCTCCGCGATTCTCTCGGCACGCGCGTT
>NZ_FLTX01000032.1 GCF_900092025.1 Xanthomonas bromi
TTGCCGCCGCACTTGCCGTCCCCCTGCGAACCGATCGCAAAGAACAAACGCGGATCCTGCTTCAGGCCTTGCAATGCGGCCTTCAGGTCGGGGGGCGTAGATGGATCGTTGATCTTGTCGTCGAGATTCTTGTACTCGATCGGCATCTGGTCCTTGTGAGCATTCAGAGTCGAAACGATCTGAAGCTCCGATTTGGTCAGCGTGCCATCGTTCCAGGTGACCGTCGAACCGTCCAACGCCGGCGGCGCATCCTTCCCCTTGATGTTCTTGGGATCGAAATCGTAGCCCAAGGATGGCCACGAGGTGCGGTTTTCAATCGGCTGGCTGGCGTCCCAGTCCGATGCGGACATCGGCGTGTTGGCATCGCCGCCTGGCGCATTCGCCGCGGCATCATCTGACGCACTTGTTGGCGTGTTGGCTTGGAGAGCCGCCAGCAGCAGATAGATTTGCTGAAAAATGTTGTCCATCGTCGATGGCAGATCATGGCCATCCGCAGACGAATCAGCCCCGAACAGCTCCGACGAAGACGACTCGTTTGAAGAGGTACCCAGCAATTGGCTGGGGTTACTTCCGGTAGAAAGCGTGTTGAGCGACATATAGGCGGCCTCGCAATGACAGAATTGGCAGAGCACCTTCGTATAAGTTAGTTCTTATACGTCCGCACGGGTGCGCCCATGCGGGGTAGGCGCATCATGACCAATATGCCGAACGCGCACCCCGACCGACGAACTATTTTGGCGAAAAAAACGCAAAAACCGGTGGGTTGATGCGCAACCGACCGGTGCGACGCAAAGCCTTGAGCGGCGATTTTTCCTGCTATGGCCCGGCGCAATAATGAATAGTGATACGGATTTTTTTGTCAGACGCCGAGAAATGTCGCGGTGTTTCGACAGCACATGTCACGATCACGTGTCCTCCGTCACGTGGCGGAGGACAAAACCGGCATTATCAGTGTGCGAGCCCTGCAAAGCCATCGACTCTGCGCAGGACCATCTGCGGCGTGGAGGCCTGGGCCTGCTGGACAACCAGGGGGCGTTGAAGGAACCTGGTTGTCTGAATTTCTTTATCTCATCATCCGACCAGCGCCGTGAATCCTGGTCATGAAGATTATTGGAATCATCCAGGGCCTCGCGATGGTGCCTGCACGCAATCATGGCGACGGCAAACGCTGGACGCGGAACTGATGATGTACGGAGAGAGTGAATGTCACGGTATCCGCCATGCGCATGTCAGCTGTCCCGATGCGAGATTGCCCGGCTGAGCCCGCATATGTTTCATAAAGCGATGGATTAGCCGCTAGATCAGGGGCCGTCTTTACTTGCGCTTGTGTTCGCTTTTGTGAGGTGTGACACAAGTTTAGCTTAGGCAATTTTCCATCGCACCACTTCGTGTGTGGCGCGGGCGGTTCGCAGTGCTTCGCTCAGGCGCGCATCCCTGCTCAAGAAAATGTGACGCGCTTAACGGCGCGTTAGCAACCCATCGAAATTTTCTGGCGGAGTACTTCAGATGACGTTGGAATCGCACAATCAGAAAACAGCGAACACCAGGTTTTTTATCGGCCTGAGCGCATGTCTTGGGTTACCTGCCGCGCTTGCGCAGCGGCTCGGCGAAGGCGAAACCATTCTGGGGCCCGCTGGCATGCTGTGCCGTGTCCACACGCAGGGACAGCAAGGCGAAATGATGGCCTTCCCGGAAGTGATCTTGCCCCTGGCGGCACGTGAGCTCAGTGGCGACGCAGTGGTGACCCTGCTGTCGCTGCAGGAGCAACTGCTGACCGAGTATGGCTGGCGGCTCACGCTCTCGGATCTTGGCCTGCTATGCGTCTGCCCGCTGTTGCTCGTGCGCACGCCTGAAGAGGTGGCCGCTGCACTGGAGCGTGGGCAAGTGGTCGCACGTGTCGTGCTGGAGGCGTTGGCGACGCAGGTCGATACGACGAACGGGGCGCCCTCATGAAAATCTCCGGCGATATCGGCACGGCGTCCAGTAGCCGCGCAACCTCGCATCCTCCCGCACAACCAACCAGGGCCGAGGAGGCCGCTGCCCCGCCGGAAGAACGGGGGCCGACTGGCCCGCTTGCGGGCTTGCCTTCTCCAAGCTCGGCGCTGCGTGGTCGTGGCGCATCCTTTTCACCTCGCGCGAGGACCCATGCAGCTGAGGGAGGGACCAGACACGGTGGCCCACATCGGTCCGAGTCGTCGCACTCGCCGGACGCAACGATTCTCAGTACGCAGGCCGCGTCCACACATCAGGAAATTGAAGCAGCGGATGTGCCTGCCGCTGGGGCGACCTATGCCGAGCGCAGCGCGTCGGCCGCCGCCGAGGTGAAAGCGCAGCTACGTGCCCGCCTGGACGATCTGCCATTTGCTGCGCCCTCGGAAGAGCAGACTGCATTGCAGGCAAGCTTCCTGGAGTGGGTAGACGCACGCGTGCAGGAACGCATCACTGCCTTCGGGCCGGATGCCGGTTACCAGGCCGTCGGTGATATGAAGGCCGCAGGCGCAAAAGCAACCTTGCCGATCGCCTACGAATGTCTCAGGGCGTTCATCACCGGCGCGCTGCGCAACCCGGTCGGTATCGCCGCGGGTGCGGCCTACGCTGCCGCGCGGGCGCGTGATGCGGAGGAGTTGAGTACAGCGGTGGTTGCTGGTACGGCGGCGGGGACGGCGTCCTATACCAACGATACGCTGGTGATGCCGGCAATGGATCGGCGCGCGCGCGTTGCCAACTTGATGAGGTTTCAGGCCATCGACCCCAAAATCCTGGTGCCCGATCCACCACCGGTCATTCTGGAAGTCACCGCTGAGGGCAAGCGCTTCACGCGTCCGGGCGAGAACAATGCACCGACGCTTGCCGAACTCAAGGCGCTGACCTACGGGCGCCGGCTGGCGATCACTCAGCGTCAATCGATCTTGGATGACAAGTCAATCGATACCTTGTTGTTCAAGCCAGCGCTCACTGCAGGGTTCAATGCCGCGCGGCGGACAGACACTTCCGGGGGGGCGCTAACGCCCGCTGGCCAGCTGGGGTTGAGCGCGCTCGCCGTTGGCGGAGCCGGAGTGGTCCATAAGGCGGTGCTTGAAACAGGCAAGGCCGTGGCACGTACCGGCCAAATGAGCGTCCCGGATCTGATTGGAGGAGAGCAACGGCTGAATCTATTCGGGTTGGCATTGCCCGACAAAACGCGTCGGCCTGCACAATGGTCCGACGCCGTGCATTTCCCGCCCAGGTATTTACTGGAAACCGGAAAAGAAGCCCTGGCGTTGGCAAGGCAGGGCTTCAACAGCGCCAATGCGGCTTCTGCGACGGTGCAAAGATTGCTTGCCGGCCACATGCTGAACAATGTACTAGCCACCTTCGGCGCGCTTGGGGCCGCGCGCGTGATCGCAGCGCCGTTGAGTGGCGGGGACCGCATCCGCATTGCTGGCGAACGAAGCAAGTCCACCGCTGTCGTCATGCAGCAGGCCGTGCAAAGCCTGTTCAACAGCACATTGTGGAATGCGCTCAAGGCCAGAATGGGCACCGACAACGCTCCGGTGCGACTGGATAATGAACGTGCCGCCATTGCAGCCGATCATAAACGCACCATCGCACGCACGCTTGAAGCCTTGGCTGAGCCCATCGACCAGGCGATCGTAGCGTTCTCTGGGCCGACGCCTGCCGAGGCGGAGCGTGCCATGGAGCAGGGGGTGCGCGCTGCATCTGCCCCTGGGCCACATGCTCAGGCATTGTGTGCCGCTCTGGAGACCTTGCGGACAGAGATCGGCACGCAGTCCGTCTCGATTGCGACCATTGATGTGGTACGCACTGCTCTGCATAACGGTTGGAGGGAAACGCTTAGCGGGGTGCCGCGCAACGAAGCCACCCAGGCGCTGGATAATCAGCTGCAAACGCTCAAGCGTGCATTGCACGAGAGCGAGCAACTTCGCCAGTGGGAAAGCGGGCGAGCATGAGCGCTCAGTCACCGTGTTGATCCTTCTGCGTCTTGCACACTGCCGCCACAGACGTCATCGTCGTCGCGTCTGTGGCCTGGGGTGGCGGCAGGTACGCAGCTGCCAGTGAGGATGGAATGGGGTGTCCTTGATCCCGAGCAGCGTCGTCAGCCGCTCATTGCATCAAGGCAGGCATCGCATCTGCGACGCGGTTGCGCGGTTGCTTCGGCCCGCGCTCGATGTCACCACGGAACGCGAACAGGGTAAAGCGCTCGCCGGAAAGGTGGCCGTCTCCTTCGCCTGCGTCGAAAGCATCGGTACCTCCGCTGCACGATCGGAGGGGCGTCACGCGGCAGATCAGCTGCGCGGTCTCTTTGTGTGTGCAGTGTCGGCCATCGCGGCGATGTCGCAAGACGCATCTGCGACGACTTCCAGCCCTTCAGCGTATGCCGGGGAACAAGCCGATTGGGTCAGGCGCGGCGAGTCACGCTCGACACCCGAAGTAGAGCTACAGTTGGAACCATTGGTGCCACGGGGCAGATGAAGCGCACATCCGGGTGGACTGGTCGCCGAGCTGTGTCGCTGTGCCACGGGTCAGCTGGTAGGAACGGCTGCAACCACGATTGACACCATCGGGAAGATATTGACCAGCCTGCATCATGCGCGTAGCCACAGATAATTTCCTGTCGCAATTCCTTCGAACATTTCGTCGTGTGCAACGAAGATATTATTGTTCCAGTAACGGCCATGTTCGGCGTAGTGGGCGAGCAGATCACAGATCCAGGCGCCATCCACATCGTCATCCAGAGGCACCCGCACGATCAAGACGATAACGCCGACATCATTCAACCCAAGCTGTGCCTGATCTTGCGCATACACGGACAAATTGGCTTCCAGCAAGAGCCGGAAAACGTTGAGCGTCCGTCCCGCAGGTGGCAGCCCGTAGGAGATTCGTAAATAGAGCGCTTCTTCTTGCACATCCTCTTCGGACTGTGGCGCCGGCACGTGTAGATAGACTTCGAACCCTTCGACCCAAAGCACGCGGCTGCTGAGCACCGACTCCACATCCGGCAAGTCCAGTGCCTCGCACATCTGTCGAACGATTATTTCGAATCGCGCGCTGCTCATGTTGATAGGACACGCGCAGGGCCCCCTACAAGCCCTGCGCTTGCCAGTACAACTTACTGCCCAACTAACTGCTTGGCATTGTCGCCGGCCTTGCCGATGAACTTATTCAATGCCACGTTGAAGTCCAGATCGTTTTTGAGCTGCGTGATCTTGTTGTTCATGGATTTCTGGGCTTCGTCCGAGGCAGACATGTCGCCGAGCATCGAATTCATCTGCCCAGTCGCTCCGCTTAGTGCAGCGCCACCGGAAAGTCCATTTGACATACCTGCTGTAGCGGCGTCCGTACCTTGCTTGAAACGCGAACCCCATGTATTCATTGATGCGAAAAGTGACATCCTAATACTCCTTCGTAGTTAGCATGTAATGGTGCGCCTGCTGGCGCGGTGTACTTGGTCGAAGTGACCAAGAAATCGATTTACGGCATGCCCGCGATGTGCGCGACGATGTTGCGTGCTGCAGTAATGCCATCATGCAAGACGTTGAAGTCGCTACGTGCAGCCTGGTCGCTCGCCTCAGACCAGCGCACACGGACCTGTTGTGCGGTGGCATCGAGGGCCGCCTCCACGTTCCGCAGCCGCTGGCCAGATGGATCCGCCGCCTTGGTCTGCAAAATCTTACTCATATCCTGGGTGACCGTATCGGTCATGGCATCGAACATAGTGGGCTCTCATTGCGCCGCTTGCTGCGGCAGGGATGTCATGTGCTTGGTACCATCCGGCGTTTCGACATAATGTAGGCCGTCGGAGAGCAGTGCCGCGTCATAATTGTCCGGCGGCTTCACAGATGGATCTTGCTGGCTGATCTCCACGTGTAGCGCGCGGACCTCAGGGCCCAGGTCGCTACGCACGTCGGCAATGCGGCGGCTTGCACGTTCGGCGTTGTCGCTGCTACCGGAAACCGAAAAAACGCCATGGCCTTCGTAACGTACGCTGAGGGCGGGGTCAGCCAGGGTGTCGCGCAGCGTTGCCAGCACTTCGTCCACCACGGCCACATTGACGCCGAGGTCTGGATGGTACCGATGCACCTGGGTGCGCAGGCGTGCGGCATCGGCGCTGCTGGATACCAGTCCTTCGATCAGCACGCGCGTACCGACGCGTTCAGCGTGCGCTTCGCGCAAACCCAGTTGTTTCAATAAGGCCTTGGCCTGATTGACCGCATTTTCCGGACGTTGCGGGGTAGCGGCGTTCGACAGAAACGCCGGTTGCAATGAAGGGAGCAACGCTGCGGCGGCGAGCGCTAGCACGGCGCCCACCGCAGTACGCAAGATCCTGCGCCTGGACGTGCTGGGCACCGGCGTCGGCTCTGGGGAAAGAAGCCGCTCCAGCAGTGCCACATCGTCCGGCCAATCGGCAGCAGCATCGCCGACACATAGCACCAGGTGGCCGAAGCGGACTGGCAGAAACGCAGTAAAGCACGTTTCTGGCAACGTCTCGCTGCTACAACGGGTTTGACCATCATTCTCTACCTCGATAATGAGTGAGCAACCAGGCCAGTCGTCTATTCGGATATCGGTTTCGGGATCGCTACCCAGTGTGTAACGACCTTGTGCTAAATCTAATCGCGCGCCGGCATGGATTCCTGTCAATACGCGAAGCTGCATGGTCATGGGCGAACCTCCTGAGCGGCCTGTTCTGGGCGCTCAATCAACAATGTGTTCAGACGCGTGATGGCATGTGCACGATCGGCCCGTCTGCGCGGCTTTTCCGCGTTCAGCAATATCAGTGGAAGCAATAGGTGAAAATTACGGAGCGCGGGCACCGGTTCCAGCTCCGACGGCATCAGCTCCAACAATCGCTTCCGCAAGTCCTGCAGGGTTTCCGTAGCGGTGCTCTTGCTGTACGAGCGAAGATGCTCGCGCATCAACCTCCAGACCGTCGTGGTCAACGGAGCGATGGCGGGATGCGCAACGCCGATGGTGCGCAGTTCGACAAGCGCTGCAGCAAGCGCGTGTCGCCTGACCATCGGGTCGGCCACGCGTGTGGTCGCATAGCGATCGAGAAGTCCGTCGATGCAGGCATGGAGGCTGTCGCCCAATTCCGTTGGCGCAGCGCTCTGCCACTGTCCTGCCTGCGGATCGTCAGCATGCGGATTGCGACCACCCTCATGCTGCTGATCCCCCTGCCTCTGCTCGTGGCCCTGGGACGGAGCGATTGCGACGCTGACCCGCCCGCGCAGCGCGCACACGCGCTTGGCATCGATCTCTTCCTGCTCGGTTGCGTCGAATTCATCTTCCTGGCCGTCCAGCGACCGTAAGCCGCGTCGTCGCCTGCGCAGTGGGGCAGGGCGCAGACGCGGTGCATGGGTCGCAGCGTCGGTCGTCGGCGCTGCGCTAGTGCCTGCCGCGTCCGCATGCTGATGTGAGGCGTCATGCTCAACTGAAACCGGGGGCCGCAACGTGCCGGGCGAAATGCGACGGATCATGGGAATGCCGCCTGCATCAATGCCTGGCCGAACTGCATGATCGCAGAAGCACCCCAAGGCGCTGTCACCGCAATGGCAGCCACCACCACCATCAGCTTGAGCGCAAACGAAATCGATGCATCCTGCAGCGACATCACCGCCTGGATGAAGGCGATCAGGAGCCCGGACAGCGCAGCGACACCGACCACCGGCAAGGACACCTTGAGGCAGAGCAGCAACGCTTCGGAGGTAAATCGCACTAGATCGTCGTGGTCCATGGGGTCACCGATAGCTCAGAACCAGGCCATGAATCAGCATCGACCAGCCATCCATTGCGACAAACAGCAACAGTTTGAATGGAATCGCCACATTGGTCGGTGTGACCTGCGAAAGCCCCATTGCCATCAGGGCATTGGCCACCACCAGGTCGATGACAATGAAAACCAGATAGAGAAGAAATCCGATGCGGAATGCTTCGGTCAATTCACTGAGCGTGAATGCAGGAGCCAAGACAAGCAAATCGTCCGACTTGAGCATAGCGGCCTTGTCCTTTGGCCAAATCTGTTGTGCAGATCGCATAAAAAATACTTTTTCGCGTTCACGCGTGTGTTTCAGGAGGAATTGCCGAAAAGGCTCACGGCAGGCATCGAGCAGCACGACCACACGGTTGTTATCCGACCCGGCACCGTAAGTCTGCGCGGCCTTGAATGCCTCCATCCCCACTGGTGCCATCACAAAGCACGACACCAACAAGGCAACGCCGTTGAGGACCATGTTCGGCGGCACCTGCTGCACGCCGATCGCATTGCGTAGCAAGCCGAGCACGACCACGATCTTCGTGTAGGAAGTGACCACCATCGCTGCGAAGGGCAGCAATCCCAGCATGAGGACCACCAGCAGCAGTGAGCCAACGTCAGGCATCTGCATGCGTGTTCTCCGACATGCTGAGGATCTGCACGCCAAGATGTTCGCCCACGGTCAGCAACCTGCCGATGCCGATGGTCTGGCCGTAAACGACCAGGCGAATATCGGCTTGATCGACCGGCACAGACAACTCCAGGATCTGCCCGGGCTGCAAACCCGACAAGGTCGACAGGGGAAGCGCAAGTTGATCCACTTCCAGCTGAACCGGCAGTTCCAGCTCTGCCACGTTGCTGGGGGACTGCGCGACTTCGGGTTCAAACGTATCGTCTTGCATGGCGGGAGTGGCCTCCAGAATCATCTGTTGCAGGTTCAGGCGCACCGGAGCGCGCAATACCGCGCCTCCGGCGACGCCCCAGAGCAGTTCGCCGCTGGTTATCGAAGCGGTGGCGGTGCAATGCAGCAAGACATCGCCAGGCCGCAACGATTGCAGCAGCGCTGCCGATGCAGTGCGCCTGCCGATGCGCAGGCGCGTATTGACATTCAGTGCAGCCAGCCAGGCTGGCAGTTGCACCGGCGCTGGCAGGGCGGCAACGGCGGTCTGCAGTGCAGCCAGCAGCGACGGGCTGGCCCTCAGCGGAATTGCGTCGAGATCGCCCAGTGTCATGCCGATGCCATGACACTCGTCTGACTCTGACTCTGACTCTGACTCTGACTCGCGCTCGAAGGCGATGACTTCGGCAGCGCCCAGTCCGAGCGATGCAAACACGCCAAGGCGATCGCTCAACAACATTGCCGCTATTGAAACGCGTAGTGCGTCGTCGTCCTCGTTCAATAGCAGCGCCAAGCCGTCGCGAGCGGCAACCCGCAGATCCATGTGGCCGCTGTCCAACTGCAGCCGCAGGCTGGCTGCGCCATCCTGTGGGATAAGACGGCAATGCGTGGTGAAGCCGTAATGGCGTGCAGCACGCGGATCGCCGAGCATTCTGCTCAGCCGCGCGCGCTCTGCCGAAACGCGCTTGAGCGCCTCAGAGAGTGCACGTGCCGGTGGAGTCTGGCTCTGCTCGGTTAGCAAGATGGAGCTCCTCCAAATGGCTTTCTGTCGCTAGTGCCGACTTAGACAATCTCGACGTTGATCTGGAGCGTGCTACTCAGCGTGGACTTCAGTGCACTCTCCAGACATTTCCTACCCGACCAAAGTACCTCGCGGGCGTCTGGCGAACGGGTATTGAAGCGAAGCGATAGCTGGTCCGGCGAAAGCCGCAAAAACAATGTCGTCTGTGCGACCACCTCTTGATTGATGTCTAGCCACGCTTCCCAGCTACCGGCGCTGCGCACTGGCTTAGCGTTGCAGAACTCTGCCACCCGCAGCGCAATGTGGTCGATCGCCATCTGTCCGCGCTCTGTCCGTATCCATTCGGTCGCGATATGTCGCCCCACCGCGCCGTTGTCGGTACCTTGGGACTTCTCTTGGTGTTCCGTCCTATCGACGCAGGACGACGCGTCCGTTTGCGCGGGCGCGCTGTCATGCTCTTCAGTGAACCCATCCTCGGCATCGGAGTTCGGTCGATCCTCATCGCACTCCAGTGGCTCTACCGTGTAGGGGAGCGCGAGTTGCGCGCTGTTCAGGCGGTTGCGCAGTTGCATGAACCTGGAGTACTGCGCCGAGCGAGCATACGTAGCTGGAGCCGCCGGCCGCTGCACGACACCGCTGGCCGGCAAGATGCGCACGTAGCGGAGCGGGGGCTTGCGCATCACACCACCACTCTGCCGATCGGCTGCAACTGCACGTCGGAACCCAGTTCCTGGAACGAGTAGACCTGCAGCCAGCTCAGCCGCGTCTCGATCATGCGGCGCACATATCGGCGTACGTCCATCGACGCAACCACCGCCAGCGGATGCTGCGCCCGATCTTCCACGATGCGTTCCACCTGTTCGACAAGCTGGCTCGCCTGTTCCGGCGGTAGAGCCAGGAAATTGCCGGCCGCGGTCGCGCGAATGGATTGCCTGATCAGTTGTTCCACAGCATGGTCGAGCATCACCGCGGGCAACTGCCCGGTACCTGCGGTTGCGGTATGCGCAAGATAACGGCCGAGATCGCAGCGCACATATTCGGTCAACATCAGAAGATCCTTTTCCTTTGGTCCCCATACCACCAGGCTCTCCAGAATGCTTTTGATATTGCGCACCGGAATACGTTCTTCCAACAGGCGCCTTAACACATCGGCAATGCGCTGGGCGGGCATTGCCTTGTTGACTTCTGCCACCAGCCCGGGATAGTCCGCGCCCACCTGCTCCAGCATCCACTGGGTCTCCTGGATGCCGACGAACAGGTGCGCGCGTGCATGCAGCGGTGCGATAGCCTGCCGGGCCAGTGCCGTTTGCATGTCGTCGGTGTCCCCCAATTCGGCCCGTGTCTCGGGGACATCGTGAATCAACACCTCGTATTGCATGTCCTGCAGGGCCTCGCTCTGCCATATTGCAATCCCGGGAAACGGCAGCCCAAGCAGCTCGACTAATTGGCGGCGTTCGCTTTCGATCGCCTGATCCAACCGCACCGGGTCGAGCAATTCGGCCAGCTGCGGCGACAGCCGCATCGACAAGGGCGAGGCGAAATCAGGCGCGTTTTTGCGGATATGTGGTGCCTCGCCTTTGGCACCTTTACGGCTCGTCGAGGGCAGCTTGCGCTGATCGCTGCCGCTGATGTCGCGCTGCTTGCGCCAAATCGTATAGCCACCGGCACCCACAGCCGCTGCCAGCAGCAGGAACAGCACGGCAGGAAATCCAGGTACGAATGCAAAACAGGCCAGCAGGACGCTCGCTGCCATCAGGGCCCGCGCGTTGCTGGTGAGCTGGCGGCCGATGTCGAGTCCAAGCGAGCTGATCCTGGTCTCGTTCTCGTTGGCCACGCGGGTGATCATGACGCCGGCCGCCACCGAGATCAGCAGCGAGGCGATCTGCGATACCATCGCATCGCCCACCGACAGGATCGCAAAGCGATTAGCGGCTTCACCTGCGCTCATGCCGTGGTAGGTCACGCCGACCACGATGCCAGCCAGGATGTTGACCATGGTAATTACCAGGCCGGCGATCGCATCACCCTTGACGAATTTCATGGCGCCGTCCATGCCGCCATGCAGTTGGCTTTCGATGGCCAGCCGCGCACGTTTGCGGCGTGCCTCATCTGCGGTCAAATTGCCGCCGCGCAGGTCGGCATCGATACTCATCTGCTTGCCGGGCATTGCATCCAGCGTAAAGCGCGCACCGACCTCGGCAACGCGTTCTGAGCCTTTTGCGATCACGATGAACTGCACGGTGGTGATGATCAAAAAGACGACCAGGCCCACCACCAGATTACCTCCCACCACCAGTTCGCCGAAGCTCTCAATAATATGGCCCGCCTCGGCATGCAGCAGAATCGACTTCGTCGAGGCGATGTTCAAGGACAACCGCAGGAGCGTGGTGAACAGCAGCAGCGAGGGAAATGACGACAGTGAGATCGAGTCAGGCACATACATCGTGACCATCAGCAACACCACGCTCAGGGTGATGTTGATGCCAAGCAACGTATCGATCAGCGGCGTTGGAAGCGGCAGGATCATCAGGCCGATGACAGCCACCACCAAGGCAGCGATCGCCACTTCGCCGGTATATGCGAAATATTTGGTCACTCGCATGCGATCTCCTAACATGGCAGGGGGCCATCGTCGTCGCTGTGGTCGCGGCCGAGTTGATCGACCCATCGCAATACCACCGCAACCGTTTCGAACAGCGGTTCGGGGACTGCATCGCCCAATTCAACCTGGTACAGCGCACGTGCCAATGGTGGATTTGCAACGATCGGAATGCCCTGGTTATGCGCAAAAGCGCGTAGTTCCATCGCATCATCGTCTACACCCTTGGCAACGACCTGCGGTAAGCCGAAGTCATCCGGCTCGTAGGCCAGTGCCACCGCGTAATGTGTCGGGTTGACCACCATCACCTTGGCCTTGGCTACGCGTTCGCGCGGGTCGCCGAAGACCAGTTCCTTGGCGAATTCCTTGCGCTTTCCCTTTACTTCCGGGTCGCCTTCGCTTTCCTTGTATTCACGCTTCTGCTCGTCCTTGCTCATGCGCTTGTCGCGCATGAACAGCCAGTGCTGCACGCTCCAATCTGCCGCGCCGACCAGCACGAATAGCAGCACCGCCAGGGCCAGCAGCATACCCAGCGCCCGCCAGGCAATCTGAGCGATGTCGAGTGGTGTCTCGTAGGCAAGTCCGATGATCATCGGCATGAGGGCACGGACACCGAACCATAGCACCACGCCGATCAAGATGGCCTTGACGGCCAGCTTGAGTAAATTGATGAGACTTCGTAACGAAAAGAGTTTCTTGACCCCGTTGACCGGGTTGAGGGAGTCGAATTTGGGCGTCGCCGGTTTGAGCGAGACATTCAGGCCGGTCTGGAAAACACCGCCTGCCAAGCCGGCCACCATGCACGCCACGAGAAACGGCAGCATCAACAGCAGTCCCTGGAGGCCGATGTGACCGATGGCGCGATTGATCGCTGCTGCATCGTGTGCATTTTCCGAAAAATCGAAGCCGATCTTCATCAATGCGCGCATATGCTCGGACAAGTAGTCACCTGCCGTTTTCATGACCAATAACGCGCCGAACAGCACCGCAGCTGCGGTGACGTCCGGGCTGACCGTCACTTCCCCGTCCCTGCGTGCATCCCGCAGTTTTTTTTCGGTCGGCTTCTCGGTTTTTTCCTCCGACATCCTGCTCTCCTCCCGCGATCACTGCGCCCCCGATTGTGGTGGGCTGTGGCCGACCGACCCGCTTGACAGGCGAACGTGTGGGTGGCTTGGCGAAGTCGCAATGGTTTGTTCGCCCGCGAATTCCGATATTCGCTTCCGGAAGGATCCGGCCAGCGCAGCGCGCGTAGGGTTAGATGCGTGTACGGTCCGCATGCCATAAAAAACGAGGTGCAGCGTGGAAAAGATTGAGTGCTCCGGAACGGTTGTGAGCGGCCTCATTGAGTTGATCACGGTCGGACTCACCCATGACAAGATTCAGGACGCTGCTGCTGTCCTGGCCGCAGTCCGAGTACTGCGGCCAGACCTGAAGGCGCTGGACACGTTCGATGCGTGGATTTCGATCAAGCGCGGGAATTACGTGGACGGTGCGCGCCTGTTGCGCGAGCTGGAGGGCGATGCTGGCTCCAAGCCGCTGTGCAAGGCCTTGTACGCCTGCTGCCTGTTCGCCATGGGCGACCAGTCGTGGCATGGCGTTGCAGACGCACTGATCGAAGAGGACGCCGATGCCGACGCTGTGGCTTTGGTCAAGGCGCTGTCCGGACGGCACACCCCAACGTCCGTGCAGCCGGAAGCGCCCGGTGAATCTTCAGCACCGATGGAAGTTCCCAGTGCGCAGTATCTGCGCGCCTGAGTACGCCGGTCCCCACTGTAGGAGCATGCGATGACGCCCATTCCTCCCGTCCAAGCGATTGCCACCACCGGTGCTACA
Source organism: Xanthomonas bromi (assembly GCF_900092025.1). Classification (GTDB taxonomy): domain Bacteria; phylum Pseudomonadota; class Gammaproteobacteria; order Xanthomonadales; family Xanthomonadaceae; genus Xanthomonas; species Xanthomonas bromi. The sequence goes on from NZ_FLTX01000032.1 coordinate 13,826, forward strand.
CCCGCTCAAGCGCTGTCGCCGGTGGCAGCGCCTAACCAAGCGCTTGTGAATCGCTTTCAAACGCTGATGCAGTCTTCAAGTCCTCTGCCGCCTGCCATGCAGCGTGTGGGCCACCCGAGCATGATGAGCCGGGTGGTCGATGTGCAGGACGAGGGTATGCGCACCATCTCCGAGCATATCGATGCTTTCAGCATGCAGGCGCCGACCATGGGGATGCAGGAAATGGCAGCGCAGCAGATCAAGTTGATGCATGAACTGACAATGGTCGGCTTCAACCTCAATGTCAGCGTCGGCGTGGCGCAATCGGGAAAGAACGCCGTGCAGACGTTGATCAAGAACCAATAGCATGCGCGCGCTGAGATACATGTCGGTGCTGCTGGTGGCACTGCTGCTGTCTGCGTGCAGCCAGCAGCTGTATTCCGGGCTCACCGAAAATGATGCGAACGACATGCTCGAGGTGCTACTGCATGCTGGCGTAGACGCGGCCAAAGTCACGCCAGACGACGGTAAGACCTGGGCGGTAAACGCGCCGCACGATCAGGTGTCCTATTCACTGGAGGTGCTACGCGCGCATGGCTTGCCACATGAGCGGCACGCCAATCTCGGCGAGATGTTCAAGAAAGACGGTCTGATCTCCACGCCCACCGAAGAGCGGGTGCGGTTCATTTATGGTGTGTCGCAACAGCTATCGCAGACCTTGTCGAATATCGATGGGGTCATTTCAGCCGATGTAGAAATTGTACTGCCCAACAACGACCCGCTTTCCACCTCGGTCAAACCCTCAAGCGCTGCGGTGTTCATCAAGTTCCGCGTAGGGAGCGATCTGACCAGTCTGGTGCCCAATATCAAGACGCTGGTCATGCACAGCGTGGAAGGACTCACCTACGAGAACGTCAGTGTCACGTTGGTGCCGGGCGGAGCGGAGAGCGATGCGCAGTTCACGGCATCGGCACCGCCGAAACCTTCACTATGGCCATGGTTGGTCGGGTGTGCGTTGGCATTGTGCTTGGCGGTCGCAGCGGCGCTGTATTGGTGGCCAAACCCGAAGGCGGGCCGTTGGGGCGGCTGGCAGCGCCTGCGCGAGTTGACGAAGAGCAAAGCCGGGTGAGCTCGCTCGAGATGGACAACACGCGGATCGACAATGCGGCACGCTGGATTCAGCGCTGGACGGATGCGGTGGCGCAGCTAGCGGAATCGTTGGATGCCACACGCGCGGCGCATTGGCTCGGCCCGGCGGCAGCGTCGGGTTGGGCAGCTGCCCCCGTCTACCGTCGTATGCGGGTGATCCAGGCGTGGTCCGGGTGGTCGGGATTGTCGCCGTCTGCGCTCGGGCTGCATGCGAACCAACTCGCCGTGCTGATGCCCGCGCTGTTAGCCAAGGTCCTTGTCGCGCGAGCGCTGTTCTCGCGCGGATTGGCAGTGCGCCGTTGTATCGAGCGCGAGCGTCTGGAATGGCTCGAACAGTGCGTAGGGTCGGCCGTGCTCGAGCATGTGCGCCAGAACGCGACCGCCGGCCTCCCCGTGCCCCTGTTGCCGCGCGATGCCGATCAAACCGCGTGGGTCGGCGACGGTTGGCGTCGGATGCAGGCCGATGGCGTCTGGTCCAACCCGGTTGTTGCCAAGTTGCTGGCGCTGTCCTTGCCGTTTGGCGCCGCGCAGGTTGCGCCCGTCGCAGCAGACGGTGCGAGCGATGCATTCCTGACCGCGCTTCCCACGCTGATGCCGGAGGCTTCATGCGTCTCTGGCTGAGGTCAACGCCCGATGCAATCGGCCTGGATTGCGATGTCATTCCGCGCGAGGCGCTGGCCTCGGTGCTGGCGCTGGATGCCGCGACTGCCGAGGTGCACGCACGCTGCGAGCAGGCCCTGAGCCAGGCGCATGCACGTGCACAGACGCTGATCGATGACGCCCGGCAGCAGGCCGAGGCGCTCCTTCACGATGCTCGGGAAAAGGCCGAGCGCAGCGCACGCTTGGGATATGCAGCCGGCCTGCGACGTCAGCTTGATGATTGGAACGAATCCGGCCTGCGCCATGCCTTTGACGCCGAAACGGCCGCGCAGCGGGCACGTGAGCGGTTGGCCGAGATTGTGGCGCGCACCTGCGAGCACATCATCCTGGGACACGATCCTGCAGCGCTGTATGCGCGTGCTGCACAGGCCCTGGAAGGTGCCCTGGACGAGGCGAAGGCCCTGCGCGTGAGCGTGCACCCCGACGCGGTGGACGCTGCACGGCGTGCCTTCGATGCAGCCGCCACCGAGGCAGGCTGGACCCTCCAGGTGGAGTTGTGCGGCGATGCCGATCTCGCCGAGGGCGCCTGCGTGTGCGAATGGGATACGGGGGTGTTCGAGACCAACCTGCGCGATCAGCTGCGCAGTCTGCGGCGCGTCATTCGCCGCGTGCTGGCTGCACCACAGGCGCTCGCGGATGCTTGCTGAGACGCCGCTGCTGGAGACAGCGCTCGAGCGCGAGCTGGCCGCGCTCACGATCGGTCGTCGCTACGGCAAGGTGGTCGAAGTCGTCGGCACCATGCTCAAGGTCGCCGGTGTGCAGGTCAGCCTGGGCGAGGTGTGTGAGTTGCGCCAACGCGATGGCAGCCTGTTGCAGCGTGCCGAAGTGGTGGGCTTCAGTCGCGATCTCGCGCTGCTGGCGCCGTTCGGGGAGCTGGTCGGGCTGTCGCGCGAGACGCGCGTGATCGGATTGGGGCGTCCCTTGGCGGTGCCGGTCGGACCGGAGCTGCTTGGGCGTGTGCTCGATGGCCTGGGCGAGCCGGCGGACGGGCAAGGAGCGATCACCTGCGAAACCTGGGTGCCGATCCAGGCGCAGGCACCCGACCCGATGCGTCGGCGGCTGATTGAACAGCCCATGCCGACCGGCGTGCGGATCGTGGATGGCTTGATGACGCTCGGCGAGGGCCAGCGCATGGGCATTTTCGCTGCAGCAGGCGTGGGCAAGAGTACCTTGATGGGTATGTTCGCGCGCGGTACGCAGTGCGATGTCAACGTGATCGTGTTGATCGGCGAGCGCGGGCGCGAGGTGCGTGAGTTCATCGAACTGATTCTTGGCGAGGATGGCCTGGCACGCAGCGTCGTGGTGTGCGCAACGTCCGATCGCTCATCGATCGAGCGCGCGAAGGCCGCCTACGTCGGTACTGCCATTGCCGAGTATTTCCGGGATCGAGGCCTGCGCGTTCTGCTGATGATGGACTCGTTGACGCGCTTTGCCCGCGCGCAACGCGAGATCGGTCTGGCCGCCGGCGAACCACCCACGCGCAGAGGCTTCCCACCATCGGTGTTCGCCGAGTTGCCACGGCTGCTCGAACGTGCAGGCATGGGCGAGAGTGGCTCGATCACCGCGTTCTACACCGTGTTGGCCGAGGACGACACCGGTAGCGATCCGATCGCCGAAGAAGTGCGCGGCATCCTCGACGGGCACCTGATTCTCTCTCGTGAGATCGCTGCCAAGAACCAGTACCCGGCAATCGACGTATTGGCTAGCCTGAGCCGGGTGATGAGCCAGATCGCCTCGGCAGACCACACCCAGGCGGCCGGCCGGCTGCGGCGCCTGCTCGCCAAGTACAACGAAGTGGAAACCCTGGTGCAGGTTGGCGAATACCGTCAGGGAAGCGACGCCGTTGCCGACGAAGCGATCGACAGGATCGATGCGATTCGCGACTTTCTCAGCCAACCGACCGACCAGCTCAGTGACTATGAAAGTACGCTGGAACAGCTGGCCAGCGTGATCGATGATGCGTGAATCTGCTCACACCTGGTCGGTGCTGCATCAGCTAAAGGCACGCCGTTGCGAGCACATGCAGGAACGCCTGACTGATTGCAGGCGTGCATTGGAACAGTGCGACCGTGAGCTCGCCAGTTGCAGGCAGGAGGCGGAGGCTTGCACCACACGCCTGACCAATTGCGATACCGCGCTGACCGACAAGGCCGGTGTGGGTGGTTCGATTGATATCGACACGATCCTGCAGCATGAGCGTTTCCGTACCGTGCTGATGGAGGCCTGTCGCGCAGCCGAGCAGGCGCAGGAAGCGGCGAGTCAGTCATTGCAGAGCGCACGCGACGAGCTCGCGTCCGTGCAACAGGCGCTGAGCAAGCTGCAGGCGCAGGCGCAGGCGTATGCAGACAAAGCGGCAAGGGCAAGGCGTGCCCGACAGGCGCAACGCGAAGCGGCGGAGGAAGAAGACGCGGTCGAGGCGCTGGTTGCGCTGCGATCGCACCGCGCTGGGCAGGGGCGGACCCGATGAACGACGCGACCGATGCCTTGCTGGCCATCTCATCGCAGGGCGTGTCCCTGTTGGCCCTGCTGGCACTGTGCGGCGTGCGTGTCTTCGTGATGTTCAATGTGCTGCCGGCAACCGCACAAGACAGTCTTCCCGGGATTGCGCGCAACGGCGTAATCTATGTCCTGAGCTCGTTCATCGCCTATGGGCAGCCGGCCGACGCGCTGGCGAAGATACAGACGGTCGGCCTGGTGGGGGTGGTGTTCAAGGAGGCTTTCATCGGTCTGCTGATCGGGTTTGCAGCATCGACGGTGTTCTGGATCGCCGAGAGCGTTGGCCTGCTGATCGATGACCTCTCCGGTTACAACAATGTGCAGATGACCAACCCGCTCAGCGGGCAGCAAAGCACACCGGTTTCCACGGTGTTGTTGCAATTGGCGATCGTCTCGTTTTATGCCTTGGGCGGCATGTTGATGTTGCTCGGAGCGCTATTCGAATCGTTTCGCTGGTGGCCGCTGAACCAGCTTGGGCCGAACATGGGAGCGGTCGCCGAGTCGTTCGTGATCCAGCAATCCGACAGCATGATGACTGCAATTGTCAAGCTGTCCGCGCCCGTGATGTTGGTACTGGTGCTGGTGGATCTGGCGATCGGCTTTGTGGCGCGAGCCGCCGACAAGCTCGAACCTTCCAATCTCAGCCAGCCAATCCGTGGCGTTCTGGCGTTATTGCTGCTCGCGTTGCTGATCAGCGTCTTCATCGCACAATTCGGCGAGGCCCTTGGTTTCCTGCATTTCCAGCAGCAATTGCACGATGCCGCAGACCTGGGTGGCAAGGCAGGTGCGTCGCGCTGATTTTTTTTGAGACATTCCCGGTGCTGCACTTCCTACACTGGTAACACGCCCCATGGAGGCAGGTGACGCTGCCTCGCTGCGCGGCTCGGCCACATCCATGCATAATCTCGGGGCAGTGCCTGTTGCCAGGCGCTGCCCCGACCGACTTCTTCATTTGCCTAGCAGAGGGAATGCCATGGCTCCTGCCTGTACCCCAGCCCCACCCCGACGTGCTCCATTGGCCGCTGTACTGATGCTCAGTCTGCTGCCGCTGTTGTCGCCCCATGCCGACGCCGCCCAGGTCCCGTGGCATTCGCGCACGTTCAAATACGTTGCAGACAACAAGGATCTCAAAGAGGTGCTGCGTGATTTGTCCGCCAGCCAGTCCGTCACGACCTGGATCTCGCCAGAGGTGAGCGGTACGCTCAGCGGAAAATTTGAAACATCTCCGCAGAAATTCCTCGACGACCTGGCAGCGACTTACGGCTTCGTCTGGTACTACGACGGCGCCGTGCTGAGGATCTGGGGCGCAAACGAGTCAAAAAGCGCCACCTTGAGCCTGGGCATGGCATCGACCAAGGCATTGCGCGACGCACTTGCGCGCATGCGTCTGGACGATCCGCGGTTTCCGGTGCGTTACGACGAGGCCGCGCATGTGGCGGTGGTCTCCGGACCCCCCGGGTATGTGGATACCGTTTCGGCGATTGCCAAGCAGGTCGAGCAGGGTGCGCGTCAGCGCGATGCCACCGAAGTACAGGTATTTCAGCTGCATTATGCGCAGGCGGCCGACCACACCACGCGTATCGGCGGGCAAGACGTGCAGATTCCAGGCATGGCCAGCCTGTTGCGCAGCATGTACGGCGCACGGGGCGCACCCGTCGCGGCGATACCCGGGCCTGGCGCCAACTTTGGACGGGTACAGCCGGTCGGCGGTGGTTCCGCCAACGCATTCGGCAATGCCGCACAGGGGCAAGGTGGCGGAGCCAACGGCGCCCTTGGGCTGCCTTCGGCGTGGTTTGGTGGGGGGGCGTCGTCTGATCGCGTGCCGGTCAGTCCGCCGTTGCCCGGTAGCGGAGTCGGTGCGACGGCGGGGTCGCCCGCCAGCGTATGGCCGGAGCTCAGCAGGGGACGGCGCGATGAATCCAATCCGATCGACGCTGGTGGTGGAGCAGAACTCGCCTCCGATGCGCCCGTGATCGAAGCCGATCCACGCACGAACGCCATCCTGATCCGCGATCGACCGGAGCGGATGCAGAACTATGGCACCCTGATCCAACAGTTGGATAACCGGCCCAAGTTGCTGCAGATCGATGCCACCATCATCGAGATCCGCGACGGCGCCATGCAGGATCTCGGTATCGACTGGCGATTCCACAGCCAGCACACGGACATACAGACCGGCGACGGCCGCGGCGGTCAGTTGGGTTTCAACGGAGCATTGAGCGGTGCTGCCACGGGAGGCGCGAATACGCCGGTTGGCGGCACCTTGACGACCGTCCTGGGAGACGCCGGACGTTATCTGATGACGCGCGTGTCGGCGTTGGAGACGACGAACAAAGCCAAGATCGTGTCCTCGCCCCAGGTTGCGACGCTGGACAACGTCGAGGCGGTCATGGATCACAAGCAACAGGCATTCGTCCGGGTCAGCGGATACGCGTCGGCAGATCTTTATAACCTCTCCGCCGGGGTGTCATTGCGGGTATTGCCCAGCGTGGTGCCAGGCTCGCCGAACGGTCAGATGCGTCTGGATGTGCGTATCGAGGACGGCCAGCTTGGATCCAATACCGTGGACGGGATTCCGGTCATTAGCTCCAGCGAGATCACCACCCAGGCCTTCGTCAACGAAGGACAGAGCCTGTTGATCGCAGGATACGCCTACGATGCTGACGAGACCGATCTGAATGCGGTGCCCGGTTTGTCAAAGATTCCGTTGATCGGCAATCTGTTCAAACACCGCCAAAAAAGCGGGTCCCGCATGCAACGGCTGTTCCTGTTGACTCCGCATGTGGTTTCGCCCTGATGGTCTGCTGAAAAATTCGGGTTGCGGCTAGTAGGTGATAATGCAGCACTTGCTGGTCGCGCCCCGAATGCGAGCAGCACATTCGGTCAATGCCGGTGCCCGAAACAATGCCTGCATTGTTTGGAAATTATGAAACCTGCAATGCAAGAAGCACGAACCTCGGTTTCAACCTGGAGCGATTAAGACCATCACTGGGAAGATGCTAAGCGGCCGGTGCTGGCAATCGGTATCTGCCATTGCTGCACTCGGGTGCTTTTGCACCGTTTGTGCCTGCCTGGCCACGACCTTGCAGTCTGGTTAGCTGCTCTAGGTTATATATTTCCTGGCAGTGAGATCGCTACCTGGGCAGATGGCGGGAAGGCAGGTGGAGCATCGAGGGCTCGACCTGATAGCGATCACGCAAGAGCGTGACGCGATGCCCGGTGCGGTCAGCGTCGCGCATAAACAGTGCCTGGCCACGGAGAATCTTGTCGAACGACCACGATCCGATGGTATGCGACTGGATGCCGAACCAAGCTAACGCACGCAGCGATGTCCAATTGGGACAGGGCGTTTCCGATAACAAGAGAGCCTGGCATCGAATGAAGCGTAGATGCCGGCACGGCTGCGGACGTATGACGAACGTTTATTGCACTCGCCGTGCGTCACCGAAGGCAGAAGCGCGAGCCTGGAGTGAGCTGCGAACGTTCGTGTAAATAGCAATGACGGCGTTGCCGATTTCTGTACGGCACGTCGACGATTGCCTGCACCATACCGGTGCTATAGAGGGGAACAGACGCCCTGACGGCGCCTGCAGGCTGACGCATGAAAGCGGCAACCTGCAGGCCGTGGCCGGTAGGGACGACCAACAGTTCTTTACTGCATGGTCGTCGAAGTGTTGGCGCCAGTGTCGGCGCCGCCACCGAAGCCACCGCCACCGCCACCGCCATTCTGCGCCTGGAGAATTTCTCCGACGATATTCATGAGCATCTGGGTGAATTGCGAGGGAGAGCCATTCTGCCCAGCCTGCTGATTGCCGCCCTGACCACCTCCATTGTCTTGACCACCCTGCTGCCCCTGACCCTTCTCAGCACCGTTGCTCTGCTGCAGCAGGGCCATGATGAGCTGGGTCAGCAATTGGTCCAGCTGCTTTTCCGAGATACCCTGACCACCCTGACTATCCTGGGTTGCATCAGTTTGCGCGTTCTGGCTTGGGTCAACTTGGACAAAGGACGAGTTGGCGAGGTTAGTTGTGTTCAAAGAATCCATCGTGACGATTCCTCTCTGATTGACTGGGATTTTTTTTTTCACTCAACTGCCAATACTGAGCAGTGGTGATTGCGGGGCGCGTTTCACGCCCCAAGCGAACAGTAAAAGCGGCAACCAACCGGCGCCAGAAATTTTGCGAAATTTCGCTTGTGCGCGCGAAGACGGCAAGGCAGAAACTGTTTAGGACCGAGAGGGAAATCCCGAAGACGTCTTTGACGAACGTTTCTTCGCTTGTCTGTTAAGCGTTTCGTCGCTCTTGAGTAAATCGCGTACAGGTAGCGTTATGGTTCCGCCGTCGAAAAATCCGGGTAGTTGTGTGACAGCACTCTACTCACTTGGAGACCTGTATTCAATCGAGATCGAGGTAACGACAAATGATCGATTCAATGATCCCCTGCCAGCATGTCGATAAAAAATCCAATCGGCAGTTGGATTCTTGGTCTGGGCCTTCGCCAATGCGACGCATGCGCGCGCAATGGTCCGGATGTGAGTGTCGGGCAGGAACCGGGCCGCAGCGCATTCTTTTTGCAGCAGTGCTGGCGTGCGCGGCGCCTTTCGCACGCGCGGATTGCTTCGAAGAGGCCGCCGGATATCAGCACGTCAACCCTTGGGTGCTGCGTGCCATTGCCTGGCAGGAGTCGCACGATCGTGCCGACGCAATCCATCGCAACAACAACGGCACGATTGATTACGGGAAGATGCAAATCAACTCCATCCATCTGCGCCGATTATCCAGCTATGGAATCTCCAGGGACGCGTTGATGCATCCGTGTAAAAGTGTGTATGTGGCGGCTTGGCGGTTGCGCGAGATGACCAATAAATATGGAAACACCTGGGCTGCGGTAGGAGCCTACCATTCCGAAACGCCGGGGGAGCGCGATAAATACGCGCGTGCCATTCATTCGATTTTGATCAGGCGAGGCGTGATTTCAGACTAGAGCGGGTGCACTGCAGGAGTGCGTGGGTGCAGCCCAAGCGGTGTGGCAAGGCAGGTCGGGGCGAGTCGCTTCTGTCGATTTGGCTAGAGGCCGTGCCTGCGTGGAATCGCTTGATGAAAAAGGCGCTGGTCGTTGGGGCTAGTCGCTGGTAGATGGGGTGGGCAGTGTGTCTGGGGTCATTGCCGTACAGGTGCGAGAGTTAATTGAGTACTCACTCGCTGCTGGCGCGCCGATTCTCCCAAGGCGATCTGTCGCGCGGCGCGTGGAGATTGACCTCCTCCCCACGTCAGGTCCGAGCAGAACTGGAAAATTCGGCTTTGGGTGGGCAGGCGAATCGGGCGACAAACTCGGCCGGCGGGACATCGCCGGCCGAGGAGTGCGTCCGGAAATGAGTGTCATCGACCCCCCAGTTTTCGAGCTTCTTACGGGCGTCGGCAAGCGACAGGAACCAGTGCGTGTTGAGGCACGCATCCCGAAAACTGCCAGTGAACGATTCGATGAAAGGAGTGTCGGTCGGTTTGCCGGGGCGGGATACTGCATGGTTACGCCGTTGTCGTAGGCCCAACGATCCATCACCATCGAGATGAACTCGCTGCCATTGTCGGTCTGGATGCGTTGCAGCAGGTCGCGTTGGTGGCGCAGGCGTTCCTTGGAGAAGTTGTCCACGATGGTCAGCGCCCGGAAGCGGCGTCCGTCGAACAAAGCATCGGCCACGAAATCCATGCTCCAGACGTGATTGGGACCGGTCAGCACCGTGCGCTCCAGGCGATGGGCCGCAGCCTTGCGGCTGCGCGGACGTTTGCGGCTCTGATTGAGGCCCGCTTGGCAATACAGCCGATGGACACGCTTGTGATTGGCCTTCCAGCCCTGCCGGCGTAGCAGCACGAAGATCCACCCAAAGCCATAGCGCACACGCACCGCGGCGATCTCCTCGATCCGTCGACGTAGTGGCGCATCCTCATTGTCCCGAGGCTGGTAATACCACGCCGATCGGCTTTGCTTGACGACCGCGCAAGCCCGACGAACCCCAGCCCGATACCGATCGATCAGATGGCCCACGAGCGCCTTGCGCTGCGTGGGCCTCAGAACTTTTTTGACAGCACGTCCTGCAACATGACCCTGTCCAGGCTCACATCGGTGACCAGCTGCTTGAGCTTGCGCTTCTCTTCCTCAAGCTGGCGTAGCCGACGCAGCTCGGCTACGCCGAGCCCGCCGAACTTCTTGCGCAAGGCGTACAACGTGGCCTGGCTGATCCCCATCCTGCGGCAGATCTCCTCGACCGTCGTGCCGGTCTCGGCCTGCTTCAGGGCGAACGCGATCTGCTCTTCGGTGAACGTCGACTGCTTCAATGGCGACGTGCCTCCTTGGGCCTGAGCGTCGCCGAATGTTCTAGGTCTGGCTGGTCCAGGTTATAGGGAGGAGGTCACATTGCCGGAGTTGGCCCATGCGAAGATATGCTCCGGTGTTGCTCGCTTCCCGGCAGCTTGGGTATCAACCAAGTTGACCGGTATCAGGGCGGATATCGGTGATTGGACTCGGGCTTTGTCCCTTTTAAAAACAGATAGATAGGCCTGATATGTTGCTGATGCTCGATAACTACGACAGCTTCACCTACAACCTCGTGCAGTACCTGCAGGCGCTGGGCGCCGAGGTCACGGTGGTGCGCAACGATGCGATGAGCGTCGATGAGATCGCCGCGCTCGAGCCCGAGCGCATCGTCATCTCGCCCGGTCCCTGTACGCCCAACGAGGCCGGTATCTCGCTGCAGTTGATCGAACAGCTGGGCCAGTCCACGCCGATCCTGGGCGTATGCCTGGGCCATCAAAGTATTGGTCAGGTCTACGGCGGCGATGTGATCCGTGCCGGCAACATCATGCATGGCAAGACCTCGCCGATTCGCCACGAAGGCAAGGGTGTGTTCGCCGGCCTGCCGGACAGTTACGAGGCCACGCGCTACCACTCGCTGGTGGTAGACAAGACCACCCTGCCAGACGCGCTGGAAGTCACCGCGTGGACCGAGAATCCGGATGGCTCGGTGGAAGAGATCATGGGCCTGCGCCACCGTCAGTTTCCGGTGGAAGGCGTGCAATTCCATCCCGAGTCGATCCTGACCCAGCACGGGCATGCCTTGCTGAAAAACTTTCTGCAGCGGTGAGCGCGATGTGTCATCGGCGCTTGGGCCTGGCGGCATTGCGCTGCGCGGTCAGTACAGCGAAGGCGCAGAACCACGCTGCCACCCAGTCCACGCACCGCACCGCTCAATTTGATGTCACCGCAGCGCCACCTTCCACCGCATCCGGATCACGATGAGCACACCCGACGACAGCATCCACTTCTACGAGCCCACGCAGGGCCACGGGCTGCCGCACGATCCGTTCAATGCCATCGTCGGCCCGCGCCCGATCGGCTGGATCGGCTCGCGCAGTGGCGAGGGCATTGCCAATCTGGCGCCGTACAGCTTTTTCAATGCCTTCAATTACATTCCGCCGATCGTGGGTTTCGCCAGCATTGGTCGCAAGGACAGCCTGCGCAACATCGAAGCCACCGGCGAATTCACCTGGAATCTGGCCACCCGCCCACTGGCCGAGGCGATGAATGTCAGCGCGGCGATGGTGCCGGCGGAGGTGGACGAGTTCGACCTCGCCGGCCTGCAGATGGCGCCATCGCGCCTGATCGCTACGCCACGGGTCGCTGCCAGTCCCGTGAGTTTCGAATGCCGGCTCAGCCAGCTGGTGCCGCTGCAGACAGCCGCCGGTCACTCCATCGAGACCTGGCTGGTGCTGGGTGAGGTCGTCGGCGTGCATCTGGCCAAATCGGCACTGCACGAGGGCATCTACGACCCGGCTGCGGTGCAAACGATTCTGCGCGCGGGCGGGCCAGCCGATTACTACGAAGTGCAGCCGCAGGCGCGCTTTCGCATGCGGCGTCCAGGCCAATGATCGCCGCAGCTTTGGCCGCTTCGCCGCGGTGCATCGCTTAGCGCCTGCGCGTGCCTACCTTGACCCGGTGGGTTTCAAGCCGCCTGCGTCTCCATCCATCACGTTCTGCCACGGTTGTTTCCATGCCCATCACGCCGCAAGAAGCGCTCCAGCGCACCATTGAACATCGCGAAATCTTCCATGATGAAATGGTCGAGTTGATGCGGCAGATCATGCGCGGCGAGGTCTCCGACATGATGGTCGCTGCCATCCTCACCGGGCTGCGCGTCAAGAAGGAAACCATCGGCGAAATCGCCGGCGCCGCCACGGTGATGCGCGAGTTTTCGCGGCGTGTGGACGTGGGCGATCGCCAGCACATGGTCGACATCGTCGGCACCGGCGGCGATGGCTCGCACACCTTCAACATTTCAACTTGCGCAATGTTCGTTGCCGCAGCGGGCGGTGCCAAGGTCGCCAAGCACGGCAATCGCAGCGTGTCGTCCAAATCGGGCAGCGCCGACGCGCTGGAAGCATTGGGCGCGGTGATCGAGCTGCAGCCCGAGCAGGTTGCCGACGCATTGGGACAAACCGGTATCGGCTTCATGTATGCGCCGGTGCATCACCCGGCCATGAAGGTGGTGGCGCCGGTGCGTCGCGAGATGGGCGTGCGCACCATCTTCAACATCCTCGGCCCGCTGACCAATCCGGCCGGCTCGCCGAACATCCTGATGGGCGTGTTCCACCCGGACCTGGTCGGCATCCAGGCGCGCGTCCTGCAGGAGCTTGGCGCCGAGCGTGCGCTGGTGGTGTGGGGACGCGATGGCATGGACGAACTCTCGCTCGGCGCCGGCACGCTGGTCGGCGAATTGCGCGATGGTCAGGTGCGCGAATACGAAGTGCACCCGGAAGATTTCGGCATCGCCATGTCGGCCAGCCGTAACCTCAAGGTCGCCGATGCCGCGCAATCGCGTGCGATGCTGCTGCAGGTATTGGACAACGTGCCTGGCCCCGCGCTTGACATCGTGGCGCTCAACGCTGGTGCCGCGCTGTACGTGGCCGGCGTGTCAGACAGCATCGCCGATGGCGTGCTGCGCGCGCGCGCGGTCATCGCCGACGGCTCGGCGCGGGCGCGACTGGATGCCTATGTCGCCTACACTCGCCAACTCGCCTTGCAGCCCTGAGTCATGCTGGCCACTGCAGCGCAGCGTCAATTACCCTTCGGCATGCTCCCACCGCCACGCTGGCATGCTGCGCGCCAGCCTGCAGCCGCGCTCCGGTGCGGCCGTCTCCACCGATAATGCCCGCCCGCCAGGACCCGATACGATGAGCGACATCCTCAATACCATTCTTGCCCGCAAGGCCGAAGAAATCGCCGAGCGCAGTGCGCGCGTGCCGCTGGCCGAGTTGATCGCGCGCAGCGCCGACCTGCCGCTCACGCGCGGGTTCGCCGCGGCCATGCAGGCCAGCATCGCCGCTGGCGCCCCGGCGGTGATTGCCGAAGTGAAGAAGGCCAGCCCGTCCAAGGGCGTGATACGGCCCGACTTCCATCCGGCCGATATCGCAGTCAGCTACGAATTCGGTGGTGCCACCTGCCTGTCGGTGCTCACCGACGTGGATTTCTTCCAGGGTTCCGATGCCTATCTGCGACAGGCGCGCGATGCCTGCACATTGCCGGTGCTGCGCAAGGACTTCACCGTCGACCCGTATCAGGTCTACGAAGCCCGCGTGCTCGGTGCCGACTGCATTCTGTTGATCGTCTCCGCATTGAAAGACGCCCAACTGGCCGAGTTATCAGGCTTGGCCATGCAACTGGGCCTGGATGTGCTGGTGGAAGTGCACGACATCGACGAGCTCGAGCGTGCGGTACAGGTGCCGGTGCCGTTGATCGGCATCAACAACCGCAACCTGCGCACCTTCAAGGTCACGCTGCAGACCACGTTGGATATGCGCGCCGCCGTGCCGCGCGACCGCGTGCTGGTCACCGAAAGCGGCATCGTCACCCAAGACGATGTGCAATTGATGCGCAGCAATGGCGTGAACGCGTTTCTGGTCGGTGAGACCTTCATGCGTGCTACCGAACCCGGCGAGTCGCTGCGTCAGCTATTCTTCGCGCATGACTGAGTCGTATCCCGCACCGCGTGAAGATGCACGGCTGGTGGTGTTCGACTTCGACCACACCTTGTACGACGGCGATTCCGGCAGCCATCTGTTCGCCTGGCTGATCAAGCGCAACCCAGTGCGCTTGTTGGTCGCGCTACTGGCCTCGCCGCTTCTTGGTCCGATGGTGGCGATGCTGCCGACCCGGCGGCGCGGGGTGTCCGGCTATGTGTGGATCGCCACCTTCGGCCTGCATCGCGCGCGCGAGTTCAACCGTTTCGTCGACGCCTACGTGCTCAAGCATGAGGCGCAGATCCGGCAGCGCCTGCTCCCGCATGCGTTGAAGGTGTTCACCGAACACCGCGCCGCCGGCGACCGTGTGGTCGTGGCCACCGGCGCGCCGCCGGAATTGGCGCGCGCCATTCTCGGATTCGTCGCGCACCAGGATGTCCCGGTGATCGGCAGTCTGGTCGGCCCGCGCCTGGGCGCGGTCACTGCCCGGCGTCACTGCCATAACGAAGAAAAGATGCGCATGTTGCGCGAGCGCGGCTATGCCGATATCGCCATTGCCTACTCGGACAGCACCGCAGATCTGCCGCTCTTGAAGGCCGCGCGCGCACCGGTGGTGGTCAACCCCAAGGCCAATCGCGAAGAGCTGTTTCGTCAGGTACTGCCGGCAGGTACGCCCATTCTCAACTGGGGTTGCCGCAACCGCGGTGGTAAGGCCCTGTAGGCAAGCGCACCCATCCAGACAACGAGTCGTATGCATGGGTGAGACCCACATGCGGTCCAACCCGCTGTGCGCCATCGAGCACGCGAACCGACCTGGACAACGCTTAAGCAGCTGGCTAAAGACGAATCGTCAAAACCGTGACGTAGCTGCGATGCAGACTGTGCGGTTAGCCCGCTCGAATGATTCTTTATAAGAGGTATCGCGCAGACACGCCGCCGCAAGCCGCATGCAAGTGCGAACGTCGGCAGCGTCGTCATCGAGCAAGTCGGTACTGAACTCGGCTGCAGCCAGTGCGCAAGGCACTGGCTGCAGCCGGGCCATCAGCGGGTGCCGTACAACACGACAGTCTTGCCGCGTGCGTGCAGCAGACCATCGGCCTGCAACTTTTTGAGCACGCGGCCGGCCATTTCGCGCGAGCACCCGACCAGGCGTGCCAGCTCCTGCCGCGAGACACGCAGCTGGGTGCCCTGTGGATGGCTCATCGCCTCCGGTTCCTTGGACAGGTCGTGCAGCGTGCGCACGATACGGTCGGTCACGTCCAGAAAGGCCAGGCGGCTGGCTTTCCTTGTCGTGTCGAGCAGCCGCTTTGAAAGCTGGACACCGATCGCATACAGGATCTTCGGTGCATCCGGCGACAAGCTGCTCTGGAACAGCTGCTGCAGCCGCTCGTAGCTGATCTCGGCAAGCTCGCACTGCGTGCGGGTGCGGAGGATCACCTCGCGGGTATCGGATTCGATGAACAACCCCATCTCGCCGACGAACTCGCCGCTACCGAAGTAGCCCAGCACCAACTCACGATCGTCATCTTCCTCGGCGATGATGCTCACCGAGCCACTGATCACGTAGTAGAGGGTGCCGGCGGGGTCTCCGGGCCGGAAGACATCGGTCCGGGTCGGATAGCGCCTGCGGTGGCTGTGCGCCAGAAAACGCTCGATGGTGCCCGCGTCCAGCGCCAGTGAAGGGGTAGCGTTACGTACCGTCGTGGTGACAACCGTCGTGTTTCCTGAGCTCATGGTAGTTCCGCGTGTAATTCCTGAAGCTTAACGGCATGAGTCATGCAAGGTAAACCATTCTCAACATCGGCATTTCGTTGCTGGGATCTTTGGCTCATAATTCACTCCTTTCCCGCTTTCCATAAGGACAGACCGACGTGGTCAAGCCGTTGCCTCGTCTGAGGCTACAGGGGTTCAACAACCTCACCAAGGCGTTGAGCTTCAACATCTACGACGTCTGTTATGCGCGCACCGAAGAGGAGCGTCAGCGCTACATCGAGTATATCGATGAGCAGTACGACGCCGATCGTCTGACGCAGATCCTGACCGATGTGGCCGAGATCATTGGCGCCAACATCCTCAATATCGCACGTCAGGACTACGATCCGCAGGGTGCATCGGTGACGATCCTGATTTCCGAAGAGCCGGTGATCGACAAGAAGCAGGCCGGCAAGGAGCTCATCTCCGACGCCGTGGTTGCTCATATGGACAAGAGCCATATCACTGTGCATACATACCCGGAGACGCATCCGCAGGAAGGCATCGCGACCTTCCGCGCCGATATCGACGTCGCCACGTGCGGCGTGATTTCGCCGCTGAAGGCGCTGAACTATCTGATCGAGACTCTGGAATCGGACATCGTGATCATGGACTACCGTGTCCGTGGCTTCACCCGCGATGTGAAGGGCAAGAAGCACTACATCGACCACAAGATCAACTCGATCCAGCACTTCCTGGCCAAGAACGTGAAGTCGCGCTACGAGATGATCGATGTCAATGTCTATCAGGAAAATATCTTCCACACGAAGATGCATCTGAAGGATTTCGACCTGGACCAGTACCTGTTCGAAGAGCGTGCCAAAAACCTCTCGTTCAAGGAGCGCATGAAGATTGAAACGCTGCTCAAGCGCGAGATCGAAGAGCTTTTCCACGGGCGTAATCTGAGCGAGTAATCGTCAAGAACGACCGGTTGCGCGCCTGCTTGCAGGTGCGCCGACGACTCAAGGCGGGACGGCCCGCCACGCGATGACCTCGCGTTCCACAGCCGACGGCGGCCCAGTGTGCAGATACTGGGTCGCTTTTTTTTTGCCCGTTTTTTGTTGAGGAGTACTGCAATGCCCTGGATCTATCTCGTACTGGCCGGCGTGTTCGAAATCGGCTTCGCCATGGGCCTGAAATACAGCGACGGCTTTACGCGGCTGTGGCCCACCGTGCTGACGGTGGGCCTGGCCGGCATCAGCTTGTGGTTTTTGACGCAGGCACTGAAGACCATTCCGGTCGGCACCGGCTACGCGATCTGGACCGGCATCGGTGCATTGGGCGTGACCATCGCTGGCATCGCTCTATTCGGCGACAGCGCCTCGTGGTCGCGGCTGGCATGTATCGGGCTGATCATCGCCGGTGTGATCGGATTGAAGTTGGTGTCGTAGTCAGCTCCGCTTCGCGGACCTGTCCCCCAAAATTTGCTTCGCAAATCTTGGGCCCCGATTCCGTGGCTGCCTATCCTCGCTCTTATCAGTGCGCCCCCCCTTAACAAAGGGGGCTCTGCTCCGGTCGGGTGTTGCGAGGTGACGCCATGTATGAGCGGGCGATGAGTTGTGTGTTGCGCTTTATGGCTTGCTTCCCTGCGATTGCTGCAAGGGCTTTCGAGTGCCGCGCTGCTTCTTGCCGCTAGTTGTACGCAGCCATGTTGTGCTGAGTGGTGCTGTTTTCGAAGAGGTTGCTTTGATGGCAGGCTTCGTTCAGCGATCACTTTCGGCTCGCGTTGCCGCGGCGTTTCTCACGCTACGGTGTGCACGTCACTGCAGGCCGGAGTCTGCTCGCCAGCCAGCCGCCAATCCCCAATCCCCAATCCTAGAGGCGGTAAGCGACGGTCTTCATCAGCTTGGAAGCCAGTGCCATGGCGGTCGGGATGGGCGGTGGCAGGATGCGGGCGCCGGCTTGTTCGGCCTGGTCGGCGTGGCGGGCTTCGTCGATCTTCATGACGCGCAGGATGGCGCGGCTGCGCTGGTCGATCTCTGGCAGGGTTTCCAAGTGCTCGTCCAGGTGGGCTTCGACCTGACGTTCGGTCTCGACCACGAACCCCAGGCTCCAGTCGTCGCCACGTAGTCCGGCCAGCGCACCGAGCGCGTAGCTGCCGGCATACCAGAGCGGGTTGAACAGGCTGGGGCGGCTGTCCAGCTCGTGCAGGCGGTCGGCGCACCAGGCCAGATGGTCGGTTTCTTCCTGCGCGGCTTCCAGCAGGTGATGTTGGGTGTGCGCGTCGCGGGCCACCGCGGCTTGGCCGAAGTACAGGCCCTGCGCGCAGACCTCGCCGACATGGTTGATGCGCATCAGGCCGGCAGCGTGGCGGCGTTGCTCCGAGTCCAGTTCGACGTCGGGTGTGTCGGCAGCGGGGTTGGGGCGTTCTGCCGGCGGATCGCCGAACACCGTGTCCAGCGCGCGCTGGGCTTCGACCAGTAGCCGGTCGAGCGGGCTATGCAATCGGGAAGGGGAGGTCTGGGTCATTGGGCGATTCTGGCCTCGCTCCGCCGCGCTGCCAACCGCCATGGGCTGGCCGTCGCTGCAACTTGCGCCGCTGCTTGGTGTCCCGTACAATCCTGCCTCTTCTGTTTCGCCTTCACAACGCGTGGCAAAGTTCCAGTGGTCTTCGGCCGCTGCAATCCGCCCGACCACTCAAGAGTTTTCTCATGACTACGTTCACCGCCAAGTCCGAGACCGTCCAACGCGACTGGTATCTCGTTGACGCCGCCGGCAAGACGCTCGGCCGTCTTTCCACCGAACTGGCCCGCCGCCTGCGCGGCAAGCACAAGCCGGTTTACACCCCTCACGTCGATACTGGCGATTACCTCGTGGTGATCAATGCCGAGAAGATCGTCGTCACGGGCAACAAGCTGAAAGACAAGAAGTATCACCGCTTCACCGGCTATATCGGTAACTTGAAGACCGAGAGCCTGGAGCAGGCGCTGCAGCGCCACCCGGAGCGCGTGATCGAAATCGCCGTCAAGGGCATGCTGCCGAAGGGCCCCCTGGGCCGCACCATGTACCGCAAGCTCAAGGTCTATTCGGGTGCCGAGCATCCGCACGCCGCCCAGCAGCCGCAAGTTCTGGATATCTAATCATGGCTATCACGCAAAACTACGGCACTGGCCGCCGCAAGTCCTCCACCGCTCGCGTGTTCCTGCGCAAGGGTACCGGCAACATCACCGTCAACGACCGTCCGCTGGACGAGTTCTTCGGGCGTGAGACGGCGCGCATGATCGTGCGTCAGCCGCTCGAGCTGACCAAGAACACCGAGAGCTTCGACATCCTGGTCACCGCCTCCGGCGGCGGCACCACCGGCCAGGCCGGTGCGATCCGTCTGGGCATCGCCCGTGCGCTGGTCGAATACGACGAAACCCTGAAGTCCGAGCTGCGCAAGGCCGGCTTCATGACCCGCGACGCCCGTGAAGTTGAGCGTAAGAAGGTCGGCCTGCACAAGGCCCGCCGCGCGACCCAGTTCTCCAAGCGCTGATCCATCGCGTTCGCATTGCGCTGGTTCGCCGGGGCAATCGCTGCAGAAGCCCGGCATTGCCGGGCTTTTGTCGTTTTGGGGCTTGCGATGCGCGTGCCCGTTCGCCATCGGTGACACATCCGGGTTGGATCATGCGATTGCTTGTGGGCGGCGGTGGTTGCGCGGGCTGAATTGAAGCGGCACCGCTCACGGGCCTCATCAAGCGGGCTGCCGCTGGATGCGCCTCGTTGCGCATGGCGGTGCCGCTGCCGAGGGTGCAGGGTGCGCCATTGATGGATTCTGGTGCGCGCCGGGTGTCCGATGCGGGATCGGCGTGCAGGCGCGCGCGGTGCTGGCCCGGTATCGTCTGGAATGGGTTAGGGCGCTGAATGGCTGTCGCGCCGTGATTCGATTCAGCCAGGGTGGATCGTTGGCAACAAAAAAGGCCCGATCTTTCGATCGGACCTTTCGTGTGTGGCTGCCCCGGATGGATTCGAACCACCGAATGCCTGAGTCAGAGTCAGGTGCCTTACCGCTTGGCGACGGGGCAATAAAACATGTTGACCCAAGAGTATTGCATGCCGGTGAGGGCCTCAACACCTTGGTGGCTATGGGTGGACTCGAACCACCGACCCCAGCATTATGAGTGCTGTGCTCTAACCGGCTGAGCTACATAGCCTAGGGAGCCGGCAATTCTCGCGATGCGCCTGGGTGTTGTCAAGTATTTCGTTTTCAGCTTGTGAGCAGGGCGTCGCCATGGCAGAGTCGGTGACAGTAGATTTTCAGGAGTCCGCATCGTGATCGATCCGGACGGTTTCCGGCCAAACGTCGGCATCGTGCTGATGCGGCAGGACGGTCAGGTGTTCTGGGCGCGACGTGTGCGCAGGGACGGCTGGCAGTTCCCGCAAGGTGGCATGAACACCGATGAGACGCCCGTCGAAGCCATGTACCGCGAATTGCGCGAAGAAACCGGGTTGTTGCCCGAGCATGTGGAATTGCTCGGCGCCACGCCTGGATGGCTGCGCTATCGCCTGCCCAGCCGTGCGGTGCGCCGCAGTGAGCGGCAGGTGTGTATCGGCCAGAAGCAGGTCTGGTTCCTGCTGCAGTTCACCGGCGATGAATCCCACCTCAAGCTCGACCATACCGATACGCCGGAGTTCGATCATTGGCGCTGGGTCGATTTCTGGTATCCGGTCGAGCACGTGGTGATGTTCAAGCGCGGCGTGTACGCCCGCGCGCTGCGTCATCTGGCGCCGCTTGCGCAGAATCTTGCAGGCCCGGCGGCGGTCGGTGCGATGCCCGAACGTGCGCAGGAGGCGTGGTTGCCCGGCAGCAGCGCGGCCGGGCACGACAGCCCGCGCAAGCGGCCGCGCAAGCGCAACGGGGCTCGGCCGGTGCGGATTAATAATGATTAACGCATGGAATTGACACTTATTCTCGTTTGCGGTGCAATCAGTCCCGGTCCTTTCCGGATCGCCAACACCCGACCGATACCGTGTACGTCTGCATCTGTAATGGGGTCACCGACCACCAGATCCGCGAAGCGGCCGAGAATGGCTGCGCCAGCCTCGCCGAACTGACCATGCGCACCGGCTGCGGGTCCAATTGCGGCTCGTGTCTTGAGATCGCAGGCGATCTGTTGAACCAGGCACACGCCACCCGCGCGCTGTCGTTGCCACTGTTGGGGTTGGCCAGCGCTGCCTGATGTAGCGCCGTCCGGGTCCGAGGGGCCCCACCATTGTTTAGTGGTTTCCCGCGAGACCTGACGCGAGATGCGTGCCCACTCGTGCGGCGAGGTACGACTGGCGTCGCTGTGTCGCTGAAGCAGGGCCTGCATTTGCGTGGTGTTCCGCTAATGGTCTGTGCAGGATTGCAGCCGGTGATCCGTCCAATCCGTCGACAGCCTCTGGCAGCTGCGAGTTCTTCCGGCACCTCCGTCTATGGCGCGAAGCGTCCCGCAACTGATCACGATTCGCGTTCCTTCATGCGCCGCGCCAACGCGTTAAAGTGCGGCCGGCTCACTGTCTCGGAGACATCGCATGAAGGGCGATACCAAAGTCATCGAGTACCTCAACAAGGTGCTCTACAACGAACTCACTGCGATCAACCAGTACTTCCTGCACGCCAAGATGCTGAAGAACTGGGGCCTGAAAGAACTGGCCGAGCATGAGTACAAGGAATCCATCGACGAGATGAAACATGCGGACAAGCTGTCCGACCGCATTCTGTTTCTCGAAGGGCTGCCTAATTTTCAGGCGCTGGGCAAGCTGCGTATCGGCGAGAACCCGACCGAGATGTTCCGCTGCGATCTGACCCTGGAGCGCGAGGCCGTTGTCGTGCTGCGCGAAGCGGTGGCGTACGCGGAGACCGTCAAGGACTACGTGAGCCGGCAGTTGCTGGTGGACATCCTGGAGTCGGAAGAAGAGCACATCGACTGGCTGGAAACCCAATTGGACCTGGTGGCGCGCATCGGCGAGCCGAATTATCTGCTGACCAAGCTGGACGACTAAACGTCTCTGGCCGGGATGATTGTTTTGCCCTGGAGTGCTGGCGCGGGTTGTTTTGCTGGTCGGTGTTTTCCGCGATTGTCGCGGATGATGTGGCGCTGCAGAGTTGGCTGCCGGCTGAGCGTGCATGGCTTCGTCCGTACCCTCACCCCAACCCCTCTCCCGCAGGAGAGGGGCTCTTGCGTTCGTGGAACTCGAGGCTTGAGTGTCCTCCTGCATGCGAGGGCGTTGAGCATCAGAGAGATTGAGCATTGCGTTGACGACATGCAGATGCTCGGCACAGAGCTGTCGTCGCCCCCCTATGGTGCTTGCGCGATGACTCCGCAACCGTGTTGGTGGCGGCCTGTAGGCGCATCAGCTTGCTGAGCAGGGGACGACCGCCGTCAGATGCGGCGATGATCCTGGGCGCGTTCACCGAGCGGGCAAGGCAGCCATGACCGAGTAGCGTTCGTGGTCAGGGCTGCTCTGCCCGAGAGCGTTCGCAGTCGGGATGGCTTCCCCATGGGCCGTTCGATGCGGGTGATGTCGCCAGACTCCTGCCGCTGCCTGGACAGTCCTGATTCGATTACTGGCTTGTCGTGCTGGCGGCGACCTGCAGGCGTGCGACCTGGCCTAGCAGCGCCAGGCGGGCACGGGCGTATTCGGCGATGACCAGGGCGACCATGACCGAGGGACGTTCGATGGTGCCGGTGCGGGCGGCCAGTTCGATACGCCGTGCGGCATTGGACACCGCCTGCGCGCCGACGTTGGCGCTGGAGGATTTCAGGGTATGGGCGAGGTCGCGCAGCTGCATGCTGTCGCAGTTGGCTGCGGCCGCTTCCAATCGTTCGATGATGAGCGGGGCGTCTTCCAGGAACAGCTGCAAGATGGTGATGGTGTCGGTGCCGGCCACGTCGTACAGCTCGTCGATGACGCCGTTGTCCAGGATGGGCAATGCGCGTGCCTGCGCGCCGGCGCTGGCGCTTTCGGGATCGTGGGTGGCCTGGCCGGCCGTGCTTGGGCCGGGCAGCAGCGCCTGACGCGGCAGCCAGCGTTGCAGGCAGGCATCGAGCTGTTCGCGCGCGACCGGCTTGGACAGATAGTCGTCCATGCCGGCGGCCAGGCAGCGTTCGCGATCGCCGGCCATGGCATTGGCGGTCATCGCCACGATCGGGATCGGACGGCCGCCGCTCTCGGTTTCCATCGCGCGCCAGCGCCGGGTGGCGGCGTAGCCGTCCAGCACCGGCATCTGGCAATCCATGAAGACCATGTCGTAGCGGGTGGATTCCATGCGGCTCAGCGCCGCTTCGCCGTCGGTGGCGGTGTCGGCCTCGAAGCCGAGCACGGCCAGCAGTTTCTGCGCGACCAGCAGGTTCACCGGATTGTCTTCGACCAGCAGGATGCGCACGTCGCGTGCGTTGGCCATCGGTGGTGGCAACGACTCCGGGATCAGCGCCGAGGCCAGCGTGGCGGTGTGGACGGGCTTGGGATCGGGCGGCAGCACCAGGGCGCGCAGGGTTTCGTCCGGGCTCAGACGCGGCACCAGGGTGGCGTGATCCTGCAGTTCTGCCGGCACCGGTTCTTCGCCGTACAGCCAGATCAGGCGGGGGCCGTTGGCGTCGTCCGGGCGGGCGAGCGCGCGGTGCACGGCGCGTGCGCTATAGCGCAGCGTGTCGTGGTCGGCGATGACGCAGCGGAAGCCTTCGGTGTCGCTGCGGCGGCGCACGCGTTCGAGCGCTTCCTGGGTGGTTTCCATCAGCACGTGCGATACGCCCCAGCTGTCGAGCAGGCGCTTGAGGCGTTGCGACAGACGCGCATCGGAGCTGATGACCATCACGCGTGCGGCGTCGGCACCGGTGGCCTGCTGCAGGTCGCCGATCACCTTGAGCAGCGGAATTTCGAACCAGAACGTGGCGCCGCGCCCGGGTTCGGATTCCACCCCGATGCGGCCACCCATCAGATCGATGATGCGTTTGCAGATCGCCAGCCCCAGCCCGGTGCCCCCGTACAGGCGCGTGGTGGAGGCGTCGGCCTGAGCAAAGGAGCGAAACAGGCGCGCCTGCTGGTCCTGGGCAATGCCGATGCCGGTGTCGCGCACCTGGAAGCGCAGCAGATGCTGGGCGCGGGTTTCGCCCAGGCGACGCAGCTGGATGTCGACGCTGCCGCGCTCGGTGAACTTGATGGCGTTGCCGATCAGGTTACTCAGCACCTGGCGTAGGCGGATCGGGTCGCCGCGCACCAGCAGGCGCACCGACGGTTCGATATCCAGGCTCAGGCGCAACTGACGGCCTTCGGCAGTGCGCTGCAGTAACTGGACGACGCCGTCGAGCAGTTCGCGCAGGTTGAAGGTGGTGATTTCCAGTTCGAGCTTGTTGGCCTCGAGCTTGGAGTAATCGAGGATGTCGTCGACGATGCGCAGCAGCTGTAGCGAGCTGCCGGTGGCGGTCTGCAGCATGTCGCGCTGATCAAGGCTGAGCTGGCCGCTGGAGATCAGTTCCAGCATCGGAATGATGCCGTTGAGCGGCGTGCGAATTTCGTGGCTCATGGTGGCCAGGAATTCGCCCTTGGCCAGGGTGGCGGCTTCGGCAGCCTGTTTGGCGCGCAACAATTCCTGTTCGAGTTCGCCGTGGCGCTGCAGGTCCTGCTGCAAGCGTTCGCGGGCCAGGTCGGCCTCTTCCAGGCGCTGCGCCAACGCGTGCTGCGCACGGGCGGCCCGGGAGGCCGCCGCCGCGGCGCAGATCCCGCACACCACTGCCAGCGCTGCCGACACCGCGGTGATCGTGCGCCAGGGGCCTTGCAGCGCAGACCATTGCAAGCCTGCGCCCAGCGCTGCCGCCAGAGCGGACAGCGTTGCGAGTGTGCTCCAGGCGCGAAAGCCTCCTGCCTGCGCTGTCACTCAGAGCACCGCGTTCGTGAAGTCGAAGTCCAGTTCCTTGCCGACGGTCTGCACCAGGTTGCCCTGGATGAAATCCACCCCGCTCATCCACATCGCGGCCGCCGCCTGCGGATCTTCGATGCGTTGCCCGATGATCAGCAGCCCCCGCTGGTGGGCGACGTCGATCACGCCGCGCAATTCGTCGCGCACCGCCGCGTTGCCGTGGGCATCGGCGAAACGGTTGGCCATCCGCACGAAACTCAGGGGCAACTGGCTCAGCAGCGCGTTGGCTTCGTCGCCCGGCTCGAACTGGCTGAGGCAGAACTGCACGCCGGCCGGCATCAACCTGGTGCAGAACTGCTGCAAGGTCACGGCGTGGATCAGCGCATCGTCCAGGCGCAAATCCACGATCAACGATTGTCCGGCCACGCCGCGTTCGACCAGCGCTTCGAGCAGCCAGTCGGCGAAGGCGTCGCGGGCCAGCGTGCGCGGCGATTGCGAGACGAACAGGCGCAGCGGTGGGCTGGCGTGTTGGTACAGATGCAGCAAGCCCAGCGCGTGGTCCATGACCTGCTGATCGAGATCGGCGATGCGTCCGGCCGCTTCGGCGGCAGGAATCACCTGGCCTGCCGAGAGCAGTGTGCCGTCGGCCTGGCGCAGCCGCAGCAGCACCTGGTATTGCGCGGTGTCGCCGCCGGCGACGGCCACGATCGGTTGATACGCCAGTTCCAGTTGGCCTTCGACCAGCCGCAGTTGTTCCTGCTGTTCGGCCTGGCTGGGCGCGAGGTAAGTCTGCACGCCGTCGCTGCGCAGGCGTGCCTGCAGCGCGGTGCGCTCGACTGCTTCCAGCGCGCTGCCGGTGTCGTTGAAGCCCAGGCCCAGCGCTGCCACGCCGATGGCGCAGCGCACGTGCACGGATTCTTCTTCGCGCACCGGGAAGGCGTTGGCGGACAGCCGTTGGCGAATCTCCAGCGCCTGCTGTTCCAGGCCGGCTTCGGGCATGTCCATAGCCAGCATCAAAAAGCTGTTGTCGTTCAAGCGTGCCAGTGGATAGGGCTGGGCCGCACTGGCCAGGCGGTGCCCGGCCTGGGTCATCAACCGCTCGTAGGCGGCATAGCCGTAGCGTTCGCGCAGGCCGAGCGCGCTGGCGATCTCGATGAAGAACAGCCCGCCGGACTGCTTGCGCTCCAGCGCTTCGGCGAGCAGGCCCATCACGTGGCTGCGCGTGGGCAGGCCGGTTTCCGGATTGCTGCGCACGCTGACCTGTTCGCCGGTTTGCTGCAGCGCCTGTTGGCGTGCGCGACGGATGCGGTTGGAGACCGCGGCGATGAGATGGCGTGGGCGGATCGGCTTGGTGAGGAAGTCGTCGGCGCCGCTGTCGAGCACTTCGAACTGGCGCTCCGGGTCCGGATCGCCGGTGAGGAAGACGATCGGCAGCAACTGCTGACCGGGCTGCTGACGGATCAGCGTGGTCAGGCGGATGCCGTCCAGCTCGGGCATGTGCAGGTCCATCAGGATCAGATCCGGGTGATAGTCCTGGATCGCCTGCGGCACGCTGGCGGCGGTCATTTCGACCTGTGCATGCATGCCGGCGCCGTGCAGCACGCTCTGCGCGAACAAGGCCTGCGAGCGGTCGTCTTCGACGATGAGCACGCGATACGGCGCATCGGCCGCGACGTTGTCGTCGCCGTCGCGCGGCGCAGCGGTGGATGTCGGCAACCCGGTGGGCGCCGATGCCGATGCGTTAGACGCGCTGCCGATGGCGGTGACCGGGCGCGGTGGCGCAGCGGGCGTCGGGCTGGGCGCGGCTGTCCTGGCAGGGGCAGGAATGATCGCCGCGCTCACCGGCGCAGTGTCGTCGGATGCCGCGGCAGCCTCATCGGCCCAACGGCGCCAGTGATCGGCCGGCGGGGTCTCGGCGCGCAGTGGACGATGACGCGTGGCGGTGTGGTCACGCGTGGTGGAAAGAACCGGATCTCGGGCGGCCATTGATACTCCCTGCAGTCGCTATGATTATGCGATGAACTTCACGGTAATCGCGAGCTGCGTGCAGCCGGCGTCGCGGTAGAGCGCATCGGCGCGACCAGTCGGCGCATGCCCCGCCACAGCAATCGCCAGACCCACCACACCACCAGCGCCGTCAGCAGGCTCGAGCCCACCGCAACACTCAGTGCCAGGAATGGATGCGCCAGCGCCAGGGCCAACGCCGTGGTGGTGACGGTGTCTTCGGCCAGCGAGGCGACCCAGTTGCTGGCCGGTTCGGGTGAGGTGTTGAGCAACGCGCGGGTGCCTGCCTTGAGCGTGTGGCTGGTCAGCGCCACGCCAGCGCCGGTCGCCAGGGCGCTCGCCCCCAAATTGCCGTCGGGCGAGAGCGTCGCCGCAGCCAGGAAGGCGCCGGCCGGCACGCGTGCCAGTGTCTGCACAAGATCCCAGCCCGAATCCACGCCGGGGATCTTGTCGGCGAAGAATTCGGCCACTGCCAGCGCGCCGGAGGTGCCCAGGACCCACCACGACTGCGCTGGATGCAGGGCCGGCGGCAAGTCGATCCAGCCCAGCAGGCCGGCCAGGCCGACCCCGAACACGGTGAGATAGGCCCGGATGCCGGCCAGCCAGGCCAGCAGGATGCCGATCACGAACAGATGCGTTTCGCTCATGGCGTGGTTTCCTGCAAACAATTGCGGAACTATCGGATAACCGCCGGTCCAGCGCCAGCGCGACGAGTGTCGGGGCTCTGGCACAC
The DNA here is from genome assembly GCF_900092025.1 of Xanthomonas bromi. GTDB lineage: Bacteria > Pseudomonadota > Gammaproteobacteria > Xanthomonadales > Xanthomonadaceae > Xanthomonas > Xanthomonas bromi. The sequence continues at coordinate 41,427 of NZ_FLTX01000032.1, forward strand.
TACGCCGCCCCTGATTGCGCCGGCCCGTCCGGAACCGATGCCCATGAGACCAGCCGCACGCGTGCAGATCGTCCAACGGGAGTCCGGCGGCGTCCGCTCCGGTGGCCGCTGGCTGTGGTTGGTGGTCGCCATCGTGTGGCTGACCTCCCTGGGCGGGGTGTGGTGGATGGCCTCGCGCACGGCTGCTCCGCGCCTGGCGGAGGCCGAGGCTGCGCTGCAGCAGGCGCAGCGTCGCCAAGCCCAGCAGCGTTGGCAGATCGAGCAATTGCAACAGCGTCAGGTCAATCTGGCGATGTCGGACAAGATCAGTCGCGCGGCCAATACCGAAGTGCAGGCCTCGCTGGCCGAGCGCGACGAGCAGATCGCCGCGCTGCGCGCCGACGTGGCCTTCTACGAGCGGCTGGTGGGCTCCACCGCGCAGCGCAAGGGGCTGAATGCGCATTCGGTGCAGTTCACTGCCGAGGCCGGTGGTACCTGGAATTACAGCGTGGTGCTCACCCAGAACCTCAATCGCGGCGCGATCAGCCAGGGCCAGCTGCGCTTTGCGGTGGAAGGGGTGCGCGCCGGCAAGCTGGTCACGGTGAGCTGGAACGAACTCCACCAGAAGCCCGATGCCGCCGGCCAGCCGTATTCGTTCCGCTATTTCCAGCAGCTGGACGGTAGCGTGATCCTGCCGAAGGATTTCACCCCGCAACGTGTCAAAATCTCCCTGAGCGGCGATGGGGCGCCGGTCAATCAGACATTCGATTGGAAAGTCGCCGGCAATGGCGCGGGGGAGTAGCTCATGTTCGGAAACAAGTCCAGCCGTGGTGGGCAGACCGTGGTCGATACCTTGATCGGACCGCAGGTGGTCATTCGCGGCGACCTGATGTTCAGCGGCGGCCTCTATGTGGAAGGCCGCATCCTGGGCAAGGTGATTGCCGAAGAAGGCACCAGCGCCACCTTGACGGTGGCCGAGCAGGGCAGCATCGAAGGCGAAGTGCGCGCCCCGGTGGTCATCATCAACGGCCAGCTGACCGGCGATGTGCATGCCGCCGAGCGGGTCGAACTGGCCGCCAATGCGCGCGTGCAGGGCAACGTGCATTACCAGGTGGTGGAAATGAGCGCCGGCGCGCAGCTCACCGGGCGGCTGATCCACGCCGCTAGCGCAGGCGCAACCACGGCGCTGCCGGCGCCGGAAGCCAGCCGTGCCGAGCCGGTCGATGCGCTGCAGGCTGAAACGGCCGACGCCTGAGTGCGGCGTGCGCGGTGAACGCCGCGGTAGCCGATGCGGTGGACGTGGCTTGAAGTGGGGCCGTCTGGCCCCCATGCTGACGGCATGAGCACGCTCGTTTCGCTTCCTACCGCCGCCCCGGCACCGGACTATCAGTCCATCGACCGGCCACTGAACTTTTCCGTGGCCGCCGCCGCCAAGGTGCGCGAGCTGATCCAGGAAGAAGGCAATGCCGACCTTGCGTTACGCGTGTACATCCAGGGTGGCGGGTGTTCCGGCTTCCAGTACGGCTTCGAGTTCGACGAGAACCGCGCCGAGGACGACCTGGCCGTGGCCACCGATGGCGTGACGCTGTTGGTCGATCCACTGAGCCTGCAATACCTGATGGGCGCCGAGGTGGATTACACCGAAAGCCTGACCGGCGCGCAGTTCGTGATCCGCAATCCCAATGCAAAGACCACGTGCGGGTGCGGGAGCAGCTTCAGCGTTTGAGTGCGTGTGGGTATGCGGGGATTGCCGGCGTGTAGCGTGTGCTCCGGCGTGGTGCCTGGCGTGATGAAGATTTGACTCCGCGCGCGCGCTTCATCCATGGGCGCGCTGCCAGGTGCTGATCGGCTGGCGATGAGGTGGGGTACGTTGTCAGACACCGTGACTAGTCTGCGATGTGGTGTGTCGCTTGTTTCGCTGCGCGCGCTGTGATGTGCGTGGTGCATCGTTTGGTTCGCCGCGGCAGCTGGTCGGGCGATTGCCGCCTGCTATCACGTAGGCAGCCGATGCGGCCTTCGCATCGCGCAAGTAGCCGATACAGATCGGACCTGCGTCTGGGTGCTCCCGCGATAGGTAATGACTGCGGCAATCCTTCACTTCGACGACACGCGCGCGCCATGTAAAGGTGCGCGGGCAGCGCTGCCTGCGCGCAGTTTGAGGAAGATGGCCCGCGTCCGCGCGCAGCGCAGTGGTCACCTTCCACATGAAGGCAGGAAGGTAGGGCGTCGCTGCCGATCGATCACCCGATGTGCGTCCGATTGGTTGGTGTTCGCGCGCCGCGCGGGCCATGGGCGCTTGCACTTCACGCGCCGCTAATATCTGCGCGTTTCACGTTTCGCGGCGCGCGCACCGGCTTCGTGCGTGCGTGATGGTGCGTAGATCGAGATGACCATACTGCGTGCGTGCTCACCATTGGCGCCACGATATGCGCGTTGTCTCAATCCACGCATTGCCGCTTGTCCCTGCTGATGCAACTCGGTCAGCGCGACACCGTGCGTGCCGCACCTAGCCTGGATCCGCTGCGGTGGTGCACTCACCGCTCCTCTCCTCCCACATGCCGATCAGGCAACCGATGCCGACCACGCGTTGGGTGATTCCTTCCTTCCTGCCTGTCCCATCCATCCACAAGAGAGCATCTCCCATGTTGCAGATCAATTCACGATCCGCGTTTGGCCTGGCGGCCATGTTGGGCATCGCCAGCACAGTGCTTGCGCCCAGCGCACAGGCTGCGCCCGCACGCGGCACCTTGCTCAGCAGCAGTGTCATGACCAGCTATACCCGAGATGCGATTGGCGCCTTGCTGGCCTCCGAGTCGCAGCCCGAGCAGCCCAAATGCAACGTCCGCGTGGCCGAATTCACCTATGCAACCATCGGTGTCCAGGGCGAACCGGCCACCGCCTCTGGCGTGCTGCTGATTCCGGGAGGCGAGCTTTGCACCGGCCCGTATCCATTGCTGGGCTGGGGGCGTGGGACGGAAACGGTTCGCGCCGATGAGCAGGCCAAGGACATCCGTGATGCCAAGGGGGACGACCCGCTGGTGACGCGGCTTGCCAGCCAGGGGTATGTCGTCGTCAGCAGCGATTATCTGGGTCTTGGTAAATCCAATTACGGCTATCACCCCTACCTGCACAGCGCATCCGAGGCGAGTGCGACCATCGATGCGATGCGCGCGGCGCGCAGCGTGTTGCGGCGTTTGAATACCCCGCTGTCCGGCAAGGTCATGTTGTCGGGTTATTCGCAGGGCGGTCACACTGCGGCGGCCACCCAGCGTGAGATAGAGGCGCATTTGTCCAAGGAATTCCATCTGGTGGCCAGCGCGCCGATCTCCGGCCCGTACGCGCTAGAGCAAACATTCGTGGACAGCTGGGGCGGCAGCAATGCAGTAGGCGAAAACACCTTCGGCATCGTTCTGGGTAGCTATGCCATCGTCGCGATGCAGCACACGTACCACAACATCTATCTGGATCCCGCACAGGTGTTCCAGGATCCTTGGGCTCCCAAGGTGGAGCCATTGTTCCCAGGCAAGCAGGGCCTGGTCGATCTGGTGCTAGGGGATACCCTGCCAGGCATCGATAAACTCAAGGCGTATTTCCAGCCCGGCTTCTACCGCGACTTTGCCAGCAACCGGGCCAACCCGTTCCGCCAGGATCTGGCACGCAACGATGTGCTGGCGTGGGCGCCACAGACGCCAACCTTGCTGTGCGGTTCGTCCAACGATGCCACCGTTCCGCTGAAGAATGCGCAGACCGCCATCGCCAGCTTCAAGCGGCAGGGCAGCAATCAGGTGTCGCTGGTGGATATCGGCACGGGCAACCCCGACGACAACTCGGCGTTAGCCCATTTGGCGACCAAAGAACCGTGCATCGTGGCGGTGCGGAATCAGCTGCTGGACAAGCAGCGCTGACGTAACGGTCGTTGTCTGACGCTGTTGAAGCTGCTGCAGGTCCGGGCGTATCCAAGCCCGGACCTGCAGCGTTCGTGACTGCCACTGGTGCAGTAGTACATTTGCCCACCACCACCGGCTAACGTGGGTGTCCTGTCCTTGGGGCGCCCGCGTGCTGGCCTGTGATCGGACCGCGTGCGGCCGGTCGTGAACCACAGAACAAGCCATTGCCGGCGCGAGTGGTGTCCGCGTCTGAACACGCACCGCAGGCGCGCTCGGTGCGATGCGCGCGATGGTTGCAGGCGCTGCCGATTATCGGCAGGCTGGCGCCGATGTCAGAGTCTCTTTTTTCAGCTTCCGGTTTTGCCTTCACCCACGTGCCGCTCGATCGCAGCGATGTGCTGCGTGACGATCCCGACGCCCTGGCGCGCCTTTGGCCGCATGGCCGCGTGCTGTTGCTCGATGCCAAGGGCGCGGCACTGGCCGATGCCGATGGACAGCCGCTGTTAATGGATGGCGCGGCGCTGGCCGACGGGCCGGAGGCGGCGATCTTCCTGGGGCTGCGCGATGCGGTCGGCTGGTTTTGTATGGCGGCCGACACCGCCGCGGTGCAGGCGCCGCAGCGGATCGATCTGCGCCAGGCCGCTGCCGATTGGCCTGCCGACGTCGCCACCGCCTTCTCCTATGCGCGTGCGATGCTGCACTGGCAATCGCGCACGCGCTTTTGCGGCGTCTGCGGCGGTGCGATCGCGTTCCGGCGTGCCGGCTTCATCGCGCACTGCACGCAGTGCCAGACCGAGCATTACCCGCGCGTGGATCCGGCGATTATCGTTGCGGTCAGCGATGGCGCGCGCCTGCTGCTCGGCCGTCAGGCCAGTTGGGCGCCAGGACGTTATTCGGTGATTGCCGGGTTCGTCGAACCGGGCGAATCGTTGGAGCAGACCGTGGCGCGCGAGGTGTTCGAGGAAACCCGCGTGCATGTGCAGGACTGCCGCTATCTGGGCGCGCAGCCGTGGCCGTTCCCGGGCGCGCTGATGCTGGGCTTCACCGCGCGTGCCGCAGCGACCGAGCTGCCACAGGTCACCGGCGAGCTGGAAGACGCGCGCTGGGTCAGTCATGGCGAGGTCACGGCTGCGCTGGTCGGCGAGGGCGACATCGGCTTGCCGCCGCGTATCTCGATTGCGCGTGCGTTGATCGAGCACTGGCATCGTACGCATGCTTGAGCCTGGCCAGCGGCTTTTGCAGTGTTGCAGCGGCGCTTGCGTCCGCTCGGCTAGACTCGGCTGAGGAGGTCCGCCCATGTTCACCACCCTAGTTGCCGTCGTCGTCGCACTCACGCTGGGCCATCTGGTCCCGGCACAAGTGGCCAGGCTGCGCAATTTCGCCTGGTTCGGCCAGTGGCTGCGTCGGTTGGACGGTGACGCGGCCGGGCGCGGTGTGTGGCAAGGCCGTTATGGTGTGCTGCTGGTAGTCCTGCCGGCATTGCTGGTGCTGCTGGTGCAGTGGCTGCTGGACAATGTCTGGCACGGATTTCTGTCGCTGCTGTTCGGCGTGGCGGTGCTGGCCTGGACCTGGGGGCCGCGCGATCTGGATCGCGATGTGGAAGCGGTGATCGACGCCGACGAGCCGCACACGCGGCGCGAGGCGATTTCGCACCTGCAGGCCGCCGGCGGCAGCGTGCATGAAGACGCGCCGTCGCTGGTGGAAGCGGTCGTGGTCAATGGCCTGCGCCGCTGGTTCGCGGTGCTGTGGTGGTTTATGTTGCTGGGGCCGTTCGGCGCGGTGTTGTACCGACTGACTGCTTTAGCGGTGGAAAGCCCGCTGGCGGCCTTGCTGCCGCCACGCACTTTGGCCGGCGCACGCTGGTTGCTGGCGGTGCTGGAATGGCCGGTGGCGCAGCTGATGACGGCGTCGATGGCGCTGGTGGGTAACTTCGACACCGTGTTCCGTGCCTGGCGGCAAGCGCATGGCACCCGTTGGTCGCTGGAACCGCATTTTCTCGGCGCCGTCGCACGTGCCAGCGTCAGCGCAGAGCTGCGCGAAGAAGCGCACGACTACACCGATTCGGGCCTGGCCCCCGTCTGGCGCCGCCTGCCGGAAGTCCGCGATGCGATGAGCCTGGTCTGGCGCGTGCTGCTGCTGTGGTTGGTGGTCCTGGCGTTGCTGGTGATTGCGGGGTGGGTGCGGTGAGCGCTGCTTAACCGGTCGCTAGCAGCAGCGCTGTGCCAGTCATAGTTTGATCGCATGCTGACAGCTCAGGCGACTTTACTGACACGCCAGTTTCACGAAACGTCTTACGCAGGTGTCGCCGCGTCCCACAACAGCGTTGCGCCATGCCAACGCCTTCGTCGGTCTCTTCCAGCGCCTCGCCTCAACCTGGGGCAAGCCACGTAAACGGTGGCCAGGGTAGATTTCTTGCGACCCAGAACCCGGGCAGTAGCGTCACCCAAAGCCATGGAGAGCCCAACAATCTGGCGAGCGGCCTCAGACGCTTGGGTTGCCAGCCGAGATGCCATAGTGCCACCCACGGGATCAGCAACAACAGCCCGACCGCAAGAACATTCATTTTGACGGCTGTGACTACATCGCCATGTGCCAGCGCATGCAAAGCACGGGTGATACCGCACCCTGCACAATAAAAACCAGTGAGCGAGTGGAAGATGCAGGGCGGAAATGGGTTTCCTGGAAGATTCGGATCGAACTTCCAAAAAATCCAAAGACCCGCACCCGCTGCTGCAGCAGCGGGTGCGAGCGAAAGCTGGAGCAGGCGTCTAGACACGCTTATTTCGAGTTCTCGATCTGCTGCTGCATTTCAATGATACGTTCCTTGTAGCCCTCAACGCCGACACTAGCGATTGAGACAACCCAAATCAGCAGTCCGAGCACGAAAATCCCAGTGGTGATCCAGGCCATCATTTTTGCAGTGCTCGATGCCTTCACCGCTCCCGGAAGGTCGCCCACGTTGAGCAAAGGATTGACCTTCGCAGCAAAGATGATCGCCACGACGCCGGTGACAATGCCCGGGATCGTCCAGCATGAACAGCAGATCACAAGGCAAAGAACCGTCATTGTGATCGACCAGGCCAGATGATTTCGAATCGGCTGGACAGGCGGCGGCACGGCGGAAGGCTGCGTATGTATCGGCGGCGGGATGGCACTCATGGTGAAGCTCCTTGGGTGGTAAACAACAGCGAGAGGGTGAAGTAGGTACTGAGTGCCTCGCAGATGCGACGCGGCGTTGCCCGATCACGGCGGACGGGTCTGACGAAGATGCGGCGCATCACCCATATTTCCCAGCATGCGCTGCAGCGTCCGCTTGGCGGTCGCGGCGGCAAAGCGTGCAGTGGCGCACAGGCTACTCGCGGCGCGCAATGGACGCAAAGCCGCATCTGCCGGGCTCAGGGCTGATCCTGACGCAGTGCGCGCACGTGTCGTTCGAGCAGCGCGGCACTGGCTTGATCGCCGGCAACCGCTGCGCCCGCCGCCACTTCGATCTGCGCGCGCATCCGCCGCAGCACCCGCATGCGGCCCAGGCGCGTGTCGCGCCGGCTCCACATGCTCGACCACATGCCCCGCAGCGCCATCGGAATGACCGGCACGCTGCGGCGCTGCAGAATCTTTTCCACGCCGGATTTGAATGGCGCAATCTCACCATCCTTGGTCAACGCGCCTTCCGGGAAAATGCACACCAGCTCGCCATCGGCCAAGGCGGCATCGATGCGGTCGAAGGCCTGTTGCATCAGCGCCGGATCTTCGCGCGCGCCGGCGATCGGGATGGCCTTGGCGGTACGGAAGATCCAGCGCATCACCGGGATGCGGAAGATCTTGTAATACATGACAAAACGCACCGGGCGCGGGATCACCGCCGACAGGATCAGCGCGTCCATGTAGCTGACGTGGTTGCACACCAGCAATGCGGCGCCGTCGTCGGGCACGTGCGTGTCGATATCGCGCGTGCGCAGCCGGTACAGCACGCTCACCAGCATCCAGCTGAGGAAGCGCATCAGGAACTCGGGTACCAGGGTGAAGATCCACAGCGCCACCAGCGTATTGGCGATCGCCAGCGCCAGGAACACCTGCGGAATGCTCAGTCCCGGCAGCGGAATCCGCACTCCGAATAGCACCACCTGCGGCAACTGCAGCGCGATGCCGATCACTGCGGCGGCCACAATGAACAACGCGTTCTGGATATTGAGCCCGGCGATCACGCGCGACAGCTCGGCCTTGGGCGTGCGGCTCTGGATCAGCGCGAACAACGGCACCACGAACAAGCCGGTGAACAGGCCGATGCCGACCAGATCGATGATCAACCGCACGCTGCCGGCCTGCTGCACGAACTGGCCGATCGACAGATCGCTCAACGGCGCGGCGCCGGGGCGGGCGAAATACAGATCCAGCAGGAATGCGCTGATGCCGAACGCGCCCAGCGGCACCAAGCCGATTTCCACCGTGCGCCCGGACAGCCGTTCGCACAGGAGCGAGCCGACGCCGGTGCCGATCGAAAACAGCGCCAGCGCGAACACGTACAGATCTTGCTGGCCGCCGAGGTTGAGCTGCGCGTAGGTAGGCAGCTGCGCGGTGAGCACGGTGCCGACGAACCAGAACCACGACACGCCCAACACCGCGTTGCGCACCGCCGGCGTGCGCCGGGTCAGGCGCATGATGGCGCGCGATTCGGGGATGGGGTTCCAATTGATCTTCAGTTCGGGCGCGCCGGCGTCCACGCGCGGTACCAGCCGCGCCACCAGATTGCCGGTGACGGCAATTGCGATCACCGCAGTGGCCGCCGCCTCCGGACCATGGCTGCCGGCAATCTGGAAGATCAGACCGCCGAAAATCATGCCGCACAGGATCGAGATCGCGGTGCCCATTTCGACCAGGCCGTTGCCGCCGGTCAGTTCTTCCGGCTTCAGCACCGAGGGCAGGATCGAATATTTCACCGGCCCGAACAGCGTGGACTGCAGGCCCGTGCAGAACAGCGCAATCAGCAGGATCACCATGTTCTCGGTGATGAAGCCGACGGCCGCCAGCGACATGATCGCAATCTCCATCGTGGTGGTGATCACGATGAGCTTCTGTTTTTCCAGCTTCTCGGCGATCTGCCCGGCCAGCGCGGAGCACAGGAAGTACGGCAGGATGAACAATGCCGGCGCCAGGTTCGTATACAGCGTGCGCTGTGCGGCATCGATGCCGAGATAGAACAACAGGCCGATGATGGCCTGGCGATACACGTTGTCGTTGAACGCGCCCAATGCCTGGACGGCGAAGAACGGCAAGAACCGGCGCTGCCTGAGCAGGGCGAACTGACTGTGACCGGACATGCAATTTCCTTTGCGAACGCGCGCAGCCTAGCAGGCTTCCACGGCGCGCTGGTGGATGGCGGTTGCGCTCAGCGGCTGATACGTGCCGGCGGCTTGCGTTGCGCGAGCTGGGCACGCAGCAAGGCCACGAAGGCGCGCGCGGCCGGGCTGGGGTCGGGACGCCACACCGCGTAGGTCAGAAAGCGGTAACGCTCCTTCAACGCGACCGTGACCACACCGCGCATGGCGCCGGCCATGGTCTGCGGAACGATGCCCACGCCCAGGTCGGCGGCGACCAGTTCGCGCACCAGATCGGCATGCGTGACTTCGTATTGCTGGCGCTGCCGTAGCCCGGCCTGGTCGAAGGCCGCATCGACGATGCCGCGTACCCCGGCACCGGCCACCAGCCCGGCCATGGGTTCGTCTTCCAGCTCGGCCAGGGCCACCCGCTTGCGCGCGGCAAAGCGATGGCTGGGGGCGACGATCAGGGCCAACGCCTCTTCATGCAGCAACAAGCGCTGTGCCGGCAGCGCGACCTGCGGGCCGACGCCCACCAGCGCGACATCCAGGCGGCCTTCGCCCAGATCGTGCAGCAAGGCCTCGCTCATGGCGGTGCGCAGATGCACATCGACCCGCGCATGCGCGCTGCGGAACTGATGCAGCAACGTCGGCAACTGCACGGTGGTGAGCGAGGAGATCTGTCCCAACGCGAGCCGCCCGCGCACGGTGCCCAGGGCCTGGGCCATTTCCTCGTGCAGGCGCTCGGCGGCGCGCAGGGTCTGGCGGGCGTTGTGCAGGAACACCTCGCCGGCGGCGGTGGGCCGCACCTGGCGGGTGCCGCGTTCGAACAGGCGCGCGCCTAGCGATTCTTCGATCTTGGCGACCTGGTGGCTGAGTGCCGATTGCACGGTGTTGCAGCGGCGCGCGGCAGCGGTGAATCCGCCTTCTTCGGCCACGGCCACGGCAAATTCCAGTTGGCGCAGGGTGAGCATGCGATCTCGAAACAAGATGGAAACAGTGAAAACACTACATTGGAAAGATGCCTTGCCGTTGCCCACACTGCGTCCATTCCTTCAGCAGGCCTTTGCCATGATCGCCGACGCCACCGCCCATCCGCCATTGCCGCGCCGCCTGGTGCTGTTGATGGCCGCCGCTACCGGGCTGGCGGTGGCGAGCAATTACTACGCCCAGCCGCTGCTGGAAACACTTGCGCAGTCGTTCGGGATCCAGGTGCGCGGCGCCGGTGCGGTGGTCACGGCCGCGCAGCTGGCTTACGCGGCGGGGTTGCTGTTGCTGGTGCCATTGGGCGACCGGCTGGAGCGACGCGGCCTGATCGTTGGCCTGTTCGTGCTCAGCGCGCTGGGCCTGCTGGTCAGCGCCAGTTCGCACAGTTTCGCGATGTTGCTGGTCGGCACGATCATGACCGGCGCCAGCTCGGTGGCGGCGCAGATCCTGGTACCGTTCGCCGCCACGCTGGCCGCGCCCAACGAGCGCGGGCGGGTGATCGGGACGGTGATGAGCGGCTTGCTGCTGGGCATCTTGCTGGCACGCACCGCGGCCGGCGTGCTGGCAAGTGTGGGCGGTTGGCATACGGTGTACTGGATCGCCTCGGCCGCGTTATTGCTCACCGCCGGGTTGTTGTGGCGGGGGCTGCCGCGCCATCCGGGCAATGCGCACTTGTCGTACCCGCAGTTGGTGGGCTCGGTGCTGACGCTGCTGCGCGACGATGCGGTGCTGCGTTCGCGCTCGGTACTGGGCGGGCTGATCTTTGCCGGTTTCAGCATGTTCTGGACCACCCTGGCGTTTCTGTTGTCCGGGCCGAGCTATGGCTATGGCACGGCGGTGATCGGGGTGTTCGGCTTGATCGGAGCGGCCGGTGCGTTGGCCGCCAATCGCTCGGGTCATTGGTCCGATCGCGGTCATGGCGATCGCGTGAGCTGGGGCGGGCTGGCGATGTTGCTGCTGTCGTGGGGCCTGCTGGCCTTTGCGCCGTACTCGATCGCGTTGCTGATCGTCGGTGTGCTGCTGCTGGATATCGCGGTGCAGGGCGTGCATATCGCCAACCAGAGCGTGATCTATCAACGCAATCCGACTGCGCGCAATCGCATCACTTCGGCCTACATCACCTGCTATTTCATCGGTGGTGCGGTGGGCTCGACCCTGGGCACGGCAGCGTATGCGCAGGCCGGCTGGATGGGCGTGGTGACCGGTGGCGCGGTGCTGGCTGCAGCGGCGCTGGGTTGGGTGGGATTGAGCGTGGCGCGCAAGCAATGGAAGTGAGCGTGGAAGGCGACGAGGCGATTTAGCCGAGGGCGGTTGCTCTGCTTGCAGTACTCGGCATCGCGCTGCACATGGCTGCTGCTTCGGCGGCGCCGCGCCCAGGCCTGACGATCAAGAAGGCGCTAGACCTTGTTGATCGCCAGACGCGGCGGGTTCTCTGCCGCCGCCGTTGTCACCGCCAGCGCTGCAGCGCGCAGCTTGGGCAGCAGCCGCAGCGTCAACGCCAGCTGGTCGCGGACCAGGCGCTGTTTAGGCGGTAACTGCACGGCGTGTTGTTCCAGTGCTTCGGCGATGGCGAGTTCTTCGCTTTCATCATGCACCGGCAGCGGTTGGCGTTGGCCCAGCGCGCTGGCGATTTCGCTCAGTGCGCGCTGCAGATATTCGCCGGCCTGTGCGATGGCGGCATCGTGTTCGCCCTCGAGCGCGGCGCGATGCGCACCCAGTGCAGACAAATAGCCGAGCAAGGTGTTGGACAACGCCAGAAAGCGAAACCCTGCATCCAGATTGCGTCGGTAGCGGCCGGGTTCGCGCAGCATATTGGACAGCGCCACCGACAACGCGGCATCGGCGTTGTGCATGTCGCGGCGCGCGATGCGGTAGGGCAGATCGTCGCGCATGCCGCTGGCGTATTGCTCCAGCACCTGGGTGAGGTACCGCGCGCAACTGGCCAGCACCGTGGCCATCACCTGGTTGAGGCGACGGCCCTGCCAATCCGGCAGGATCAGGAACGAGACGGCGGCGGCGATGGCGCAGCCGATCAGCGTGTCGATCAGGCGCGGCCAGATCAGCACGAAGCCATTGCCGAGCAGATTGAAGCAGAGCAGCGCCATCACCGTGATGCCGGCGGTGGCCAGCATGTAGCGATCGGTGCGGGTGATGAAGAACACCAGCGCGCCGGTCAACGCCAGCAGCAGTTGCACTTCGGTGCCGGGGAACAGCTGCATCAGCGCCCAGGTGGCAACCAGACCGATCAAGGTGCCGGCGATACGTTGCACCAGCCGCAAGCGGGTGGCGCCGTAATTGGGCCGGCACACGAACGCGGTGGTCAGCAGGATCCAGTAGCCGTTGTCGGCATGGATGGATTGCATGATGGCGTAGCCGACCACCAGCGCGATGGCCATGCGCAGGCCGTGGCGGAACAGCACCGAGCCGGGCGTGAGTTGCTGGCTCAGGCGCGCGGCCATTTCGCGCAAGGTGTGCGGCGAGGAATCGCGCAGCCGGGTGTCGAGGTTGTCGCTGGTGGAATCGGATAGCGCCGCTTCCGAGAGCTTGCGTTCGATGGTCTGCAGATTGGTCACCAGCAGTTCTAGCGCGCCAAGCAAGCGGGCGAGCGCGGGGTCGGCGCGCGCATGCAGATAATCCAGCGACTGGCGCAGGTCTTCGGTGGCCAGGCGGCTGTTGTCGCCGTAATCGAACGGGTGGCGCAGGCGGATCGCTTCGCCCAATGCCGCGCAGGCCTTGCCTTGCAATGCGAGCAGGCGCTGGCAGCGGTACAGCACATCGCTATGGAAGAACGCATCGGTCAGCGCTTCGTAGGGATAGTGCGACGAGCTGGCGCGCTCATGGAATTCCTGCGCCATGTAATAGAGACGGAAATACAGGCCCGATTGCACGCCCGGTCGCCCCGAGCGCCCGAAGCGGCTCATGATCGCGGTCTTGGCCGCGTTGAGCGCGCCGACCACCTTGGCGTTCTGTTCGGCCAATGCCAGCCGGCGTGCGTGCAGGTCGCTCTGGCGCACCGGTTCGAACAGATCGGCCTTGAGCTTGAGATAGCGGCCCAGCTCGAAAAACAACCGCGACAGTCGCTCGCGCACCGGGCGATTGGCGAACAGGATGGTCCACAGAATGGAGAGCACGCCGTACCAGGTGGCGCCGACCAACAGCAACGCTGCGCCATGCCAGGCGACCAGCGGATCGTGGCTGCCGTGCTGGTCCATGCCGATCATGGCGTAGATCGACAACGCCACCGTGGCCTGCGCGATCGAGGCATAGCGTTCGCCCAGCGCGCCGAGCAGGGTCAGCGAAAACGTCGCCAATGCCATGCCGATCACGAACGGCAGCGGATACGGAAACAGCAGCACTACCGCAGCAGCGGCGGCGGCAAAACAGAGCAGCGACAACAGCACCGATTTGATGCGGCCCAGCCAGTTGTCGTCGGTCTCGGCGATGGCGCTGGCAATCGCGCCGAGGAACAGCGCCGGTACCGCAGTGAGTTGCTGCCAGTGCCAGCACACGCCCATCGCCACCGCCAGCGCGATAAACACACGCAGGCCATAGCTGGCCTTTTCATGGGCCCACAGACGGCTGAGGCAGGATTCGAAGGAAGTGGTGGTCACGGTGGCATTATTGCCGCAGGCACGCTTTACCGGTGTGGAAAGCGGCTAGTTCTTTGTCAGTAGGGCGGCTTACCAACGGGCTCCGCACATGCTCAGGCTTGTTCGGAGCGCTCGCGGGCCAGCCGATGTCGCTGCCATGGAAGGCGCAGGCCCCTCGGGTCTGTTGCAGGTTGTAGGTTGCAGGGACGGCGCCCATCAAATGACGGTCTATTTTGGGGCCGGAATAGCCAATAGTTCCGCTTCCATTCGTCTGACGCCGGTCACCAGATTGCGAAAGCTCGCAGAGCGAGCGTTGTCCAATTGAAGGTACTTCCCGATCTCCCGCGAGCCAGCCACCTTTTGATACCGGTTGCCTGTTATTAACTTGAGCTCCTTACTCGGATTTCCAATAGCGTCTGGCGATCTGAACTTGCGATTATTCTGATGAGAGGCAAGCTTACTCATCTTTAGAGCCATTCCGACCGCCGCGAGGTCGGCGAGGTAGAAAGTCTCAAGCTCCGTGCAAGCGATTCTCACTAGGCAGAATTGAATTCTTCCAGAAAGCCTGCAAGTTTCCAGTAGATTTTGCTTGACCGCTCGACAGTCAGGGTGGCTGTCGAGATCTCTCAGTATAACGAATCGGGCTAGTGGATTTTGGTATCCGCGAATACGGCGTTCCAATTGTTTTTCCAAATCTTGTTTACCTTCGAAAGCGATAAGCCGATATTGGATGTCATCTGACAAGATCCGAGGTAATAAGCTTTCCAGCATGGCTCGAGCGGAAGGCTCCTCCAGAAGAAAGACAAGTTCCCTCATTGCGGATCGACTCCGTCGAAGAATCCCTGTTTCCACAGATAGCCAAGTTGGTCACCCTCCTTGACATAGCTGGAAATTTGTTGATTGTCGCGCGCGCGATGAACTTCAGTGCACCCGTTTCGCTTTACGAGCCAGCACGCCTCGTCGAGTTCGGCGGAATTCAGGAAATCAGGCGAATGAGTAGATACCAATACCTGACCACCGCGCTCGGCATACATGCGGAATTCTTCCGCCAGTTCGGTCATTAGTTGCGGGTAAAGTTGGTTTTCCGGTTCCTCGACGCAAAGTAATGGATGCGGAGCGGGGTCGTAAAGAAGTACCAAATAAGCAAACATCTTGATCGTGCCGTCAGAAACATATCGGTCAAGGAACGGCGTCTTGAACGAACCGTCCTGGAATCGTAGGGTCAGATAGCCGTCGTCCATCAGTTTAGGTTCGACTGAGGCCACTCCAGGGACGCGTCGTGCCATGATATCGAGGATGCGACGGAATACTTGCGGATGACGTTCATTCATGTATTGCGCAACTAGCGGTAAATTGTCGCCACTTTCCGACAAGTGTTCAGAATCGCCAGTGGCTTCCTTGCGCCCTCTCGCTGCGTTGATATGAAAATCAGAAACGTGCCAGTTCTCGATTAGTTGTCGGAAAGCGTTTGCAGCCTTGAAACGCTCGAATTGTCCCAGCCCCTTGATCGCTAGGGTGTCAGGAGACACTTTCTGACTTTCTCTGTCCAGTTCCTCGTCCGGTTTCTTGAAGTCCTCTTCGTTGGTGATGGCATAACCTTCACCTTTGGAAAAATTCAAGAAATGATAGGGGCTGCCATAGCGTCCACGCTTGTAACGTAATAACTCCCTTTGCACGATGGGAGTACCAGTCTCTTCGCCAATCTCGATTGAGTAGGTGACCAGTCGCTCTACGCCGGTTATTTCCATTCGATACTGCAGTTCGATCAGAATGGAATCGACTGTAGGATCACACCCGCGGCTGAGAACCTCCCGGAAACGTCCCCGCTTGTCCAGTGCTTGCCGGACATTTCCCTTTAGGCAGTCATGGAGAAAGCCAAACACATCAAACAACGTGCTCTTGCCCGATCCATTGGCGCCAACGACGATGAGAAACGAAGGCATGTCCTTCAAGTGCACGTCGCGGAACGCCTTGAAATTCCTTAGCCGAATTGACTCAATCTTCATGCTGTGGGCTCCGCGCGTGTTTAGTCATTATGCAAACAGATACATAGTGGTGTATTCGATGCATCCGGAATACTTGTAATCTACTGCAGGCCGGCACCAGGCGAGGGTCGCTCAGCCAGGTTTGAGTTTGTTTCAGTGAAAGGTTTACCACTTACTGGTCTTGCTCGCGCGCGATTGCCCGCCAGCCGATGTCGCTGCGCTGGAAGGCGCTGGCCCAGTGGATCGGCTGCAGGCCGGCGTAGGCGGTGCGCTGTGCATCACGTATGGTAGTGCCTAGCGCGGCAACGCACAGCACGCGGCCACCGGCGCTGACCACCCGCCCGTCGGCATTCAACGTGGTGCCGGCATGGAAGACTTTGGCGCTGGCTGGCACCTGGTCCAGGCCGGTGATGACTTCGCCGGTGACCGGGGTTTCCGGATACGGCTTGGCGGCGATGACGACGCCCAGCGACGGGCGCGGGTCCCACTGCGCCTGTGCGTTGTCGAGCGTGCCGTCGATGGCGGCGTCGAGCAGATCCACCAGGTCCGACTGCAGGCGCAGCATGACCGGCTGGGTTTCCGGGTCGCCGAAGCGCACGTTGAATTCGATCACCTTGGGCGCGCCGTGCGCATCGATCATCAGTCCGGCATAGAGAAACCCGGTGAACGGCACGCCATCGGCGATCATGCCCTGCACGGTGGGCTCGACCACCTCGCGCATCACCCGCGCATGCACCTCGGGCGTGACCACCGGGGCCGGCGAGTAGGCGCCCATGCCGCCGGTATTCGGACCGGTGTCGCCATCGCCGACGCGCTTGTGGTCCTGGCTGGTAGCCATCGGCAAGGCGTGTTTGCCATCGACGATCGAGATGAAGCTGGCTTCTTCGCCATCGAGAAATTCTTCGATGACCACGCGTGCACCGGCGTCGCCGAACGCATTGCCCGAGAGCATGTCGCGCACCGCGTCTTCGGCCTCGCTCAGCGTCATCGCCACGATCACGCCCTTTCCGGCGGCCAGGCCGTCGGCCTTGACCACGATCGGCGCGCCTTTGTCGCGCACGTAGGCCAGCGCTGCATCAACATCCGTATGCACGGCGTAGTACGCGGTGGGAATGCCATGGCGCGCCAGGAAATCCTTGGCGAAGGCCTTGCTGCCTTCCAGCTGCGCGGCCTTGGCGGTGGGCCCGAAGATGCGCAGGCCGGCGGCGTGGAAACGGTCGACCACGCCCAGCACCAGCGGCACTTCCGGGCCGACCACGGTGAGCGCGACCGCTTCACGCTGCGCCAAGGCGAGCAGGCCATCCAGGTCGTCGACCTTGATCGCGACATTGCGGCACTTGGCCTCGCTGGCGGTGCCGGCATTGCCCGGCGCCACCAGCACTTCGCTGACGCGTGCGGATTGGGCGATCTTCCAGGCCAGGGCGTGTTCGCGGCCGCCGGAGCCGACTATGAGGATTTTCATGACTCAATTCCCAAAAGCTTCAATGCTGGTTTTGCTAAGCCCTTCAAGCTTGAAGAGATGGCGATTGCATTCGCAAGAATTGACAGCCCTTTCTCAAGCTCATCAATTTCTGGGAAATTTTTATCCATTGTCTTTACTGCGGCGAGATCAAACGTGGTGGCTTTGAATTTACTAAAAACACCTGGATTTCCGACAAATTCATAGTCTTCTATCGCAGCGACTAATTCACGCAATTGCCTGACCAGTTGAATCTTCTGTTCATGAGGGATGTCAGAGTCCACAAGCAGTCGTATTGCTTCTCTAAGGTTATCTAAAGCTTCGGTGAGAACTTCGATCGAAATTGATGAGTCGCTTAGCTTGCCTTCAATAAGAGTTGCTTGGAGTTCAAGGTAGCTCAACGTGTGATCGTCAAAAGATTTTCGAAAGCCCTCCCAATGCGTGCCAGGATTCGTGAGTGCAGCTAAGATCTGCGTTCTCCAATGATTAGTCGAGCGCGCGCTTACTTTTGAAGCGATTGACTCAATCTCTTGCTTTGCGCTATCGGTTAGCTGGTATATGAGGCCTATTTGGCGCAGTACGTCATTGTTGTCAACGCTAGGGAATATCTGCTTCCAGCCTGTGTAGAAATCTACACCTGATCGATGGCCCGTTATCTTGATGAGTATTTCATATAGCGCTGAGGTTGATGAAGCTGACATTGAATGGACCCTTTTTTTCTTAATGGCTCTAAGCGAAATCAATCAATGCCGGAAATGCCGCACGCCGGTGAACACCATCGCAATCCCGTGTTCGTCGGCGGCGGCGATCACTTCTCCGTCGCGCATCGAACCGCCGGGCTGAATCACTGCCTTGATGCCGGCGGCGGCGGCCGCGTCGATACCGTCGCGGAACGGGAAGAACGCATCCGAGGCCATCACCGAGCCGGCCACTTCCAGCTTGGCTTCTTCGGCCTTGAGCGCGGCGATCTTGGCGCTGACCACGCGGCTCATCTGCCCGGCGCCCACGCCAATGGTGCGGCTGTCCTTGGCGTAGACAATGGCGTTGGATTTGACGTACTTGGCCACGCGCCAGGCGAACAGCAGATCGCCCAGTTCCGCCTCGCTGGGCGCGCGCTGGGTGACCACGCTCAATTCGCCCAGCGACATGCCGCGGTTGTCGGCCGACTGCAGCAGCAGGCCAGAGCCAATGCGCTTGGTGTCGTAGTTGTTGAGGCCTGCGCCATGCGGAATCTTGAGCACGCGCACGTTGGCTTTCTTGGTGGCGTATTCCAGCGCGCCGGCCTCGTAATCCGGCGCAATCAGCACTTCCACGAACTGGCGATCGAGAATCGCTTTGGCCGTGGCCGCATCCAGCGTCTTGTTGAAGGCCAGGATGCCGCCGAAGGCGCTGGTGGGGTCGGTGGCATAGGCCAGCTCGTAGGCATCGCCGCAGGCCATGCCCACGGCCACGCCGCACGGATTGGCATGTTTGACGATCACGCAGGCCGGCGCGTCGAACTGGCGCACGCATTCCCACGCCGCATCGGCATCGGCCAGGTTGTTGTAGCTCAGCTCCTTGCCCTGCAGCTGCTGGAAGGTGGCCAGCGTGCCCGGCACCGGAGACAGGTCGCGGTAGAACGCGCCGGACTGATGCGGGTTTTCGCCGTAGCGCAGGTCCATGACCTTGATGAAGTTGGAATTGATCTGCGCCGGGAACGGGCTGCGCGTGGGCACGGTTTCGGCGCTGTCGGCCACGGCCGACAGGTAATTGCTGATCGCCGCGTCGTACTGCGCCACGCGGTTGAATGCCGCCACCGACAGCGCAAAGCGCTTGGCCGCCGACAGCTGGCCGTCGTTGGCCTCCAGCTCGGCCAGCAGGTCGGCGTACTGCGCCGGGTCGGTGGCCACGGCCACGCGTGCGAAGTTCTTGGCCGCGCTGCGCAGCATCGCCGGGCCGCCGATATCGATGTTTTCCACCGCATCGGCCAGCGTGCAATCGGCCTTCACCGTCACCGACTCGAACGGATACAGGTTGAGCACCAGCAGGTCGATCGGCGCGATGCCGTGCTCGGCCATCACTGCTTCATCGATACCGGCACGCCCGAGCAGGCCGCCGTGCACCAGCGGGTGCAGGGTCTTGACGCGGCCGTCCATCATTTCCGGGAAGCCGGTCAGTTCGGCGACGTCTTTCACCGGCAGGCCGGCCTCGCGGATCGCCTTGGCGGTGCCGCCGGTGGACAGCAACTCGACGTTGTGCGCCACCAGCGCGCGGGCCAGGTCGATCAGGCCGGTCTTGTCGGAAACGGAGAGCAGGGCCCGGCGCACGGGCAGGAAATCAGAGGCCATCGGTGGGGGAATGTCGTTGCGGAGCAGCCGATATTGTAGGCTGCGCCAGCGCTCGAAGGGACTCAAGACCCCGTATGGGCTGGATCCATGCCGTGAAGGGACGCGGCCAGGCACTGCTGCGGCCGATGGTGGGCGCGTTGTATCGCGGCGGCATCGCTGCCAATCGGGTCATGCTCATCGCAGCGGCGGTGGTGATGGCGGTGGTGGATGTGGCGGTTATGGCGGTGGAGGCGATTGATGCAACGCAGTCCACCGGCATGGCGTCAGACGCGCGGCCGCTGGGCACGCGCGTTGCGTGAACGCAGCGCCACGCCACACGGCGCGTCATCGGCAGCCTCTGCGGTTGCGGCAGTCGCGGGCTGCTGCGCGGCATCGCCTCGGGTAACCGCGTGCGCGGGTGCGGCGCCGATGATGGTGCTCTCTGTTCTTCGCGCAGGGCTGGTCGTGGGGCATCCGCATGGTCGGCGCGCTGGTGGCGGCGATCGCCGGTGCCATGCGGATCGCGGTTGTGCGACTGCGCCCGGCGTGCCTGTATGGGGAAGGACCTGATCGCCCATGCGCCGCTACCGATCCTGTCCACCCTCGGCAGCGGCGACACACCCATTACTATGGCGTGCAGTGCAGGAGTGCAGCGGGGTCTGGTGATCTGCGTGTGCTGCATCCCGCACGATTGACGGCCGATCACGCAGGGTTTGTGTGCCGAGAGCGGCAGCAACGCGGCATTGTCCGACGATGCGAGTGGACGCAAGAGCGTCATTGACACCTTGTCTATCGAGCGCCGCGTGTCTTGTGCGGTCGCGCTGGTGCGGC
Organism: Xanthomonas bromi; assembly: GCF_900092025.1. GTDB lineage: Bacteria > Pseudomonadota > Gammaproteobacteria > Xanthomonadales > Xanthomonadaceae > Xanthomonas > Xanthomonas bromi. Next base: position 61,766 of record NZ_FLTX01000032.1, read on the forward strand.
CGCTCCAGATCTGATGACACCATCCTGGTGTCCTCGAAGCCGGCAGCTTCGCTGCGGGCATGGATCGCGTTGCAAACCGCGTCCGATTGGTGGACTTCGCAAAAAATTTTTGCACCCTATCGCAGATTGAATAAGTCAGTCGATCGCTGCGCTCGTCGCGGGTTTCCTTCTTCGCCAATTCGTACTCCTCTTCGCGCATGGCGACACCTGCCGAGCACGCCTGACCCACGCTGCGGACTCGCTGGCACGTTGCTCGCGCTTGAAGACACTGACGCTCTCAGCGAAGCGTCAACTCCCCTGTCTGCTGCAACTTCTGGTGCGCAAAAGCCAGTGTTGCCATCGCCCCCAACTGCGCCCTGCAGTCGCGGCCATCCATCTCCCGCGCTTCGAACACGTCACCGCAGCCTGCGTGCGCCCAGGGCATTCGCGCATGACCACCACAGCAGTGCCGGTACTGCCCTTAGTCAACGGGTGGATCCGTCTGGCCGTCTTGGCCGGACGATCCGCTTCCTTTATCGATTGGTCACGAACGCCGGCTTGCGCGGCTGCTCGGGACATTTCTATGAGACCGACCTATGAACCGCGAAAAAGTCCTGGCACTACGCACCTGCACGAACAACATGTCCGATCATTGCGGATTGATCTGGCCACAAGCAGGGCTTGTCGAATGCAGGCATTGGAAGCCCACCACGACGCAGGAAAACGGCTTGACCGGACTGTTGTGGGGGCAGGGCACCAGTGCCTATCTGAACATGCATGCCGATGCGCATTGGATCGTCTGCATGGTGGACACGGCCGACATCATCCGGCTGGGCGAGGAGGGAATGATCAAGTTCCCCAGGGCCGAGGTGATCTATGCCGGTAGCCGCAGCGGCGCCATGGCGTGCATCGATGCCGGCATCGAGCAGCAGTTGCCGCCCAAGCCCGAGCCGCCTGTGGACGCGGTGATTGCCGAAGAATTTCGTCCCAAGGCAGCGCAGGCGCAATTTGTCGCGCCGACCGAGGAACACAGCGGCCATTCCTTCATGCCAGCGGCGCCATCGCCCGATGCCGGCGTTGCGAGCGCGCAGCATGTTGCCAACGACGTGCTGCGCACACGCGAGATCGCCACCTACGGCAGTACGCTCACCGGCGCCGATCAAAGTCAGCTCATTGCCGGATATGGAAGCACCGAGACCGCGGGTGATCGCAGCGAGTTGATTGCCGGGTATGGCAGCACCGGTGTGGCCGGATCGGACAGCACCATCGTGGCGGGCTATGGCAGTTCGCAGACGGCAGGAGGCGGCAGCACGCTGACGGCCGGCTACGGCAGCACGCAGACGGCGCGCAGCGGCAGCGCGCTCACGGCCGGTTACGGCAGCACCGAAACCGCCGGCGCCGACAGCGCGTTGATTGCCGGCTATGGCAGCACGCAAACCTCCGGTGGCGATAGTTCGCTCACCGCCGGCTACGGCAGCACCCAGACCGCACGCAAGGGAAGCGATCTGACGGCCGGTTACGGCAGTACCGAAACGGCCGGTGCCGACAGCTCGCTGATCGCCGGCTATGGCAGCACGCAGACCTCCGGTGGCGAAAGTTCGCTCACCGCCGGCTATGGCAGTACCCAAACGGCGCACGACGGCAGCGATCTGACGGCCGGTTATGGCAGTACAGGGACTGCAGGCGCAGATAGCTCGTTGATCGCCGGTTACGGCAGCACGCAAACCTCCGGCAATGACAGCTCGCTCACCGCCGGCTACGGCAGTACGCAGACCGCGCGGACGGGCAGCGATCTCACTGCAGGTTACGGCAGCACCGCGACCGCCGGCGCCGACAGCACGTTGATCGCCGGTTATGGCAGCACGCAGACTGCCGGTGGAGAAAGTTCGTTGACGGCCGGTTATGGCAGTACGCAAACCGCACGCAAGGGCAGCGACCTCACCACCGGTTACGGCAGTACTTCGACCGCCGGCGGAGACAGTACGCTGATCGCCGGTTACGGCAGCACGCAAACCTCCGGTGGCGATAGTTCATTGACCGCTGGCTACGGCAGCACGCAAACCGCGCGCAAGGGCAGCGACCTCACCACTGGCTACGGCAGCACCTCGACCGCCGGCGCCGACAGCACGTTGATCGCCGGGTATGGCAGCACGCAGACCGCCGGTGGAGAAAGTTCGCTGACGGCGGGCTATGGCAGTACGCAGACCGCACGCAGCGGGAGCGACCTCACCACCGGCTATGGCAGCACCTCGACGGCCGGTGCCGACAGCACCTTGATCGCCGGTTATGGCAGCACGCAGACCGCTGGTGGAGAAAGTTCGCTGACGGCGGGGTATGGCAGTACGCAAACCGCGCGCAAGGGCAGCGATCTCACCACCGGCTACGGCAGTACCTCGACCGCCGGCGGAGACAGTACGCTGATCGCCGGCTATGGCAGCACGCAAACCTCCGGTGGCGATAGTTCGCTGACGGCGGGCTATGGCAGCACACAAACCGCACGCAGCGGGAGCGACCTCACCACCGGCTATGGCAGCACCTCGACCGCCGGCGGGGACAGT
>NZ_FLTX01000045.1 GCF_900092025.1 Xanthomonas bromi
GTGGGTATAGCCGGCGTTGATGGTCCAACCGGGGAGCACTTCGCCATTGAGGTCCACTTCCCAGCCACGGCTCTTGGTGCCGTCCACGCCGATGTACGCCGAGTTGCCATCCGGCAGCGAGGCGTCCGGCTGGGTCATGTCGCGCACCGCGTAGTTGTCTTGCTTGGCCTCGAACACGGCAGCAGTGACCATGGCGCGGCCGTCGAGCAATTGCGCCTTGATGCCGGCTTCCAGGTTGGAACCTTCCACCGGTGCGAGCAGGGTGTTGTCCTTGTCGCGGTAATCCTGCGGGCTGAAGATTTCGGTGTAGCTGGCATAGACCGACACGTCCGGCACGATGTCGTACACCAGCCCAACGTACGGGGTGACTTCGTCGCTCACTTCGTAGCGGCCGCTGGTGCCGGTGTAGGTGCCGCTGGCATCGAAGGCCTGGGTGCGGGTTTCCCAGGAACTCAGGCGCGCGCCGGCAATCAACGACAGTGGGTCGGCGAGCCGCAAGCGCGTGGATGCATACACGCCGCGCTGCGTGGTGCGCGCCTGGCTACGCGCGCCGGTGCGCGTATACGTCACTTTGGAGGCATCGCCATTCCAGTTGCGGATGTTGGGAATGAAATAGCAGCGCTCGGGCGGGCCAAAGGCGTTGGCGCAGCTTGCCCAATCGGCGGGATAGGTCTGCGCCAGGTTGTAGGTCGTCGATTGCAGGTCCTGCCAGCTGCCGCCGATCACCACATCGTGCTGGCGGCCGAACAAGGCGAATCCGCCGGACAGATACACGTCCACGCTGTCGCGCGTGTCCTGCGTTTCGCCTGTGCCGGCGCGTAGAAACACGCCGCTGCCATCGGCGGCCGGGTAGCCGGTGCCGTACACGCGCAGACTCTGCACCGTGCCTTTGGTGTGGGCGGCGTTGACGCGCAGCAACCAGTCCTCGCCGAAGCGCTGTTCCAGGTTGGCGAAGGCGGTGCTGGTTTCGCGCTGCCAGCGCGTCCATTCCGGTGCCATGTTGGTCGAGCGCGACAGGTTGGCGTAGGAGCCGTCAGCAGCGAAGAACGGCACCGTGCCCCAGGTCGAGCCCACCGGGGTGTTGTCCTGGCGCTGGTAACCGACAGTGAGCGTGGTGCTCTCGGTCAGGTCGCCTTCCAGTACCGCCATGCCGGACATTTTGCTGTCGTGATAGCGGTCGTAGTAGTAATCACGGTCCTGCCAGGCGGCCACCACGCGGCTGCGGAAGCGGCCGTCGCTGGTCAGCGGCGCATTGACATCGGCCTGCATACGGCGGAAATCCCAGGTGCCCGCGCTTACTCCAAATGAGGCGTCGAAGTCCTTGCCCGGACGCTTGCGCAGCAGGTTGACCGTGGCCGAGGGAATACCCGCGCCGGTGAGCAGGCCATTGGCGCCGCGAATCACTTCGATGCGGTCGTAGAAGACCGTGTCGTATTCCTGATTGGTTGCGCCGCTGTAGGTCGGCAGGCCGTCGACCTGGAAGTCGGTGATCTGGAAGCCGCGCGCGAAATACACTGGCCGCTGGGTGTCGTAGAACGACACGTTGATGCCAGTGACATTACGCATCACATCGTCGATGCTGAAAAGCGATTGCTCTTCCAGCCGCTGCAGGCCGATCACGCTCACCGACTGCGGGGTTTCCTGCAGGGTCAGCGGCAGCCGCGTGGTGGTGGCCGGTTGCGCGCGGCTCACCGTGCCGTTGACGCTGACCTGATCGAGCGTCTTGGCGTCGGTCGCCTCGGCGGCCTCGGCAGCATGTGCGGTGGGGGCCAGGGTGGACAGCGCGCACAGCAGCGCGGCGGACAACAGGCCAAGAGGAGCGATGGCAGCAGACATGGGCGTTCTCGTCGATCGCTGCGGACGCAGCGCGTCACGCAGTAGGGAAAGGCACAGGCACACGCAGGCGTCCACTCGAACCGGCTGGCTGGCCCTGCAAGGGCTGGCGATGCGACACGAACGATGTGGCCGGACGCGGCCAAGATATGAGGTAAATGTAAATCGTTATCGTTTGCCAGGCAAGCGAGCGCGACAACTTGTGCGTACGTGCGTTCGGAGACGGTGCGGCAAGCGTCGGTGCAAGCTACCGTCGTGTCAGGCGTGCACGGCCACCGTGCGTCCTGCGTCCACTGGCCCCCGCCTCATGCCAGATGCGACAGCGGCAACCCTTCCGGCGCTTTCACCGTGCGCAGCACGAAGCTGGAATTCACATCCGAGACGCCAGTGGCATTGAGCAGGCGATCGAGCAAAAACCGCGAGAAATGTTCGAGGTCGCGCACCTGCACCTGCAACAGATAATCCATGTCGCCGGTGAGTGCCCAACACGCCACCACCTCATCCCAGCCGCGCACACCGTCGGCGAAATGTTCGATATCGGCCTGCGCGTGCTGCTCCAGCTGCACGCGCACGAACGCCTGCAAGCCAAGCCCCAGCGCACGCGCGTCCAGGCGAGCGCCGTAGCCGGCAATGATGCCGGCGGCCTCCAGCCGCTGGGTACGCCGCAAGCAGGCAGACGCGGACAGATTGACCTGCACGGCCAACTCGGCATTACTGGTGCGCCCCTGGGTCTGCAGCAGCGCGAGCAAGCGCAAATCGGTGCGGTCCAGGGCAATAGGCTGTTCCATATGTTGCGCAGCAGCAGAAAATGACGCACGAATCTTGCGCCAGATTGCCTAAGGCACGCAAGATTCGCAATCCCGTTGCGCGGGCATCCGGCTAAGGTGAGGACTCTTCACCGGGAAGTGCCGCTGCATGAATACCGCCCCGCAACGCGTCGAAAACCAGCTCACCGACAAAGGCTATGTGCCGATCTACACCACCGCGGTGGTGGAGCAACCGTGGGACGGCTACAGCGCCGACGATCACGCGACCTGGGGCACCTTGTATCGGCGCCAGCGCGCGTTACTGATCGGTCGCGCCTGCGACGAGTTTCTGCAGGCGCAGGACGCGATGGGCATGGGCGATACGCAGATTCCGCGCTTCAATGCGCTCAACCGCGTGTTGCAGGCAGCCACCGGCTGGACCCTGGTCGGCGTGCAGGGTCTGCTGCCGGAGCTGGATTTTTTCGATCACCTGGCCAACAAGCGCTTCCCGGTGACCTGGTGGATCCGCCGGCCGGAGCAGATCGATTACATCGCAGAACCCGACCTGTTCCATGACCTGTTCGGGCACGTGCCGCTGTTGATGAACCCGCTGTTTGCCGACTTCATGCAGGCCTATGGCCGCGGTGGGGTCAAGGCGCACGGCATGGGCCCGGATGCGCTGCAAAATCTCACCCGGCTGTATTGGTACACGGTGGAATTCGGCTTGATCGACACACCGCAGGGCCTGCGCATCTACGGCGCGGGCATCGTCTCGTCCAAGGGCGAATCGCTGCATTCGCTGGAATCGGCGGCACCGAACCGCATCGGGTTCGACCTGCAACGCATCATGCGCACGCGCTACCGCATCGACAGCTTCCAGAAGACCTATTTCGTTATCGACAGCTTTGCGCAGTTGATGGCGGCCACCGCGCCGGACTTCACACCGATCTATGCCGAGCTTGCGCAACAGACGCAGGTGCCGGCGGGCGATGTGCTGCCGAGCGATAGTGTGATCCAGCGCGGTAGCGGCGAAGGCTGGAGCCGCGACGGCGACGTGTGAAGCGCCTGCGGCGGTAACGCACTAGCAGTGACTGCGAGCCGCGGCGGCGACGCGCAGTGGTGACGCTGCCAGATGACGCAGCTCGACTCGACACCGCCGCTGCTGCCGACTAAGGTCAAACTTCCTGACATCGCCTTCGCTCAATGGACCTGACGCATCTGCGCATCCGGCGCTTGGAGTTGGACGACACGCGCCTGCTGTTTACCCTGACCAACGGTATCCGCATCGACGAGCCCATCCAGGCGCATCGGTTATTGCAGAAGGCATCGCCGCCGCAGCGCGCGCAATGGCAGATCACCGAAGACGGCTTCGGAGTGAACTGGCCTGCGGTGGCGCCCCCCACCCCGGAAGGTCTGCTCAATATGCCCGAGCTGCTGTGGCGTCGCCGCAGCGCGCGGGCGTTGGCGAAACTCACCAGCCTGCGTGGGCGTGTGGACGCATTGTCGCCCGGCGAACGCGAGCTGGTCGCGCTGGCGCGTCTGGATGCGGATATGACTGAAAGCGGCTACGCGTGCTATTTCGATCATTGGGATGCGGCCACGCGCGACCACGCCGTGCGGGGTCTGGCCGCGATGGGCGCGGCGCAACTGCGCCAAGCCATCGAAGGCCTGGGTGCCATCTTCGAACGACTGGAAGAAGACCCGGATCTGCTCAGTATCGAAGACATTCTCGATGCGATGAACGAAACCGACCGCCAGCGTGTGGATGGCTGGGAAGAGGTCTACTACCGCCGTTCGGGGGACCTGGCGCGCCTGGGGCTGACGCATTACGGGGTGGATAAGGCCTGAGTGCTGTTGAAGTCCGGTCTCGGCCGCGACGACGCACGACGCGGTACGGATGCCAGCGCGAACGCCATGCGCTTGTCGCCGATCACTGGCGCGCGAATCTGCAGGCCGAAGCAGGCCACTCGCACTCCGGCCGTTTCCAGTAACGGAACAGCACGCATGAACGATACGGCAGCGCGGTGCCTCTTCGTGGTTGCGACAGGCCGCGCAGCGCCTACCTGGATGCGGTGTACGCCAGCAACAGCACCAACGGGTCTTCGCCGATTTGCTGCAAGGCATGCGTGCTGCCCGGCCGCGTCAACAGCGCATCGCCCGCAGCGACGGCGTAGTGCTTGCCGTCCAGGGCGTATAAACCGCGGCCGCTGACGATGTCATAGATTTCGTCCTTGTCGTGCAGGTGCAGGCCAATGCCGGCGCCTTTGTGCAGCACGCGTTTGCGCAGCACGCATGTCAGATCCGGTGCGTCGGCGAAGAACGGATACGCAGTAGTGGGGCCGGCGCCGCCATGCGGGCCGGGTTGTTCGCGGGCGAGGTCGCGCTCGTGCACCACCAGCGAGGGATGCGCCTGCGCAGCGCGTTGCGCGGCGGTGTCGGGGGCTGCGCCGCAATCGGCGTGGCGGCGTAACTGCGGTTTGAGCGCTGGCTGCAGCTGCACCCAGCCGTGCACCACAAGGCAGGCAATGGCGGTTGCGCCGGCACGGCTGAAGTGGGTGCCGTCGGTAATGTTTTTTTCGGGCACGAACAGGAAATACGGTTTGGCGGCCTGTTCACCAAGCGCGCGGATCCAGTCGCTGGAACTGGCATTGAGATCGATCAGATCGACATGTTCCTGCGCGGCGAGTTGCTGCATGGCCAGGGTGTAGCGGCCGTGGGTATCGAGCAACGCACCGAAGTCGTACAACGACCGCGCAGCAGGGGTGATCAGGATGGGCGTGGCGCCCTTGTCGCGCGCAGCGGCGAGATAGCGGCGCAGGAACTGGATGTAGTCGGTCGTCGGATCGGTGTAGCGCGTGGGGTCTTCGCGCTTGGCGTCGTTGTGGCCGAACTGGATCAGCAGGACGTCGCCGCGTTGCAAGTCGTTCGAGATGGCGTCCAGCCGCCCTTCGGCGATGAAACTGCGCGTGCTGCGGCCACCCTTGGCGTGGTTGTGCACCTTCCACTGCGCCGGTTCGAACCAGCCCTGCAGCATCTGTCCCCAGCCGGCCTGTGGGGCGCGCTCGGCGCCGTATTCGGCGGCAGTGGAATCGCCAGCGATGAAGATGCGGTGTGGCGCTGCGTGGGCAAGCCTGCTGCAAAGCACCAGCATGGCGATGAGCAGTCGACGCTTGTGGGGTCTCCCAGGTGGATCGGTTAGCGGTTGGTTGCTTGCTAGCTGTACTGCGCGGCGGAAATCTGCCGCCGGCGAGCGATGGTTGCGCAGATGCGGCGTGGTGCGATCGGCAACCGTGTTGAGTGAGATGTTTGGCGACACGCTGCGCGATAAGCGCATCCCGCACGTGCTCACCGGCACGTCTCAGCTAGCGCTCGTCTTGCCGGCCTGACATGACGCGTTGATAGTGCATGGCGGTCTGCCGATGCCTCTGTCTTCACCCCACGCGTCTCGTTAGCGGCATGGGTGGTGGATGCATGTGCACCGGTCGCCTGCCGGCCGTCGCTTGGCGCTCCGAGGGGAGCGGGGCCTGGCGTAGCTGCGCTGCTGTCCGGCGTGCGGCCGGGCCATCTGAAAAACAGCAAAGAACTGCAGATAGGGACGTTAAAAAAATCGCATGCACGCAGGCGTATGGCGCGTTATCCCCGCAAACCACACGCAACGTGGCATCTATCGAATGCGCATCACCGCGACTCCTTGCGGGTCACGTCACATCGCGCGACATCGCCGCGCATCGCGCCAGACCGCAAGCCCACACCGTGCATCGCATGCATGCACGGTGTGAGCCCGCAACGCGGCCATTCCGCGCCTGCTCCCTGCACGGGAAGCAGACGACGGCACGCTACCGTGCTCAGGCAGCAGCGGCTTCGGTCTTGCCCAGCAGACCAGCGACGAAGCTGCGGATCTCCGCATCCTGCGCGTTGTCGAAGAAGCACTGCTGGAAGCGCTGGCCGCCGATCGCCTGCTTGATCAGTTCCGGGTCGATGGCGCGCAGCCCGTCCAGGTACGACTTGGCGGTGGCCTGCTTGACCTGGGTCAGGATGCCGGCGTTGGCGGCCTGGGATTCGCGACGCTCGGCCGGGTAGCCCATGCCGCGCTCGCCACTGAAGGCCTTTTCGAAGATGGTGCGCACGTTGATTTCTGCGCCCCAGCCGTAGCCCTTGGCGAATGCCAGCGACAGCGCGTTGCCGTTGTTGACCTGGGCGAACAGGTAGGCGTCGGTCGGTTCGATGCAGTAGCCGCAGAACACGCCCGGGTGCGCGTTGAGCGACATCATGGCGCCCTGGCCGGTGCCGCAGCCGGCAACCACGAAGTCCACTGCCTTGGAGTTCAGCAGCAGGCTGGCGACGATGCCCAGGTGGATATAGGTCAGGCGGTGGTCGTTGTCGCCATCCATGCCGACGTTGAAGACGGTGTGGCCCTGCTCGCTGGCGACGTCGTTGAGCTGCTGCAGAACCACCGGGTTCTTGGCGGCCTGGCTAAACTCGTTCATGAGTGCAATTTTCATGGGAATGCTCCGATTGGGTTGGGGAAGAGTGGTTCGGAAAAAAAGGTGGACGCTAGGTGCTGCCGCGAAGTGCTTTCGATTGCGTGTGCCGGTCCAGGGTTTCGGCGCGAAACGAACAAGACGTGACTAAGACGCTGCGCGCCGTTGATGGCGGTTCCGGGCGGGGGTTGCCCGCATCCGCCCTGCGGGCACCTTCTCCCGCAGGCGGGAGAAGGACACCACATCGCCGCAACCCCAAGGGCGATCCGGATCAGCGTGCCAGCCAGCCACCGTCGACCGGGATGATGGCACCGTTGACGTAGTCCGAAGCGCTGCTGGCCAGGAACACTGCGGTGCCGCCGAGGTCGGCTGGTACGCCCCAGCGCGCGGCCGGAATGCGGTCCAGGATCGACTTGTTGCGGTCTTCGTCTGCACGCAGCTGCGCAGTGTTGTCGGTGGCCATGTAACCCGGTGCGATGGCGTTGGTGGTCACGCCCTTGCTGGCCCATTCGTTGGCCAACAGACGGGTGATGCCAGCGATGCCGGACTTGCTGGCGGTGTAGGACGGCACGCGGATGCCGCCCTGGAACGACAGCATCGAGGCGATGTTGATGATCTTGCCGCGGCCCTGGGCAATGAAGTGACGGCCAGCCGCCTGCGCCATGAAGAACGCCGACTTCAGGTTGACGTTGAGCACGTCGTCCCAATCCTGCTCGCTGAAATCCACCGCATCGGTGCGACGGATCAGGCCGGCATTGTTGACCAGGATATCCAGCCCGCCCAGGCCGGCGATGGTGGCGTCGATGATGCGCTGCACCGGCTCGATGCTGATCAGGTTGGCTTCGATGGCGATGAAGCGACGGCCCAGCGCCTTGACCTTTTCCTCGGTCTCGGTGGGCGCCTGAATGCCGGCGGCAGCGATGTCGGCACCCGCCTCGGCCAACGCCAACGCGATGCCCTGGCCCAAGCCCGTGTTGGCACCGGTGACCAGTGCGACCTTGCCTTCGAGACTGAACGGATTGCTCATTACCTTATCGCTCCTGCTGGGTGTATCACGGTGTGAGGGGTGAACCGCGCGATGCGCGGCCGGTACAGGTGTTGGCAGACCCGCGTGAGTCCGCCGGCGCTTACTTGAGCTGGCAGATATCCAGCACATGCATGTCGGTGTAATCCAGGTTTTCGCCGCCCATTGCCCAGATGAAGGCGTAGTTGCTGGTACCGGCGCCCATGTGGATGGACCACGGCGGCGACACCACCGCTTCGTTGTTCTGGATCACGATGTGACGCTGCGCGTCGGGCTCGCCCATGAAGTGATAGACGCGGTCGTTGGCGCCCAGGTCGAAATAGAAATACACCTCGCTGCGGCGGTCGTGCAGATGCGGCGGCATGGTGTTCCAGACGCTGCCTGGCTTGAGCACGGTCAGGCCCAGCAGCAGCTGCGACGACGGGCAGGTGGCCGGCACGATGTACTGGTAGATGGTGCGCTCGTTGCTGGTTTCCAGCGCGCCACGGTCCAGCGCCACCGCATCCTTGATCGACAGCTGCTTGGTTTCGAAGCGCGCGTGCGCCGGTGTCGAGGCCAGATAGAACTTGACCGGGTTGGCGGCATCGTCCGAGGCGAAGCGGACATCGGTGCTGCCCATCGCCACGTACAGGCCGTCCTTGGGGCCGAGCACGTAGGCGGTGCCATCCACGGTCACGGTGCCGCTGCCGGCGCCGACGTTGATGACGCCCAGCTCGCGGCGCTCCAGGAACGGGTGACCGGCGGCAGAGGCCGGCTCGGTCTGCTTGGGCAGTTCCAGCGCGGTGCCCAACGGCGCGGCGCCACCGAGCACGACACGTTCGTAGTGGGTGTATTTGAGCGTCACCGCACCGTCCACGAACAGGCCGTCGAGCAGATAGAGCTCGCGCAGGTCGTCGTTGCTGGCGTCGGGATGGGTGGCGTAGTGCGTTTTGCAGTACAGGGACATGCGCCTCTCCGGTGACAAGCGGGTGGGGTCGTGAGCTTGCACCGGACTAGTCTACCGGCTCTGGTTAACCGGTGTCATTGCGCAGTGCACGAAAGACGGCATGGGTGGACGCACGGGCTGCCAACTCCCTTATCCCATCGGGAGAAGGTGCCCCGCAGGGGCGGATGAGGGTACGGGCGAAGCCCGGTGCAGCGCCTACGACTGGAATGGCTGATCTGCCGCCGTCCCCTCACCCGGCCCTCTTCCGCAGGGAGAGGGCTTTTACCCTTCTCCCACCGGGAGAAGGTGGCGCGTAGCGCCGGATGAGGGTATGAGGCTACGCACGGCGTCCGGTGTGCGGCTTGATTGGTCGGGTAGAAGCTCATGTGCGCCTCCTCCGTCAGCTCATGTCTGAGCTTTTTAGATGGCTGTCTGCCGCCGTACCCTCACCCCTCTCCCGCAGGGAGAGGGGCTTAACGTGCTCAATCTTCCGGCGGTTGGCAGGAGTCGCGCACGATCAGGTGCGGGCGCACGCTGGCGGTGGGCAGCTGCGGGGCGTTGTCGGGCTGGATCAGCATCGCGGCAGCGGTGCGGCCGGTGTCGCGGGTATGCCGGCGTACCGAGGTCAGCGGCGGCCACAGGCGCGAGGCCAGCGAGCTGTCGTCGTAGCCGATCACCGAGAGCTGGCGCGGGATGTTGATGCCGGCGCGCAGCGCGACCTTGTAGATACCGGCGGCCATTTCGTCGTTACCGGTGAAGATGGCGGTGGGGCGCTTCTTGCCCAACAGCAGCTTTTCGGCCGCGGCCACGCCCGATTCGAAGGTGTAACCGGCTTCGACGATGCGTTCGGGCGGCAGTTCGATGCCGCGCCGGGTCAGCGCATCGGCAAAGCCGGAGGTGCGCTCGATCGAGGAGCGGTAGGCGCTGGGGCCGGTGACCAGGGCGATGTCGCGGTGGCCGAGCGAGAGCAGGTAATCGGCTGCTTCGGCGGCACCGTCGCGGTCGTGGGTGATCACCGTCTGCGAGGTGGCGTCCAGCGCGATCGAGGCGATGCGGGTATAACGGCAGCCGATCTCGGCCAGCATGTCGGCCAGCGCCTGGTCCTCGGAGGCTCGCGGCACCAGGATCACCCCGTGCAGCTTCTGCGCCTGGGCGAAGCGGCGCACGCCCTCGATGTAGCCGGGGCTGCGGCTGTCGCAGGGGTGCACCACCAGCTCGAAGCTGGAGCCGCGCAGCGCGTCCAGCGCGCCGTACTGCATGTCCACGATGTACTGCGCGGTGGGGTTGTCGTAGACCATGCCGATCAGGAACGAGCGCCGGAACGCCAGCCCGCGCGCGAGCGGATCCGGCGCATAGCCGACCTGGCGCATCAGCGCCTCGACCTTCTCGCGGGTGTCCTGGCGCACCAGCGGCGAGTTGTTGATGATCCGCGACACGGTCTTCTTCGACACGCCCGACATGCGTGCAATGTCGTTGATCGTGGCGACCTTGCCCTTCGGCAGGCCGGGTATTCCTTCTTCAGGCATCTTGCGGACAGGCATAGCGGTCAACCAGTGAAGTTGATTGGATTCTACCGGCCCCGGGGCGGTAGACCTGAGCGACGCCTGCCGCTGCACCGGATCCGCCAGGCCGGGCCTGCCTCAGCAGGCAGCGCCACGACATGCCCGCCGATGCAGAACGGTCAGTCCAGGGCGCGGTAGCGGAAATTGCGGAATTCCACCTGGCCTGCGCCGGCGGCGTACAGCGCCGGCTTCAGGGCCAGGAACTTGCCGGCCACGTTGTGGTGGTAACCGGACACTTCCATCTGCACCGGGTACTTGGTCCACGTCTTGCCGTCGTTGCTGCTGTGAATGGTGACGATGTGGCGATTGTTGGTGACGCGCAGCCACAGCGTGCCGCCATTGGTGCTGGGCGCCAGCGTGGCCGGACGTTCCTCACCGTAGCGGTGCATGACGAAGTGTTCGCCATTGCTGCCCACCCCGGCGTAGAGCTTGTCGCTGTAGAACAGCAGCGCGCCGCCCTGCCCCCCCGGTGCCACGGTCATCTGCACCTGGAACTGGTAGGCCGGGTCGGTGGCGATCACCGTCAGCGGCGAGGCATCGCGCGGGGCGCGGCCCTTGCCCTGCAGGCGCAGCACGCCATTGCCCACCTGCAGACGCTTGGCTTCGTCGGCGGCCGGGTTGAAGAAGGCCCACTGCGGGCCGAGCGTGGCGGCGCGGAAATCGTCCGACAACGCCATCCCATGCGGCAGTGCCTGCCCACTGGGTTTCTTCAGCGGGGTGCCCAGATCGCCGCCCTTGGCGACGAACCAGCCGTCCGGCGTCCATTCGATGGGGTCGAGCAAGGCCTGCCGGCCCAGCGTCCAGAAGCCATTTTCGTAGCCGTGGTAGAGCATCCACCAACGTTGGTCGGTGCCTTCCACCAGGGTGGCGTGGCCACGCGACCACCACGGCTCGCCGGCACGCTGGGTACGCGTGATCGGGTTGTTGGGCGCGTTCTGCCACGGGCCATGGATGGAGCGCGCGCGCGCGGTGATCACCATGTGCCCGGTCGGCGGGCCGGCGGTGCCACCCACCGCGGTGGTCATGTAGTACCAGCCGTTGTGGCGGGTGATCTTGGGGCCTTCCTGGGCGTAGCTTTCCACGTCCCAGCGTTCCGGGTATTTCCAGCCGTCGTAGACGTGCCTGGGCGTACCGACCACTTTCAGGCCGTCGTCGGACAGCTGCACATAATCGCCGCCGCTCAGGAACAGATAGCGCTTGCCGTCTTCGCCCACCGCATGGCCGGGGTCGATGTACTTGCCCAGGCCGATGTCGATCGGCGTGCTCCACGGGCCGATGATGTCGTCGGCCCACACCACGAAATTGCTGCGCTCGCCCTGGTCGCCAAGACGGGCCGGGAAATAGATGTAATAGCGCTTGCCGTGCTTGATCAGGTCAGGCGCCCAGATCGCACCGACGTTGTGGGTGATGGCGTGGCCCAGCGGCTGCCAGTTGACCAGATCGCGCGAATGCCAGATCGGCAGGCCCGGATACGCATCGAACGATGACAGCGTGAGGTAGTAATCGTCGCCATCCTTGAGCACCGACGGATCGGGGTGGTCGCCGGCCAGCACGGGATTGAGAAAGGTGCCATCGCCCTGGTCGGCGATGCGCTGGTGTTCGATGCCGCGCTTCCAGTCCGCCGCAGCGCTCAGGCCGACGCACAGCAGCAACCCGCCGGCAAGGAGCCAACGCCATCGGGATGAAGTGGTACGCAAACGCATGCTCTCTCCTGATCCCGGATTCGGGGCTTTACCGCGGCCGATGGGCAATGCCACCGGTTAACCAGATGCGCCAGAAGTCTTCCACCGGCAACGATGCCTGACGCATTCGCCAGGCACCGCAGATGCATGGCAGACGATCGATACGACGCGACGCGCCGTACCGATCATCCGCCTGCCTGTCACGCAGTCGCTGCAGTCCTCAGGCGCGCAAAGCGCGAGGCAACCACAGCGACAATTCCGGGAAAAACGCCACGATCAACAACACGCACAGCGCCGCCAGCCAGAACGGCCAGATCGTGCGCATGCTTTGCGCAATGGTGATCTGCCCGATGGAGGTACCGATGAACAGCACCGAGCCGATCGGCGGGGTGATCAGACCGATACCGCCGGCCAGCACCATCACCAGGCCGAAGTGGATCGGGTCGATGCCGTAGGCCTTGACCACCGGCAGGAAGATCGGCGTGCAGATCAGGATCTTCGGTGCCAGGTCCATGAACATGCCCAGCAACAGCAGCATCACCACGATCATCAACAACACCATGTTCTTGCTGTCGGCAATGGCCTGCAGGAACTTCACCGCTGCCGCCGGCACCTGCAAATAGGCCAGCAACCAGCCGAACACCGCGGCAGTGGCGATCACGAACAGGATCACGCCGGTGGTGCGCGCCGCATGCGTCACCGCGGCGAAGAACTCGGCCCAGCGCAATTGCCGATACAACACTGCGGTGACGATCAACGCGTACACCACCGCGATGGCGGCGCTCTCCACCGCGGTGAAGATGCCGGCGCGAATGCCGATGAAGATCAGCGCGACCAGGCCAAGCCCCGGCAACGCACCGATCAGGCGCAGCGTCACGGCACGCCAGCCCGGGAACGGCTCGGTGCCGTAGCCGCGATGGCGTGCCACCGCATAGCCGGTGAGCATCATCGCGGCGGTCATCAACAACGCAGGGAAGATGCCGGCCGCGAACAGATCGGCGATCGACAAGCCGCCACCGGCCGCGGCCGAGAACAGGATCAGGTTATGCGAGGGCGGCACCAGCAAGGCCACCAGCGCGGCGGTCATGCTCACGTTCACCGCGTAGTCGCGGTCGTAGCCGCGCTTGATCATCTGCGGAATCATGGTGCCGCCGACCGCCGACACATCGGCAATCGCCGAGCCGGACACGCCGCCGAAGAACAGCGACGACAACACGCTGACCTGGCCCAGACCACCGCGCACGCGCCCCACCAACGACGAGGCCAACGCGATCAAGCGCTCGGAAATACCGCCGCGCAGCATCAACTCGCCGGCGAAGATAAACAGCGGAATGGCGATCAGCGACGCCGAGCCGCTACCGGCGGAAATCTGCTGCACCAACACCACCGTGGGCAGGTCCAGATACAGCAACGTCGCCAATGCCGCCGCACCCAGTGCATACGCCACCGGCACGCCGATCAGCAGCAGCACCACGAAGGTTCCCAACAACATCGCGATGCCCATCAGCACACTCCTCCGACATGGACCGGGCGCAGCACACGCCACAACTTGAACAAGGCGAACAGCACCATCAGCGCACCACCGATCGATAGCGGCAGGTAGTTGATGCTCTGCGGCATCTGCGCACCGGCCATCTTGATGTCCAGCCCATCGATCAACAGCGCCGCGCTCCACCATGCCAGCACCGCACCGATGGACATGATCATCAGCGGGCGAATGACGTCGAACATTTTGCGCACCGGCGGCGGTACGTGCTCGCCCAGCAGATAAAAGCCGAAGTGGCGGTTGGTATGCACGCCGGCCGCCGCGCCCAGGCTCAGTGCTGTGCTCAGCAGCAGCAACGTCACCGGCTCGGTCCAGCTGGGCGAATCGTTGAGTACGTAGCGGGTGAACACCTGCCAGCCCTGCACGACCACCAGGCCAAGCAGGGCCAGCGATGCCACGCCAACGGCGATATCGGAAACGCGGTCCAGCGCGCGCTGCAACGGCGCGACCGGGACGGCGAGGGTCTCGGGTTCGGTCATCGGATCACCTCTATGCAAAATCGCGGATGCGGCGGTACAGCGCTTCGAGCTCCGGCTGCTTGCGGTACTCGGCCAGCAGCGGGGCGGCGGCGGCGCGGAACGCCGGCATGTCGACCTGGTTGAGCTTCACGCCGTAGTCGATCACCTGCTGCCGCGCGACCGTCTCGGAGGCATCCCACAGGTTGCGCATCACCGGCACCGAGGCGCGCGCCAGTTCCACCACCAGGCCGCGGTCGGCCGCGCTCAGCGATTCGAAACTCTTGCGCGACATCACCAGGATGTCCGGCGCGTAGGAATGCTCGCTCTGCGACCAGTAGTGCGCGGCTTCGAAATGCCGACTGGACTGAAAGCTGCGCATGTTGTTTTCCGCACCGTCGATCATGTGCGTTTCCATCGCCGAGAACGTCTCGCCCAGCGACATCGGCGTGGGGTTGGCGCCCAGCATGCGCATCAGTTTGAGGAAGATGTCCGACGAGGCCACGCGCAGTTTCAGGCCCTTGAGATCTTCCGGGCGGTGCAACGGATGCTTGGTGTTGTAGAAGCAACGCGCGCCCGAATCGTAGATGGCAAGACCGATCAGATCCCGCTGCTCGAAGCTGCGCAGCACGCTGTCGCCGACATGCCCGTCGATGGCGCGGCGCAGATGCGGCACCGAGTCGAACACATACGGCAGGCACAGCGCCTGCGTGAGCGGAAACGTGTTGTTCAACGCACCCGAATACACGCGGGTGATATCGATGGCGCCGAAGCGCGCCATGTCGATCGCCTCCGACTCGCGGCCCAGCTGGCCGGAGTGGTATTGGCGTAGCTTCAGCCGGCCATTGGTGCGTGCTTCGAGCTGCTTGCCGAACCAGCGTACCGCTTCAACGGTGGGGTAGTCGCCGACATGCACGTCGGTGGCGGTGAGCAACTGCCCGCCGGGAATCGGCGTGGTGGCGCCCGCCCCCAGCCAGGGGGCGGCAGCGGCGGCACCGAGCCCGGCACCGAGGAAATGTCTGCGTGTGATCATTGCCGCCCTCCCAAGCGTCTGGTCACGGGGACCGCCGTTAACTGGCGGACACAGCCGTACAGGAAATATCGCCGATGCCGGCGAAGCGAATCAGGGCACGCTGCCCCACGTCGATGTCGTGGATCCCGGTGGCATTGCCGGTAGCGATGAGATCACCGCGCTTGAGCGGACGCCCGCGCTGCGCCAAACGACTGAGCGCAAATGCGTAGGCCGCGCGCAATCCTCCCGGCAGCGTGGTGGCCCCGCCGGTGCCGACCCGCTGGTCGTCGATCAAGGTTTCGACAGTCAGCGCAGCTTCGTCGCGCCCCAGCCAATCGGTCACTTCCGGCCCCAGAATCAGGCCATTGTTGTTGCCGAAGTCCGAAATCACCACCCGCGGGCCGAGCTGGTTGATGGTCGCCAGCGGGCTACTGGCGATTTCCACGCCGATGAGCAACGTGGCAGGCAGCTGCGCAGCCTGCTCCGGGGTGAAGTGGGTCTGCGCGGCCGGCGCGTCCGCGTCCAGACGCAGCACGTACTCGGCTTCGACCGCGCCGAAGCCGCCGGTATAGACCGGGAACTCGGTTGTTCCACCGGTAGCATTCCAGACCTTCTGGGAGAAGATCGGGCCGAGCAGTCGCTCATCGCCGGAGGCATCACGGCGCTCGGCGGCGATATAACCCACCTTCCAGCCAATCACTTGGTCGCGCCATTGGCTGATGGCGATGTCCTGCACCTGGTAAGCCGTGACCAGATCGTCCGGGATTTGCCCGGGAAAGTCGGGCAGCGATGCCCCTGCACGGCGTGCCTCCACAAAGCGCTGGGCGATGTCGAACAGCGTGGATGTAGAAGAGGGCGGAGTGGCGGCGTCGTTGCTCAAGGGTGTCTCCCTGATAGGTGTTTTGTTGCACTGCCAATCGACAGCGGCACGAGGTGCTGTATATGGTAAACCGGTGTCATTGGCAATGTGCAGTGCGGCATTGTTGTCGTCGCAAACGAAGGACCCTGGGAGGGGTGAATGAAACAGACACGCCAAACGCACGCTTTGACCGTGCTTTCGCGCGCCGCGCAGCACGGTTTGGCGGCGCTGGTGCTGGGCGCGCTGCTGGCCAGCCCGGCGCCAGCGGCCGAGCGCCCCAGCGCCGACACCGCTGCCGAACAGGCCAGCCGGATCGCCCTGTGGCCCACGCCACTGGCGCCGGGAGACACCGCCTTGCCGCAACCGCAGCGCATCGTCGAGCGCAGCAGCGACCCGGCGCGACCGGATCGCTACATCCAGCAGGTCAGCGCGCCGTATCTGGTGGTCTACCGGCCCAAGCGCCCTAACTGTACTGCACTGCTGGTCACCCCTGGCGGCGGTTACCAGCGCATCGTGCTGGACAACGAGGGCAGCGCGTTGGTGCCCGGCTTCGTCGACACCGCCGGCATCACCCTGTTCGTGCTGCGCTACCGGCTGCCGGGCGAAGGCCATCCCAATGGCGCCGACGTGCCGCTGGCCGATGCGCAACGTGCGTTGCGGCTGATCCGCGCCAACGCGGCGCGTTATGGCATCGATGCGCAGCGCGTCGGCGTGATGGGGTTTTCGGCCGGTGGCCATGTCGCCGCCAGCCTGGGCACGCGCTATGCCGCGCAGGTGTATCCGCAGGTCGATGCGGCCGATGCGCTGAGCGCACGACCGGATTTCCAGCTGCTGATCTACCCGGTGATCGACATGGACAGCGCCAACGCGCATCCGGGCTCGCGCGAACGGCTGATCGGCAGCGCACCGAGCCAGGCGCAGGTGCGTGCGTATTCGCCGCAGCTGCATGTGGATGCACGCACGCCGCCCACTTTTTTGCTGCATGCGCAGGATGACACTGTGGTCTCGGTGCGCAACAGCCTGTTGATGCATGACGCGCTGCTGCGCGCCGGGGTGCCGAGCGAGCTGCATGTGTTCCCGCAGGGTGGGCATGGTTTCGGTACCGCCAGCGGCACCGGTCTCACCGTGTCCGCATGGCCGCAGCTGGCGCAAGCCTGGATCGCGCATGTCGCGCCGGCGTCTGAACCTGGACCCACACCTGCGCCTGCGCCCGCGAAGGAGGCGACGCGATGACAGCGCAGGGCGCCCCTGACCCACGCCGCCGCGCGCTGTTGCGCGGCGGTTTGCTTGCCACCGCCGCCTCCACGCTGCCCGGCTTCGCTGTTGCGGCCACACTCCCGCCGCCACGCGACGACGGTGCGCCGCTGGCACGCGTGCGTAGCGGCGCGCTGCGCGGCTACCGCGACCAGGGTATCTGCATGTTCAAGGGCATTCCGTATGGCGGCGACACCGCCGCGCGGCGCTTCCAGGCACCCCTGCAGGAAACGCCATGGCAGGACGTACGCGATGCCAGCCATTTCGGTGCGGCCGCGCCACAACTCAAGGCCAGCGAATTCACCGGCGAGGACTGTTTGTTCCTCAACGTGTGGACACCCGGCCTGCGCGATGGCGGCAAGCGGCCGGTCCTGTTCTATATCCACGGCGGCGGCTATACCACCGGCTCCGGTAGCGACCCGCTCTACGATGGCGTGCGCCTGTGCAAGCGCGGCGACGTGGTCGTGATCACCGTCAATCACCGGCTCAATCTGTTTGGCTATCTGTCGTTGGCGCAATTGGGCGATGCCAGTTTTGCCGACTCCGGCAATGCCGGGCAGCTGGATCTGATCCAGGCGTTGCAGTGGGTGCGTCAGCATGCGGCCGAATTCGGCGGCGACGCCGGCAACGTCACCGTGTTCGGGCAGTCCGGCGGTGGCGCCAAGATCGCCACGCTGATGGCGATGCCGGCCGCGCGTGGGTTGTTCCATCGCGCCTGGACCATGAGCGGGCAACAGGTCACCGTGGCCGGGCCGCGCGCGGCAACCCGGCGTGCGCAGGTGCTGCTGGATGCGTTGAAGGTGGCGCCAGGCGAGATCGCGCGCATGCGCACCTGGCCGGTGGCGCAACTGCTGGCCGCCGCGCAAGTCCGCGACCCGTCGCGGGTGGAAAACAACGCGCTGTATTTCGGCCCGGTGCTGGATGCGCGCAACGTGCCGGTGCATCCCTTCTGGCCCACCGCGCCCTTGCAGTCGGCACGTATTCCGATGGTGATCGGCAATACGCGCGATGAAACACGCGGCTTTCTCGGCAACGATGCGAAGAATTTCGCATTGAGCTGGGACGAGTTGCCGGCCAAACTGGAAGCGCAGCAATACGTGGATCTGTTGCCGCAAGTGGTCATCGCCGAATACCGGCGGTTATATCCGCAGTACACGCCGTCGCAGGTGTTTTTCGCAGCGACCACCGCCGGCCGTTCTTGGCGCGGCGCCGTCGAAGAGGCCCAGGCGCGTGCACGGCAAGGCGCGCCCACCTGGGTCTATCAACTGGACTGGGGCTCGCCGCTGGAGGGCGGTAAGTTCGGCGCCTTCCATACGCTGGATATTCCGCTGGTGTTCGACAACGTGCGCCAGCCCGGCTCGCGTACCGGCGACAGCACCGACGCACAGCGCATGGCCGAGCAGATGAGCGAAGCGCTGATTGCATTTGCGCGGCATGGCGACCCCAATCGTCGCGGTGCGCCGCACTGGCAGACGTATTCCTTGAAGCGTCGCGAAACGCTGGTGTTCGATACGCCAAGCCGGCTGGAACTGGATCCGCGCGGCGGTGAGCGCTTGTTGTATCAACAAGCGCCGTTTATTCAACGCGGTACGTTTTGATTGCCTGGGAATGCCTGACCACCTTGCACGGCTGCGCTCGGCCTATCCGTCAATGCGCAGCAGGCAACGGCGCATCTGCCTCGATCACGCCTTCGCGCTTGAGCTCCTCCCACACTGCCGATGGAATGACCACCCGCATCGACATCGCATTGGCGTGCGCCTGCTCGGCCGTGCGCGCCCCGGGGATGACGGCCGACACCACAGGCGGAGCAGCAGCAAATTGCAGCGCTACCGTGCGTAGATCCACGCCATGCCTGTCGCAAATGGCCAACGCTTTCTGCCGCTTGGCCGGCGCCCACGGCGGGATGGTGCCGTCGTAGAGATAACGCTCGCGTCCGGCCAAATAGCCAGCCAACAACGGTGCACCGACCACGACCGAGGCGCCATGTTTCTCGATCTTCGGGAAGGTGTCATGCAACGCCTGCGCATGATCGAGGAGCGAGTATTGGCAGGCCAGCAGGAAGATGTCCGGATCGGCCTCTTCGATCGCGCGCAATGCCGGCTCTGGACGATTGACGCCAAAACCCCAGGCTTTGATCAAGCCCTCCTTGCGCATCTTGGTCAGCTCCGGCATCGCACCCTTCACCGCTTCGGCGAAGCGCTGCTCCCACGGCATGCCCAGGTCCTTTTCGTTCTCCGGCGACAGATCGTGGATGTACGCGATGTCGATCTGCGACACGCCCAAGCGCTGCAGGCTATCTTCGATCGAGCGCCGCACACCGGACGCGCTGTAGTCGTAGCGATAATCAAAGGGCGAGGGCTGCTGCCACATCGTCTTTGGCGGTGTCTCGGTCGCGGTGAGCAAGCGCCCCACCTTGGTCGACACCACGTAATCGTCGGCCGGATGATTGTGCAGATGATGGCCGGTGCGTCGCTCGGACAAGCCCAACCCATACCACGGCGACGTATCGAAATAGCGCACGCCCGATTCCCACACCGCTGCGAGAGTCTGCTCGCTCTGTGCGTCGCTGGCAGGCGCAAACCCATTCCCGATCGCAACGCCACCAAAGCCCAGTCGACTGCGTGGGCGGTAGCGTCCGCCCTTGGTGACGGGATTAGTCGGCAATGCGCTCGCATCGGTTTTACCGCGCGTCGGCATCACGCTGCCGGGCGCTGACAATTGCGCCATCAATGGCGCAGCGGCCAATGCCGCAGTGCCGGCAGCGGCAGCGGAAAGAAATTGGCGACGTGTATTCATGGCGACTCCGTGCAACAACGTGGTCCAAGAGCATGGCTCCGCCGGTGTGCATGCCAGGTCAGCGGACTCAGCCCACCGCCAACTGCTGCAACTGCGCGTGCGGCGCGCCATCGCCCAGCCACAGCATGGCCAGACTGATCGGCAGACTGAAGCGACGCGGACCGGCACTGCCCGGATTGACGTACAGCACGCCCTCCCGCAACTGGATCTCGGGTTTGTGCGAATGACCGCTGATGACGACGTCTGCTGCCACGTCCGATGCCAGTGTTTTCAGCGTGTGCAACACATGGATGCGCACGCCATCGATCTGCAGATCCAGCGTCTGCGGCAAATCCGCGGCCCAGGGCTTGTCATCGATATTGCCTGCGATGACATGCAGCGGGGCCAGTGCCCGCAATGCCTCAAGCACCTGCGGCTTGCCCACATCGCCGGCATGGATGATGTGCGCGCAGCCATCGAGCGCGGCCAGCGCCTCGGGCCGCAGCAGCCCGTGCGTGTCGGAGATCACACCGATACGCGTGCCAGTGCCCATCTTGCCATTCCCTCGTTTGAACACGACTCCGTCGATGGCCTACGGCGACAGTCTCGACATGGAGAAATCAGCTTCGTCACGCTCGCGTCGGGGGGTACCAGGATGTCATCGATGCGGCGCATGACCCACGTTGCCAACGGTCTGCTAGGGCGCGACTTTAGCTACCGCCTGCCACCGGGCCAAATCCCGGTGGCAGGCGCGCAGGATGCATCACCCCTGCGGCGTGAGCACGATGACGCCCAGCGGCGGCAACAACAGCGGCAGCGAGTGGGCATGGCGGTGCATGGACTGCTGCTCGGCCGTCACGCTGCCGCCATTGCCCAGATTGGCACCGCCGTAGATGCCGGCATCGCTATTGAACACCTCGCGCCACTGGCCGCCTTGCGGCACGCCGATGCGATAGCCGTGCTGCACCACCGGGGTGAAGTTGATCACCACCAGCACCGGTGCATCGCCGCGTTTGCACTTGCGCAGGAACGCCACCACGCTGTTGCCGGCATCGTCGCCGACGACCCAGGCGAACCCGGACGGGTCGTCGTCATGTACGTGCAGCGCCGGGTATTCGACATACAGCCGGTTCAAGTCGCGCACCAGCGTCTGCACGCCGCGGTGGCGTGGGTCGTCCAGCAAGTGCCACGGCAACCCGCTGTCATGGTTCCACTCGGTGGGCTGTCCGAATTCGCAGCCCATGAACAGCAACTTGCGCCCCGGGTGGGTGAACATGAAACCCAGATACGTGCGCAGGTTGGCGAAGCGCTGCCAATCGTCGCCTGGCATGCGGCCCAGCAATGACCCCTTGCCATGCACCACTTCGTCGTGCGAGATCGGCAGCACGAAGCGCTCCGAATACGCGTAAACCATGCTGAAAGTCAGCTCGCCGTGGTGATACCGGCGATAGATCGGGTCCAACCCGGCGTAATGCAGGGTGTCGTGCATCCAACCCATGTTCCACTTGTAGTGGAAGCCCAGGCCGCCATGCGCCACATCGGCGGTGACGCCGGGGAACGCGGTGGATTCCTCTGCGATCATCACCGCGCCCGGGGTGTGCTCGCGCACCACCTCATTGAGCCGGCGCAGGAAGGCGATGGTCTCGTAGTTCTCGCGCCCGCCGTGGATGTTGGGCACCCACTCGCCGGCATTGCGGCTGTAGTCGCGGTACAGCATCGAGGCCACCGCATCCACGCGCAGCCCATCGACGTGGTAGCGCTGCAGAAATTCCATCGCACTGGCGATCAGGAACCCGGACACCTCGCGGCGGCCGTGGTTGTAGATCAGCGTATTCCAGTCGCGGTGGAAGCCTTCGCGCGGGTCGGCATGTTCGTACAGCGCGGTGCCGTCGAAATGCGCCAGCCCGTGCGCGTCGGTGGGAAAGTGGGCCGGCACCCAGTCGACGATGACGCCGATACCTTCGCGGTGGCAGCGGTCGACAAATCGGGCGAAGCCATCGGGCGTGCCGAAGCGCGCGGTGGGCGCGAACAGACCCAGCGGTTGATAACCCCACGAGCCGCCGAACGGATGCTCGGTCACCGGCATCAGCTCGACATGGGTGAAGCCCATATCGGCCACATATGGAATCAGGCGATCGGCCAGGCCATCCCAGTCCAGGTCCACGCCTTCTTCGCGCAGCCAGGAGCCGGCGTGCATCTCATAGATGCTCATCGGCGCGTCGTGTGCCTGCCGGCGCGCACGGGTGGCCATCCAGCCGTCGTCGCTCCACTGGTGCGGCGTGGGATCGGCCACGATCGAGGCGGTGCCCGGGGCAAGCTCGGCGCGGCGCGCCACCGGGTCTGCCTTGGCCGGCAGTTCGTGCCCATGCGGGCCACGCAGTTGATACTTGTAATGCGCACCGGGGCCGACGTCGGGCACGAACAACTCCCATACGCCGGACTGGTGCCGCAGCCGCATCGGATGCCGGCGCGCGTCCCAGCTATTGAAGTCGCCCACCACCGCCACACGCGAGGCATTGGGTGCCCACACCGCAAAGCGCGTGCCGCGTACGCCATCCACGTCCACCACATTGGCGCCGAGCGCATCGGCCAGCTGCAGGTGGTGACCTTCGCTGATCAGGTGCAGGTCGAAGTCGCTGAGCTGCGGTCCGAAGGCGTAGGGGTCGGCGGTGTCCTGCTCGCCGCCGGGCCAGCCGATGCGCAGGCGGTAGCTGCCCTGTGCCGGAAGGTCGCCGGCAAACAGGCCAGACTCCGGGCCGGCCTCCAGCGCCACCACGTGCCCGTCGTCGAGCACTGCACTGACGCGTTCGGCGCCAGGCAGATAGGTGCGCAATACGCGCCCGGTGTCGGTTGGGTGCGCGCCCAGGACGGCGAACGCATCGCCGTGGCGTGCTTCGGCCAGGGCGCGGATGACGCCGGGATCCCATCGATTGCTCACTGCTGTCATTACTCCACTCATCATGTGTCTCCTGCATCGGCGCGTGCGCGTTGCAGGATGCGTCGCAAACCTTCGATCGGCACCATCAACCAGCCGGGGCGATTGGCGGCTTCATAGCGCACTTCGTAGCTGGCCTTCTCCACCAGGAACAACAAGGTAGCTGCATTGAACGCCGCCGGCGCAATCCATGGATGAGCGCTGGCGTCGAGCACGGCATGGTAAGCGTCCAGGAAGGCTTGTGTGGAGCGTCGACGGAATTGCACCAGGAATTCGTCCAGATGCGTGTCCACGCCCACGCCAGCGCGGGCGGCGGTGCCCTCCTCGCCACGTGCAGACACTTCGCTGGCGTAATCGAGCGAGCGCAGGAAGCCGGCCACATCGCGCAACGGGCTGGCCTTGGCGCGCCGTTCGGCCAGCGGCTTGGCCGGCTCGCCTTCGAAGTCGATCAGCACCACATCGTCGAACGCCACCAGGATCTGGCCCAGATGGAAATCGCCATGCACGCGGGTGAGGAACGAGTCGGCCAGCACGCTCGGCGCCTTGGCGAGCAAGGCATCCAGCTGCGGGCGCTCGGCCAGCACCGCTTCCAGCGCTTCGCGCTCGGCGCTGTCTTCGCCGCCGGCCAGGCGCGCATTGACGGTGTCCCACATCGCTTCAACCTGGCGTCCCACGCCGGCCACCACATCGTTGGCGGTGGGCAGGTCGATGCGTTGTGGTGCGAAGTCGGCATCGTCGGTCTCGCGCGACAGCGCTTCGTGCAACTCGGCCAGCCGCTTGCCCACCACCGCGGCGAAAGCGTCGTAGCCAGCAACGGCTTCGGCGCGCGCTTCATCGGTCTGCGCGGTGGCGTATTCGTCGAAGCTGCGCGCCAGATGATCCAGTGTCCAGCGCCAGGCATCGCCTTGATTGCGGATGAAGCCTTGCAACAACGCGATGGTGGTGATGATGCCCTGGCCGTCGACGCGGCTCACGCTGCCCAGCAGTGGCGCCGCATTGGCGTAGCCCAGCTCGGTCAGGCGGCGGCCGATTTCGATTTCCGGATTCGCACCGATCGCCACATGCCGCAGCAGCTTGAACACCGCCTTGTCGGCGACCACCAGCGAGCTATTGCTCTGTTCGGCCGACAACCAGCGAATCTCCGGGTCCTGCGGAATCTCCAGTGTCGCCAGCGCCGGGGTGGCCTCGAAGCGCACCTGCCCCTGCTGCGATGGCTCGTCGCCATCGCGGAAGTCCAGCGCTGCATTGCTGCGCAGCGCATCGATCACACCGCGCACCATGGGCTTGAGCGCAAACGCATCGGTGAGATAGCCCACCTCACGACCCTGACGCACCCGCGCCAGCGCCAGTTGCTCGGCCAACGTGCTGGGCTGCTCGCGTTCCCACACGATGCCGATCGGCAACATATAGCGCTCGTGGCGACCGTCTTCCAGCTCCGCGTCCAGTTCCAGCAAGGTCATCGGCTCGTCGCCCGGCAGCGGCGTACGCCGCGCGATGCGCACGCCGCGCAGCGCCTGATCCTTGGCCGAGAACCAGCGCCGCGCCGACAACCAGGCCGGCAGGATTTCGTGTTCCAAGGTGGGCAGATGCGGCAGCAGTGCGGTGCTCTCGTCGGCATCGCTGCGCAGCACCAGCGTGCGGTAGTCCGGCAACGGTACCGGGCTGGGCACATGCCAATCCGGCAAGGTGCCTTCGCTGACCAGCTGAAAGGCATAGAAACCGAACGGCGGCACCGTGAGCAGGTAGGTCAGCCGGCCGATCGGCGGGAAGCTGCCGCCGCCGATGATGTCCACCGGCACGCGGCCTTCGAATTCGGACAGGTCCAGCTCCACCGCTTGCAGCGTGTGCGACAGGTTGGCCACGCACAGCACGGTTTCGTCCTGATAACAGCGCAGGTACGCCAGCATGCGGCGATTGCCCGGATACAGAAAGCGCAGGATGCCGCGGCCGAAGGCCTGGTAGCGCTTGCGCACGCTGAGCACGCGGCGGGTCCAGGTCAGCAACGAGTGCTGGTCGCGGATCTGCGCTTCCACATTCACCGCCTGGAAGCCGTACAGCGGGTCCATCACCGGCGGCAACACCAGCTGCGCGGGGTCGGCGCGCGAGAAACCGCCATTGCGGTCGATCGACCACTGCATCGGGGTGCGCACGCCATCCCGATCGCCCAGATGGATGTTGTCGCCCATGCCAATCTCATCGCCGTAATACAGCACCGGCGTGCCCGGCATGGTCAGCAGCAGGGAGGTCATCAATTCGATGCGGCGGCGGTCGCGCTCCAGCAGCGGCGCCAGGCGGCGACGAATCCCTAAATTGATGCGCGCACGGCGATCGGAGGCATAGGTCTGCCACAGATAATCGCGTTCCGAATCGGTGACCATTTCCAGCGTCAACTCGTCGTGGTTGCGCAGGAAGATCGCCCACTGGCAGCTCTCCGGAATCTCCGGGGTCTGGCGCATGATGTCGGTGATGGGAAAGCGGTCTTCGCGCGCGATCGCCATGTACATGCGCGGCATCAGCGGGAAGTGGAATGCCATATGGCATTCGTCGGCGTTCTGGCCGAAATATTGCTGCGTGTCTTCCGGCCACATGTTGGCCTCGGCCAGCAGCATGCGGTCCGGATATTCGGCATCCAGCGTGGCGCGGATCTTGCGCAGAATCGCGTGGGTTTCCGGCAAGTTTTCGTTGGAGGTGCCGGAGCGTTCGATCAGATACGGCACTGCGTCCAGGCGCAGGCCGTCCACACCGCGATCCAGCCAGAAGCGCATCACTTCCAGCACCGCTTCCAGCACCGCCGGATTATCGAAGTTCAGATCCGGCTGATGCGAATAGAACCGATGCCAGAAGTATTGGCCGGCTACCGGGTCCCAGGTCCAGTTGGACTTCTCGGTATCGCAGAAAATGATGCGCGTGCCTTCGTATTCCTGGTCGGTGTCCGACCACACATAGAAGTCGCGCTCCGGCGAGCCGGCCGGGGCATTGCGGGCGCGCTGGAACCAGGAATGCTGATCGGAGGTGTGGTTGATCACCAGCTCGGTGACGATGCGAATACCGCGCGCATGCGCCTGCGCCACCAATTGTTCGAAGTCGGCGATGGTGCCGTAGTCCGGATGCACCGCCATGTATTCGGCGATGTCGTAGCCATCGTCGCGGCGTGGGCTGGGGTAGAACGGCAGCAGCCAGATGGTGTCCACACCGAGCTCGGCGATGTAGTCCAGCTTGGAGATCAACCCCGGGAAATCGCCGATGCCATCGTCGTTGGAGTCGAAGAACGACTTGACGTGCACCTGGTAGATGATGGCGTCCTTGTACCAGAGCTGGTCGGCCACCACGGCCGATTGTTCTGCATCGGCCTGTAAAGCGGGAACTGCATTCATGCGACCTCTCCTGCGCGGATGCGCCATAACGCGAACGGTCGCGTTGCCTCTAGACGGATGTGTTGGTGTTTCCCGTGCCACTCGAAGCGATGCCCATCCCACAGATCGTCCACGGCAACGGTGGCGTAATCGGGCAGGCCCAGCTCCCACAACGGGATTTCGATATCGGCGTCCTGC
Organism: Xanthomonas bromi; assembly: GCF_900092025.1. Taxonomy (GTDB): domain Bacteria; phylum Pseudomonadota; class Gammaproteobacteria; order Xanthomonadales; family Xanthomonadaceae; genus Xanthomonas; species Xanthomonas bromi. The sequence goes on from NZ_FLTX01000045.1 coordinate 26,641, forward strand.
CCGGCATGCGGGTCCAGATTGATGGCCACCAGCACCATGCTGCGGCTACGCGACAGGTAACCGGCATCCAGGAATTTGCCGAAGTACAGCACCTGGTCGTTATGCGCCTGGTAGAAGCGCGTGCCCAGATGCGACTGCAACTCCGGGTGCATGCGCCGCAGCTGATTGAAGCGGGTGATCTCGTCGACGATATCGCCGGGCGCGCGCTCGGGCCAGGCGCGCAGCTGGAATTTCTCCGAGTCCAGATACTCTTCCTTGCCTGGCGCCAGCGGCGTGGCTTCGCACAGTTCGAAGCCCTGATACATGCCCCACAGGCCCGACAACGTCGTTGCCAGTGCAGCACGGATCAGGTGCCCGTTGCGCCCGCCGGTTTGCAGGAACAGCGGGTTGATGTCCGGCGTATTGACGAAAAAGTGCGGGCGGAAGCACTCGCGCGGCACGCCTTCGTTCAATTCCTCCACGTACTCCTGCAGTTCGTGCTTATGGTTGCGCCAGGTGAAATAGGTGTACGACTGCGAGAAGCCACACTTGGCCAGGCGATACATCATCTTCGGCCGAGTGAAGGCTTCGGACAGGAACACCACATCGGGCCGCCGCCCGCGCACATCGGCAATCAACCACTCCCAGAACGGGAACGGCTTGGTATGTGGATTGTCGACGCGAAACAGCGTGACGCCTTCGTTGACCCAGAACAGCACCGCATCGCGCAGCGTGTTCCACAGGTCCGGCACTGCGCCACTGGCGTAGAAATCGACGTTGACGATGTCCTGGTATTTCTTCGGCGGATTTTCCGCGTACGGGATGGAGCCATCCGCGCGCCAGGTAAACCAGTCCTTGTGCTCTTTCAGCCATGGGTGGTCCGGCGCGCACTGGATCGCGAAATCCAGCGCCACTTCCAGGCCCTGGCCACGTGCGGCCTGTATCAACCGGCGGAAACCGGCCAGCCCGCCAAGTTCGGCGTGCACTTCGGTATGGCCGCCCTCGGTTGCGCCGATCGCGTACGGGCTTCCCGGCTCACCTTCCACCGCCGTGACCGAATTATTGCGGCCCTTGCGGTTGTTCAAGCCAATCGGGTGGATCGGCGGCATGTACAACACGTCGAAGTTCATCGCGCGGATATGCGGCAACCGCTCGATGACGTCATCGAACGTGCCATGTCGGTTGACATCGCCGCTCTGCGAACGCGGAAACAACTCGTACCAGCTGGCGAAGTGGGCTGCGCGGCGTTCCGACTCGACCCGGAAGGTGACCGGATATTCCGAACGGAACGGCTTGTCGTCGGCCAGCGCCATCGCCTGCGCGGTGTCCGGCTCCAGCACGATGGCCAACTGTTGCAAAGGTTCGCTCTGCGCACCGATACGCGTGAGCACTGCCTGCAAGCGCTCGGACAGCGCGCCATCGCTGCGTGCCTGTGCGGCTTGCACGACCGCCACCGCTTCCTGCACGTCCACCGGCAGCACCGTGTTGGCGGCGCGCTTTTTTTCCAGGTCCGCATGCAAGGTGGCGAAGACATCGCGCCATGCTTCCACGCGGAATTCATAGGTGCCGATGCGCTCCAACGGGAACTCGGCACGCCAGCGGTCGTTGGCCAGCGCACGCATCGGCGCGCTCGCCCAGGTCTTGGCATCGGCCGGACGCCACAGCACCGCGACCGAGATGCGGTCGTGCCCATCGCAAAATGCATCAGCTTCGACGCAGATGCGGTCGCCCACAGTGCGCTTGACCGGGAAGCGGCCGTTATCCACCGACGGCGTGACCGACTCGATGCACACCCGCGGCCAGGCGCCTGCCGTCTGCGCACGCGGGCGCATGCGCGGCACCGCCAGCACATGGCGCGCCGGCACGCTGCGATACACGCGCACCTCGCCAGGCTCGAGCGCCTCCAGCGTGGCGCCGGACAGGCTGCGGCCGTCTTCGGCCACCAAGGCCTCGGCATCGCCGAGCAACCGCAACAGATCGGAGGCCGGCACCGGCACCACGTGGCGCGTGTCGCCATTGATCAATAGCAAGGACGGCAACCCGCCCAGCGGCTCGACCGCGACCGCGGTGAGCCCGGTGGACTCACGCAGCAAAGGGCGCAGCCGCAGGCCGGCAAGGCTTGGCGGGGCGCCGTCAGTTGCGCGGAGCGACAGTGGCAAGGCATCCAGATGCGCATCGTCCAGCAACCAGGCACCGCCCAAGGCCCGTGCCAGTTGCCAGTGCTGCTCGGGCGAGGCCGCCCGCTGGCCGTCGGGCGCATCGAGCACCGCAACAACCTGCGAGGCCAACGCACGCAGCGCCGTGTCTTCATCGAAGAACCAGCTGCCGCGACCATCCCACCAGGCGAGCGAGGAGAACGCCGCATCGAACCCGGCGCCGGCCAGTTGCTGCAATGCCTCCAGTCCCAGACCAGGCGTCCACGCTGCAAATACCACCTCCGGCGCCTGGGCATGCACGCACGCGATCAACTCGCGCCAGCGCTGCACCGGCACCTGCTGGGGCTGCAAGAGACGGAAGCCGTCCACGCCTTGGTCGGCCCACTCCAGCAAGCGCGCGCTCCACCACGCCACCAGCGCCGCACCTTCCTGCGCATAGGCAAAGCGTGCCTCGGCCACGTCCGGCGTGGCACGCGGTTGGCGCGGATCCGGCACCGCCGCGCTGCGCGCGCGGAACCACTGCGGGTTGTCGCGCACCACCGCACTGGCCCCGCCCACTTCGTCCAGCCGCACATCGACCAACAGCTTCACGCCCGCGCGGCGCGCCGCCTGCACGGCCGCTTGCAGGCGCTCCGTCTGCGTCGCCGCGTCGGCCGATGGCTCGACCAAACGCCCTTCCGCATCGCGCTCGAACGGTGCCGCCATCACTACGTAATCGCAGCCAGCCTCACGTGCAGCCACACAGCGCTGCTCCAGCCCGGTAGACGTTTCGGTTACTTCGTTGAGAACACAGATCCGCATGGCGCCCCCCTCAGCAGACAACGGCGCGCAGACGCACCGTCACGACGGAAGCCAGCGTAGGCATGCCCTCTGGCATCGTCGCGAGTCCCTGCCCGCAACACGCCACACCACCGCCTACACGCACCGAACCTTGCCGTATTGACGCTTGCCGGCACGACGCCCAACCGCCCCTGCCACCCGTGACTGCACTCATGCGCAACTCCGCAACGATTCTTGACCCGTGCAGTCAAACACTCCCACTGCGAATTTCATGTGTCGGTGGAATTGACGAAAATCAAACAAGCGCGGCTTTGGTGGTATATGCCATCGCACCAGGCAGTCGCTCGCGCGATTTGGATGCACGCCTTATGACAAGCGCCATGGTAGGCAGTCGGAGCGGACGCTTCATGGGTGCGACCTACTCGATATAACTTGGACCAGCCAGACCTAGAACATTCGGCGACGCTCAGGCCCAAGGAGGCACGTCGCCATTGAAGCAGTCGACGTTCACCGAAGAGCAGATCGCGTTTGCCCTGAAGCAGGCCGAGACCGGTACAAGGGTCGAGAATCTTTGCTTCAAGATGGGCATCAGCCAGGCCACGTTCTATGCGTGGCGCAAAAAGTTCGGTGGGCTGGGCGTTGCGTTGCCGAGCTGCGCCGGCTATGCCAGCTCGAGGAAGAGAACCGCAAGCTCAAGCAGCTGGTCGCCGATGTGAGCCTGGACACGGTCATGTTGCAGGACGTGCTGTCAAAAAAGTTCTGAGACCCACGCAGCGCAAAACGCTCGTGGGCCATCTGGCGGACCGTTATCGCGTCGGAATTCGCAGGGCGTGCGAGGCCATCAAGCAAAGCCGTTCTGCGTTGTATTACCGGTCTCAGGACAATGAGGATGCGCCGCTGCTTCGACGGATCGAAGAGATCGCCGCGGCGCGTGTGCGCTATGGCTTTTGACGGATCTTCGTGCTGCTGCGCCGGGAGGGCTGGAAGGCCAATCACAAGCGTGTCTATCGGCTGTATTGCCAAGCGGGCCTCAATCTGACCAGCAAACGTCCGCGCCGCCACAATGCTGCAGCCCATCGCCTGGAGCGCACGGTGCTGACGGGTCCCAATCACGTCTGGAGCATGGATTTCGTGGCCGATGCATTATTCGACGGGCGCCGCTTCCGGGCGCTGGCCATCGTGAACAACTTCACCAAGGAACGCTTGGCCATAGAAGTGAATCAGAACCTCAACAGCGAAGACGTGGACCTTTCCGAGTAGCGCTTTAAGATACAGCCAGCGAGGGGCTGAAACTCCTCGCTGGCGGAAACGTCTATCAATATAAAACGGTTACAGAAGTATCTGTCGTGCGTACGTCATAATTGCATTGGGGAGTAAGCCCCGAGTGATCGGGTCCATATCGTTCCCAAGGTGGAGAAGTTAAGCGGCCCATATTTCGATCATAGACGGCGATATTACTGTAACGTCAGCATGCCTCCATCTGGCAACTCGTCGCAACTACTCACCTCGTAGACCTCCAAAGCTCCTCCTACGATCAAATCTGGATCACCGTAAGGCACGCTCGTCAATCTTACGCTTTTGCCAGACGTGATATTTGTGGTGTCGATATTCCACTGATTGCAGGCGACACCGGGCGCACATGTGGAATAAGTATCACCCACGATTTGATCACCCGATTTCGCAGGAATAAAATCGCTGAAGTGCACGGTTCCATCTTTGCAACAATTCCAACTACTAAGATCCCAGGTATTAGATGCCGCCCGATACCCCAACACAGGCTGGAGTATCGTGTCGCCCTGCATGCCTGGGAAATAATAAATCGTTTGGTTAGAACGGATCCTTGGATTCGGCGGAACCTTCCAACTTGCCACAATTCGACCAATCGGGCTGGACGTGTAGTAACCGCCATAGGCCAACCAACTTTGGGAAATGGTTGGGGGCCGCACTCTCTGGCTCTGCGCCAACGAGGTATTTTCACTCGACCTTGCAATTTTTCCCTGCAGAGTTCGCCCATCGGGTCTGACACGCACGCCATCACGGGTAAAGTTGTCTTGTTTACAAACTTTCCGCCGCTCCAGCAAGCCAGTGACGCGTTGAATCCCGCCGTCGCTCGTGATGCGATCTCCCTGATGAATCTGTTGCACGCAGTCAGGAGAAAAGTAACCAAATGGGGTTATGACGTAGTCGGCAGGCACTTCAGCGGGCCGAGCACCAATACTTAGTTCATTTGCAAAAGCAGGACCAGTAAGCCCAGTCAATACAATGAGTGCAAGTCCGCTAGCAAATTTTCGAAAAATTAAACCGCAGCCATATATTCCGGATTTCATGAAAATTCCTTATATTAAGTATATTAACTTAAGTTGCAAATCTGCCACTTCCATGTTTTGCAGATCTGTCCCGTAAACATCAATCAGTAAAAACTGATACAGGTATCGGTCGTGCGCACTGCGCAAGTGCATTGCATTGCGGCTTTATACTCGGTGTCGCAGGTCCATTACTTTCTCACGCGGGGATGTCACACTACTAAAATGTATTTCATACAAATAAATATTTTCATTAATTTTTAGCCGCGCCCTCGCTTAGATACCTGGCAC
>NZ_FLTX01000062.1 GCF_900092025.1 Xanthomonas bromi
AGATGTATGCGGAAGCCTGTTTAGTCGATGGTCCGGTTGCCTTGACCGTTTGCGGGACACGCCGTGAACCCTTCCACGGGTGCTCGGGCGGCATCCATGCCGCCAAGGGTCCTGCGACGGTGAGCGGGCCCCTGCAGCAAGTCTGCAGATCACCCTACCTACGACGCGCACAGCGAGTGAATGAAGTCGTTCTGTCGGTCGCTCCTACGAACCGGCGCGAAAACGCGTCGGCGAGCAGCCGGCGTGCCGCGCGAAGTACCGACTGAAATAGGCGGCGTCGAAAAATCCAAGGCTTGCGGCAATCTGTTGCACGCTCTGGCTGGTGTAACGCAGTGTGCGGCGTGCTTCCAGCATGATGCGGCGGTGCAGCAGCTGCAGTGCGGAGGCGCCAGCAAGGCGCTGGCACACCGCGTTGAGGTGACCGGGCGTTAATCCCAGTTGATCGGCATAGCGGGAAATCGGCCAATGGGTGCGGTAGTGCTGATCGATCAAACCTTGATAGGCGCGCAGATGGCGCAATGCGGGGTCTGCCTGTGGGCTGATCGCTGCGGCGTCCTGTGCGCGTTCCAGCGCGGTGCGGGCCATCCAGATCACCAGTTGCACCGCTGCGGCCTGCGCCGCTATGTCATGGCCGATCCGTCGGCGGGCGTGGTCCTCTGCAATGCCGCCGAACATCACATCCAGCCATCGACGCGCATGCTGCACCTGCACAACTGCCGGCGTGGTCAATACTTGGTGTAGTAACGGCGCCGCGTTCAGCGCAGTCCTGATCAGCGGCATGCACATGGTGATGACGTGCCCGCGCACTGCCGGGTCGAACGCAAAGCCATGCACGCAAAGCGGTGGAAGCCATGCCACGCTCGCGCCGCGCAGTCGTTGCGTGCGCCCATCCAGCTGCAGTGTCGCCGGACCGCGTTGTACGTAGACAAGTTGGGCCAAATCTTCGTGTCGATGCGGGACGATCTGCCAGTCGTGCAGCCGGCTGCGCGCGGCAATCGATTCCCAATGCAGCAACTCTGCGGCATCGGCATGTTGCTCGCCATACAGGCCGAAGGCAGGGACTGCAGCAGTGTCGGGGGCGGGTGTGGCCATCGTCGAAAAGTCCAAGGACTGCGCGCAATCATCCCTTCAATGCGCGGGCTTGGCTACCGACACTGCAGGCATCGCCATCCAGGCCAGGAGCAGTGCATGCGAACCCAGGTTGCGATCATCGGCGCCGGCCCATCGGGTTTGTTGCTGGGTGAACTGTTGCTGCGCGCCGACATCGACTGCGTCGTCGTCGAGCGGCAAACACCGCAGCATGTGCTGGCGCGTATCCGCGCCGGCGTGCTGGAGCAGGGCAGTGTGGAACTGCTCCAGCGTGCCGGCGTTGGCGAACGGCTGCAGCGCGAGGGTTTGTTGCATCACGGCTTCGAATTGTCGCTCGATGGCCAGCGCGAACGCATCGATCTGCTGCGCGGCTGTGGACGCGGCGTTACTGTCTATGGGCAGACCGAGGTCACCGCCGATCTGATGCAAGCGCGCCAGCGCAGCGGGGTACCCACCCACTACAACGCGCAGGACGTGGTCCTGTGCGATGTGGAAGGCGACGCGCCCGCTGTGGAGTTCACGCAGGACGGTCAACGCAAACGCATCGACTGCGACTACATCGTCGGCTGCGATGGCTATCACGGCATCAGCCGCGCCAGCATCCCCGCCGATCGCCTGTGTCTGTTCGAGCGCGTGTATCCGTTCGGTTGGCTGGGCGTGCTGGCCGACACGCCGCCGGTGCACGAAGAGCTGATCTACGCACGCCACCGGCGCGGGTTTGCGCTGTGTTCGATGCGTTCGCCCACCCGTACCCGCTATTACATCCAGGTGCCTGCGAGCGCGCAGGTGGATGCCTGGAGCGATCAGGCGTTCTGGGACGAGTTGCGTGCACGGCTTCCACCTGCGTTGGCGGCGCAGCTGGTGACTGGCGCATCGATCGAGAAGAGCATTGCACCGTTGCGCAGTTTCGTTGCCGAGCCGATGCAGTATGGCCGTCTGTTCCTGGCCGGTGATGCCGCGCATATCGTGCCGCCCACCGGTGCCAAGGGACTGAATCTGGCGCTGGGCGACGTCGGTCTGTTGGCGCAGCTGTTCGAACGTTGGAAGACAAGCGGCGATGCCGATGTATTGCAGCAGTATTCGGCGCTGGCCTTGCAGCGGGTGTGGAAGGCTGAACGTTTCTCGTGGTGGATGACCACGCTCCTGCACCGCTTCGACGACGAAGATGCATTCACTGCGCGGCTCCACGCAGCGGAGTTGGACTATCTGCTCGGGAGCGAGGCGGGTCGCGCGATGCTTGCGGAAAATTATGCCGGCCTCCCATTGGCCGTGCTGTCCGATTGAAATGCTGCGGATGCTTGCGTGATGGCTGACGCCGCGGAGACAATCCCCTTGAGTGTGGGCGGGTGATCCTACAGATGCGATGTCGCCCTCGCGCGATGCATACGATGAGAATGCGCTGCAGTGCTCCCACAAGACCGCTTGATCGCACGCGTCAGTCGTGCATCCGTTGCCGCCACTGCGGTCATCACACGATCGACGGCAACAGCCGGGCAATCTTGCGCACGGTGCAGCAGGACACTGGCTGCCCGCACGCAGGTGATGTTTTCCTCACCATTTGTTCGGCAAGTGCCCAGGTGCGCCTCCAGGCGGCTAGCGGGCGAGGGAACGCTACCGGTAGGGTGGCGATGACGCGTTGATGCAGCTGTGTGCAAGGACGCGTCCTTCCCCGCTCAACGGAGCACCGTGCTGGCACTCCCGCTTGAGCGCAATGCCATCCTCCACCCAGGAGTACCCCATGAAGAAGTTGCTCACCCGTGCCTTGCTATTGGTCGTGCTGGTAGCGCCAGCGGCTGCGTTCGCGCAGACCGCGGTGACTGCAAATCCCGATCATCAGAAGATGCTGCTCGGCTCCACGTCGTCTGAAACTGCCAACAAGCGACTGGTCTACGATTTCTGGCGCACCGTGTTCGAAGCTGGGCAAGTGCAGGACGCGCCGATGTACATGGACAAGAACTACATCCAGCACAATCCGAACGTGGCCAATGGGCGCGATGCGTTTATTGCCTTCCTGAGCGCGTTCGTGAAGCCAACGCCGGTGCAGCCGCGGGTGCAGTTGCCATTGGTGGCGATCACGGCCGACGGCGACCTGGTGACCCTGGTGTCGGTGCGCACCTTGTCCAATCCCAATAAGCCGGGCACCACCTACACCACCACCTGGTTCGATATGTTCCGGATCGAAAAAGGCCTGATCAAGGAACACTGGGACCCGGACACCATCGCCGGCCGTGCCAGCACCGGCGGCCAGTAACCACGGCTGCAGGCAGGGCTGCAATGCGCAGCCCTATCCTGCTTGGTAATGCAGTTGGTTGACCGATCTCGGTGCCCCCATGGCGGGCGCTGTCGTTTTGGCGACAGCTGTCAGCTGATGCGGAAACCCATTGTCGCTTCCACTGCCTGCTGCCAACCGGCGTACAACGCTTCGCGCCTGTCGTCGGCCATATCCGGTTCGAAGCGTCGACCCACTGCCCATTGCTTGGCGATCTCTTCGCGGCTGCTCCAGAACCCGGTGGCAAGCCCTGCGAGATAGGCCGCACCGAGCGCAGTGGTTTCGGCGACTTCCGGGCGTAGCACCGGCACGTTGAGAATGTCGCTTTGAAACTGCGCCATGAAGTCGTTGGCGATGGCGCCGCCGTCGGCACGCAGCTCCTTCAGTTCGATGCCGGAATCGCTCTGCATTGCGGTGAGCACGTCGCGGGTCTGGTAGGCCATCGATTCGACCGCCGCGCGCACGAAGTGTTCCTTGGTGGTGCCACGCGTCAGCCCGAACACCGCGCCGCGGATGTCGCTGCGCCAGTACGGCGCGCCCAGGCCGACGAAGGCCGGCACGATGTACACGCCGTCATTGTCGCCGGCACGCTCGGCGTAAGCCTGCGAATCGCTAGCCTTGCCCAACATGCGCAAGCCGTCGCGTAGCCACTGCACCACCGAGCCGGCAACGAAGATGGCGCCTTCCAGCGCGTATTCGACCTTGCCGTCGATGCCCCAGGCAATCGTGGTCAACAAACCGGCCTTGGAGGCCACCGCCTTGTCGCCGGTATTCATCAGCATGAAGCAGCCGGTGCCGTAGGTATTTTTCGCCATGCCCGGCTCGAAACACGCCTGGCCGAACAGCGCGGCTTGCTGGTCGCCGGCGATGCCGGCAATGGGCACCTGTTCGCCGTAGAAATACTGGGTCTGGGTCATGCCATAGACCTCGCTGGAGGAGCGCACTTCCGGCAGCATCTGCGCGGGCACGTCCAGCATGGCCAGCAGTTCGGCATCCCATTCCAGTGTGTGGATGTTGAACATCATGGTGCGCGAGGCATTGGTGTAATCGGTGACGTGCACCTTGCCGCCGCTGAGGTTCCAGATCAGCCAGCTGTCGATGGTGCCGAAAGCCAGCTCGCCGTTTTGCGCGCGTTCGCGTGCGCCTTCGACATGGTCCAGGATCCACTTGACCTTGGTGCCGGAAAAATACGCATCGATCAGCAGGCCGGTCTTGTCGCGCACCATTTGCTCATGCCCGGCTTCTTTCAGCTGGCTGCAGATGTCCTTGGTCTGTCGCGATTGCCACACGATGGCGTTGTAGATCGGCTGACCGGTGGCCTTGTCCCACACCACCGCGGTTTCGCGTTGATTGGTGATGCCGATGCCGGCGATCGCGCGCGCATCGATCTGCGCGTTGTTGAGCAGCTCGGTGATGGTGGTATAGACGCTGGTCATGATCTCGCGCGGATTGTGTTCCACCCAACCCGGCTGCGGAAAGATCTGGCCGAATTCGCGCTGCGCGACACCGGCTACCTTGCCCTGGCGATCGAACAACATCGCGCGCGAGCTGGTGGTGCCTTGATCGATCGCAAGGACGTACTGCTTTTCCATCGGAGATTCCTCGAACAATGCCGGCGTCGTCGCACGGCGAGAAAGGTCGGTGCAGGCGTGTGGCGACGCGTGGCCAATCATGATTCGGTCACTTACCCTGCGCGTTGTCAGAGTGATGCCTGGCTTAGCGCAACACCATCACGTCGGATCGAGCGGTTTCGCGCTGCCCTGCAGATGCCGCACGCGCGCCGGCAGGAACGGCAGGATCAGCCACTGATAGGCCAGCGCGCCGAGCGGTCCACCGATCAGCGGTCCAACGATCGGGATCCACCAATAGTTGTCCTTGGCAGGCAAGGCGGCCTCGCCCCAACCGGCAAAATAGGCGAACAGACGCGGGCCGAAGTCGCGCGCCGGGTTCATCGCCCAGGCTTCCAGATAGCCCATCGACGCGCCCAGCGTGGCGACCAGCAAGCCGATCATCAACGCGCCGGAATTTGCGGTCGGTGCGGCTTCGTTGAATTGCTCGGTGATGGCGAAGACGCCGAAGATCAAAAACGCCGTAATGATGATCTGATCGACCAGCGCATGCATCGGTGTGACCGCCAGCCCCGGTGCGGTGAAGAACACCCCGGCCGCGCCACCGGCTTCGCGGGTGAGTTGATGCAACTGGTTGAAGTGATCGATCACAGGCCCGTACAGCTGATAGACCAGGGCCGCGCCCAGGAAAGCGCCGATCACCTGCGCCACCCAGTACGGCAGCACTTTCTTCCAGGAAAAGTCGCGGAACAACGCAAGCGCCAGCGTCACCGCCGGATTGGCATGGGTACCGGACACCGAGCCGGTGACGTAGATGGCCAGCGTCACCGCCAGGCCCCAGGCAATGCACACGCCCCAATAAGCGTTTTGATACGGGCTGGGGTCGTACAGGATGTACATCGCCGCCACCGAATCACCGAGCGCGATGATGATGAACATCGCGACCGCTTCGGAGATCAACTCACCTACGAGTTGCCGGCTCATGCGCGCAGGCCTGCAGTGTCAATAACGCAAACAACAGGATGCGGCGCGCTTGCTGGCGCGCTGCGGTGGTTGGTGATGCTCATTTGGGGTGCCCTCCACGTGACTCGGGTGATGCTGGCTGATGCGCCGGACTGCGTTGCCGGACGACCCGTCCTCGCCGGCAATGCAGGGTGTTCAAGCAGACAAGACGTCTAGGTTCTGGACCGACTGCGTCTGAAGATAGTCTTCCAGGCGCTGCCGCCCGGCCGCATCGATCCGCAGGCCGAGCTTGCTGCGCCGCCACAGGATATCGTCGGCAGCCACCGCCCATTCGTGTTGGCGCAGGTAATCCACTTCGGCCTGATACAGATCCGCGCCGAAGTGCGTGCCCAGATCGGCCAGGCTCTGCGCATCGCCAAGCAATTGGTCGGCGCAGGTGCCGTAGTTGCGCACCAGCCGCTGTGCGGTCGCCGCCGGTAGCCAGGGGCGGGCGATGCTGACGCGTTCCAGCAGGCTGGCGATATCGCGCTGTTCGCCGCCGGGCAATGCCGCCCCACGCGCGGTCCACGCCGGCTTGCGGGTGCCCAGCGCGTGGGTGAGCCGGTCCACCGCTTCTTCGGCCAACTTGCGGTAGGTGGTCAGCTTGCCGCCGAACACGTTGAGCAGTGGCGCCCCCTCGGTGACCACCTCCAGGTGGTAATCGCGTGTCACTTCGGCCGCGTTGTCTTCGGCGTCGTCCAGCAACGGCCGGACGCCGCTATAGCTCCACACCACATCGGCGGGGGAGATCTGCTGTTGGAAATACAGGTTCACCGCATCGCACAGGTACTGCACCTCGGCCGCATCGATCTTTGGTTTGGCGGGGTCTGCTTCGTAATCCACATCGGTGGTGCCGATCAAGGTGAAGTCGTGCTCGTAAGGGATGGCGAACACGATGCGCCGGTCCGGTTGCTGGAAGATGTACGCGTGGTCGTGGTCGAACAGTTTGGGCACCACGAGATGGCTGCCCTTGACCAGCCGAAGTGCGTGCGCGTGCGGCACTGCGGCGACCTTGTCCAGGAACGACACTGCCCACGGGCCGGCGGCATTGGCCAGCGCGCGTGCCTGCACAGTGCGGCGGCGGCCATCGCGGTCTTCGAGCTCGGCGTACCAGAAGCCCGCATCGCGCCAGGCGCCGACACAGCGCGTGCGCGTGTGGATCTTGGCGCCGCGCTTGGCGGCGTCCATCGCATTGAGCACCACCAGCCGGGCGTCCTGCACCCACGCATCCGAATACACGAAGCCGGTGCGCAGCGACTCCTGCAGCGGTGCGCCGACCGGATGCGTACGCAGCGACAGCCGGCGCGAGCGCGGCAGGCTGCGCTTGCTGCCGCCCAGATGGTCGTACAGGAAGAGCCCGGCGCGGATCATCCACGCCGGGCGCAGATGCGGTTGGTGGGGCAGCAGGAAACGCAACGGCCAGATGATGTGCGGAGCCAGGCGCAACAGCACTTCGCGCTCGGCCAGCGCCTTGCCGACCAGCGCGAACTCGTACTGTTCCAGATAGCGCAGGCCGCCGTGGATGAGCTTGGTGCTGGCGCTGCTGGTATGCGCGGCCAAGTCGTCCTGCTCGCACAGGCACACCGACAGACCGCGCCCGGCCGCATCGCGGGCAATGCCGACCCCGTTGATGCCGCCGCCTACCACCAGAAGATCGTACATCTCGCCCATCGGTGCCTCCGTCCGGGCGCGCTACGTGAGCGAACCCAAGTTGTCATGTTCGAACATATTCGAACATCAAACCTTGCGGAGACGTGAAGATCCCTGCAGCCAACGCTACCGGCAAAAGACAGGTAATTTTCCCATCGATAATCTGATTCAGATCTAATTTATCTATGATTGAGCGACCATCTCGGGCATCCGCCTCGTCAAACGCTCAAAAACGAACATCGGGCTCAGTCGGTTCCGCCGACGTCCGCCAGATGCACCCGGGTGCCGGCCTCGGCCAGCACACTGGCCAGTTCCTTCGGCGGCGGCCGGTCGGTGAACCAGTCGTGCACCTGGGCGATCGCGCCCAGCCGCACCATGGCGTTGCGGCCGAACTTGCTGTGATCGGCAGCCAGCAGCACCTGCCGCGAGTGCTCGATGATGGCCTGCGCCACCCGTACTTCCTGATAATCGAAATCCAGCAGGGTGCCGTCCAGATCGATGCCGGAAATGCCGATCACCCCGAAGTCCACCTTGAACTGGCGGATCAACTCCACCGTCGCTTCACCGGTCACGCCCTGGTCGCGCCCACGCACCACGCCCCCGGCCACGATCACCTCGAAGCTGGGGTTGGCGCTGAGCATCACCGCCACGTTGAGGTTGTTGGTGATCACCCGCAGCCCGCGGTGCTGCAGCAACGCACGCGCGACTTCTTCGTTGGTGGTGCCGAGGTTGATGAACAGCGAGGCATCGTCGGGAATGAAACGCGCGACACGCGCGGCGATGTGCTGCTTTTCGCGGGCCTGGAGCGCCTTGCGCGCGGTGTAGGCTAGATTCTCCACGCTGGAGGGCATGCTGACGCCGCCGTGATAGCGACGCAGCACGCCGGCATCGCAGAGCAGGGTCAGATCGCGCCGGATGGTCTGTGGCGTCACCTCGAAGCGCGTCGCCAAGCCTTCCACCTCGGCAAAGCCCTGCTGCCGCACCAGCGCCACCAATTGTTCCTGGCGCGGGTTCAAGGCCGGCGCCGGGACAGTCCTGTAGTGAGTCGACTCCATGCGCAGATGATCGCGCATACGTGTGAGGATGCAAACACGGTTGCGCGCAAGCAATGGCGATCACGGCCTGGACCAACGCGCGCGCGTCGAACACGCGCTTGGCGAAAATGCCAACGTCGCCGCGATGCAGTCTTCGAGTGACCTTGCTACCGCGTTCTGTTACCCAGCAAATCGGCAAGGTCCCGGCAGGGATCACTGACGTCTGGCTGCACGGCATTGAAACGCCGGCGGCCAGCGGCCAGCGACGCGCAGCGATACGTCATCCGCTGGCCGACGATGGCGGCCAGGAACTGCAGCGCGGGTCGTCTCTAACGTCAGCCGCGCCAGCCAGGCGGTAAGCGCAGCCGACCTACTGTCTGCTCAGCCCAGATCGCGGCGATAGCCGGTATCGATGCTGATGCTGCCGCCCACCGCACGCGACACGCAGGCACAGAGCTTGCGATTTTCGCGGCGCTGTTCGTCGCTGAAGAACACGTCGCGGTGATCGATGTCGGCCGAGCTGTCCAGCACTTCCACCGCACACAGGCCGCATTCGCCGCGGCGGCACTCGGCGATCAACTCCACTCCGGCAACGGCCAGCGCGTCCAGCATCGATTCGTTTTCAGCCACCGGCACTTCCAGACCCAGCCCCGGTAACTTCACCACGAATGCCTGCGCCGGTACCCGCCCGCTATTGCCGAAGGTTTCGAAGTGCAGGCGCGCACGCGGCCGGCCGGCGGCGTGCCAGTGCTGGCGTACCGCTTCGAGCATGCCCAGCGGCCCGCAGACATACACCTCGGCATTGGGCGAGAGCCGCGCCAGTTCGGCAGCCAGATCGGGCCGGCCTGCGCTGTCGTCGCATTGCAGTTGCAGGCGCTCGCCCAGCAGCGCTTCCAGCGTGTCGACGTAGGCCATCGCGCTGCGCGAGCGGCCGGCGTACAGCAGACGAAACGCCGGGTGGCGGCGCGCCAGCCGCTGGGCCATGCCGATGATCGGCGTGATGCCGATACCGCCGGCGATCAGCAGGATTTCCTCGCCGCTTTCATCCAACGGGAAGTTGTTGTTGGGCGGCGACATCTCCACCACATCGCCCGGCGCGAGCGTCCACATATGCAGCGAGCCGCCGCGGCTGTCCGGCATCTGCCGCACCGCAATCTGGAAGTACCCATCGGCGCGCGGTTCGCCGACCAACGAATACGAGCGCACATCGTCGCGACCATGCAACTGCAGGCGAAAATCCACATGACTACCGACCTCGAAGCTGCGCGCGGCGGTGCCGGGATCGAGCACGATTTCGCGCACGCCAGGGCAGGCATCGGTAGTGCTGACGACGCGGGCGCGGTGCCACTGGGTGTCTTTACGCATGAAGGGCTCCAGGCAATGAGGCATGCCGGCCTGTGCCGGCAGTCGTGGCGCTGCAATGAGTCGCTGTGATCGATGGCAGGGTTGTCCGCATCCGACGTGCTCAGCCGACCATGCGCAGCGACAGGTCCTGCGCGCGTTGCTCCTGCGCGATCAGGCGGTCGATCACGCGCCGCGCCCACATCCCGCCGGCATCGACGTTGAGGTTGTAGAAGGCGTGATCCGGATGCGCGTCGATCGCGCGCTGCTGCGCTTCCAGCACCGCTTCGTCTTCACCGAACACGCCCGTCACGCCTTCGCGCGTAAGCGTGGTCAGCGACTGGTCGTGCAGCGCGTAGTTGCGCATGAACGCCCAGAAGTAATGGCAGGTGGTGTCGGTTTCGGGGGTGATGGTGTTGAGCACGTACCCATTGACCCCCTGGCTGCGGTCCCCCTCCGGTGCGCCGGTGCCGGCAATGGCCACGCCCACGTCGATGGCGATGGTGCCGGGCGCCTCGAAATGGATGATCTGCCAGCGATCGACCTTGCCGCGATAGTCCAGATGGCGGGCGATCTGCCCGGCCCAGAACGGCGGTGCGTCGATATTGCGCATCCAGCGCGAGACGGTGACGCCGCGATCGCCGTGCACCACATCGAATGGCGCTTCGGCCACTTCGTCCTGGCCGATGCTGGAGCCGTGCACGAAGGTCTCGTGGGTCAGGTCCATCAGGTTGTCCAGCACCAGCCGGTAGTCGCACTTGGCGTAGATGGTGCGGCCGTCGCCGGCCCAGGCCGGGTCGTGCGACCAGTGCAGATCGGGAATCAGGCGGGTATCGGCCTTGGCCGGGTCGCCTGGCCAGATCCACACATAGCGGTGCTTTTCGGCAACCGGAAAGCTACGCACGCATGCCGACGGGTTGATGGTTTCCTGCGAGGGCATGTGCACGCAGCGCCCCTGCGTGTTGTAGACCAGCCCGTGATAGCCACACACCACGTCGTCGCCACGCAGCTTGCCCATCGATAAGGGCACCAGCCGGTGCCAGCACGCGTCTTCGAGCGCGACCAACGCACCGGCGGTAGTGCGGTAGACCACCACGTCGAGGTTGCAGATCTTGCGCGGGCTCAGCGCGTGCTTGATCTCATGGTCCCAGGCGACGGCATACCACGCGTTGAGAGGGAAGAGCGGCTTGGACTGCGACATGACCGTGACTCCTGGATGTGTAGGCAACCTGGATGCGACGCGGCATGCGCCGGTCGGCAGCGAGTTGACGCGCATGGCAACGCTGGCGTCTGCTTGCGAGCGAGGTTATGTATACACCGGAAACAATATGTGAAGAATTACTGCCCTGTCGAAATTGTGCGAATATCGATTTAATCAGCCGATTATCGGATTGACCGGCCCGTCGGCTGCGCCTACCGTGACCGCACGCTCGCTGTGCTGGAAGGTAACCCAATGGCCGAAATCGTCACTCTCGCGGACGCGGTGTCGCAGCTGGTCGCCGATGGCGATTGCGTGGCGATGGAAGGCTTCACCCACCTGATTCCGCATGCGGCCGGGCACGAGGTCATTCGCCAACGCAAGCGCGACCTGCGCCTGGTGCGCATGACCCCCGACCTGATCTACGACCAGTTGATCGGCGCCGGTTGCGCAGCGGCGTTGCGCTTTTCCTGGGGCGGCAATCCGGGGGTTGGGTCGTTGCACCGTCTGCGCGATGCGGTGGAACACGCCTGGCCGCAGCCGTTGCAGATTCGCGAACACAGCCATGCCGACATGGCCAATGCCTACGTGGCGGGTGCATCGGGTCTGCCGTTTGCGGTGCTGCGCGGGTATGTCGGTTCGGATCTGCCACGCGTCAACGACAGCATCAAGTTCCTGCAGTGCCCGTACACCGGCGAAACGCTGGCCACCTCGCCGGCAGTCAATCCCGATGTCACCGTGATCCACGCCCAGCGGGCCGACCGCCGCGGCAACGTGTTGCTGTGGGGCATTCTGGGCGTGCAGAAGGAAGCGGCGCTGGCAGCGCGCAAGGTGATCGTGACGGTCGAAGAGATCGTCGACACCCTCGACGCGCCGCCCAATGCCTGCATCCTGCCACGCTGGGTGGTCGATGCGGTCTGCCTTGTTCCCGGTGGCGCTGCGCCGTCTTACGCGCACGGCTACTACGCGCGAGACAACCGCTTCTATCTGGCCTGGGATGCGATCGCGCGCGATCGCGCGCGCTTTCAGGCATGGATCCAGACGCATATTCTCGATACCGACGATTTCGCCGGTTTTCAGCGTGTTTATGCACAGTCGCAGCAGCAGGTGGCCGCATGAGCGCCTACAGCACCAACGAGATGATGACGGTGGCCGCCGCACGCCGCCTGCCCGATGGCGCGGTGTGTTTCGTCGGCATCGGGTTGCCGTCCACTGCCGCGAATCTGGCCCGGCTCACGCATGCGCCCGATGTCACCTTGATCTATGAATCCGGCCCCATCGGTGCGCGCCCGCAGGTGCTGCCGTTATCGATCGGCGACGGCGAGCTGGCCGAGACCGCCGACACCGTGGTGTCGACGCCGGAGATCTTCCGCTACTGGCTGCAGGGCGGGCGCGTGGATGTGGGCTTTCTGGGCGCGGCGCAGATCGATCGCCACGCCAACCTCAACACCACCGTGATTGGCTCCTACGATGCGCCCAAGACACGCCTGCCGGGCGCCGGCGGCGCGCCGGAGATTGCGGCCAGCGCCAAACAGGTCTTCATCATCATTCGCCAATCCAAACGCAGTTTCGTTCCGACGCTCGACTTCATCACCACGGTCGGGCATCTGGACGGTGGCGATGCGCGCGCGCGCGCCGGCCTGCCCGGCGCCGGCCCCACCGTGGTCGTTACCGATTTGTGCGTGATGGAGCCTGACCCCGTGACCCGCGAACTCACCGTGACGTCGCTGCACCCCGGAACGACACGCGAGCAGGTCAGCGCGGCGACCAGTTGGCCGATCCGGTTCGCCGCCGACCTCGCGCAGACAACGCCGCCCAGCCCCAGCGAGCTGGACGCATTGCGCGCGCTGCAGGCACGCACCGATGCAGCGCATGGTGCCCAGGCAGCGGGAGCGGAGGCATGAGCGAGGTGTATCTGATCGATGGCATCCGCACGCCGATCGGCCGTTACGGTGGTGCCTTGTCCAGCGTGCGCGCCGATGACCTGGGTGCGGTGCCGATCGCCGCGCTGCTGGCGCGGCAGCCGCAGCTGGAGCCGGCCGCAATCGACGAGGTCTACCTGGGCTGCGCCAACCAGGCCGGTGAAGACAATCGCAATGTCGCGCGCATGAGTCTGTTGCTGGCCGGCTTACCCTCTTCGGTGCCGGGCAGTACGCTCAACCGTCTGTGCGGTTCGGGGCTGGACGCGATCGGCACGGTGGCGCGCGGCATCCGCGCCGACGAACTGGGTCTTGCGATTGCCGGTGGTGTCGAATCGATGTCGCGCGCGCCGTGGGTGATGGGCAAGGCCGACAGCGCTTTCGCCCGCACCCAGCAACTGGAAGACACCACCATGGGCTGGCGCTTCATCAATCCCCGCCTGCAGGCCGCCTATGGCACCGAATTGATGGGCGAGACCGCCGAAAATGTCGCGCAGCGATATGCCATCGCGCGCGAAGATCAGGATGCATTTGCACTGCGCAGCCAGCAGCGCGTGGCGGCAGCGCAAGCGTCCGGTTTTTTCGATGGAGAAATTACCTCGGTGGCAGTGGCCGCGCGCAAGGGCGGCGATGCCAGCACTGTCGAATACGATGAGGCGCCGCGGCCCAACACCACGGCCGAGATGTTGGCCAAGCTCAAACCGGTGTTTCGTCAACCCGGCACCGTGACGGCAGGCAATGCCTCCGGTCTCAACGATGGCGCCGCCGCCTTGCTGTTGGCCTCTGCGCAGGCCGTGCAGGCGCATCGCTTGACGCCGCGCGCGCGGGTGCTCGGGTTCGCATCGGCGGGTGTGGAGCCGGCGTTCATGGGCATCGGCCCGGTGCCGGCCATCCAGCGCCTGCTGACGCGCTTGAACGTGCGCATCGAGCAGTTCGATGCAATCGAGCTCAATGAGGCCTTTGCTGCGCAGGCGCTGGCCTGCACGCGCGCATTCGGGCTGGCCGACGATGCCGAACACGTCAATGCCAACGGTGGTGCCATCGCACTGGGGCATCCGCTCGGCATGAGCGGTGCGCGGCTGGTGCTGACCCTGCTGCGGCAGCTGGAAGCCGGCAACGGGCGGCTCGGGCTGGCCAGTATGTGCATCGGGGTGGGGCAGGGCGTGGCACTGGCGATCGAGCGCCTGTGAGCCAGCGAGTGCAACCAACCCTCTCACCGCAAAACACTCACGTCCTTCTCGCTGTAGTCGCCTTGCGGCCCACGGAGATTCAAAATGCGCGATCCCACCTCTGAAGAAACGGCCATCGCCGCCGATCCGCTGCTCGGCTACCGCCGCAGCCGGCCCGGTACGCAGCCGGCGTACCTGCATGCGGCATACGCCTCCACCACGCTGCGCGGGCCGACGCGTGCGCCGATCGACCTGCCGGTCACGTTGTCGGAGGTCACCGGCCCGCGACTGGATCGGCTCACGTTGGGCGAGCACGCGGCCGATCTCACTGCAGGTTTCCGCGGCGCGCCGCTGGGCGAGCGCATCATCGTGTCCGGCCGCGTGCTCGACGAAAACGGCAAGCCGGTACGCAACAGCGTGGTGGAAGTGTGGCAATGCAACGCGGCAGGTCGCTACCAGCATGCATGCGATCAGCACGACGCACCGCTGGACCCGAACTTCCGCGGTACCGGCCAGGTACTGACCGACGACCATGGCCGCTACAGGTTCAAGACCATCAAGCCGGGCGCCTATCCGTGGCGCAACCACTACAACGCCTGGCGGCCGGCGCACATCCATTTTTCGTTGCATGGCGATGGCATCGGGCAACGGCTGGTCACCCAGATGTATTTCCCCGGCGACCCGCTGCTGGCGCACGATCCCATCTACAACTGCGTCGACGATGCGCTGGCGCGCGAACGCATGGTGTCCAGTCCCGATTGGGAAAATGCGGTCAGCGAATACGCGCTGGCCTACCGCTTCGACATCGTCTTGCGCGGTCGCAAACAAACGGTCTGGGAGTGACTCGATGAGCCTGCATGCAACGCCGTCGCAAACCGTCGGCCCATATTACCGGCTTGGGTTGGAGCCGCTGTATCGCCAACAGATCGCACCCGCGCAGGCCGCAGGCACGCCCGTGCAGATCGGCGGCTGCATCTTCGATGGCGCCGGCGCGCCGGTGGCCGATGCGGTGCTGGAAGTGTGGCAAGCCGATGCGGCGGGCATCTATGCGCATGTGGCCGATGCCCGCTGCGAGGCGCACGACCCCAGCTTCGATGGTTGGGGCCGTGTGCCGACCGATGCGCACGGGCGTTTTTCCTTCAGCACCATCAAGCCGGGCAGGGTGGCTGGCCCGGACGGCACGCTGCAGGCTGCGCATCTGACCGTGCTGGTGTTCATGCGCGGCCTGTTGCGCGGCGCCTCGACGCGGCTGTATTTCGCCGACGACCCGCAGCTGGGCAGCGACCCGATCCTGGCGCTGGTGCCGGCCGAGCGGCGCGCCACGTTGTTGGCCCAGCCGCAGGCAGGTGGCGCCTACACCTGGGACATCCACATGCAGGGCGACGCGGAAACGGTGTTCTTCCGCTATTGATCCGTATGCCGATGCTGAAACAGCGTGCGCGTGCCGGGGCAGTGCGTCATCCTGCCTGTACGCTGTTGCGTAAACAGTGGCAGTCGCTCTCCTGCAGGCGCACCGGCTGTCGCAAAATCGGCTGGGGGTGTCCGCAGGCGCTGCACCATGGCGTCTCACGCACATGCACCGATGACAGTGGCTCCTCGTGGCAAATCTGCGGACTTACTCCATCGTGTGCATGCTGACCGAGCGCACTCGGCATCTGCCGCATTACCCCGGCAGCGGCAGGCCCGCACGACACCTCGCCCTTTCGTCTGGTTGGCACCTTGGCACATCGGTGCGATGCTGCAGACTCGCTTAGAGATGCAATGCATGAGTGCGACATCTTCGCTGTTGGGATCCTTGTTCGGCGAGCCTGCGTGCGACGCCTTGTTCGACGATGCCGCGCGCGTGCAGGCGATGCTGCAGTTCGAATCCGCGCTGGCACGTGCGCAGGCGCAGTGCGGGGTGATTCCGGCCGAGGCCGCACAAGCCATTGCCGCTGCCTGCGATGTGCGGCACTACGATCTGGCTGCCTTGGCGCAGGCCACGGCGCTGGCCGGTAATCCCGCCATTCCGCTGGTCAAGGCACTCACCGCCCATGTAGCCGCGCACGACAGCGCCGCCGCGCGCCGGGTGCACTGGGGCGCCACCAGCCAGGACGTCATCGATACCGGCACGGTGCTGCAGTTGCGTGCTGCGCTCGATCTGTTGCTGCCACGTCTGCACGCCCTGTGCGCCGAGTTGGCCGCGCTGGCCGAACGCGAACGCAACACCGGCCTGCCAGGACGCACCTTGTTGCAGCAGGCCGTGCCGGTCACCTTCGGGCTCAAGGTCGCCGGCTGGCTGGACGCACTGCAACGCGCGCAGCAGCGCCTACAGGGCTTGCAGCGCGATGCGTTGGTGCTGCAATTCGGCGGCGCGGCCGGCACCCTGGCTTCGTTACAAGCGCGCGGCCTGGAGGTGGCGCAGGCACTGGCACGTAACTTGGAGCTCCCGCTGCCCGCGTTGCCCTGGCACACCGCGCGCGACCGCATCGTCGAGGTTGGCTGCGCCTTCGGCCTGCTGGCCGGCACGCTGGGCAAGATTGGTGGCGATGTGGTGTTGCTGATGCAGTCGGAGGTGGGCGAAGCATTCGAGCCTGCCGCTGCCGGCAAGGGCGGCTCGTCGGCGATGCCGCACAAGCGCAATCCGGTGTCCAGCGTGGCCGCGGTCGCTGCGGCCACCCGCGTGCCGGGCCTGGTCGCCACGTTGTTCAGTGCCATGGCGCAGCCGCACGAGCGCGCGGCCGGGCAGTGGCATGCCGAATGGGACACCTTGCCGCAGATCGTCTGCCTCACCGCCGGCAGCCTGGCGCAGATGCAGCTGTGTCTGTCCGGCCTGGAACTGGATCGCGCGCGCATGCGTGCGCATCTGGACAGTCACGGCGGGCTGCTCTATGCCGAGGCGGCGGTGTTCGCGCTCGCGCCGCAACTGGGCAAGCCGCAGGCGCATGCCTTGGTGGAACAGGCAGCGCTACGCGCGCAGGCGCAGCAGCGGCATTTGCGCGAGGTGCTTGGCGAGGACCCGCAGGTCAGCGCCGTGCTTACGCACGCGCAACTGCAGGCAGTGTTCGATGGCGATAGTTGGCGCGGCATGTCCTCGGTCTGGATCGACCGCGTGCTGGCTGGATCTTCTTCCTGTTGACGGTGCTTCGATGGCTTATCTCCAGTTGCCCACCCATCGCCTGCATTACCGCCTGGACGGCACCGAAGGACGCCCCTGGCTGACCTTCTGCAATTCGCTCGGCACCGACCTGCACATGTGGGACGTGCAGATCGAAGCCTTCGCCCCGCACTACCGCATCCTGCGCTACGACCGCCGCGGCCACGGGTATTCGGAGACGCCGCCCGGTCCGTACAGCGTCGCCGACCTGGGCAAGGACGTGCTGGCGTTGTGGGACACGTTGGAGATTGCGCAAAGCGATTTCTGCGGCCTGTCGATTGGCGGACTCACCGGCCAGTGGTTGGGTCTGCATGCACCGCAGCGCCTGCGCCGGCTGGTGGTGTGCGCCACCGCTCAAAAAATCGGCAGCGCCGCCACCTGGGAAACCCGCATCGAACAGGTGCGTAGCGAAGGCCTGCCGGTGCTGATCGATGCCACGCTGCAACGCTGGTTTACGCCGGAATTCGCCATCAGCCACGCGCAGCGCCTGGACATGATCGCCGCCGCCTTCGTTTCCACCTCGCCGCCCGGCTATATCGCCTGCTGCCAGGCGGTGGCCGACGCGGATTTTCGCGGTGCACTGGACGGGCTGAGCCTGCCGCTGCTGGCGCTGGCCGGCGATGACGACCCGGTGTGCCCGCCATCTGATTTGCGCGAGATCGCCTATGCCGCGCCGGATGGTCATTTCGCTCAGGTGCCCGGCCGCCACATCTGTAACCTGGAATCGCCGGCCGCGTTCAACGACGCGGTGCTCGGCTTTCTTCGGGCCGCCTGAGCTTCCCCACCTTGCAAGGACACACCATGCACGAAGACGAACGTTATCAGGCCGGCATGCGTGAGCGCCGGCGCGTCCTTGGCGATGCGCATGTCGACCGTGCGCTGGCCGCGCGTAGCGAATTCACCGACGAATTTCAGGACCTGATCACCCGCTACGCCTGGGGCAGCATCTGGACCCGCGACGGCCTGCCGGCGCACACCCGTTCGCTGGTCACCCTGTCGATGATGGTGGCGCTGGGCCACGACGAAGAATTCAAACTGCACGTGCGTGCAGCGCGCAACAACGGCGTGACGCCCGCGCAGATCAAGGAAGTGCTGTTGCAAGCAGCGATCTACTGTGGCGTGCCGGCCGCCAACCATGCCTTTGCGCTGGCCAGGCCGATCCTGGAAGAGCAGGCCGCCGATGCCGGCACCGCATCAGCGACGCAACCCGGGTAAGGTCGTTCCTGGAGCGGCGAACAGAACGGGTGCGCCGCCGCCAAGCCCGCTCGGTCGTGCTCGGCATTGTCAGTCACGTCGGACACGCGGTTCCTGCGCGCCGTCCACGTCCACCTGCGCGTGCTCGCTACGTTTTTGTTGTCTGCTCCCAGCCGATATGCGCGTATCGACGAGTGACGATCAATTCGAACGTCTCGTGGGCAGCGCGTTGCGACGTGTCGCCCCAACGTGCGCGTGGCCCGCGGGGAATGCGCGGCTGCAATCCTTTCGACCTGTGCAACCCACCGCGCCGCAGCTGACGTAACGCGAACGCAGTAAGGTCACACGCTCTGCAAGCACCGCCTTTCCACCACAGGACGCCGCGTTAGCTCAGCAAGGTTCCCAGCCGCTGCGCCGCCTGCTTCAGCGGTTCCAGCAACTGCGTCTGCATGGTCTGCAAGTTCACCCGTCCGGCCTGGGCACCGATATTGAGCGCGGCGATCACCTCGCCGCGAAGGTTGCGCACTGGCACGGCGATCGAGCGTAGGCCGATTTCCAGTTCCTGGTCGGTGAGACACATGCCTTCGCGCCGCGTGCGCGCCAGCACCTCCAGCAGTGCCGAGGCCTGGGTCACCGTGCGATCGGTGCGCGGACGCAGCGTGGTGCGCTCCAGATACGCCTGCAAGGTGTCGCCGGGCAGGGCGGCCAGCAACACCCGGCCCATCGAGGTGCAATAGGCCGGCAGCCGGGTGCCGGGGCGCAGCCCGATCGACATGATGCGCACCGTTTCCGAACGCGCCACATACAGCAGATCGTCGCCATCCAGCACGCCCAGCGAGCACGATTCGTGCAACTGGTCGCGTAGCCCGTCCAGCACCGGCTGCGCCGCTGCGGTCATCGACGAAGACGCCGCATAGGCGCCGCCGATGCCCAGCACGCGCGGCAGCAACACATAGCCACGCCCTTGCTCGCCCACATAGCCCAGCTTGGCCAGCGTGTGCAGCACCCGCCGCACGGCTGCGCGCGAGATGCCGGTTTCCAGACTGATCTGCGACATCGTCACTTCGCGCGCGTGCTGGGCGAACACGCTCAGCACCACCAGCCCGCGTCCCAGCGAGGTCATGAAGTCCGGGTCGCCCTGGGCGGCGGCGATCTGCTGCATCAGCTCATGCGGCAGGCCGCGATCGCTACCGGCCGCAACCACGGCGGTGGGACGTTTACGACGGCTGGAGGCGGGCTCGGGCATAGGAGTGCGGTACGGACAGGTCCTCGCATGGTAAGCGCTCGCGCCACTGCATGCCCTCGCTCACAGTCCGCGCGCGGGCATGTAAGCGCTTCACCCTGCTTGCCGCATAATCGTTGCTGGTTTGTTCCGGATTGGTGCGCTTAGTCCATGAAAACCCCCAAGGGCTTGCAACCGCTGATCGACGACGGCGTCATCGACGAAGTGTTGCGACCACTGAAGAGCGGCAAGGAAGCATCCGTCTACGTGGTCAGCGCAGGCGCCGACGTCCTGTGCGCCAAGGTCTACAAGGACATGGCGCAACGCAGTTTCCAGGCGCGCGTGCAATACCAGGAAGGCCGCAAGGTGCGTGGCAGCCGTCAGGCCCGCGCGATGGGCAAGGCCACCAAGTTCGGCCGCAAGGAAGCCGAAACCGCCTGGAAAAACACTGAGGCCGACGCGCTCTACCAACTGGTGGATGCCGGCGTGCATGTGCCCAAACCGCGCGGTTACTTCCACGGCGTGCTGCTGATGGACCTGGTCACCGACGAAGCGGGCCACAGTGCGCCGCGCTTGGGTGAGGTGGAACTGGAACCGGAACAGGCGCGCGCATTCCACATCAGCCTGATCGGCGACGTGGTCAAGATGCTCTCGCTGGGCCTGGTGCATGGCGATCTGTCCGAATACAACGTGCTGGTCTCCCCTGACGGCCCGGTGGTGATCGACTTCCCGCAGGTGGTCAGCGCCGCCGGCAACAATGCCGCGCGCGACATGCTGCTGCGCGACGTGCATAACCTGCGCGACTGCCTCGGCCGCTTCGCACCGGAGCTGCTGGACACCCATTACGGCGAAGAGATGTGGGCACTGTTCGAAAAGGGCGAGCTGCGCCCAGACAGCGTGCTCACCGGGCGCTTCAGGTTCGACACCCGTCGCGCCGACGTACGCGCCATCCGCGCCTCGATCGAGGATGCGCGCCAGGAAAATCTCATTCGCCAGCAAGGCCGCGAAGCGGCTGCCGAAGACGAGGACTAAGAGCGGCTAACAAAACGTAGCGAGCAGTCGTCAGGCGGGTGTGGACGGCGCGCAGGAGCCGCAGTGTACAAGTGGTACATGAGGATTCCGAGCACCGGCCGCGCCCGCCTGGCGGCTGCGTAGTAGTTTTGTTAGCCGCTCTAAGCATGGCCACGCCGACTGCGCCTGGCGACAGGCGCGCAGTCGGCAGCGCATTCATCGCGGTGCAGCGCAGCAATATCCAGCCCGCGCGCCGTCGTGCATCCACTGTTGCTGACCGACCAATCCGCGTCGTCTTGGGCGCATTTGCCGGAAATTCGGGGTTTTGCAGTCATACGCAGCCATACACTCAAGTCCGGCGGCACTAGTGCACGATTTAAATAGTGATGGTTCATAACAGTCTGGCAAGCTCGACCATCGTTCTCCGGAGAGTTCGTCATGTCGTTTGATCCTGATGTCGTGCGCTTGTTCGCCCAGCTTCAAGAGGCGGCGCAACCGCCCATGGAAACCCTGCCGATCGAAGGCGCGCGCGCGATGATGCGTGCGGTGGGTGCGCAGTTCGGTTTCCCGTCCATAGAGATGGCCGAGGTACGCGATCTGCAGGCCGAGACCGCCGCCGGTGCAGTGCCGCTGCGCCTGTATCGCCCCACAGGGCTGGTGGCCGGCCCGGCGCCGACCTGCCTGTTCGTGCACGGCGGCGGCGGTCTGGTGGGCGATCTCGAGTCGCATGACGATGTGTGCCGGCAACTGGCGGCGCGTGCGGGCTGTCAGGTGCTGGCGATTCACTACCGTCTCGCCCCCGAGCACCCGGCGCCGGCCGGCGTGGAAGATGTCATCGCGACGTTGCATTGGCTGGTTGCCCACCCCGACACGGTCGGCGCAGATGTGCAGCGGCTTGCCATCATCGGCGACAGCATCGGCGGCGCCATGGCCGCGGTAGCCGCGATTGTCGCGCGCGATGCCGGAATCGCCCTGCGTTGCCAGCTGTTGGTCTATCCGCTGACCGATGCACGTGAGGACAGCGGCGTGTATCCCTCGCGCTCGCTCAACGCCGGTCTGCCGCCGCTGACTGCGGCGGCGGTGGAATTCTTCAACCGCCATCTGCTGCCGGACATGGCGGTTGCCAACGACTGGCGCGTCTCGCCGATGCTGGCGCCGGATGTCGCCGGCGTTGCGCCGGCGTTGGTCGTGGTCTGCGACCGCGACATGCTCTACGACGAAGGTTGCGCCTATGCCGATCGCCTGCGCGCTGCGGGTGTGGAAGTCACCCTGCATAGCTTCCCCGGCATGATCCACGGCTTCATCAACATGGGCAGCGTCTTGCGTGCTGCCGGCGAAACGCTGGACCTGGCGGCCTTGACGCTACGCCAACGCCTGCTGCCTGCGATCGAACGCAGGGCCGCCTGACGACCTGCGGCAGCCGTGCCGGGGCACGCGCTGCCGCAGCAGTGGCGGGTTGATCGCCTGTTCGGTGCGTTTGCCGCAGCGCGGACAGGCTTACTGGGCACTTGGATGCATCACGAGGGCGGCCGGTCTGTCGGCGCCGACCCCGGCGCTCTGCACCACGCCAGCTGTCACGGCTGTGTTGTCGGCTGCTGGTGGCCACTGCCGTCACTGCCGGCAGATCGGCCGGCCCCATGCGTTTCAGCCTTGAATGAACGCACTGCGTTCAACATGCCCGTACAACGCCACTCACGCGCACCAATGATCAGAAGTTGAAGCGGCATGTCGTCATCAAGACGTGGTTTTCCCGATCCACTGCACGCGTGTTGACGAACTGATTCATATAGCCGACATCGGCGTTGGCGACGGCATTGAACTTCCAGTTGATGCCGACAAAGACGCGATTCTGATCGAGCCCGCGTCTTGCGCCCCATCGGGTCTGATCCAGATTGACGAACACTTCGTTGAACGCCACCCACGACAGCTGCGGGCTCGAGCCGCTCGGGCGCACCGCGCGGATCATCTGCCGCACGCGGTAACCTTCATCGC
Source organism: Xanthomonas bromi (assembly GCF_900092025.1). Lineage (GTDB taxonomy): Bacteria > Pseudomonadota > Gammaproteobacteria > Xanthomonadales > Xanthomonadaceae > Xanthomonas > Xanthomonas bromi. The sequence goes on from NZ_FLTX01000062.1 coordinate 22,795, forward strand.
TGAAGTCTTCGCGGTGGCGCTGTTCCAGGCGCGTGCGGCTGGTAATGGTGATATTGGCGATCGGATCGAATTGGTATTGAAATTGCCCCCACCAGCGATTTTCGCGATTGGAGGGCTGCCCGGCCGGGTGGCTGATGATGGTGTCGTAGCCCATCCAGACGCTGGCCTTGGGATTGAGCCGGTAGAACACCGCCGGGCGCAGGATCAGTTGATCGAACTGCTCACCTTCTTCGCGCCAGCGTGGATGCACATCCATGCTCCAGTAAAGGTTTTCGACCGGCAACTTGCCCTGTGCGTAGACACTCAACCAATAGCGGCCGTCCTCTTCGGTCGCGGCGTGTGCGGTGGACATGGTTGCCAGTGTCAAAAATAAAACCGGGCAGGCGATGCGAAGCGTTGTGCCCAATAACGTGCTCAGTGCGTTCATTTATTTTTTTGTGTCGTCGTTGACAAATCATAGCAACAGGATTTGTGCTCATTTCGACCGTTTAGTCGACGAATTCCGCCGTTTGTTGCATATCTTTTCGTAGTCCGGACATAAAATCGCTTCAGCGCCTTTGGCCGTGCCGTGCGCAGACATCAGGTCCGAAAAGTGCGGGTTTGCGTGTGCCTCCTGCCTGGCCAGGCAGGAGGCGATAGCGATCTGCATCCGCTGGTCGTCTCCCGGCAGACGGGCAGCCCAGCGCGCTGGGTCAGATCGATGCGGCGTCGGGCGCGAGCATCTGCCGAAACAGGGTATCCAGGGTGTCCGCGCGTCCGCTGCCGGCCGACAGGCGCGGCTGCGTCGTTCCCATGCGGTCTAGCTCTGGTTCGAGAAAATCGCTGATCTCCCGATTCGCATGCCCGCAGGATGCGCACGTCATGCTGCTGTTCGATATCGCGCAGGGCCGACAGCACCGCCTCGCGCTTGTCCGCTGCGAAGGGATGGATGTCTGTCCTTGCACATGACGTGCCCCATGATCACCAGCCCACGCAAAGGCGTCCGGGCGCATGGCGGCAGCTACGCCACCTGGCTGCGGCGCGCGCGCTCCAGATGCACCAGCAGCAGCGAGATGGCCGCAGGCGTCATGCCGGCAATGCGCTGGGCCTGGCCGATGTGTTGCGGACGCACGCGTTCGAGTTTTTGTTGCACTTCGATCGACAGGCCGCGCACGCTGGCGTAGTCGAAGCCTTCGGGGATCGGCGTGGTTTCGTGACGCTGCTGACGCGCGATATCGTCGCGCTGGCGATCCAGATAGCCGGCGTACTTGACGCTGATCTCGACCTGCTCGGCCACCTGCGCATCGTCCACGCCCGGGCCCAGCGTCGGTACCCGCATCAACGTAGCGTAGGTGAGTTCGGGGCGCTTGATCAGGTCCAGCACATTGGTTTCGCGGCTGACTGCCACGCCCAGCGCGTCGGCCACCTCGCGGCCCAGCGCATTGCCCGGTGTTGCCCATAGCGCGGACAGCCGCGCGGTTTCGCGCTGCACCGCCTCCTGCTTGGCCGAGAACCGCGCCCAGCGCGCGTCGTCGACCAGGCCCATCTCACGCCCGACGCCAGTCAGCCGTGCATCGGCATTGTCCTCGCGCAGCTGCAACCGGTATTCGGCGCGGCTGGTGAACATGCGATACGGCTCGGTGGTGCCGTGGGTGATCAGATCGTCGACCAGCACGCCCAGGTAGGCTTCGTCGCGGCGCGGCGACCACGCCGGCAGTCCCTGCACATGGCGCGCGGCGTTGAGACCGGCCAGTAGACCCTGTGCGGCGGCTTCCTCGTAACCGGTGGTGCCGTTGATCTGCCCGGCGAAGAACAGCCCGCCCACCGCCTTGGTTTCCAGCGAGGCCTTGAGCCCGCGCGGGTCGAAGAAGTCGTATTCGATCGCGTAGCCGGGGCGGGTGATGTGCGCCTGCGCAAAGCCATGAATCGAGCGCACCAGCGCCAGCTGCACATCGAATGGCAGCGAGGTGGAAATGCCGTTGGGATAGATCTCGGTCACCTCCAGGCCTTCGGGTTCGACGAAGATCTGGTGGCTGGTCTTGTCGGCGAAACGCACCACCTTGTCTTCGATCGACGGGCAGTAGCGCGGGCCGATGCCTTCGATCTGCCCCGAATACAGGGGCGAACGATGCAGCGCGCTGCGAATGATCTCGTGGGTCTGCTCGGTGGTTTGGGTGATCCAGCAGCTGACCTGGCGCGGATGATCGCTGCGCTGGCCCATGAACGACATCACCGGCAGCGGATCGTCGCCGGGTTGTTCGGCCATTACGCCGTAGTCGAGCGTGCGCCCATCGATGCGCGGCGGGGTGCCGGTCTTGAGCCGGTCGATCGCAAACGGGCGCTCGCGCAGGCGCGCGGCCAGGGTGGTGGCCGGCGGGTCGCCCATGCGCCCGGCTGCGTACTGGGTTTCGCCCACATGGATCTTGCCGGCCAGGAAGGTACCGGCGGTGAGCACGACCGCCTGTGCTTCGAAGCGCAGCCCGGTCTGGATGATGACCCCGCGCACGCTGTCGGCCTCGCTTGCACCGTTGTGGATGATCAGATCGTCCACCGCCGCCTGGAACACGATCAGGTTGGGCTGGGCCTCGACAATGCGGCGGATGGCGTTGCGATAAAGATTGCGGTCGGCCTGGCAACGGGTGGCGCGCACCGCCGGCCCCTTGGAGGCGTTAAGCGTGCGCCACTGGATGCCGGCCAGATCCGCCGCGCATGCCATCGCCCCGCCCAGCGCGTCGATCTCCTTGACCAGGTGCCCCTTGCCAATCCCGCCAATAGCCGGGTTGCAGCTCATCGCGCCCACCGTCTCGATGTTATGGGTCATCAGCAAGGTGCGTGCCCCCGCGCGGGCAGACGCCAGGGCGGCCTCGGTGCCGGCATGGCCGCCGCCGATCACGATGACGTCGTAGCGATAGAAAGAGTCGGACATGGGCCTGGACTAAGAGCGGAAAGGGGAAAACGGCCGCAGAAGTATCGGCTGAAGGGCGGTCGAGGTCACTCATTCAGTAAAAATGTGACTTATGTCACACTTTTGAAGTGTGGCCCTCAAGTTGGCAGGTTTCGTGCGGATATCCCTACTGCACCTGTCGTGGCATTGCGACATGGGCGCAAAGGCTGGAATTGGAACAGGGGCCAGCCGCGCGCGCGATGGGGTAGCGTAAGGGTCGGTAGTCGGGGGACTGCCGACCCTTACTTTTTGTGTTTCTCCGGGTCGACGCCTGCGCCTTGTTCCGCTGCAGCGCTTGTACAGCAACACCGAAACAAAACAAAAAGCCCCGGCATGCCGGGGCTTTTTGTTTATAGGCGCCGATATCCGACAGGGCCGGAACAGGGGGGATCCAGATTTCCCTGTCGGACATCGACATAAGTCGGTCAGTGGGGCGGACCGGGTCAAAACATGACGCGGCGGGTCACACAGAGTGCCTAGCTTGCGGCCAATCGCTGGCTGAACGCAAGCCCCCAATGTCTTCAATTGTGGGCCCTGTCGCAGTCAGCGACTCAAGGAATCTGCTGGCCTGTGTTGCGCGGTGCAGTTTGCCGTTGAATCTCGCGGATCACCCGTGGCGGTGCCCCGATACGCGGCGGCTGTGCACCGGTTGCCGGCGGCCGGTTGGGTTGTTGCGGGCGCGAGCCACCGGGGCGTGCGCCGTTATTGAACGAGCCGTTCGGACGCGGTGGCCGGTACTGCGGACGGCGATCGTACTGCCGGTAGTAATAGCCGCCGCCATCGCGGTAGACCGGGTACGCCGGGTAGTCGTACAGACCGATCGAATCGGCGCCATAACCGTACGGCATGCCGTATGGGTTGCCGTAGTAGTACGGGGAGTACCCGGGCGGATAGCGATATTGCACGGCAGGTGCACCACGGTAATAGCCGCCCGACCCACCGCCGGCGTAGTCGTACGTTGCGCAGCCGCCCAAGGCCAACAGCCCGGCGGCGAAGATCAGACGGAATTTCATGAATGGTGCCCTCCTGCAACCATGGTGTCACTGTCGAACCGATGCATTGAATCGGTCCTTAATTGTGCGGCAATAAGGCGCTTTGTCATCGATCCAGCATGCGCGGCGGCCGTGCGTGCGACCCGTGAAGAGGAGGGGATACGTTAATCTTGCAGGCATGATCGAGCCGGTTTCTCTTGCCCATTCCGACGTCCTGCAGGCCGCTGCGCGGCTCGCGCCGCACTGCGCGCCGACACCGTTGCTGACATCGCACAGCCTGGACGCGCTCAGCGGTGCGCAACTGCTGTTCAAGGCCGAACATCTGCAGCGCAGTGGCGCATTCAAGTTCCGCGGTGCCTGCAATGCAGTGTGGTCGCTGCCGGATGAGCTGGCTGCGCGCGGTGTCGTCACGCATTCGTCCGGTAACCACGGCGCGGCGTTGGCGCTTGCCGCACGCACGCGCGGCATCGGCTGCCATGTGGTGGTGCCCGAAGGCGCGGTGGCCGCCAAACTGGCCAATATCTCCCGGCATGGCGCCACGTTGTGGCGTTGCGCGCCGACCATTGCCGCGCGTGAGCAGCTCTGCGCCGAGGTGCAGGCCAGCAGTGGCGCCACACTGGTGCATCCGTATACCGATAGTGCAGTGATCGCTGGGCAGGGCACCGCCACGCTGGAACTGCTGCATCAAAGCGGTGGGCTGGACGTACTGATAGCGCCGGTTGGCGGCGGCGGGCTGGCGGCGGGCGCCGCGCTGGCGCTGCGTGCGGCACCGGATTGCGCGCTGGTGCTGGCCGAGCCGGCCGGCGCAGCCGATACCGCGCGGTCGTTGGCGGCAGGGCAGCGCCTGGTCGATTTCGTGCCGGACACTGTGTGCGATGGCCTGCGCGGCACCTTGGGCGCGCCCAATTTCGCGCTGCTGCAGCATGCCGGCGCGCAGGTGATCACGGTCGACGATGCCGCGGTGGTGCGGGCGATGCGGCTGGTCTGGCAACTGCTCAAACAAGTGGTCGAGCCGTCTTCGGCGATCACCCTGGCCGCGGTGCTGGCCGAGCCGGCACGGTTTGCCGGGCGCCGGGTGGGGCTGATCCTGTCCGGCGGCAATGTCGATCTGGATGCCTTGCCATGGGCCGCGGCGTGAGCAGGCGCTCGCGTGGGCGCGGTCTGTGGGGCTGGGGCTGGCGGTTGTGCATGCTGGCGCTGATCTGGCTGGTGGGCGTGGCGGGCTGGATCGTGTGGATCGGCGACCGCGATCAGGCCGCACCGGCTGATGTGATCATCGTGCTCGGCGCGGCCGCCTACGATGCGCGCCCTTCGCCGGTGTTCGAAGAACGCATCCGGCATGCGCTGGACCTATACGCGCAGGGCTATGCGCCGCAGCTGTTGTTCACCGGCGGCTTCGGCAACGGCGCGCGTTTTGCCGAATCGCAGGTGGCCCGACGCTATGCGCTGCGCCACGGCATCCCGTCGGAGGCCATCGTGATCGAAACCGCATCGCGCACCACCCGGCAGAACCTGCAACAGGCGCGCGCGCTGATGGAGCGGCACGGCATGCATCGGGCGATCATCGTCAGCGACCCGCTGCATATGGCGCGGGCGCTGCGGCTGAGCCAGGAGTTGGGCATCGACGCGCTGGCCTCCTCCACGCCGAGCACGCGCTTTCGCAGCTTCCACACCAGTTGGCGCTTCCTGTTGCAGGAGGTGTATTACTTCCACCGCGATCTGGTGGTGCAAGGGCCGTGACCACGGGCCTATGATGCGGCTTTCCCAGCGGCAGGTTCGAGCATGAGCGAGACCCATCGGCAACACGCCATCGGCCTGGTCCAGGCCTACTACGCAGCATTCAACCGTGGCGACTGGGACGGCATGTTGGCGTGTCTGGCCGACAACGTCGCCCATGACCTCAACCAGGGCCCGCGCGAAATCGGCCGCGCCGAATTTGCCGCGTTCCTGCATCGTATGAACGACAGCTACCGCGAGCAGTTGCGCGATGTCATGGTCATCGCCAACGACGATGGCACCCGGGTCGGTGCCGAGTACGTGGTGCATGGCGTCTATCACACCACCGACGAAGGCCTGCCGGAGGCCACCGGGCAGACCTATGTGCTGCCGGGCGGTGCATTCTTCGACGTGCAGGGCGGCAAGATCACCCGTGTCACCAACTACTACAACCTGCAGGAATGGATCGCGCAGATATCGCGCTGAGTGCACGGCCTGCGTAGGGTGTTCGGCAGTGCGGCTTCATCCGTGTGCAACAGCAACTAGGCGCGCGATGCGGCGTGACCCGTCACGCCGCATCGCGCCTTCGCGCTTCTACGGGCGTGCCGGTCTTCTCGGTGGACGCCATCGGGTCGGCGCGCGTGCCTGATCGCCGCAGGCGTTACAGCAACACCACCCCGATCACCACCAGCACGAAGATGCTCCACTTGAGCACCTGGTACAGCGGGTTGTTGCGTTCCTTCAGCGCCTTGGCCTTCAGCCGTGCGGCATAGAAATAGCGGAACACGCGATTGATGCCGCCGGTCTTGTCGCCTTCCTGATTGGGCGAGGCACCGGCCGACAGCAGGCTGCGGCCGACGAAGCGATTCACTGCCCCGGCCCAGCGCCAGCGCATCGGGCGTTCGATATCGCAGAACAGGATGATGCGGTCCTGATCGGTGTCGTTGCGCGCGTAGTGGATGTAGGTCTCGTCGAACATGGTCCACTCGCCGTCGCGCCAGCTGTGGCGCTGGCCGTCGACGTCGATGAAGCAGCGGTCGTCGTTGGGCGTGGCCAGGCCCAGGTGCAGGCGCATGGACCCGGCGAACGGGTCGCGGTGCGGGCGCAGTTCGCTGCCCGGCGGCAGTTCGGCGAACATCGCCGCCTTCACCGTGGGAATGGATTTCAGCAATGCAGTGGTCTGCGGGCACAACTCGGCCGCCGACGGGTGCGCGGTGCCGTACCACTTCAGATAAAAGCGCTTCCAGCCGCGGCGGAAAAACGAGTTGAAGCCGATGTCGGTATAGCCGTCGGCGGCGCGGATCTTCTGCATCTGCTGCAGCGCCACCGCTTCGTCGCGGATCAGCGGCCAATTGGCGCGTAGCGGCGCCAGCTCCGGAAATTCCTTGCCCGGGTCGATGAACGGCGTGGTCGGCACCCGCGAACACAGGTACATCAGCGTGTTGATCGGGGCCATGAAGGTGGAATGGTCCAGCAGCTGCCGGCTGAGCCGGTGGCGTACGCGACCGCGGTAATGGATATAGAGCGCCGATGCGATGAACAGCGCAATGAGAAGCCACTTCAACATGGGGGAGGCCGATTGGGGGCGGGGGGCCGCAAACGTAAGAAGCGGCTGCCAACAAGCGCGCGTGCACTGCTGCCGTGTCGGTAGCCACCATCGAACAGGTGAGCCGCAACAGGGAAGTGCGGCCGGTAACTTCAGAATTCTAGCAAGTGTGTCCGCCGAGCCTGACCGGTAGGCATTGGCGTGGACGCAATACGCTGTGTCTCACCGGCAATGGCAGCGCGACGTCTGACGTTCTCTACCGCCGCTCAGTCGATGCGGCGGCGGATCGGGATTGCGCTGACCGGCATGCTGGCGACGTCGTGCCCGTGTTCGCGGATGGGCGCGCCCGGTGCCGGTGCCCAGGCATGGGCGTAGATCACTTCCCAGGAGCTCGGCAGGGTACCGTCCTGTCGCCGCAGCGGTTCGTAGGCAGCGCTGGCGGCGGCGAACCGGCCGCGTCCGGTGAGGGTGGCGCGGCGGTTGCTGAGCGCATTGGTCGCGCCCATCGCACGCAGTTCGCGCATCAGTGCGGGCAGGTCGTTATAGGTCAGGGTGAACAGGTCGCGGTCCAACACGGGGTCGCGGAAGCCGGACATCAGCAGGGCATCGCCGAATTGCGCGATTGGCGGAAAGCGGCTGACATGCGGGGCCGGGTCGGTCTGCGCGAAGGCCTCGCGCAATTCGATCAGCGTTTCCGGTCCGAAGCTGGAGCACAGCAACAGCCCGCCCGGGCGCAGCGCGCGCCGGAACCCGGCGAACACCGCCGGCAGGTCTTCCACCCACTGCAGGCACAGATTGCTGAAGATCACATCCACGCTGCCGTCGGCAATGGGCAACGCGCGCGCATCGGCGCACACCTGTGCGAATGGCTTCCACCAGCCGGCGGCCTTGCGCGCCTGGCGCAACATCGGCATGGCCTGATCCAGCGCGATGACCTGCGCCTTGGGCCAGCGCTTCTTGATCGCGCCGCTGGCATGGCCGGGGCCGGCGCCGACATCCAGCACCACGCTGGGCACCTGCTCGCCCAGGTAGTCGAGCGATTCGAACAGGCGCGTTTCCGCTTCGCGCTGTAGCGCGGCGGCGGCGGTGTAGGTGCTGGCGGCACGCGCGAATGCGCGGCGGACGTGGCGGGGGTCGAAAGTACTGTTCATGGCGCCGCTATTGTCGCCCCTGGCCCGGGCGGAGGGAATCGATGCGTGGTGCGCGGTGCCACGCTAGAACGTGCCGGGATAGCTGCCGCCGTCGATCAACAGGTTCTGCCCGGTGATATAGCCGGCCTGCGCGCTGCACAGGAAGGCGCAGGCTGCGCCGAACTCGTCTGGTTCGCCGAAGCGCGCTGCCGGAATGCCCGCACGCTTGCGCTCTGCGACCTCTTCGGCGGTGCTGCCCTGTGCTGTGCGATGGCGGCGAAATTGCCGCGCAGGCGGTCGGTGGCGAACTGGCCGGGCAACAGGTTGTTGATGGTGACGTTCTCGGCCACCGTGCCGCGTGCCAGTCCGGTGACGAAGCCGGTGAGGCCGGCGCGCGCGCCGTTGGAGAAGCCAAGGATGTCGATCGGCGCCTTCACCGCGCTGGAGGTGATGTTGACGATGCGACCGAAGCGGCGTGCCCGCATGCCATCGACGGTGGCGCGAATCAGTTCGATCGGCGCGAGCATGTTGGCGTCCAGCGCGCGCAACCAGTCCTCGCGTTCCCATTGACGGAAATCGCCCGGCGGCGGGCCGCCCGCGTTGTTGACCAAGATGTCGACCTGCGGGCAGGCCGCGAGCGCGGCGCTGCGTCCTTCCGGCGTTGCGATATCGGCGACCACGCTGCGCACCTCGCCAGCACCGGGCAGCGCGCGCACTACGTCGGCGGCGTGTTCCAGTGCATCGCGGCCGCGCGCGGCGATCACCACATGGACGCTTTCGCTGACCAGCGCACGGGCGCAGCCCAGGCCCAACCCTTTGCTGGCGGCGCAGACCAGCGCCCAGCGGCCGGCGATTCCCAGATCCATGCGATGTCTCCTCGATCAGCGATGTCGCATGATCGACGATCCGCTCACGGCACGGACGCAACGAAGCGTTGCAGCACCTCGGCCACCTGATCGGCGTGGCCGAGAAACGGTGCGTGGCCACCGCCGGCAATGGTGAGCGCCTGCGCGTGCGGGCTGAGCGCGGCGGCGGCATGCATGCCGGCGGCCGGCACCAGGCGATCACGTTGCCCGGCGATCCACAGGCTGGGGCGTGCGAGCTGCGGCAAGGCGCGGCGCAGATCGGTGCGTTCGAGCAGGGTGAGCCCTTGCTGCAAAGCCTCCGGTGCCGGTTCGCCGCGTGCGGTGAGCGTCTCGCGCAGGCTGCGCAGTTCGCTGCGTGCATGCACCGAGCCGAGCGTGTCCAGCGCAAGAAAATGCTCCAGGGTGCCGCGATAGTCACGCGACAACTCGGCACCGAATTGCACGAATACCTCGCGCTGGACGGCATCGGGCCAATCGTTGCCACGCACGAAGCGCGGCGTTGCGGCAATCATCGCCAGCCCGCGCACCTGCGGCAGCGTGGCGGCCGCATGCAGCGCAAACACCCCACCCAGCGACCAGCCGAGCCACACCGCCGGCGGTGTGGCGGCCGCAATCTCGGCGACCACGTACGGCAACGCCAGCGGTGTGCTGTCGTCGCGACTGAAGCCGTGACCGGGCAGGTCGACCAGATGCAATTGATAGTGCGGTGCCAGGCGGTCTACCAGCGGTGCGAACACGCCGCCGTGCAGTGCCCAACCGTGCAGAAGAACCAGCGCCGGCCCGTGGCCGATGACCTCGATATGCATGCGTGCATTGTGGCCGATTGTTGCTTGCCGGTACGCGTTGATCGATGCGCGTTGGTGCTGCGACAGGGTCCAGAAATACTGGAGAGTGTTGGCGCTGTCGCCGCGTGCCGTTTGCAGCTTGGGAGGTGTTTAGGTGCGGCGTCACTGCGGCGCGTTGGCGTCAGTGCGTCGCGGCTGCACGCAGCGCGACGATCTTTGGGGCCAGCAAGGCCCACTGCGTGTGTGCGTAACCGCGCCAGTGCAGCGCGCCGACCAGAACCCGCCACCTGCCTGCCGCGCCTGAATCCTGGCCGCCAGCCAGTCGGGATCGAATTCGTCCCAGACGCCTGCCACGCTGCGCAGATTGCCGATCAGCACCGGATGCACCTCGTGCAACAACATCGTGCGTAGCTGTTCCAGGGTGAATGGCGAGCCGGCTAGAACGTGCGCAATGTTGTCGTCGTCGCGACTGTCGTTGTCCAGATACAAGCGCGATAGCGCCTCCCACACGCGGCATTGCGCCGCTGTGGCTGTCCCTGGCATCGCTGCCGACATGTCAGTGCACGAAGGCGATTGGATGCCGGCGCGCACCCGCGGGACAGGCGGTGCAATGCAGGGGACCCATGTGGGAACGAAACATCAACACACGGTTGCGGCCTGACACGCGTGCGCCTCGTGCAGTCAATGCATGGCTTGCGTGGCCCACGCTGGTTTCAGCGCAGGCAACGCACGCACTGCAGCCCGCCTCAGGCAGACGCACGCAGCGGTTGCCGGCTGACCACATCGCGCGCCTGCACGATGGCCTCGATCAGCGCCTGCACCTGCTGCGGGGTATGCAGCGCAGACAGGGTCACACGCAAGCGCGCCTTGCCTTCGGGCACGGTGGGCGGACGAATGGCGCCCACCATGAAACCCGCCTGTTCGAGTGTGGCCGACATCGCCATCACGGTCGCTTCTTCGCCGCATAGCAACGGCTGGATCGGCGTGTCGGAGGCCATCAGTTCGAAACCATGCTTGCGCGCGCCATCGCGGAACGCACCGACCAAGTCGACCAGGCGCGTGCGACGCCAATCGTCGCGACGCGCCAGGCGCACGGCGGCTAGCGTGGCGGCGACCTGCGCCGGCGGCAGGGCGGTGGTGTAGATGTACGGACGGGCGGTTTCTGCCAGATGGCGGATCAGCGCTTCTTCGCCAACCACGACCGCGCCGTAGCCACCGAGCGCCTTACCCAGTGTCACCAACTGCAGCGGCACTTCGGCCACGCTTAGCCCTGCATCGGCCACGCAGCCGCGCCCTTGCGGGCCCAGCACGCCCACGCCGTGCGCATCGTCGACATAGAACAAGGCGTCCTGCATGCGTGCCACCAGGCTCAAGGCGCGCAGCGGCGCCACGTCGCCATCCATGCTGAAGACGCCGTCGCTGGCCAGCATCGCCGCACCCTCGGGCGCGCCCTTGAGCTGACGCATCGCGCCTTCCACATCCAGATGCGGGTAGCGCCGCAGCCGGCAACCGGCCAGTCGCGTGGCATCGAGCAGGCTGGCGTGATTGAGCCGGTCCTGCACGCAGACATCGTCTTCTTCGCTGAGCAAGGCCTGCTGCACCGCGAGATTCGCAATGAAGCCGCTTCCGAACAGCAATGCCGACGGATATCCCAGCCATTCGGCGATTTCACGTTCGAGCGTTTCGTGTGCCGTGTGGTGGCCGCAGATCAGATGCGAGGCGGTGGCGCCGGCACCATCGCGGGCAGCGGCATCCTGCAGCGCGGCGACCACTTCGAACTGTTGCGACAGACCTAGATAGTCGTTGGAACAGAAACCGGTCAGCCAGCGGCCATCGATCTCCAGCCGCACGCCATCGCGGCGACCGACCTGACGCCGCACCCGTACCCGTTCCTGGGCGACGCGCAACTTGCGCAGCGACGAAATCCGTTCGTGCAGATCGGGGCGAGCCATGAGGACGTTCGACAACGGGAGAAGGGCCGCTAGCGTAGCGTGCCGCGGTCACATCGCCCAGCTGACACCGACGGCCGGTGGGAGCGGGGTGGCTTTGCGATGCGCTCGGGTTGCCAGCGATGCCTGTTTGCTGCTGCGGCTCGCCCTTCTCGACTCAGAAGGGCTGGACCGCAGTGCTGGGAGGCATCCCGAAGGGCTTATCCCGGAACGCGGTGCGCCGTCATCACGCGGCGTGTTCGCACGCCGCGCCGCGGGTGATCTCCGCATGCACCGTGCCGGGGTGATCGTGCTCGGCCGCATCGACGGTGATCTGCATCGGGCGCAGGCCCAGGCGCTGAAACAGGGCCTGGTCGCGCTCGGTGTCCGGGTTGCCGGTGGTGAGCAGTTTTTCGCCGTAGAAAATGGAGTTGGCGCCGGCCAGGAAGCACAGCGCCTGCAACTCGTCGCTCATCGCTTCACGGCCGGCGGACAGGCGCACCATCGACTTGGGCATGGCGATGCGCGCCACCGCGATCATGCGCACGAACTCGAACGGATCCAGCTGCTGGGTGCCATGCAACGGAGTACCGGGCACCTGCACCAGCTGGTTGATCGGTACCGAATCCGGGTGCGCCGGCAGCGTGGCCAGCGCCAGCAGCAGACCGATGCGGTGTTCGCGGGTTTCTCCCATCCCGACGATGCCGCCGCAGCAGGTCTTCAGACCGACATCGCGCACGTGCTCCAGCGTGTTCAGGCGGTCCTGGTACTGGCGGGTGTGGATGATCGAGTCGTAGTAATCGGGCGCGGTGTCCAGATTGTGGTTGTAGTAGTCCAGTCCGGCATCCTTGAGCGCACGCGCCTGGCCGGCGTCGAGCATGCCGAGCGTGGCGCAGGTTTCCAGGCCCATGGCCTTTACCTCGCGGATCATCGCGGCCACCTTGGGGATGTCGCGTTCCTTGGGCGAGCGCCAGGCTGCGCCCATGCAGAAGCGCGAGGCGCCGGCGGCTTTGGCTTGGCGCGCCTTGGCCACGACCTCTTCGGTCTCCATCAGCTTCTGCGCGGTCACGCCGGTGTCGTAACGCTGCGCCTGCGGGCAGTACGCGCAATCTTCCGGGCAGCCGCCGGTCTTGACCGACAACAGCGTCGACACCTGCACCTGCGCCGGGTCGAAATGTGCGCGGTGCACGCTGGCTGCGTGATGGAGCAACTCGGGGAACGGCAGATCGAACAGCGCCTGCAGCTCTTTGCGATCCCAGTCATGGCGGACGACAACAGACATCGGAGTTTCCTGACAGTCAGCGGCTTGGAAGCCAGGCAGTCTGGTGAGCATGGAAGATGCTGTCAACTTCAATCAGGTGCGGTCGGTTTACAGATGGCCACAACGGGTGCTGCGGCTGCTGTTGCCGAGCGTGTGTCTGGTCTGCACGGAAGCCGGTACGCCCGACAGCGATCTATGCCCGGCATGTCGCGCTGCCTTGCCCGAGCACGGCCATGCCTGCCTATGCTGCGCCACCCAGCTGTTCGCCTCCGATGGGGTGGCGCTGTGCGGGCAGTGCCTGCAGGAACCCCCACCGCTGCAGCGGGTGCATGCCTGCTTTACCTATCGCTGGCCCGTGGATGGGCTGTTGCGGCGGTTCAAATTTCATCAAGACCTGGCGGCTGGCCGCCTGCTCAGCGACCTGATGGCCCGGCGCTGTGTGGAGCTGCCGCGTCCGCAGGCGTTGGTACCGGTGAGTCTGCACCGGCAGCGCCTGCGCCAGCGCGGTTACGACCAGGCGCTGGAGTTGGCCAGGCCGCTTGGCCGCGCGCTGCAGTTGCCTTGCCTGCCGTTGCTGCGACGCGTTCGCGCGACCGCGCCGCAATCCGAACTGGACGCGATCGAGCGGCGGCGCAATGTGCGCGATGCGTTTGTGGCCGGCGGCGCGTTGCCGGCGCATGTCGCGCTGGTGGACGACGTGATGACGACCGGCGCAACGCTGCACGCCGCAGCAAAGGCATTACGCAAGGCGGGTGTTCAACGGGTGGATGCGTGGGTCTGCGCGCGGGTGCCGTGATCGAAAGTGCTGCGGCCCGGTAGAGTTGCCAACGATGCCCATGCGCTTTGAATCCTCGTGCGCAATCTCTGCGTCTGATCTGTCATCGACCGATTCCCGATTCCTGATCCGCGAGCTAACGCCCCGCCACCGCCACTGCGATCCCGGCGAAGACCGCCAGGCCGACCCAGTTGTTGTGCAGGAAGGCGCGAAAGCAGGCGCCGCGTTCGCGGTGGCGGGCGATGCGAAATTCGTAGGCCACCAGCAGCGCCGCAACGCCCAGACCGGCCCAGTACGCAGCACCCAGATCAGCGCGCAGGCCGACCAATGCCAACGTCGCGACCATCAGCGCATACAAGATGCCTTGAGCGACCAGATCGAATTTGCCGAACAGGATGGCGGTGGATTTGCTGCCCATGCGGATGTCGTCGTCGCGGTCGACCATGGCGTACCAGGTGTCGTATGCGGTCGCCCACAGGATGTTGGCGGCATACAGCAGCCAGCCCAGCAACGGCACGCCGCCCTGCACCGCAGCGAAGGCCATCGGGATGCCCCAGCCGAACGCCATGCCCAGATAGACCTGGGGCAGGTGGGTGTGGCGCTTGAGATAGGGGTAGCTGGCGGCCAGGAACACGCCGGGCACGCTCAGCGCCACGGTCAGCCAGTTGAGCGTGAGCACCAGCGCGAACGCCACCAGCATCAGCACCACGAACACCCACAACGCCTCGCGCCCGGAGACCGCCCCGGTGGCCAGCGGGCGCGACTTGGTGCGCTCCACGTGCGGGTCCAGCCAGCGGTCGGCATAGTCGTTGATCACGCAGCCGGCCGAGCGGGTCAGCCACACCCCGGCGGTGAACACGAACAGCGTCCACAGCGGCGGCATGCCGTCGGCGGCCAGCCACAGCGCCCACCATGTGGGCCAGAGCAGCAACAGGCTGCCGATCGGGCGGTCGCCACGGACCAGCTTCCAGTACTGCCCCAGTCGCTGCGGCCCCGTCAGCGCGCGTGCTGCGGGCAGGTGTTGGACATCATGCTTGCTCATGCTGCAAAGGGTAGCAGTGCGGCTTGGCTATGGTCATGTGGGCGTGGGAGGCGTGCTGCGCTGACGGCGACCTTGTGAATCCCATGCCGATGCGCGGCCCGTCTGCTGGTCGGTCTGAACGTGCGCGTCCGACGCCCCTTTCCATGCTGGCAACCGACCGGCCCGGAGAGATGGGATTCGCAACGCGCCGAGTGACGCCGCTCGCCAGGCCCCGCCACGCGCGGGCGGCTGTTCTGGCATAATACGCGTCCAGGCGCTCGTAGCTCAGCCGGATAGAGTAGTGGCTTCCGAAGCCATTGGTCGGGGGTTCGAATCCCTCCGGGCGCACCAGATGAACCCTCCGGGGACGTCCAAGAAAGTCCAAGACCCCCGAGAAATCGGGGGTTTTTGTTGCCTCCAGGTCCTCCCAGATCCACTTCGACCCATTGAAATCCAGGCTGATCGGGGGGATAGATGGGACACTAGCCCCAGTACGAATACGCATGCCCCCGCCCCTAAAGTGACGCTGTAGTGCGTAACGCAAAGCCCGCTGCCCGCCCGCGAGGCTGTTCGACGGCGGCGTCTTGTAGGTCAAGAGCTCGCCGAAAGTCGCCAAAGCTATGGCGATGGAAGTACCGCTTCGGCGGTAAGGAAAAGCGTTTGGCACTGGGGATCTACCCAGAGGTCGGCCTGGCAGATGCGCGGGCGCAGCATCTTGAGGCGCGCAAGGTTCTTCGGTCAGGTGTCGATCCAGGAGACAAGAGAAGGATCGACAAGCTGGTCCACGCTGATCGGTCCCAGCTCAGCTTTGCGGTTGTCGCTGCAGAGCTTCTGGAGCTGCATACCAAAAAAACTCCGCCCTTACGATGAAGCGCAATGCCAGGATCGTTGAAAAAGACCTCAATCCCTATCTGGGCCATAGGCCTATCGCAGAGGTATCTGCGCCGGAACTTCTTGCTGTCCTGCGCAAGATAGAGGCGCGTGGTGCCATCGAGACAGCACATCGAGCTCGGGGTATCGCCAGCATGGTGTTTCGATACGCCATCACCGTGGGCAAGGCCGAGCGCGACCCGGCTTCCGATCTTTTTGGAGCGCTAGAGACTCCAAAAGTGCGTAATTTCGCCAGCTTGACCGAACCGACTGACGTTGCACCTTTGCTGCGAGCGTTATGGGGATACGAAGGAAGCCCGGTTGTACGCGCCGCCCTTAAGCTCGCGCCACTGGTCTTCGCGCGGCCAGGTGAGCTAAGGACCGCGAAATGGAAAGATATTGATCTTGCGGCTGGGGAGTGGCGGTACGTTGCTTCTAAGACAGGGACCGCACACATAGTCCCGCTTGCCTCACAGGCAGTTGAAGTTCTTCGCGAGCTTGAACCCATGACCAGGGCCAGTGAGTTTGTCTTTCCTAGCCTGCATGGGAAGGGGAGGCCGATGAGCGATAGCACCATCAATGCCGCGCTGAGGAGGATGGGGTTTGACTCCAAGACCATGACTGGACATGGCTTTCGCGCAATGGCTCGTACGATCCTCGATGAGGTGCTCGGCTTCCGCCCTGACTACATCGAACACCAGCTAGCGCATGCCGTGCGTGATCCAAACGGCCGGGCATATAACCGCACGGCTCATATCGCCGAGCGCCGAAAGATGATGCAGGCTTGGGCTGATTATCTTGACTGTCTGCGGATACAGCAGCATACGAGCTGAAACTTGCTGGCGTCTATCGCTTCTGGCAGAAGGCGCGTGTCAGATCCGGTTTGCTCGTGTCGCCATGCCGTCAACGCGCCTGTATCAACGCTGCGCCGGCGCCTCCTTCGGCACTGGCGTCAAAACCAGATCTTGGAAATCGAAGCTGAAATCGGGCAATGGCGAGATGGCCTCCATGCGCATCTCAAGCCCGGCACCGTCGGGTGTCAGTGCGAAGTTGACGAAGGCATCGGCATTCAAGGAGCGGTCGTCCCAGCGCACGATGAAGCTGTCGTGCTGCCAGTGCTCGAGCGTCCCGACCAATTGCGCCGTCTTAGAGAACTGCAGGCGTAGCCACTTGCGATCCTGGCGGATCACTATGTCGCCGTGCCATGGTGGCGACGGTACAGTGTGCGTTCCGGTAGAAGTGTTCTTCGGCGACCCCCTACCGTTGCGTTCTACGTCTGCGTTAAGTGGGTCTAGATTGGGCATCTACTTGCTTCCAGGAAGCGCCAGCATTCTTCGTAACGCAGTATTGCCCCTCTACGTCGCCAGTGGCGATTGGCAAGGCGCACGGCTACCATGAGACCAACCACCTGCACCGACTCGTGGCCGCCCGATTTTTTGCAATCACAAGCGAAAAGAGCCGCCCAGCATCATTATGTGTTGTAAACCAACCAGAACCGGCCAATTAACAGGCCGGCCATACGTCTGCCTGTCGGGCAACAATGCTCAAGAGTATTGGCGATCTGCAATTCCTGCACCGCTAAAAGCGCGCTGTTACACCGCCAATCGAAAAAATAGGCACTCGCGACCGCGGGACCAGGAAA
Organism: Xanthomonas bromi; assembly: GCF_900092025.1. Lineage (GTDB taxonomy): Bacteria > Pseudomonadota > Gammaproteobacteria > Xanthomonadales > Xanthomonadaceae > Xanthomonas > Xanthomonas bromi. The sequence goes on from NZ_FLTX01000062.1 coordinate 40,250, forward strand.
ACTTGGCACCCAGGAGTGCGACTACAAACGATGGTCACCAATGAGTACGTGGAGAAAACATTGAGATTGCTGCATAGGGCCGCCCAAGTGTGCGCTGTCCAGCTGGCTTGATCGCCAAGCGGTTCGGCAGACGGGCTAAAAATAGAATCCGATGTTGAGATTGAAGCGCGAATGCCAGCGCGATCGATCACCATCGTCGATAGCAATGCCGTTGCCGCCTGCAAACCACATATTCTTGCCTGCGATCCAATCAAGATAGGTCAGCATTATTCCTTTTTTTACGCTGCAGCCCGTAACGTTCTGCGTGGACGTACGCACCCCCGGAATGTCGCCATATGGAACCGTTTGACTAAGATTGTTGTAGCACGTTATATCGTCAAGCCACCTGTTCTTTCCGAAGGAATAGGCGATGTTGGCTGTAGGCACATCTGCTTTTGCAGCGACCTCGAAAGGGAACATGAAAGCGGATATCGCAATCCGTTCGCCTGGCACATCATAACGATAGCGTGCCCATTGCAGCTGGCTAGTCCAACGTCCGCTGCTCCATTGTGCGTGGACGGCTGCACTGCCATACGTGTGTCGGTTTCGGCTGTCGACATTGAGAACGTGACCAGAAAAGGCGGAAGCCCCGAACAGGAGTACGCCATTACTTGCTTCATAGCGGCGCTCGTATCTGGCAATGATGCGATGGCGTTCGCGGTAGGGATACATTTTTGTTTCGGCGACATCGAACGAATAACGATCGTAACGGGCCCCGTCGCCATATTCGTCGCCCATGAACCACCCGACATGCCACGTGTTGGCACCATCGGTGCGAGTCAGCACAACCCCAGGGTCATAGTCGTCTTCTATGCCGAGGTAATAGCCTGAGCCAAACCAAAAGCTGTTGGAGGCAGTGGGCAACAGCCCGAAGGGTACCTGCTGGATGCCAGCCTTCACCACCGTTTTGTCGTTGATGTTCCAACCTACGAACGCGTGATGAACTGCATCAAATCCGTCGTACCAGCGATGTTGAATCGATACAAAAACCGGGCCAGCCCCTGCATTCAGATCCACTCGTAATAGCTCCAGGTCGAGCCCGCGGGTTGGGCCGTAGTCCAACCAGCCATAATTCAGACGGATCGAACCTCCGAGCTTGGCATAAGGATCGGTGCCCTGATCTTGGGCGTGCACGCAGCCACTTACGGCGAGGGCCACGAGCAGGAGTAGAAGCCTGAATTTAACTTGCATGGGTGAGACCGCTTTTTCGAATGATATGGCCAAATGTATATCGGCACATGCCGACGCAGCCTTAGGGCCAACATGGTTCAAGTTTTTCTCGTTTGCGTCGATACATCACCGGAGAGCAAGCGTGTCCAGCAGGGCATGTCATAGTCATTCCGGGGAAGTTGATGAGCAGGTCCTTGATTCATGGTAACAGCGTTGCCGGTCGCCTCATGATCGGTACCGGCATTCTCGCCCTGGTGTGTTTTGGCATGACTGCGGCTATCAGCTATTGGCGCAGTAGTGAGGCGTTGCTTGGGTCCTCGCACAGCATGCTGCGTGAAGTGGCACATCACGAGGCCAGTTCGATCTCTTCGGACATCGGCTCCGCCTTCAACACCGGTTCCACGTTGGCTAATACGTTTCGGATAGAGCGCGAGTCGGGCGGCACAAGTCGCGCTTCGGCAGCCGCTGTTCTCCATGAGCAGTTGCGACTGCAGAAGAATTGGCTCGGCATCAGTACGCTCTGGGAACCAGATGCGTTTGATGGGCACGATACCGCCAACATCAACGCGCCGTTCCACGACGCTACCGGCCGCTTCATGGTGTATTGGTCGTATCAAAAAGGCGAGCTGGTACGGGAAGCCCTCCACAGCTACGACAAGCCAGGTGACGGCGACTGGTATCTTGCGGCTCGCAAAAGCCATGCGCCAGTAGTTATCGAGCCCTATTACTACCCGGTCGCGGGCGTCGATACGCTGATGACGACGTTGAGCACACCCATCATGGACGGTGATCGCTTCCTCGGGACGGTCAACATCACCATGTCGCTGGATGCGCTGCAAAAGCGCGTCGCCACGCTTCGTCCACTCGATGTTGGGGAAGCAGTATTGTTGTCGCCGACCGGCGCTGTGATGGCGAGTGCCGATGCCACGCAGGTCGGCAAAACGCTGAATGACGCGACCACCCAGGCCATGCTGGCCAAGGTGCGCGCCGGTCAGGTGAGCAGTGACGAGGCCGCGGTGGCGGGGGTTGATTGGCTACGCGTCTTCGTGCCGATGCGTCTGGGCAATGCTCCAGAAGTGTTTGCGCTCGGGATCATGGTTCCCAAACACCATGTCATGGCGCAAGCGCGTGCATTGTTGTGGGTGATCATCGTGGTAGGCCTGCTGTCGGCCGCGCTGCTCAGCGTCTCGCTGTACTTGCTGTTGCGCCGCGAGGTGCTGGCGCCTCTGGCTGAGGCAGTGAAGGTGTCAGCAGCAGTGTCTTTAGGTCAATTAAATAGCCGCATTGAGCCTCGTCGAAAAGATGAAATGGGCCAACTTCTATTGTCGATGGGCAGCATGCAGGCGCAGCTGCGGGCGGTGATCGAGGCGCAGGACCATATGGCGAGTCGCCACGATGCTGGCGAAATGAGTTATCGCATGGATGCAGAACGCTTTCCTGGTGAATACGGGCGCATGGTTGCCGGTACCAACGATCTGGTCGGTGCGCATGTGCAGGTCCAGCGTCAGCTGGTGGCAGTCATGTCTAGCTATGCAGTGGGTGATATGCAGGCCGACATGCCAGCTTTACCTGGCGAGAAGGCAGCCCTCAGCGATGCGATGGCGGCAACCAAACGCAATCTTCAGGCGATCAATCAGCAGATCCTGACATTGGCGCAGGCAGCGGCGAACGGGGATTTCTCGACCCGCGGCGACGCGAATGCATTCGATCATGACTTTCGCGGAATGGTCGAGGGTTTGAACAACTTGATGCAGACCACGGATACGAATCTGGCAGAGGTGTCTCGTCTGTTGCAGTCGATCTCTGCCGGCGATCTTACCGTTCGAATGTCAGGAGACTTCCGTGGTGTGTTTGCCCAGATGCGCGACGATGCCAACGCTACTGCAAGCCAACTGGCGCTGATCGTTAGCAGCATTCAGACGTCCTCGATCTCGATCAAGGGCGCAGCCAGCGAGATCGCGGCCGGTAATCAAGATCTGTCGCAGCGCACAGAACAGCAGGCTGCGAATTTGGAAGAGACCGCCGCTTCGATGGAAGAGCTGACCTCTACGGTCAAACAAAACGCGGAAGGTGCGCGCCAAGCTAACCAGCTCGCCATCAGCGCAGCCAATGTGGCTGTGCAAGGCGGTCAGGTCGTGGGGCAGGTCGTTGAGACGATGAGCGGCATCGAGGCATCGTCAAGGAAGATCGCAGATATCATTTCTGTCATCGACGGCATTGCCTTTCAAACCAATATCCTGGCCTTGAACGCTGCGGTTGAAGCCGCACGCGCGGGCGAGCAGGGCCGCGGCTTTGCAGTTGTCGCCTCGGAAGTGCGTACCCTCGCGCAGCGCTCCTCTGGTGCCGCCAAGGAGATCAAAGATCTTATCGAGGATTCGGTGCAGCGTGTCGCGGAGGGCTCAGTGCTGGTCCACAGTGCGGGCAACACTATGAGCGAAGTTGTCGCCAGCGTGCAACGCGTAACCGATATCATGGGCGAAATTTCTGCCGCATCGCAAGAACAGTCTGCAGGGATCGAGCAGGTCAATCAGACGGTTACCCAGATGGACGAGACGACTCAGCAGAATGCGGCGCTTGTGGAAGAAGCGACGGCTGCGGCTCGCTCGCTCGAAGATCAAGCCGTTCAGCTGACTGAGGCCGTGGCAGTGTTCAAGATAGACCCTTCGCACAAAGCGGTAGCCAAGGTGGGTGCACCGGTCCATTCAACAAAGCCCGCGATCAGCAAACGGCCGATGGCGGTCACGCCGAAAGCCGTCGCCAAGCCGCGTCTGGTCAAACCAAGCGCCAGCAACGAGGGCAACTGGCAAGAGTTCTGACATGCCAGCGTGGTGTATGGCAGTCTTGCCGGCAGTAGTGTGAGGCTGCTGCATCCCTCTTCTGACCCCGTTTGACACTGGGCAGACACGGTGGCGGCGCCCAGCCTTTTTGCACCGCTTTCCTAATCTGCAAGCATAATAAGCGGTTTTCTACAGCATTTATTGGTCACATCGGAGTCGCCATTGCCTATGGGACTTCCTGAGTCAAGATGGATCTGTACACAAAAAACCGCAGGCCTCTGCAGGTGAGGCCGCCGGTCCACCTGTTTCTACATTTTACGACTCGGTGTGCTCTGCTATCTCCAATGCGTCCTCACTCGATTCCCAAATACCTTACGGTGCTCGCAAGCTTGGCGTGGCCCAGCAGGGTTCGCACCGCGCAGGTTCTTAATCCGCCGGTATATCAGCGATGCCTCCGGGCGGCTAGCCGCGACATCGTATTGGCACCTTATGCCATGCGCACATGGAGCGAGGTCAACATTCAGGCCATAGCGGATGGCCCACTGTAGATGATCTCCGTGTCGTTGAAAGCGCCTTCGTGCAGCTTCACGAAGTCGGCCGCGATCACGTCGGGATCAAGGACGCTGCCCTGCGCTGTTGGGCCGTCCACTGTGAGGAGACCGACCCTCACGCCGCTCCCGGCGAGGTCCTCGGCCAAAGTCAGGGCCACCGACCGCATAGCGGACTTGCCCGCGCTTAATGTGCCGAAGCCGCCGCCCATCGGATGGAGCGGCATCGAATTGCTGATAAAGAGCAGCGAGCCTTCGCCTGCCGCCACCAGAGCAGGTGCGAAGTGATAGGCAAGATGCTGCGCCGCAGCAGCGTTAACCAGGAGACTCCGCGCAAATCCGGCGGGGGAGACTTCGTGTGTCAGGCCCGCGGGCTAAGACGTGAACGCATTGAACAACACGACACTCGGGTCGCCCTCCGCCCACTTGCAGATCTCGGGTACGACGGCGTCGATCGACTCGCCGTCTCCGCCATCGGCCGCAAACCCCTTCGCGGTCGTCCCGGCAGCCTCGAATTGCGCGACGAGCCGCTCAAGCGTTGACTTGGTACGCGCGAGGAGGGCGAGCCGGTAGCCTAGTGCTGCGAACTCACGCGAGGCCGCTATGCCGATGCCGGGGCCCACGCCGAAGATGACGGGGGTTTTGCTAAGTGACATAAGAACTCCTTTGGATTCAATGATGGAGCGCACTCCAACACCCGGAAAACAGGCGGAGGAGCGGCCGTTTCGCATGGCTGTCTAAGTGCGCGGCGGTGGCCTTGGGACGCACGGCCGATGGAGCAACCGGCAGTTCGCCGTTGTGAAAATTAAGGGTGCAATACTGCGCCCTCGTGCCAGAGCTGGATGAAGATGCGGCCACCGGCAGCGTGTGCGGCCTCAGTGAGCAGTTTCCAGCCCGCTACCTGCTCGGCAGAGTGGATGCCGGGCCTATCGATGAACCCACGGCTTGAGGTAAATCTGGGAGCCCTCATTGATGATGAGGCCTGCGGTAGCCCGCTGCGCGTAGTAAATCACGGTGGAAGTGGTGAGTACGTTGCCGGCATTCTGCGCGCGGCTGCGCTTCATCGGGGCCATCACCAAACGGGTAGGCCGCGTAAGGGCGCCGACCTGGAGCGGCGTAAGAGAAGGGAATCACTCATCACGATGTCCTGCAGTTAGTAAGAGCGGCTAACAAAACCCTTGAATTCTGTTGAGTCGGCGGCAACATTGGCAGCACGAAACGTCGCAACGAGATCCCAACTGCGCTGTGGAAGCGCATCGAACCACTGATTCCGCAGGTCAAGCCATCCCCCAAAGGGGGACGGCCTCGTCTCAGCGATCAGCAGGCCCTCAACGGCATCGTCTATGTGCTGCA
>NZ_FLTX01000031.1 GCF_900092025.1 Xanthomonas bromi
CCCCTCTCCCGAGGGGAGAGGGGCTTAGCACCGGTCGTCCTGCGCTCGCTACGGCGGGACAAAACTTTAAGAGCCCACGTCCATGCATGACCAATTTTCCTCCATGACCGGTTTCGGCAACGAGTTCGCAACCGAAGCGGTGCCAGGCAGCCTGCCGGTCGGGCAGAACTCGCCGCAGCGTGTGGCGCACGGCCTATATGCCGAGCAGTTGTCGGGCACCGCGTTTACCGCGCCGCGTGGCGAAAACCGGCGCAGTTGGCTGTACCGCATTCGCCCGGCGGCCGTGCATGGCGGCTTCTCGCTGATCGAGCAGTCGCAGTTTCACAACGATTTCGGCAGCGGACCGGTGCCGCCGGATCAACTGCGCTGGAGTCCATTGCCGCTTCCGTCCACCTCCACGGATTTCGTCGATGGCCTGCACACCATGGCCGGCAATGGCGGCCCCGAGGCGATGAGCGGCGTGGCCGTGCATCTATATGCGGCCAACGCCTCCATGCACGATCGGTTTTTCTACGACGCAGATGGCGAACTGTTGCTGGTGCCGCAGCAGGGCCGGCTGCGCGTGCATACCGAACTGGGCGTGCTGGCGCTGGAGCCGCAGCAGATCGGCGTGATTCCGCGTGGCGTGCGTTTCCGCGTCGAGTTGCTGGACGGCACCGCGCGCGGCTACGTCTGCGAGAACTTCGGGGGCCTGTTGCGCCTGCCCGATCTGGGACCGATCGGTTCGAACGGTCTTGCCAATCCGCGCGATTTCGAAACGCCTTGCGCCGCCTTCGAGCAGCGCGAAGGCGCGTTCGAACTGGTGGCAAAATTCCAAGGCCATCTGTGGCGTGCCGATATCGGCCACTCGCCGTTGGACGTGGTCGCCTGGCATGGCAATAACGCGCCGTATCGCTACGATCTGCGTCGCTTCAACGCCATCGGCTCGATCAGTTTCGATCATCCCGATCCCAGCATCTTCACCGTGCTGACCTCGCCCAGCGACACGCACGGCACGGCCAACATGGATTTTGCGATCTTCCCGCCGCGCTGGCTGGTGGCGCAGCACACCTTCCGCCCGCCATGGTTCCACCGCAATGTGGCCAGCGAGTTCATGGGGCTGGTGCACGGCGTTTACGATGCCAAGGCCGAAGGCTTCGCGCCCGGTGGCGCCTCATTGCACAACTGCATGAGCGGACACGGCCCGGATGCGGCCACCTTCGACAAGGCTTCGCAGGCAGATCTCACGCGCCCGGACGTGATCGCCGACACCATGGCCTTTATGTTCGAAACCCGCGCAGTCCTGCGTCCGACGCAACAAGCACTGAGCGCTGCGCATCGGCAAGCCGATTACCAGCAGTGCTGGTCCGGACTGCGCGCGGTATTCCAGCGTCCACTAGTAAAAGACGAGACGTAGTTCACACGGCAGACGTGGTGGCTACGGCATCCGCCTCGTCTGCCAGCTGGCGTTGTTGTTGCTCCCAGTGACATAGATGCAGGCTTACCAGCTCAAGCGCGGCCCTATGAACCATCCGTCGTGGGGAACGGCGTGCACGCATCGCGCAGCCTTAAAGGCGAGCAGAACGTATTGCTGCTCAGTCATCCCTGAAAAACCAACTGAAGGACTGGTTGCTACGTCGCCAAATCTGGTTCTGGCCGCGCAGAGCAGGGGCAGCGCGGCCAGGCGTCAGCGTCGGCTGGAATGCCGGTGCTGACGCCCACGGCGATCAACGGTGAGAAAATCCTGAATTGCGGAGATCCATTTCAAAGATCCCCGACTCGGATCCCGCGAAGCCGATCGAAGTACGGAGCCCAGCCATCCCAGTACCAGGCTGACAGTTCGAGGTGGACATCGCGTAGAGCTGGTAATTACCCGACGTGTTGAGCCTCAGATTCGGCCCAAGCACAGGCCGTTCATAAAGCAATTGCACGCACTGGATCAAGCCATTCCCTTGCACCAATACCGCCATTGCCGGCAGCACATGGCTTGTGATTCTGATTGACATCAGGGGCTCGGCGCTGGCCGAGGAACCAAACGTCACTGCCAGTACAAACAATGCAGTCGGCACGATGGCCCGTGCTTTTCTTAACAGCATATTTGGATTCATATGGAATTTTCCGAAATTTTTACGAACAGCGGTGAAAGCGACCGAGTACCGACGGATGGCAGAACTAGTCTGCTTCAATCAACCATAAATGAGCTGAGATCCAATCTTCCTGCTCGCAAGCGAAGTTGTAAAAAGCCTAACGAACCAACACCACGCAGTATCGAAAAACAGACCAACAAGACGCTGCCTTGCGGGTGTGTGGGTCATCCCCCGTTTTTAGCGGTTGCCAGAAGTGGAACCAAGCGGCCACTGCAAGCGTCTGCCTCGGCGTGATGCCGCCGAGCGCCATGTTCGGGCGGGCGTTGTTGTACGTCCATCGCCAATGGGTGGCCATGTCCTGTACCTGCTCGATGTCATCGAAAAGGTTGCCGGCAAGTCAAGCGTTGCGTACGCGCCGGTTGGAGCGTTCGATGTACGCGTTCTGCTGTGGATTGCCCAGCGGGATGCACGGTAGCGCGATGCCTTGCCGCTCGGCCCATACCTGCAACGCGCCACTGATGTACTCCGGGCCATTGTCACAGCGGATGGCACGCGGTTTGCCGCGTCATTGGATCACCTGCTCCAGACTGCGGATCACGCGGGCAGCAGGCAGGGACAGATCTACCTGCACTGCCAGCCCCGCGCGGTTGACGTCATCGCGCACATAACGCGGTCTGGCGATGCGCCTGCGCGGTCTCCCAGGCGGAGCGGCTTTGCTGCCGGTCTCCTGGCTGCGGGTGTTGCGTGAAGCTGCGCTTCGGTGCAATCGGCGAGGCGGGTCGAGCGACTCGGCACTCTCCCGTCCGCGCGCGCTGCCCAAGGTCGCCAATCACGCGGCTTGCACTGTCTCCGGCAGCAACTCGCCGATCCGGGTACGCACCCGTTCGGCATAGCTTGCCGAGGTGATCTGCGGCAAGCCGTGCAAGGCTTCTGCAATGGCCGCGCGGATCTGATCTTCGTCGCGCGCGACCTGCAGTTGTCGATGCAGCGCAACGGCAACTGCGTTGCGCTGCAGCTGCAGGATATCGAGCAGATACAGGCGTGCGTTGGTGGCCGCGCGGCGGCGCAGGCGCTGCAGCTCTTCTTCGGTCGGCTTGGCGTCCGGCAGTGGCGCGGGTGTCTCGTACACCGCCGGCGGCGGGGCGGTTGCGGTTGCGCTGTGCGGTTGGCCTGCCGCGCCGGCTGCAGCGGTGCCGAGATCCAGATACCCCAGCGCGCACAGGCTGTGCACCAATGCAGTGCCGTCGCCGCCCAGTAGCATCGCAAGCGTCGCCAGATCGCGCTGCCCGTCGGCCAGGATCAGGGCGCGCCGTTGCAGCAGCGTCAGCGGGCTGCGGTGCGATTGCAGCGCGGTCAAGGCGAGCTCGGTCTTGCGTGGGGTCATGGCGGCGGTCCTGCGAAGCCGACAGCGTGACGGCCGCCAATGAAGCGCCGATGACATTGCCGCGACGGTGTGTCGCCACGCTCTCTACATGGCCGCGATGCCGGCTGTGTACGCTGTGGCGCACGTAGAGGGAACGCACACATGACATCCAGACTGTTTTGCCTGATGGGCGCATTGCTCGCACTGACCGGCTGCAACCGCGCCGACCAATCGCCGGCTCCGGCCACACCCGCCAGCGCCGATCACGTGTCGGCTGCGGCCGCTGACGACCAACCGGCGGCGACTGTCCCACCGGCCACGGCGCCGGCCGGTACGTTTCCTTCGCACACCCCGTCGGACCCCGCTGCGCTGGCGCGCATGGATGGCTATGGCGATCTGCGCTTCGGGATGGATGCCACCCAGGCGCGCGCTGCCTGGGGTGGCGAACTGCGTGGCGAGGCCGCGACCGACGGCGGCTGCTATCTGCTACGCCCGCAATGGGCCAGCGATGCGCGTCGCTTCGGTTTCATGTTCGAAGGCGGGCATCTGGTGCGCTTCCAGACCAGTGAACCGAAAGAGACCGCGCCGGGTGGTGGCAGGGTCGGCATGACCTCGACGCAGCTGCGTGCGCTGTATCCCGACGGCCTGACCGAGCAGCCGCATAAGTACGTGCCGAATGCGCTGACCCTGCGTCTCTCCGACGCAGCCACGAAGACCGCGTTGGTGTTCGAGACCGATGCAGACGGCAAAGTCACCCGCTGGCGCGTCGGCCAGCCGCCGCAGGTGGACTACGTCGAAGGCTGCGGCTGAAATACTGCGCGCAATTGTGATGCAGTCTTGCGGAGAATTTTGCGCGCAGCGCTGAGAGGTGGCTTAGTAAGTTTGTGTGATCCTAGGCGGGCATGCTCGCCCTCCAGGCCGCCGTGCATTGGCGCGATCGCTGGATTGCACCAACACTGACCGGCATGGATTCGATCTTGATCGGCTTGCGCGTCGGGACCGGTCAGCGATGCAGGTCGGTCGCATAATCGCTGCGCGCAACCATCACACAGCGCTACGCATTACCTTCAAATCGCGCCACAAAGCGGCTGTGTGTCTTTGCAGTTGGCGATCGATGAAGTGCGTGCACGTCCATCGATGCGCCGTGCATCGACTACGCGTCAGTCTGCGAAGCCGCTGAGCAACAAGGTCCTGACAAAGGTCTGCACCTGAGCGCAATCAATTGAGGACTAAACAGCTCCTCAACGCTCCTCAGGCGCCGGCCCCGGATGCTGCTTCTCGGTCTGTTCGTCCTCGCCCACATCGCCTGTGGCCGGTGGCAAGCCTTCCTGCTGCACATCGCCATGATTCGGCACTTCCGGGCGGTTTTCCATCATCAGCGACAGCGCTGCCTTGGCCATCAAGTGCGCGCTGATGGGTGCGGTGATGAACAGGAAGACGGTGATCAGCAATTCTCGCGGTTGCGGATCCACGCCCAGAAACAGGTGATAGCCCACCGATGCGAGCAGCACGCAGCCCACGCCCAAGGTACTGGCCTTGGTCGGTGCATGCAGGCGCTTGAAAAAATCCGACAGTTTGACCAGGCCGAAGGCGCCGATCAGGATGAAAAAGGTGCCCACCAGCAACAGCGCGCTGAGCAGATATTCGGTCAAGGCGATCATTCGACGATGTCCCGCCGCAACACGAATTTACTCAGCACCACGGTACTGCCGAAGCCGAGCATCGCAATCACCAGGGCCGCTTCGAAGTAGATCGGCGAATCCAGATACATGCCCAGCAGCATCAATTCGGCGATGGCGGTGACGGAGAGCGTATCCAGCGCCAGGATGCGGTCTGGCACGGTCGGCCCGCGCAGCAGGCGCCACAACGCCATCAGGATGGCCAGGCCCACCGCGTGCATGCAGATGACGATTGTCGATTCGATAAATATGTGGCCGGTCATGGAAAGATCTCCATCAGGGGCTTTTCGTAGCGGGTCTTGATCTCGGCAATCAGCGCCTCCGGATCGTCCAGATGCAGCACGTGCACCAGCAGATATTTCCGGTCGTCCGACAGTGCCGCCGAGACCGTGCCCGGGGTCAGTGTGATCATGCTGGTCAGCGCGGCAATGCCGTGAATATTGGCGATGTCCAGCGGCACCCAGATAAAACCGGGATGGATGCGGGAATCCGGCCCGAGCACCTGCGCGGCGACCTTGAGGTTGGAGCGCACGATGTCGCCCACGGCCACCAGCAGCATACGCGGCACCGAGCGCAGCGAACCGATCTGGGCGAATTCGCGGTCCAGCCGCGCCGCAAAGATCGGCACGACCACGCCGAGCAGCATGCCCAGCGCCCATTGTTGCGGGCCGAAGCTATCGCTGAGCAGCAGCCAGAACACGAAGACCGTCACGCTCAACGGCGGCGACGGAAACAGGCGGCGACGCAATGGCACGCGCGTGGTCATGGTTGCCTCCGCTGCGGCGTGGTGGCGCGCACCTGATCCACGTACGCGCCGGGGTCGCGCAGCTGCGCAGCGGCGGCATCGGTGTAATGCATCAAGGGGCCGGCGGCCACGGTCATCGCGACTAACCCGCTCAGCAACACCATCGTGGCGGCCGTCTCCACCGGGCGCATGCGGCCGCGCCGCTGCGGCTGCAGTTCCGGTGCGTCTTCGGCCGCGGCCGGCACGCGCCAGAACAGTCGCACGCCGGCGCGGGTGAGGCCGATCACCACCAGCAGGCTGCTGCCCAGCACCGCCCCCCACACCGGCCCGATCAGGCCTGTGGGCACGTGCTGCAGTAATGCCGCCTTGGCCAGGAACCCGGACAGCGGCGGCAACCCGGCCACCGCCACCGCCGCGATCATGAACATTGCGCCTGGAATCGCCCGCCCCGGCAGCGGTGCCACCACTTCCTTGCGATCGCTGGCACTGCCGCGACGGCGCCGGATCAAATCCGAGACCATGAACAATGCCGCCGCCACAAAGCTGCTGTGCGGCAGGTAGTACAGCCCCGCACCCAGTGCGCCGGCATCGTCCAGCGAAAACGCGATGAACAGGGTCGCTGCCGAAAACACCACCAGGTACGACACCATCACCCGTAGTCGCGATGCAGCCATCACCCCGAACGCGGCCATCAGCAGCGTCGCGATGCCCAGCCACACCAGCGCATGGCGACCGAAGCCGTGCATCGCGCCGGCACCGGCGCCGAACCACAACGACGACACCCGCAGCACTGCGTACAGCCCCACCTTGGTCATGATGGCGAACAACGCCGCTACCGCCGCCGGTGCCCGCGAATAGGTTTCCGGCAGCCACAGATACAACGGCAGCAACGCGGCCTTGCTGCAGAACACCAGCAGCAGCAAGCCCAGTGTGGCCTCGGCCAGCGGCACATCCTGCGCCGGCAGATCGGCGATGCGCTGCGAAAGCTCGGCCATGTCGAGCGTGCCGAACACACCGAACAGCAACCCCAGCGCAATCAGGAACAACGTCGACGCGCACACGTTGAACACCACGTAATGCAGGCCCACACGCATCGGCAATCCACGCCCGCCGCTGAGCAGCAGGCCGTAGGAGGCAATCAGCATCACCTCGAAGAACACGAACAGATTGAAGATGTCGCCGGTCAGGAATGCGCCGTTCAAACCCATCAACTGGAACTGGAACAACGCATGAAAATGCGGTGCGCGCCGATCCCAGCCGGCGCAGGCATGCAACAGGCACGCCGAGCTCAGGATCAAGGTCGTCAACAGCATCCACGCCGCCAAGCGGTCGCCCATCAATACGATACCGATGCGCGCCGGCCAGTCGCCGAGCAGATACACCAGGATCTCGCCCTCGGCAGCGCGCGCGAACAACGCGATGACCGCCACTGCCAACAAGACCATGCTGACCCACGCCACGCTGCGCTGCACGCGCGGCCCATAGCGACGATGCTCGACGAACAACGACGCCGACGCGCCCAGCATCGGGATCAGGACCGGCAGGATCAGCAGATGGTTCATCGCCGTGCCTGCCGCGTATCCACGCCGGTGGCGGCATCTTCGTGCGCATCCACATGGTCGCTGCCGTTGTCGCTACGGCTGCGGATCGCCAGCACCAGGCTCACGGCGGTCATCGCGAATGCAATCACGATGGCGGTCAGCACCAAGGCCTGCGGTAGCGGGTCGGTGTGATGCATCAACTCGGCAGGCACGCCCTCGCGCAACACCGGCGGCTGGCCGGTGCGCAAACGCCCACCGGCAAAGATCAGCAGGTTGGTCGCATACGACAGGAAGGTCATGCCCAGGATCACATCGAAGCTGCGCGCGCGCAGCAGCAGATAGATTGCCAACGCGGTGAGGACGCCGATCGCGCTTGCCACTGCCAATTCCATCAATGCTGCTCCGCGGTGCGTGTCGAACGTTGGGTGGGATCGATCTCGCCGCGCTGCGAACTGCGCGTGCGAGAAGGCTTGATCGTGCCCATCATCGACAGCATCAACATCGCCGCACCGAACACCACCAGATACACGCCGGTATCGAACCCCAGCGCACTGGCGATTTCCAGCTCGCCCAACAGCGGCAGCGGAATCTCCAGATGTCCGCTGCTCAGGAACGGCAGCCCGAAGGCCAATGCGCCGGCACCGCTGACCAGCGCGCACAACAAGCCGATACCGATCAGGCGGATGTAGTCGAAACCAAAGCGCGACTCCACCGAGGCCGCGCCCTGAATCACGTACTGCATCAGCAACGGCACCGCCAGCACCAGCCCGGCAATGAATCCACCGCCAGGCGCGTTGTGCCCGCGCAGGAACAGGAACAGCGACACCGTCAGCGTCAGCGGGAACATGATCTGCGCCAGGTCGGCCGGCACCGGCAACTTGATCGGCGGCCCTGGCATGGTGCGCTCCGGCGCCATGCGCGAGCGGCGCAGCAAGGCGTGCACCACCAGCCCGGCAATCGCAAACACGGTGATCTCGCCGAAGGTATCGAAGCCGCGGAAATCCACCAGGATCACATTGACCACATTGCGTCCGTACGCTTCCGGCAAGGCGCGCTGCAGCAGTTCGCCGGCGATGGAGTGGCTGGGCTGGGTCAGCAGGGTATACGCCAACGCGGCCAGCCCCGCGCCGCCGACAACGGCAATTGCCGCGTCGCGGATCTTGCGCACGCACGCACGTTCGGGCAACGAGCGCTCGGGCAGATAATTCATCGCCAGCAGCATCAGCACCAGCGTGACCATTTCTACCAGCAACTGGGTGAGGGCCAGATCCGGCGCCGACAAAAAGACGAAGGTCAGGCTGACTGCCAGCCCGGTGCCGCCCAGCACCAGCACCGCCAGCAGGCGCTGCCGGTACAGGAACAGGCTGCCCAGGGCGCATGCCATCATCAGCAGCCACACCATCCAACCCAGCGCGGGCATCGGCGTCGGCGCAGGCCATTCCGGCAACGTGCCGCCTTGCAGGAACGGCACCAGCGCCACCACCACTGCGCTCAGCACCAGCAGCATCAACATGCGCTGCAGGTTGCCGTTGGTGACCGCATCGGTCATGCGTGCGGTGGCAGCGAACAAGGCACGCAAATTCCATTGGAACAGCGCCTTGCCCGGCGAACGGTTCTGGATAGCGTACAAGTTCAGCGTGCGTCGCAGCGCCATATACAACAACGCGCCGCCGACGATGCCGGCAACGCTCATCGACAGCGGCAGGTTGAAGCCATGCCACAGCGCCAGGCTGTAGTCGGGCAGCCGATCGCCGAGGATCGCGGTGGCACCGGCGCGCAGTATCGGCGCCACCGTCCACGCGGGCACGATGCCCACCGCCACGCAGGTGAGCACCAGCACATCCACCGGAATCCGCATCCAGCGCGGCGGCTCGTGCGGGGTGGTGTCCAGCTCGCGCGGGCCAGTACCGAAGAACGTGTCGTGCACAAAGCGCAGGCTGTACGCCACACCCAGCAGGCCGGCCATCAGCGCAGCCGTGCTGGCCAGGATGCGCATCAGCTGCGGTGCCTCGGTGTCCAGGGCAACGGCAAAGAACATTTCCTTCGACAGGAAGCCGTTGAGCAACGGAATACCGGCCATCGCCAGCGACGCGGTGATGGCCAGCGCGCTGGTCACCGGCATCAACCGGCGCAGATTGCCCAGCTTGCGCATGTCGCGCGTGCCGGTCTCGTGGTCGATGATGCCGGCAGCCATGAACAACGAGGCTTTGAAGATCGCGTGGTTGATGAGGTGAAACACACCGGCCACCACCGCCATCGGCGTCGACAGGCCGAACAGCATCGTGATCAGGCCCAGGTGCGAAATGGTCGAATACGCCAGCACACCTTTGAGGTCGTGCTGAAAGATGGCGTGCCAGGCGCCCAGCAACACCGTAATCGCACCGATGCTGGTGACCGTGTAGAAAAACAGATCGGTACCGGCCAGCGCCGGATGCAAACGCGCCAGCAAAAAGACGCCGGCTTTCACCATCGTGGCCGAATGCAGATACGCAGACACCGGCGTCGGCGCTGCCATCGCATGCGGCAACCAGAAGTGGAACGGAAACTGCGCGCTCTTGGTGAACATGCCCAGCAGCACCAACCCTAACGCAGACGGATACAGCGGGCTGGCGCGGATCACATCGCCGGCGGCCAACACGGCATCGAGCTGGAAGCTGCCGACGATGCGGCCGATCATCAACACGCCGCCGAGCAACGCCAGGCCACCGCCGGCCGTCAACACAAAAGCCATGCGTGCGCCTTCGCGCGCGTCCTTGCGGTGCGACCAGAATCCGATCAACAGGAACGAGCTGATACTGGTGAGTTCCCAGAACACCATCAGCAACAGCAGATTGCCCGACAGCACCATGCCGAGCATCGCGCCCATAAACAGCAAGAGATAGGCAAAAAAGCGCGACGCGCTATCGCGTGCGCTCAGGTAGTAATGCGCATACAGCACCACCAGCGCGCCGATGCCCAACACCAGCAGCGCAAACATCCACGCCAGCCCGTCGAGCCGCAGCGAAAACATCAAGCCGATCTGCGGCAGCCACGCATGTTCGCTGCGGATCACCTCGCCACGCAGCACTGCTGGCGTCAACAGCGCCAGCACCAGCAGGCCGGCCAACGGCGCGGCCCCAGCCAACCACGCAGTGATCGAACGGGATGCGCGCCAGCGCAGCGCAGCGGCAGCGGCCATGACGAATGGCAGCGCCAGCAGAATTTCCAACGAGAAAGGCATGCAGGGAACACAAGATTCGCGAGCAGGCCAGGGAGCTTAACAAACCGTTGACTGACGTCCGCGTCAACGCCGCTGTCGCGTACAGCCCGGAAGCGACGCGGCAGCGGCTGCACATCGCCGCGCTGCACTCGGTATGCTGCAGGCATTCCTGCATCGAGCGTTGCCGCGTGACTGCCGCCCATCCTGCTCCGTCCACTGCTGCGTCCGCATCCCGCGCCCTGGTCTTCGGCGGCAGTGGGCAGATTGGCGAACGCTTGCTCATCCGGCTGCTGAGCCGCGGCTGGCAGGTGACGGCATGGTCGCGGCAGCCGCGTGCGGCGCGCTCCGGGCTGGTCTGGCGGCACGCTGATCTGACCGTACCGGCGGCCGCTGGCGACGCCTTCGAGGTCATCTTCAGCTGCGGCCCGCTGGACCATTTCGCCCGTTGGTATGCCGAAAATCCGGTGGTCGCGCCACGGATCGTGGCGTTCGGTTCCACCAGCGTAGAGGTCAAGGAACATTCCATCGATGTGGCCGAGCGCGATGTGGCCCAGCGTCTGGCCAATGCCGAACAGGCGTTGTTTTCCGCTGCCCTCGCGCGTGGCGCCAGTGCCACCGTGCTACGTCCGACGCTGGTCTATGGTGCCGGACGCGACAAGACGCTGACCCAGATTGCCGGGTTGGCGCAGCGCACCGGTGCGTTCGTGTTGCCGGCCAACGCCACCGGCCTGCGCCAGCCGGTGCATGTGGACGATCTGGCCAGCGCCGCGTTGGCGGTCCTCGCCCAGCCGGCCACCCAGCAACGCAGTTATGCGGTAGGTGGCGGCGAAGTGCTGGCGTATACGCACATGGTGGAGCGCGTGCTGGAGGCGCTGCCACGGCCTGCGCGGCTGTATCAGGTGCCGTCGAGCCTGTTCGGTCTGGCGCTTACCGCAGCGCAACGCCTGGGCCGCCTGCGCGGCTTGAATGCCGCCGCGCTGCAGCGCATGCGCGAGGACCTGGTATTCGATCTGGAACCGGCACGCCGCGATTTCGGCTACGCACCGCGCGCATTTCGCCCACTCCCCGAAGAGCTTGGAATCGGCGAGTGATCCTGGCTGGTCTGTCGCCGGCTGTGACGAGCGCCAATCCACCATCGCGAGCAGTCGTCGGGCGCGCAGGAACCAGGCCGTACAGGTGATACACGCCCATTCGGGCACCGGCAGCGCTGTGGCGTTGTAGCGGCTTCAGTAACGCCAGCCCAGCTGGCGATACGCCTTGGCCAGCACCCAGATCGGCCCGATCAGCAGATAGGTCAGGTCGGTCAGAAAACTCGGCTTGCGGCCCTCGATCTTGTGGCCGACGAACTGGGCGATCCACGCAAGCACGAACACCGTCAGCGCGGTGGTGAACAGGCCGCTGAGCCCGATGCGGCCTTCGATCAACCGGCACAGGCAACCGAAGAAGAAGAAGATCCCCAGCATGCCCAGCCCCAATGGGCGCGAGAGCCGGTTGTAGTACGACCATGCCGCAAACATCGACAGCGCGGCCCACACGCCGCTACTGAACCAGGTGCCGCCGACCGGGATGCACCACAGCAGCGCCACCACCGACCACAGGATTGCAGGCACCGCCAGCACATGGATCTGCTGATTGGTCGTATTTTGATGATCGTCGGCATAGCTGGCGAAATAGCGCTCGATCGGTCGCGCGGTGGTGGTGCGTTCGGTCATGTTCCCTCCCAGGAATGACCCAAGCATACGCGCGCGGATCGCCCTGTGGCAGGTGTGTCCCTCGCCATGCGCCGGTCGCGTGACGAGGGACGCGCCAGGTCAGTTGACCGAAACCGCGCTCCACGCCGCCGCGACCGCGCGGTACTGCGTTGAGGTGCTGCCATATAGATCGGTGGCTGCGCTCAACGTGGCTCGCCGGGCGGCGGCGTAGTTGGTGGACGAAGTCATGTACACCGTCAGCGCGCGATACCAGATGCGGCTGGCTGCAGCACGGCCGATCGCCGTCAGCGCCGTCGAGCCGCTGCAGACCAGCCCGGCCGGGGTCAGGTTGTAGCTGGTGCCCGTGCCGAAACCGCTCGGCACCACCGCGCCCTCGGCCAGCAGGTAGTAGAAATGATTCGCCACGCCCGAGCTGTCGTGCACATTGAGCGAGCCCAGGTTGCTGCTGTAGCAATCCGGCGAATCGCCATCCAGGCTTGGCTTGAACATGTAACGCAACGCCAGCGTGCCGGTGCTGTTGTTGGGGATGATCTTCTCGCCAATCAGATAATTGCCCGGCTCCGCACTGTTGGCGGCGGAGTACTCCACCATGGTGCCCATGATGTCGGACGTGGCTTCGTTCAAACCACCCGATTCACCGGAATACGCCAGACGTGCGGTCCGGCTGGTCACGCCATGGGTCATCTCGTGGCCGGCCACATCCACCGACACCAACGGTGTGAACGCGCTGCCATCGCCATCGCCAAAGGTCATGCAGAAACAGCTGTCCTGCCAGAAGGCATTGTTGTAACGGCTCCCGTAATGCACGCGGCTGCGCGCACCGGCGCCATCGTTGGCGATGCCGCTACGCGCATGCGTGGTGCGGTAGTAGTCCCACGTCAATGCCACGCCGTAATGCGCATCCACCGCCGCGGTCACCGTATCGCTCTTGGCGCCGCTGCCTCAGGCGTTGTCGGCATCGGTGACCAGCGTGCCGTTGCCGGAGGTGCTGTTGCGCATGTTGTAGGTGGCGCCGCTGCCGCGGCTCAGATCGGTCATCTCGTAACCGCTGCTGCAGCGCGTGGTTGCCACTGCCACGCTGCCCGCATACAGCGAGCGCCCGGTGCCGGCCGCACTGGTGCCGCCCGCGCAGGCGGTATGGACCGTGTCCCAGGATTCGAGGATGCGCTGGTTCACCGCATCGACGATGTAATGCATTTCGGTCGGTGTCTGATCGGGTTTGACGCCGCTATAGATCACCTCGTACACCAGGCGTGGCGCTCCCTGGCGCGCATACAGCGCCAGGCTCGCCCTCGGCGCGGCATCCTGCGCCACATCGAAGTGCGACCCGGCCACACGCAATGCCGTTGCCTGATCGATGCCTGGCGTCAGGCTCGGACGCACCGTGGTGTCCATCGTCTGGCTCAATTCACGCATCACCCCACGACGCGAATGCACGACCACATCGCCGCCGATCACCGGCAAGTCCCGATAGGTGCGATCGAAGCGCACATGTTCGGTGCCATCGGCATCGAGGATGCTGTCGCGTGCGATGAAGGCATCGGCCGACGCACGATTGGCCAATGCCGATGCGTTGTTCCCCAACAACGATTGCGCGCGAGAAACAGCGGAATTTGCGGACAAATCCGCAGCGGTAGCGGCAGCAGAAAACGATAGCGCGCAGCAGATCGCCGCGCCCAAGACGTGGAATTGCATGACGACTTTCTCCCAGGAACGTGCAATGCAAAGATCGGCGGTGACAAGCATCGTGGCCGATCGCGGATGGCAGCAGGTGCCGGTAGCCAACCTTGCACAGTCCATGGACGTGCAATAGTCAAAATTACGGTTATGTTGCGTTCTGTGCGCCGCGCCACTTTACGCTGTGGAGCGCAGCGCAGAGGCGCGGCGGATGCATCGTGTTGCTGGCCGCTGCGGCCAAGCGTGCGCGCAATGCAGTGGTTTTAGAGGCGGTTGCGCCGCGTCGTTGCGCAAACCCGTCGAGGCGCTGCGGTATCCGATCACGACGCGCGTTGGAGTTCAGATGGCGACCAAGTTACGCAGTGGTGGTGCCGTGACCGTCGCGGCGCACGCGCAAACAAAAACGCCAGCCAAGGTGCTCGCCGGCGTCTGTTCGATCTATCGCTGGAAGATCAGCGACCGCCCATTGCAACCCTCTGCTGCTCTTGCTGGACCGACTGACCCGCCAGCAACTGCGCGCTGGTCTGCTCAAGTGTCGGGGCCGGCTGATTCAGGTCCACTGCCGCACGGAAGCCAGGCGTGGTGCCCATGACGAACGCCTTACCATCCTGCACCGTCACGTTCTGCAACTTGTCGGGGCTGTCGATACCATTCTGCTTGGCCTGCAGCGTGACGTGCGCGGCGGTTTCGTTGGAGATCATGCTCGGCAGCTTGGCCCGGATCGCGTTATGCAGCGCGTGATCGGGGTGCGATGCATCATTGAGCGAAAGCCCCTTGGGCGCAGCAACGTGCGCTTCGCTTGCCTGCGCCCGGGTCTGCGCCGGTGGTGCGGACAACGCGGCCTGCGTATTGCGGCCCACCACGCCATCGGGCTGCAACCCATGCTGTTTCTGAAACGCGATCATCGCCTCGCGCGTGTTGTCGCTAAAGCGGCCATCCTCGGCCAGCCGGTTGCCTTGCGCATCGCGGACGCCAAGACGGTTGAGGTCTTGCTGCGGCGACTGCACTTCGCCTCCGCGAGTTCCGTGCTTCATCAGGTGATGGCAGGCGGTCTCATTGGAGGATGGATGCACTGGCGACACGCCGGCGGGTGTCTGAGCGCGTGCTGCAGTCGGTTCGGACGTGCCATGCAGTGGAGCATGCACCTGGAACTCGGGTTTGGGAGTCAGTGCGCCGACAATACGCGTCCCGCCGCCGTCCCAATAGCCACCGGGAGTGATCGTGACCTCTGCAGGTCCCGTGCTGCCTTGAGAGCCGATGAACTGGATATTCCCTTTGGCGTCCTAACCCTTGAAGATGCCGACACGCTGGCCCTTTGGTGACGAAAACATCAGGATGTCGCCCTCGTGCAGGCTTCCATTCGGCTTGCGTGCTTCTGCAGCCGAAGTGACATCGAAATGTTCGCGTGCATATGCGGTGGTGTTGGCAACGTTGAACAATTTGCCGGTTGTGAAGCCGGCAGCGTTTTCGCCGGGGACATCGTATCCGGCGTTTTTGAGCCCACGCCAGACAAAGGCGGAGCAATCTACTCCCAGCGGTCCGTCGCCGTCGGCGTCACGTTCCAGCCGACTGCTGTCGCGGCCCGGGCGTGGATGATCGTGGCGACCGTACTCGTACCGCCGACCTTCGCCCAGGAAATGCTGATACGCCTCGTTGTAGACGGCAGCGCCGGTAGTGGCTGCTGCCACTTGTTGATTTGCTGTAGGTGTGGTTGCAGCGGGCATCGTGGATGACGGCGTCTGGGTCTGTCCGGCTGATGGCGTATGCGAAGGTTGCTGGTCGCCCGCGCGCCAGCCCTCGAAACGCCGAATTCCATCCGCGAGTACCTCGCGTTCGCGCACGCTCATCTGTCCAACGGTCTTCTCGCGCAGATCCACGCCGTGTCGATCGCCCTCGGCAAAGATCGCAGCTGCCTGTTCCTTGTGATGGGTGTGGCCACTGTAATCAGCGGTTGAATAACTTGGCAGCATCTCTTCGACTGTCTTTTCAGCGAAGCGACGCTCCGGGAGCTGAATCTTGGCAGCGCGACCGGCTTCGTAGCTTTCAAAGACGGCGTTACCCCTTTGATCCAGCCCGACCACGCCTTGATAGCGATTCTGTGCCGCTTCGAGCGCCTGCTCGCGGGTACGAGGGTTATTGACGGTCTCATCGGCACTCCGGCAAATTCGAATGTGAGGTTGCCGGGGTTGTTGTTACGCCACGAGACGGTGCCACCGGAGCGCGTGATGACGCTGCCTTCATCCATTTCCAGCGTACGCGTCGTGCTCACGCCACTGACCACACGGGTAATTTTTGGATCCAACATGAGCTGTTCCTTTGCTGGTTGGTTGGTCGGACCTGATGCGGATTGGATGGCTCACGATCCGTTCGAAAACACATCGAGTGCATCCGCGCTCACCCATCCTTGCGCGCCATTGCCGATGTACTGTCCTGGTGCTGCTGCGTGGCAGTTCTCGCTACTTCCAGGCTTCACCTGCTCGATCGGCCTGTCGCCGTATGTTTTGCACAATGCGGTGTTCTTGCACTTTGCAACGCTGTCTGCGGAAATTGCTAACACGTAATAATAAAGCGGGTTCTGTCCTGCGCGGCCGATCGCCTGGACGCAGACGAGCTGGCCTTGTGCCAGGCTGGCATTTGCCGTTGCGCTGCTGCCTGTGGTGGGCACCGTATTCAATGCATCCACACCCTTGGCTTGTGCAACGCCAGCGAAGAAGCCCTCGTCGCCACAATCGGGCGAAAGCTCTACGTCGTAAAAATCACCGCTATCGACATTGCATGCGGTGCAGCCTTTCGCCGTCCTTGCATCCGTGCACTTGACGCTGCTGGCTTCTATCAGCGCGGCAAGTGTGCCGTTTATCGCAGGGCTTGCAGGTGCTGAGGTTGCAGCTGACGCGGTAGGCGTGGCTGGCACTGCGGCAGGCGCGCCGGCACTGCAGGCGCTCAGTGCGAGCAATGAACCGGAAAGCATGGCACCGCAGAGTGCGCATGAGTCGCCGAAAAGTAGACGTGACAGAGCCAGTGCGACCTCATTGGAAAAAAGGCGCGCCATCGCAGCGTGCCTGATGGGGGTATATGCCAGTGCACGCGGAGGGCCGTGTAAAATTCATGCACGGCTGCCAACAGGCTCCGGTGGCCTTTTGGATTGGGTCCAGGCGCGCCGAGTATGTCGGCGCTCAAGTCCTGGCGGCGTCAGTGCGATTCAATGCCCTCGACAGCGGGGTGCCACCCCATCAATCAACCGAAATATCCGCCAGCCGCTGCAGCGCCTCGGCGTATTTGGCGCGCGTACGGTCGATGACATCGGCCGGCAGGCGCGGGCCCGGTGCGGTCTTTCCCCAGTCCAGCGTCTCCAGATAATCGCGTACGAACTGCTTGTCGTAGCTTGGCGGGCTGGTGCCCAGTTCGTA
Source organism: Xanthomonas bromi (assembly GCF_900092025.1). GTDB lineage: Bacteria > Pseudomonadota > Gammaproteobacteria > Xanthomonadales > Xanthomonadaceae > Xanthomonas > Xanthomonas bromi. The sequence goes on from NZ_FLTX01000031.1 coordinate 17,390, forward strand.
TTGGTCGGCCGGCCAGTAACGCGACGAGTCCGGGGTCAGCATCTCGTCCATGATGTACAGGCGGCCATCGGCATCGGTGCCGAATTCGAACTTGGTGTCGGCCAGCAAAATGCCGCGTTCGGCGGCGAAATCGGCGGCGAAACGGTAGATGCGCAAGGTGGCATCGCGGACGCGCTCGGCCAGCTCGGCGCCGACGGTCTTGACCATCGCGTCGAAGTCGATGTTTTCGTCGTGGTCGCCGACCGCGGCCTTGGTCGAGGGGGTAAAGATCGGCTCGGGCAGTTTCTCGGCCTGACGCAGGCCGTCGGGCAGGTCGATACCGCTGACCTTGCCGGTGCGCCGGTAGTCCTTCCAGCCGCTGCCGATCAGATAGCCGCGTGCGATGGCTTCCACCGGTACCGGCTTGAGCTTGCGGGTGACCACGGCGCGCTTGGCGTACAACGCCGGGTCTACGCCCTCGGGCAGCACCTGTTCCACGGTGATGTTCACCAGATGGTTGGGCATCAGGTGTTCGGTCTTGTGGAACCAGAAGTTGGAGACCTGGCACAGCATCTCGCCCTTGCCGGGAATCGGGTCGGGCAGCACGACGTCGAACGCGGACAGGCGGTCGGTGGCCACCATCAACAGGTAGTCGCCCGGGGGGGCGTCGGCGGGCAGGCGGTCGCGGGGAATGTCGAAGACATCGCGGACCTTGCCACGGTGACGCAACGGCAGGCCGGGCAGATCGGATTGCAACAGCGTGGTCGACACAGGCACTCCTAAGGACGTCGCAATGACGCTGTCCCCGGGACCCGGCGGGCCCGCGGGTCGGCAGCGGGCCGCGTAGTGTACGGCGCATCGACGCGCGCCGCTGCATTTATTGGGGCTGGCCCGCAGGCCGGCGTGCATGTCGTGTCAGCCAGGCCGGGCGGGCGTTCGGGTAAGATCGCCAGCCCGCCTTCCCGCCCCCGATTGCCCATGTCCTGGTACGGAAAATTGCTCGGCGCACTGGCCGGCGCCCTGCTGTTCCGCGGCGCGCCAGTGGTCGGGCTGATGATCGGCCTGGCGATCGGGCATGCGGTCGACGCCGGCTGGTTCAAGCGCCGCGCCGAAAACCCCTACGAAGCACTGGGACTGGAGCCGGACGCCACCACTGCCGAGATCGATCTGGCCTATCGCCGCCTGATGTCGCGCTATCACCCGGACAAGGTGGCCAACGCCGACCCGGAAGCACGCCGTCAGGCCGAAAAGAAGGCCAGCCAGATCAATGCGGCCTACGACCGGATCCAGCGCCTGCGCAAACGGTGATCCAGCCCCTCGCGCTCGGGCATCGGTGCCAGGCGCGACTATCGGCGCACCAGGATCGGCATGGGCGTCACCCGTCAAAACGCCCGCCCCACTGCGGGTCGGGCGCCGTCACTCGGACGCGATCACTCAGAAGCGATAGGTCGCCGTCAGGCGCACCGCATTCGACGAAAAGTCGGTATCGCTACGGCGCAGATCGGTGCCCGCCGGATTGACGCGCAGGAACGGATTGGTCGCCGGCGCGGTGCCCGGGCCGACACGCACGCGGGTGTCGTCGTCCTGCAGACGGGTGAACAGGTACTCCACACCGACCGAGACGTTATCGCTCAAGCGACGCTGCAGGCCCAGGCCGGCCTGGTAGCCGTCGGCGCTGTCGCCACCGCTGCTGGTAAAGCTGTTGGCGGTGTTGCTGCTGGAGAAGCTGTGGTCGAACTCGCCGCGTGCCACGCCGGCGGTGAAATAGGCCAGATAGTCGCCTTGCGCGCCGAAGGCATAGCCAATACGGCCGCGCAGTGCGGCGGTGCGGTTGAGCTGGCGGGTGAAGGTATAGAACGCCGGGGTAGTGCTGAAGGCGCTGACGCTGTCGCGCAGGTCGTTGCGGGTGTATTCGGCCACCACGCCGTAGACCCAGTTGCCGGCCTGCCAGTCGTAGCCCAGCCGCGCACCGTATTCGGCGCCGCCCTTGTCCTTGCTGCAGCCGCTGGCCGGCGTGCGTCCGGCCGCCGCGCCGCCGCAGAACCCGGGCGAGAAGGCGTCGGCGCCGGTCTGGGTGCTGACCTGGTCGCCATCGCGGCCGTCCAGGTTGGTATCGAAGCCGAAGCGGCCGCCGGAAACGCCACTGACGTCGGCGCTGCCGACATTGGCACCGATCGAGAAACCCGACCAATCGGCCGGGCCGGTTTGTGCCCAGGCGGACGGGGCGAGTGCCATCAAAACGAGCGCAGCGGAGGCGAGCGGGGTGGTCTTCATGCGGTGTCCTTGGCGAATGGGCGCGGTGCGCAGGTCAAGTGCATACGCAGGCGTGACCGCTGCGGATGCACTGGCTTTGCGCGCCTGCGACAATGCGCGTCCCGTTCTTTGACGAGCTGACCATGCAACCGACGGCGATCGCCCCGTCCATCCTGTCTGCCGATTTCGCCCGCCTGGGCGAGGAAGTGAACAACGTCCTGAAGGCTGGTGCCGACTGGGTGCACTTTGACGTGATGGACAACCACTACGTGCCCAATCTCACCATCGGCCCGATGGTGTGTCAGGCGCTGCGCAAGCACGGCATCACCGCGCCGATCGACGTGCACCTGATGGTCGAGCCGGTGGACCGCCTGGTGCCGGATTTCGCCGACGCCGGCGCCACCACCATCAGCTTCCATCCCGAGGCCAGCCGCCACGTGCACCGCACCATCCAGCTGATCAAGTCGCACGGCTGCCAGGCCGGGCTGGTGCTCAATCCGGCCACGCCGGTGGATATCCTGGATTGGGTGCTGCCCGAACTGGATCTGGTGCTGGTGATGTCGGTCAACCCAGGCTTCGGCGGGCAGGCCTTCATTCCGTCTGCGCTGGAGAAATTGCGTGCGATCCGTCAGAAGATCGATGTGCTGGGCAAGCCGATCCGGTTGGAGATCGATGGCGGAGTGAAGGCCGACAACATCGGTGCGATCGCCGCCGCCGGCGCCGATACCTTCGTGGCCGGCTCGGCCATTTTCAACGCACCCGACTACGCGCAGGTGATTGCGCAGATGCGCGCGGCGGTGGATGCGGTGCGATGAGCCCGCCCGCGCCGCAGATCCGCAGCGCCACGCCCGACGATGTGCCGCTGCTGCATGAACTCATCACCGCCTTGGCGGTGTACGAGCGCGAACCGGATGCGGTGAAGGCAAGCCTGGAGGATCTGCGCACCAGTCTGTTCGGTCAGGGCGCCACGGCGCATGCGCTGATCTGCGAACAGGACGCTCAGACGCTGGGATTTGCGGTGTATTTCTTCAATTACTCCACCTGGCTGGGCCGCAACGGCCTGTATCTGGAAGACCTGTTCGTGCGCCCGCAGGCGCGTGGCAAGGGCGCCGGCCTTGCGCTGTTGCGGCACCTGGCGCAGCTGGCCGTGCAGCGTGGCTGCGGGCGGTTCGAGTGGTCGGTGCTGGACTGGAACCAGCCCGCTATCGACTTCTATCAAGCGGTGGGCGCCCGCCCGATGGAGGGCTGGACCGTGTACCGGCTCGACGGCGAACGGCTGGCCGCGTTCGCAGCGGGTACCTGAGCCGGGCGCCCGGCGACATCCGCCGCCACACCTAAAGAGAAGGCCGCTCCCAGGGGAGCGGCCTTCAAGAAAATTGGAGGCTGATCCTGCCTCCGCCCGTCGTCCCTGCTATGGCCTTCTACTCTCCGTGTCATCGATGACATGGCAATGACAGCGCGGGGCTAGGACGTATTCACGATTCGCGCATCGCCCCGCTGCTAGCGTTCGGCCATCATCATCTCGACCATCGGCAGTGCGTATGGCCCCGTCCCACTGGCGTCTGATCCTCAACGGCAAGTCCACCGACAATCCGGACCTGCGTGAGGCCGTGGGAACGCTGCGCAAGCGCGGCATCCAGCTCGATGTGCGGGTGACCTGGGAAGATGGCGATGCCGAGCGCTATGTGGGCGAAGCGGTGGCTGACGGCGTGCACACGGTGGTGGCCGCCGGTGGCGATGGCACCCTGAGCGAGGTGGCAGCCGCGCTGGCGCATCACGATGGCGATGCGGCGACGTTGCCGTCGCTTGGCCTGGTGCCGCTGGGCACCGCCAACGACTTCGCCACCGCCGCCAACCTGCCGATCGCCCCGTTGGACGCGCTGACCCTGATCGCCGAGCGTGTCGCGCAGCCGGTCGACCTGTTGCGCATCGACACTCCACATGGCCCCCATTGGTGCGCCAATGTCGCCAGCGGCGGCTTCGGGACCCAGGTCACCGTGGAAACCGACGAAGGCCTGAAGAAGATGCTCGGTGGCCTGGCCTATCTCATCACCGGGATGTCGCGGCTGGGCCGCATCGACCCGATCAGCGCCCACTTCAGCGGCCCGGATTTCAGCTGGGAAGGCGAATTCATTGCGCTTGGGCTGGGCAACGGGCGTCAGGCCGGTGGCGGCCAGGCGCTGTGTCCGGAGGCAGTGATCGACGACGGCCTGTTGGATGTCACCATCGTGCCCGACCTCGACGGCGAGGTGACTGCCACCCTCGGCACCCTGGTCACCGGCGGCAAACAGGCCGCGCTCGAACGCGTCGCGGTGCGCGCCCGCGTGCCGTGGCTGGAGATCGTCTCCCGGCAACCGCTGACCCTGAACCTGGACGGCGAACCGGAAACCTCGCGGCACTTCCGCATCGAATGCGTCCCGGCACGGCTGCGGATGCATCTGCCTGGCCATTGCCCGCTGCTTGGTGGGTGATGGCCGCGAATCGGGAATCGGGAATCGGGAATCGGAAAAGCCTGGCACGCATGCTAGGCGGGCTATGCAATTGTCTGCTTTAAGCCTTCTTCTCACTTGAAAGGTAGTGGGGTGAGGGTGGCTGCGCCGACACGCATGCCATCAGCAGCGACCTGGCTCCGAACATCGTCGCTGCAAGTTGCCGCATGCAGCGCACGACGCGTTCGACAGCAACGCGCGCGCCTGGGCCCGACATCCCGCTACCTGACGATATCAACCAACTCGCCTGCGTAGCGCTGTTTCCGCCAACTTGCAACTCCACGTCAGCAACAGCCACTCCACCTTCGCCGTTGTTGAACGTGGTTCGCCTGCGCCTGCTGCCCCGCGCCAGCAGTTGCGCTACAGTAGCTGGGTGTCCCGCCTGACGACCCCACGCTCCTTCTGTTCCGCTCGCCGCTGGTGGCGATGGTGGCCCGTTGCCGTCGTCCGCCCCGCCACAGAGTCCCGGAAGGAAAGTCGTCTTGATCACTGCAGAGCAGTTCCAGCGCCAGGCCGCTGAAGGTCACACCCGTATCCCCGTTGTCCGCGAAGTGCTGTCCGACCTGGACACGCCGCTGTCGGTCTATCTGAAGCTCGCCGACGGTGCCTATACCTATCTGTTCGAATCGGTCGAAGGCGGTGAGCGCTTCGGCCGCTACTCCATCATCGGCCTGCCGGCACGGCGCGTGTACAGCTTCCGCGGCCACACGCTGGAAGTCAGCGAACACGGCGAAGTCGTCGACACCCGGCAGGTCGCCGACCCGCTGGCCGAGGTGGACGCGCTGCGTGCCGAGCATTCGGTGCCGCAACTCGACGGCCTGCCCGGCTTCACCGGTGGCTTGGTGGGCTGGTTCGGCTTCGAGTGCATCCAGTACATCGAGCCGCGCCTGGGCACTGGCGACAAGCCCGACGAACTGGGCACGCCCGATATCCTGCTGATGCTCTCCGAAGAGCTGGCGGTGTTCGACAACCTCAAGGGCCGTCTGTACCTGATCGTGCATGCCGACCCGCGTCAGCCGCAGGCCTATGTGCGCGCAAATCGCCGCCTGGACGAGCTGGCGCATCGCCTGCGCCAGGGCGGGGCCGGCTATCCGCAGGCGCAGATTTCCGATGCCATCGACGAATCGGATTTCCATTCCTCGTTCACCCGCGAGCAGTACCACGCGGTGGTGCGCAAGGCGCAGGAATACGTGCGCGCCGGCGACATCTTCCAGGTAGTGCCCTCGCAGCGGTTGCGCGTGCCGTTCCGTGCGCGCCCGGTGGATGTGTACCGCGCGCTGCGTGCGTTGAATCCATCGCCGTACATGTATTTTCTGGATGTCGGTGCCACGCAAGTCGTCGGCTCGTCGCCGGAGATCCTGGCGCGCCTGCGCGATGGCGTGGTCACTGTGCGTCCCATCGCCGGCACCCGTCCGCGCGGCGCAACACCGGAGCTGGACCAGGCGCTGGAAGAAGAATTGCTGGCCGATCCGAAAGAGCGCGCCGAGCACGTGATGCTGATCGACCTGGGCCGCAACGATGTCGGTCGCGTGGCCGAGCCGGGCACGGTCAAGGTGGGCGAGCAGTTCGTGATCGAACGCTATAGCCACGTCATGCACATCGTCAGCGAAGTGACCGGTACGTTGAAGGCCGGCCTCAATTACAGCGACGTGCTGCGCGCCACTTTCCCGGCCGGTACCGTCAGCGGTGCGCCGAAGATCCGCGCGCTGGAAATCATTCGCGAGTTGGAGCCGGTCAAGCGCAACGTGTATTCCGGTGCGGTGGGCTATATCGGCTGGCACGGCGATGCCGACACCGCCATCGCCATCCGCACGGCAGTCATCCAGGACGGCTACCTGTATGTGCAGGCCGGCGGCGGCGTGGTCTACGACTCCGATCCCGACCTGGAATGGCAGGAAACGATGAACAAGGGCCGCGCGCTGTTTCGCGCCGTCGCCCAGGCCGCAAAGGGGCTGTGATGGACGGGCAGGGCAGCGCTGCACGCATCAGTTTTCGCAACGATTACAGCGAAGGCGCACACCCGCGTGTGCTGCAGGCGATCGTGCAGGCCAGTGCCGAGCAGAACGCTGGCTACGGCACCGATCGGCATAGCGAACGTGCGGCGGCGCTGATTCGCAACGCCATCGCGCAACCGCAGGCCGCGGTGCATCTATTGGTCGGCGGGACGCAGACCAACCTGATTGCGATCAGCGCATTCCTGCGCCCGCACCAGGCCGTGGTTGCAGTCGAAGCAGGGCACATCGCCACGCACGAAACCGGCGCCATCGAAGCCACCGGGCATAAGGTGCTCACGGTGCCGGCGCCGCACGACAAGCTGACGCCTGCATTGATCGCGCCGGTGCTTGCGGTGCACGGCAACGAACATATGGTGCAGCTGCGGCTGGTCTATATTTCCAACAGCACTGAAAGCGGCACCATCTATACGCGCGCCGAACTCGATGCGTTGTCGCGGTTTTGCCGCGCAAACGATCTGCTGCTGTATCTGGACGGCGCGCGTCTGGGCGCCGCCCTGACTGCCGACGGCAACGATCTGGATCTGCCCACCATTGCTGCCCTGACCGACGCGTTCTACATCGGCGGCACCAAGAATGGCGCGCTGCTCGGCGAAGCGCTGGTCATCGTCAACCCCGCCTTGCAGGCCGATTTGCGTTACCTGATCAAGCAGCGGGGTGCGTTGCTGGCCAAAGGCATGGTGCTCGGCGCGCAATTCGCGGCCTTGTTCAAAGACGGCTTGTTCTTCGCGCTGGCGTCGCAGGCCAACGCGATGGCGCAGCGCCTGCGCGCCGGCCTGCTGGCAGCGGGCGTGGAATTCACCAGCGACTCGCCGACCAATCAGCAATTCGTCGCCGTCACCGCGCAGCAGGCCGAGCAGATCGCGCAGCGCTACGACTTCGAACGCTGGAACGTCCGCACCGATGGCAGCCGCACCATCCGCTTCGTTACTTCGTGGGCAACCACGCCCGAGGCAGTCGATCGCCTGTGTGCGGACGTGGCGTCGCTGCAGCGCGGCGTGCCGTAAGCAGGCGCATCATTCGCCAGCGAGAAGGCACATGAGGCAGTTGATGCGTTGCGTGCTCGTGGGCACTGGGTGGAATGCCGATGCGTGCTGCGGGGCAGGTCGACAGCCTGCCGTCGCAGCCGCACGTGTTGATGCAGGGGCCGGCGACAAAACCGGTCATGCCCGACCGGGTTTGCCGATGCGCTAGCGGCTGGCCACCTGCTTTTTGAACATCGCACGCTGGCTGCGGGCGTGCGCTCGTATTCGGCGCCACCCATCCATGCGGGCGCCCGGCCGCTCCGGTCCAGTGCAACATGCGCGTGGATAATGCGCGCCTCGCGCCACGTACAATCGCTCGAATGCTGGGTTAGGCGACATCACCAGCAGACCGGTCCGTTTTAAATGGCTGGGCGTGACATCGCCGGACGCCACGGCCTAACGGATGCCCCATTCCTTCAGCAGTACACGGGCCCGCTGCTCGATGAAGCGGTTCGCGTTGGCCTGCGCCTGTTCGGACTCCTGCTTGGCTTCTGCTTCCGGGATGACATTTTCCTGTGCTTCTTCGAACTGCGCCATCGCCCACGTGGCCGCCGCGTCCTGCGCCACTTGTCCCTCCACATCGTGCATGGAGATATAGGCGTTCAGTGGCGGCCACATCTGCATACGTCCGGTCAGTTCATTCCTGCTGCGGAGCAGCCTATCTCTAGACAGCCGCAGATTCGGATTTCGCAGCGCTTCCTGCAGCAGGCCAAGTGCAGTCTGGTTGTCCTGCGTATGCATGATCTTGTGCTTGAGCATCTCCGTAAACGCGGTTTTGACGTCTCCTCGCACGGCGGGCCCAACATCGACCACCTGCGTCATGCCATCCATGTTCAGCGTCTTGAGCGTGTGCTCGCTCAAAAATTCGCCGAAGCTGCTTCGGAATTCGGGTGATCGAACGGCCTCGGCGACCACCTGGTCCAGCAGGGGCATGTCGGCCGGTGTGATGGATGCACCGAAGATCATGGCGTTTTGCGCCAAGCCTTGCATCCACTTGTCAAAACGCTCGCCCAGGTCGGCATCGATACTCTTCAACGTGCGCGTGAACTCGGCGCTCCGGTTCCATGAGGACCCGGCCTGTTCCGCCACAGGCACCTGCGCGTGCCGCCTTCTCTCGGCGAGCCGCTGTCTCTCGGCGAGCCGCTGTGCATCGCGCTGCGCACCTTCCGGGTCGCGGATTTGGCGCAATTGGTTGCGCAGATGATCCGGCACCTTGATCTCGCAGCCAGCGGGAAGTCGGGCCAGCCACTGCGGAAGCGTCTGCAGACCCGTGCCGTGCAGGTCCAGCCGTTGCAGCTGGGCGAGCTCCCCCATGCTGTCGGGCAGATGCCGGAGCGCGCGGCAATTTTTCAGCGACAGTTCCGTCAAGCTGCGCAGTTGGCCGATGTCCTCGGGCAAGTGCGCCAGCCCTGGGTTGTATGACAGGTTGAGTGTTGCGAGCCCATGCAGCTGGGTGAGGCTGGCTGGAAGCCGCTCCAGCTTGGGATTCGATGACACATTTAGCGATGTGAGGCCCCGCATGGCACCGATGTTCTCGGGCAACTCGCGAAAATGCTTTGAGGAAAACACGCTTAATTCCCTCAACTGGCTCAACTCGACAACGCTGGCCGGAAGGCGCGCATAGTGCCCGCAACTGAGCTGGAGGCTGCGCAGACCTTGCATGCGCCCCAGGTCGGCGGGCAACTCGTCCAGCGCCATCATCGTCAAGTTAAGCGTTATTAGATTGGACAGGCCCGTCAACGAAGGTGGCAGCCTTTTCACGCCAGGCGTGCCGCCTACCCGCAGATGGCGGAGCTGGCGAAGCTGCCCCAAGCTGTCTGGCAGCGACTCAAGCCCGGTATGGAGCAGCGTTAATTGCTGTAGCGCGTCGAGCCGGCCGATCGCATCGGGTAGCGTCGTGGCAGGGATGCCGCTGTCGAGGACAAGCTGGGTGCTTTCGTTGTTCGCGACACGGCGGATGGCGTCTGCCACGCTCTGCAGTACCTCTCTAGACGTGTCCCCTATCTGCGAGTCGTACAGGTTGAGGCCCGTGTTGACCCGCTCTGCCATCGGCAGGTTGCGCGTAAGCCAATCGTCGATGTCGTGCTCGATGCTGCGCGGTGGTGCAGAAGACGTTCCAGCTAGCGCGACCGGCTGCCTCGACGGACGCAGAGATGATCGAAAAATGCGCCCCGGCCCCTGACTTCTAGGCGGCAGGCTGTCTGCCGCTGACGCGCTTTCGCGCCGTCGCGGCCGCGGGACCAGACGACTCAGCAGGCCCTCGCCCTCGGAGCGTTGAAGTAACGGCCTTTCCTCAGCTGGCGTGTGAGCCGGGGCGTGATCGGTGGCGTCTTCTCGCTGACGAGAGCGCAGTAGGCGATTTACATTAAACATGGAGATTCATCCTGCGTATGCGGCTGATTGCATCGTTCCGGAGCGGAGGCGACTTCGATGCGATTACCATCGCTGTACCGAAGCGATGAGGTTTGCATCGCCTGGCGAACACGTCGCCGGTGTGCGAACGCGCATCCGTCCTGCATGTCTGCTCATTGAAAGCGGCGAAATTGGACCCAATCGGTTTTCAACGCGATACAACACGATGGCAACAGGCGATCGATCAGGTGGAGCGTCGCATCGTTCGTGACCTGGTATCCATGCGTCTCGACCGTCCTCGCTGCAAAGACGTCGACGCCCCCGGTGCAGTCGCCGGCATCCCGTCACCTGGTCGCCCGAAGCACGTTACGGCTGCAGCGGCGCGTAACGTGCTTCCAAACACCCAGAGACAAGTTCACACCAAGCGCGCCAGGCGACAACGCGACGCACCAGCGCAGCGCGACCCTGCAGCACGTCGTGGCTGATCGACCGGCGGTACCGCAAGGCCTGCCTTTTCGAGCAGCAGCGCCGGCTGCAAGACGTCCAACGCAATGTCGCCCTGGGGGATGCGCGTTATCCGCGACGGATTCTGACGTTCCTCAGATTCTGTCGCAGATCTCCCTCGAAGTTGTCGGCGATGCCTCCGGGAATAAACTGCTTACCCATCGGGATGCCGCCGGCGCCTTCCATCTTCTGGTGCATCTCTCCGTCTTTCTGCTTGTCCAATTGATATTCTTCGTAATGCAAGCCACCCAACACGGGCATCTTGAGAATTTCAACCGATTTATTGATGGCGCCGCCGGCTACATAACCTTTTGCGAACTCAGTGGCGCTCGGCCGCTCGGTCGCCGTTTTACCTGCTCCTCTGGCCGTGCTCTTGGCCCCTGCCTCCGCTGTTTCCTTGGCCGTGGTCTTGGCCGCTGCCTCCGCTGCTTCCTTGGCCGCGGCTTCGGCGACTCCCTTGGCGGCTCCCTTGGCCGCGATCCTGGCCGTGGGTCCGCCGACTGCGCCAACCGCTGCCCCCGCCATATTGATGGCGGCCAGCTTCAACGCCAGCGACATGTCCCCACCTTGAATCGCGGTGTCGGCAACCTGTGCCGCCTGCGACTCGGCCTCCAACGCAACCGCCGCCACATCGGCAAACTCGCCAATGATGGGGATTCCGTTCAATGCACTGAGGCCAACGGACATCCAGTCCAGGATCTTGCTGTCCCACTTGAGGAACTCGTGCAAGCCATGTTTGAACGTACCGACGTCCTTTTTTGGTTTCTTGACCGCCGGCGGATCGTACTTGCCCACCAGCATGTCAGCGACAGACTTCTGCTGCTCGGGCGAGCTCGCCTCGTGCGTGACCGGGGTGTCTACGGTCTTGTTGTCTGCACTCATGTGGTCATAGAACTGCCGGAAATCGTCCTGGCTGATCTTGCCCGAGTCCACGACATGGCCACCCCCAAAGAAGTGATGTGGCTTTTTGTAGCCGGTGATCGAGTTGTTCAACAAGCCGAACAGCAGCGGATCGCCCAACAACTGCGTTGCGGCGTCTTTGACGGCGGGGTCGGCCTTGTCGTCCTTGGAGATCGCATCGAGCTTGTCGCGCGTCACCTCCTTGCCGTCGCCGTAGAACGCATCTTGATGACTGTTGATGGTGTCTAGCGTTTTCTGCTCGTCCGCCGTCAGGTGCATCTGAGACGAGGATTTCTGCAGGAAGTCCGGTGTGCTCATCGAGCCGGAGTCTCCTGCGAACGCCTTCCACTCGTCGGGGTGGTCGCGAAAATATTGCGCAGCCGCGATCACCTGCGGAGGGCACTTGCCGGTCTTGCTGTCGCCGTCGACGATCTTGGCGAATTCATCCTCGCTCAGATTGTCGGGCAGATAGTCGGAGTAACGATACAGCTCACGCAGCGCGTCGCTTTTCGTCATGACCGACGCTTTGGTTTTGTCGGGGCTATCGGATGCAATGTAGTTCTGCGTGTAGCCCTTGGCCTCCTTGTCGTTGTACTCGGCGATCTGCGGATGGTAGTAGGAGAAGTCTGTCAGGTCCTGCGCTTTGATC
>NZ_FLTX01000030.1 GCF_900092025.1 Xanthomonas bromi
GTTGCAAGTGGCCGGACAGACGACGGTGCCATCGGGTCGGACGGTCTATTACACGGTGTATCAGCCGGACGGTTCGGCTTTTAATTCCGTCAGCGCGACATCGGCAGCAACACTGAATCTGTCTAGCATGCCTGCCACGGGTACTTACACGATATATGTGGACCCGTACTACGGCGAGATGCTCAGCACGCAGCTGACGCTCACCTCATCGAAATGACTGTACTACGCGATTCCAAGGATGCCGAAATGGAAGCTGGCAACAAGACACTGAAGCATTGGCTCTGGAGCACCAGCCTGGGCATGCTTGCTGCTTTATCGAGCACTGGCTCGGCCAGTTGGGCTCAGTCACCGAACTTGGCGAGCACTCCCGCGACAAATGCGAATGCATCTGCGACAGGCTATGCATCAGTAGCTCAACGGATTTCGCTTAGCGGCGACCAGACGCTACGTCTGGAAGCGTCTGGTACCTCCATAGTCTTGACGACACAGGCCAAGCAACTGCGAGTTCGCTCCTGGACGCTTCCTGAGCAACGCATAGGCGCCAGTCTGACGCGGCTAGCCGATGGACAGGTGCTGATCTGGGGCGGTGCGAGCGCACAAGGCGCACTGCGTGCTGGCGGATATTTGATCGATCCCGAGCAAGATAGGTTGCAGCCTATTGCACTGGCAGGTGTGAGTCCACGTGCGCACCATAGTGCGACGGTGTTGACAGATGGTCAGTTGCTGCTGGCGGGCGGTCTAGGGAATCCGGGTCAAGCTCAACTCTGGAATCCTCAGACCCAGCGTGTGGTGAACTTGGCCATGCCTGCCAGGACTAGCCAGGTCGCTATCCTGCAGGCCGATGGCCAGGTACGCCTGTCTGGAGGGACAGGAGCAAGTGCCGGTGCACGTACCGATCTGTTGTTCGATCCAGTGACTCAAACGTTTGTTACAGCTCGATCTCGCTGGACAGCTTCTGCAGATACAGCGCTGGCTGCATCGCTTCCAGCAACCATGGAAGCCCAGGCCGATCCCGGTACTCGTATCGCACTGCGTTTTACGCGACCGGTGCGAGGCGCGGATGTCAAAGACACGACGGTATCGCTGATGGGGCCAGGGGGACTGGTGGATACGCGCGTATCTACAGCGGAAGGCGGCCGGCTCGTTTTCATCCAGCCCAAGACCACACTCTTTCCGGACACGAGCTACACGGTGCTGACGCAGGGACTGCACGGTCTGGATGGCAAAGGTTTGCCGCTATCTGTCGTTGAGTTCAAGACCCGTGCGCTTGAAGGTGCTGCCGATGCAACAGCCGCGACCGCCAAAGACGCTGGCAACAATACTGCAAACACCCCGAAAAACTCGGCTTTGTTGGGATGTGGCACTGACCATCCGTCTCCCTGTAAGAAGTCGTCCTCATTGATTGAGGGCGCCTGGCAGCCAGGCCAGGACAATACCGATTCGCGTTGGCGTGTCCAGGGTGCGCAACCTGAAGCGTTGCCGGTTAGTGCTCTTGAAGTCGCTGCCATGGCCCGTGGGCTAACCAGCGTCAGCGGTCAAGTTTTGCTGGTCAATGGCCGGCCGCTTGCAGGCGTGGAGATCAGCAGCGGGTTGAGCAAGACACGCACGGACCCAACAGGGCGGTTTGTGCTCACGGGTATCTCCACAGGGCGGCAAGAGCTCTACGTCGATGGCACGGCCGCCAACGTCGCCGGGCGGGAGTATGGTCAGTTCGTTGTGGGCGTAGATCTCAGGGCAGGTGAGCTTACCCGGTTGCCTTACACCATGTACGTGCCCCAGATCAGTGCACGCGATAAGACAAGCATTGCCTCGCCATTGAAGCGGGACGTGGTGGTCACCCATCCGGACATCCCCGGTCTGCAGATCCATATCCCGGCCGGTACCGTGATTCGCGATCGCAAGGGTAATTTGGTGAATGAGTTGGCGATCGTCCCCACGCCCGTCAATCGGGCTCCGTTTCCGGTACCCGCCAACTATCCGATGTACTTCACGCTTGAGCCAGGTGGCGCGCTGATCCAGGGCTTGACGCCGCAAGCCGCGCAGGGTGTCAAGGTGCTATACCCCAACTACGACAAATTGCCCACAGGCACGCAAGCCAACTTCTGGATCTATGAGCCAGCCGAGGGTTGGCGGGTGTATGGCAAGGGGCGTGTAACTTCCGACGGCACACGTATCGCGCCAGAGGCTGGTGTCGGCCTGTATCAGGCGATGGGCGCAAGTTACAGCGTCGATACCAATAACCCGCCTCCTGAGCCTGACAAGCCACCGGTCAGCGACGGCTGTAACTGCGATGCCGGTGGCGCGGGTGCTACCGCAGGCGATCCAATCGATCTCTATACGGGTGAGTTTTCCTATGAAGAGACAGACGCCATTGTTGGTGGCCTTTCACCTATCTCGATTACTCGATTTTACAGGCCACGCGAAGTCCTAAAGCGCGACTTCGGTATCGGTACCGCTGCGGGTTTTCGTTACACGTTGTACTCGCCGACTGGCGATTACAGTCAGCTGCACTTGGTGCTTCCGAGTGGTGCACCCATAATTTTCAGTCGCATCTCCGGAAGTGGACTAACCGGCCAATGGGCGCAAGCGAGTTCCCTTTCAGGCTACGCAGGTTCCACTATTACGCAGGGCACTTCATCGGGGCATGGCTACCTGCTCGTCTTGCGTGACGGCAGCAAAATGTACTTCAACCAATACTCTCCAAATCAGCTCGAGTGGACGACTGATCGGTTCGGTAATCGGGTTGACTATGTTTATGATGCCGGTTTGGTCTCGCGCATCGTATCGGCGAATGGCCGCTATCTCGCGATCACCTACGACAGCAGCAATAGGATCAGCAGCGTCAAGGACCCATTGGGAAGCAGTTGGTCCTATGCATACAACTCTGACGGATATCTCAGCAGGGTCACTCGCCCTGATGGGACTACGCGCAGCTTCACCTATAAAGTGCGTGAAAAAACCTTGATGATTCCCGCTCAAGTGCGCTTGCAGGGAATATTTGATGGCAAGAATCAGCGCGTGCTATGGAACGAGTTTGAGGAAGATTTTGGGCTATTGACCGGACGTGTAGTCAAGCAGACGCAGGCAGATGGCGGCGTGTTGACCATCGACTATGCCCATGTCGAAGGAAGCACGCTCGGCAGATTGATTACCAAGCCTGACGGTAGCAAACGACGTGTGACATTTGATCCAGCAACCCTTTATCCGAAGACCGACACTGCCGCCTATGGGACAAACCTCGCTCAGACCATTACCTACGAACGCGGTACCGGCGGGCAGATAACGGCCCAAATCGATCCGCTCGGGCGGCGCACTGAATATTCCTACGACGGTAGCGGTCGTAAGACGCAGATCAAGATGATGGCGGGGACGACTGAGGCGCGTGCTATAACTCTGACCTATAACGCTGATGGCGATCTTGAATCAATCACTGACCCGCTGAATCACAAGACGACTTTTGGTTACACCAGTCGTTGTTTGACATCTGTTACCAATCCCCTGGGCAAGGTGACCAAAGCAACCTGTAATGCCGCAGGGCAACGTCTTACTTTGACTGATGCCTTGAATCACACCACTAACTTCATCTGGACCGGCGAAGACCTGACTCAGATTAGTGATCCTCTAGGTCGCAATGTGCACTTCCGCTATGACGTGCTTGGGCGGATGATTGCCGCCCAGGACGTGCAGGGCAACCTCTCGCGGATGGAGTACGACGGACTGGGTCGGGCAGTGAAGTCCATCGATCCGTTGGGGAATACCGTGCAGACGGGTTTCGACGCCAACGGTAACGTGGCCGCAATCCTGTTGCCGCACGGCAACGGCGTTACTTATACCTACGACGAACGCGACCGTCGCGTCACTCGTACGGATGCGCTAGGCCAGGTGGAGCGCTGGACCTACGACAAGATGGACCGTGTAAAGACCTACACAGATCGCCGCAAGCGTGTCACCACCTACTCCTACGACACCTTGGGTCGCCCGACCACGACGACCTTCCCCAGCATGGGCGGCAGCCTGACCGCAAGCTACGACGCGGGGAATCGCATGGTGGCGCTGATAGACAGTTTGTCCGGGACGCTGGGCTGGGACTATGACAACTTCGATCAGGTCGCTGAAGCCAATAGCCCGCAAGGGACGGTTACGTACGGCTACGACGCGGCGGGTCGCCGCAGGAAGATGCAGGCTGGCACTCAGGCTGAGGTTTTCTACGGCTACGACGACGCGGACCGCCTCAAGGACATCACCCAAGGCGCCGAGAAAGTAATCTTCGCCTACGACAATGCCAACCGCCTCACCACGCAAACGCTGCCTAACCAGGTGCAGACGGTCTACACCTACAACAATGCCGACCAGGTTACCGGCATGGCCTGGGGCAAGGCCGGGCAGCCAGCGCTAGGCAGCCTTGGCTACGGCTACAACACGGTTGGCCAATTGGTTGCCCAGACCGGCACACACGCGCCACAGGCACTTCCTGCTGCCAGCAGCGGGAACACCTTCGACGACAACAATCGGCAGACCAGTGCCAACAATGTGGCATTGAGCTACGACGAAAGCGGCAATTTGCTCTCGGACGGCAGCCGCAACTACGTGTGGGATGATCGTGACCGGCTGAAAGAAATCCAGCAGGGTGGCGCGACGATCGCCAGCTTCAGCTATGACGCATTGGGACGGCGGACGGCTAAAACTGAAGCTGGCACGAGCACCCAATACTTGTACGACGGTCTGGACACGGTGCAGGAGACACAAGGCACCACCATCAACCCGATCCTGACCGGGCTTGGCATCGACCAGCGCTATGCGCGCGACGACACGGGTGGCAGGACATACTTCCTGACCGACCAGCTGGGTAGCACGCGCTTGCTGACGAATGCGGCGGGTAGTGCAGTACAGCGGTATGAGTATGATCCGTATGGCACGACCACTCAAAGCAGCGCGGCTTACACTAATCCCTATCAGTACACCGGACGAGAGCGTGATATCAGCGGGCTTTACCATTATCGCGCGCGTTATTATCGCCCACAGTGGGGGCGTTTTATTAGTGAGGATCCTATTGGGTTGGCTGGCGGAAACAATAGCTACGCATACGTGGGCGGAAATCCAATTTCGTACGTAGATCCGAACGGGACGATAGCGTGGTTAGCAATACCATTCTTATGTGCCGGAGGCGGCTGCGAGGCAATGCTTGCCGGCTTGCTTGCATGGAGTGCCTACAACGCTACTCCCGCCGGGCAAGAAGCTAATAAGGATTTGGCGAATCAGCTTGAGGATCTATGGCAGGCAAAAGAGGATTCTGAACAAAAGCCCAAAAACTGCCCGACTGGAACTTTACCCATTGATAAAGCTAAAGGTAAATTTGGATTTGATAAAGATGGTCTTCACGGAATTAAAGAAGGCGTGGGGGCAGGTCCAAAGACTTGGACAGGTATCGCGCCAAATGGGGACGTGTGGACTGGCGGTCCCGGCGGAGTCGGTGAAAATCATGGTCCCTACTGGCCGTATCTCCCTTGAGGTGAATGATGACTGAGGATAGTTATAAAATTTCGCTGCGTATATGGCACCCAACATCGTCAAGTAGCACAATTGTAGATGAAGTTGGTTTGAAATCTAATTTTTTGCAGAGTGTTGGTGACCGTAGAAAAAATCCAAACGGCAATGAGCTGGATGGATTTTATAAACAGAGCTATTGCACATTTTCCATTGCGGAAAAGGTCTGCGGATGCTTTGTC
Source organism: Xanthomonas bromi (assembly GCF_900092025.1). Classification (GTDB taxonomy): domain Bacteria; phylum Pseudomonadota; class Gammaproteobacteria; order Xanthomonadales; family Xanthomonadaceae; genus Xanthomonas; species Xanthomonas bromi. The sequence continues at coordinate 5,727 of NZ_FLTX01000030.1, forward strand.
GATGGCTTAAACTCGGCTTTGCCATTATTGAAAGAAAAACGGGATTACTTCAGTCAAGTTAGGCGTGAAGGGGGGAGGTTGGATCTATTTGTCGGAGTCTTTGTAGAGTCATCATCTGGATTTATCTTAAAATACGTAGACATGGGTGCGTTGGCAGATCTCGGAATTGACTTGTCGGTAGAATTTTACATCTGACCGGTTGAGCGCGCCATCTCCGGCCACGGCGTGTTGCGCGTGCTGGACCGACTGGCGCACAGTCGCGGTCTGCCGAAGGTGATCCGCACCGACAACGGTAAGGAGTTTTGCGGCAAGGCCATGGTGACCTGGACGCATGGTCGTGGCGTGCAGTTGCGGCTGATCCAACCGGGCAAGTCAAACCAGAACGCCTACGTCGAATCGTTCAATGGCCGACTGCGCGACGAGTGCCTCAACGAACACTGGCTCCCAACACTTCTGGATGCGCGCACCGACATCGAACGGTGGCGTCGCGAGTACAACGAGGATCGACTTAAAAAAGCAATCGGTGGCATGACACCAGCTGCCTATGCCCAGCACCAGGCCAACAGCGATATCATCACCCCGGACTCTAAACCCGACTGTTACTCAGGATGGGGGGCGTCGATTGCGCAGCAACGCATGAAATAGGCGTTCTAAGACCGGCGCAGCGCCACCAGATGCAGTGGCGATCGCTGTCATATCGCTGCCATCTGCAGCAGCCGTTGCTTGCGCCACAAGCCTCATCGCCGCCAGCGATCAGCTCATGCTTTCTGGGTCGCTCGCCGCTAACCAAACGTTTACACACCGGCGGCGCGCTGCGGGCACAACGTGCGGGTCATCCAGCGGGATTTGCACATGGAAACCCATATCACTGTCATCGGCGCCGGCTTCTGCGGCACCGCGCTGGTCCGGGCGCTGGCGCAGACGGCCGATGCGCAGGTCCGCATCACGCTGGTCGGCGTCGCCGAGACCTTCGGCAGTGGGATCGCCTACGGCGCAGCGCGGCCGGAGCATCTGCTCAACGTGCGGGCCAAGGATCTGGGCATCGACGCGCAGGCGCCCGGCGCCTTCGCCGACACCCTGCATCTGGGCGACAGCGGGCGGCTGGAGTTCCTGCCGCGGCTGGCGTATGGCGATTATCTGCGCAGCGAGCTGGATGCGGCGGTGAGTGGCGCGCAGGCGTCGATCATGCGGCTGTCGCAGGAAGCGGTGGCGGTGGAGCGGGTGCGCAAGGGATTTCGCGTCTTCCTGGCCAACGGCGATGCCTTCCAGAGCGATCGGGTGGTGCTGGCGGTGGGCGCGCTGCAACCGCAGGCGCTGGCGGGTATCGGCCCACGCCTGAGCGTGCATCCGCGCTACATCGGCTGGCCGTGGCAGGGCGATGCATTGGCACGGTTGGCGCCGGACGACGATGTGCTGATCGTCGGCACCGGATTGACCATGGTGGACGTGGCGCTGACCCTGCAGACGCGTGGTCATCGCGGCCGCTTGTTGGCGATTTCGCGGCGCGGGCTGCCACCGCAGGCGCATCTGCGCCAGCCCGGCGCGCCACTGGAATTGCCGCCGCATCTGCAGCGTGCACTCAAGGATGCCGATCTGCGCAGCCTGCTGCGCGGAGTGCGGCAGCTCAGCGCGGTGGTGGATGATTGGCGTCGCGTGGTGGATGCGCTGCGCCCGCATCTGCAGCCGCTGTGGCAGCACCTGGAGCTGGCGCAGCGCGCGCGCTTCCTGCGCCACCTGCGCCCGTACTGGGAAGTGGCGCGCCATCGCGTCGCGCCCGGTGCCGCCGAACAGCTTGCGCACTTGCAGGCGTCGGGCCAGTTGCAGATCGTGTCTGCGCGCTTGTTGCGCGCGCGTTGGGTGCCCGATGGCGTGGAAGCGGTGATCCGCCAGCGCGGTGCTGCCGACGCGCAGACCGGTCACTACGATGCCGTGATCCGCGCGACGGGGTTGGATACCGACATCGACCGCACCAGCGACCCCTTGATCGCCGGCATGCGCGAAGCCGGTCTGTTGCGCGCCGATCCGTTGGGCCTGGGGGTGGACACCGATGCGCAACTGCGCGTGCGCGATGGCGCCGGGCAGATCGTGCCGGGGCTGTATTGCGTGGGTCCGTTACTGCGGGGGCGCTATTGGGAAATCACTGCGGTGCCCGAGTTGCGTGTAGCCACGCGCGCGCTGGCCGACCGGCTGTTGCCGGGCGCGACTCCGGCGTTACAGCCGACGCCGGAGCCGGTGCCGCGCAAGGTCACTGCGCGGTTGTAGATGCGGGTGTTCGATGACACTGCGGTGGAGGAAGTGCTTGCCTGTGTTCCATCTGGAATGCTGCGCTCGGTGGCAGCCAATCTCCGGATCTGTGCACGGCGTCCGCCAGGCAGCGCAATCATGCCGCGTAATGCGTAGCGCAGCCTGCCGATGCCGCGCGAACTGGGCCATGTTTGCGGTCCTGGGCGCTCAAAAGCTCAGGCTGTGCATCCCTTCATCTGCCTGGAGTCCGCCATGCCACGTCTTGTCCCTACCGTGATGTTTGCCACGCTTTGCGCGTGTGCGCTGCCCGCCCTGGCCGCCGAATCGCTGAATAACCGCGCCGAAGTTCTCGCTGCCCTGGACGCCGGCTACGACGTCAGTGTGAGCACCGACCTGGCACGTTGCACGCCCGAAGAAGGCACGCCGGTCACCCAGACCCGCGGCGGTCGCCATATCGATGCCTATCGCATTACCGCCGACGGCACCGTGGCTTTTTCCGATGCGCATTTCACCGTGGCCAACGACGGCAAGCCGATCCAGCAGTTCATGCGTTACCAACTGCGCCCGGATGAAAGCCTTCGCTTCACCACCTACATGTACGACTTGCCGGGCCTGCAGCAACGTGGGCCGGTGCTGGCGTATCAATGCAAGATCAATGAAGGCGTACGTTTCCACGCCGATTAAGCCGTACCGAGTGTTCTGCGATGCTCTCCCATGCACGGCGTCGCAGCCCTCGAAAAGCCGCGCGGACGTCTGTATGAGCCGCACGGCTTGCTGAGGTCGGACACCTTGGCTCAGGTAGGGCGATAAACGGGGCGGGGGCTGGAATGCGGCCGCAGCATGGCACTCGCACGACCGTGCGAGACGGCCGGCAGCGGCAGAGTGCCCCTTGATGCCGCCTTGGCCTCACAATAGGCGGCCAGTTCCCACAACCGATGTCGCCATGCGCAAGACCTACCAGCTCAACCTCGAAGGCAAGAACCGCGATCGTCTGCTGGAATCCAGTAAGAACGATATCCGCAAGTACATCCGCCGCGAGCGTCGCAAGGACCTGCCGGACGGCGCGGACTACTGGGACTTCGATATGCGCTTCGGTGTGGATGAGGCCAGCGCGGCGGCGCTGCCGCCGGCCGAGCTGATTCGTTCGATCAACACGCTCACAGCCGAGGGTGGCGACCAGTTCTTCGTCGAAATCCTGCGCAAACCGGGCAAGCGCGTGCCACGGGCTGAGAACGATCACGCGTTCGGTGATGGCGAGCTGGATTTCGAGCAGGACTGAGATTTCGTCGTCATCCCGTTGAGGGCACGCCGATGCGGGAAGACGCGCTCCGAGAATGCTGTTGCCTGCGTCGCATTGGACGGACGCTGCGTCTTGTCTTGCCGGTGCCAACCAGCACGGGTCGCACCAGCGCGGCAAGGCGCCGACAGTAGCGCGCGCGCTCGTGGGCCAGATGGACGATGACGCCACCACGTGCGAAGTCCGCTGCTGCGATGGACGGCGCTTGTCGCCCGGACGTAGCGGTTCGAGCGGGCTGTGGAGATCTATCTGATGACTGTTTGTGACGAAGCGTCGGCCGCTCTCAGCCGGGCTTGCCGGGCTGCGATTGCGCCTGCGCTGCGGCGCGTAACTTGTCCTTCTTGCTCGGCCGCTTGCCCTTGATGCCGCCGTGGTCATCCGGTGCGCGCACCTCCACGCCCGACGCGTTGTCGGCAGGTACGTCGGTCGGGGTCGGCTCGAAGCCTTCGATCACACTGGTCGGCACGCGCAGGCCCTGGCGTTTTTCGATCAGCCGCCACTGCTGGGCGCTGTCGGCGGTGACGAAGCTGATCGCCACGCCGCTGGCACCGGCGCGTGCGGTGCGGCCGATGCGGTGGGTGTAGTCGACGGTGGAGCGGGGCAGATCGTAGTTGAGCACCGCCGGCAAGGCGGCGATGTCGATGCCGCGCCCGGCCAGATCGGTGGCCACCAGCACCTGCACGTCTGCCTGCTTGAAGGCCCGCAGCGTGCGTTCGCGGCGGCCCTGGCTCAATTCGCCGTGCAGCGGTAACGCTTCGATGCCGGTTTTACTCAGTTTTTCAGCCACCTTGTCGGCCGTGTGACGGCTGGCGACGAACACCAGCAGCTGCGGCCAGGCGTGTTCCTGCAGCAGATGGCGCAGCAGCTGTGTGCGCTGGCCGGCATCCACCGCGATGGCGCGTTGCGCGATTGCAGGTGCCTGTTCGGGCGTGGCTTGGATGGTGATGCGCAGTGGCTCGCGCAGGCGACGCTTGGCCAGCGATGCGATGGCGGGCGGAAAGGTGGCCGAGACCAGCACGCTTTGCCGCTGCGCCGGCAGCAAGGCCAGGATGCGATCGAGCTCGGCGCCAAAGCCCAGCTCGAGCAGGCGGTCGGCTTCGTCCAGCACCAGCGTGGCCACCTCGCTCAGGCGCAGCGCGTTGTGCTCGACCAGATCCAGCAACCGGCCGGGCGTGCCCACCACGATGTCGGCACCGCCGCGCAACGCCAGCAATTGCGGATTGATCGAACCGCCGCCAGTGGCAACCACCGTCTTCAGACGACGCGGCAGATGCGCGCTCAGCTGGCGCAGCGTGTCGTCCACCTGCGCGGCGAGTTCACGCGTAGGCACCAATACCAGCGCACCCAGCACGCGTGGGACAGCCTCGGGTGCCAGGCAGCGTTGCTGCAGCAATGGCAGCGCATAGGCCAGGGTCTTGCCCGAGCCGGTCTGCGCCATCGCGATCAGATCGCGTCCGGCCAGCATCGAAGGGATCGCCTGCTGCTGAATCGGTGTGGGTGTGCGCACGCCGGCCTTGGCCAGCGCGGTAGCGAAGAACGGCTGCAGCTGCGGCGACAGCGAGAGATCGGAAAATGACATGCGCCGATTATCCAGGCATTTGCGCTGCAATGGTCGGTGGTGCGTTATGCGTGGTTGCTGTCGCGCAAATGGGTGGATCATCCGCTCCTAAAAGTCGATGCATCTGCACCGTTCGATCATTTTTCAGGACGGCCGGATCTTGAGCTTCAGCACTGTCTGGATGTTCCCAAGCCGAATTGGTCGAGGGCGCGATGCCCTCACCGCTTGCGGGACACGCCGTACATCCGTCGCTGGAGGCTCGGTGGCGGCATCCATGCCGCCACACGGTCCCGCAAGCGCTAAGGACATCGCACCTGCCAACTTGGTCGTGTGCGGATGGAAATCGCAACGCCGGCCATGCTCAGCTGGCGGTGAGCGAGCGGTCGTGTGAGCTGCGCTTAGTTGGCCAACGCCAGATCGTCCAGCAAGGCACGCAGGAAGCGCGCGGCTTCTCCACCGGTGGCGGCGCGGTGATCGAAGGTCAGCGACAGCGGCATCACCTTGTGGGTTTCCACGCCGCCCATCACCGGGGTCAGCTGGTAGCGCGCGCGGCCGGCCGCCACGATGGCCACGCACGGCGGTACCACCACCGGCGTGGCATAGCGGCCGGCGAACATGCCGAAGTTGGACAGCGAGATGGTGTAGCCGCTGAGTTCGGACGCGGCGATGCTGCGGTTTTCCACCTGCTGGCGCAGCCGGTTGACGCCTTCGCGAATGCCGTGCGCGTCCAGCATGTCGGCATTGCGCAACGCCGGCACGAACAGGCCTTCTTCGGTATCCACGGCAATGCCGATATCGATCTGGTGGTGCAGCGTGCGGCTGAGTGCGTCGCCGTCGAACCAGGCATTGAGTGCTGGCACCGCCTGGCAGGCGCGCACGATGCCGCGCACCAGGCGCACGGTGACATCGTTACCGGGCTGCCAGGCGTGCAGATCGGCATCGTCGTTGAGCGTGGTCGGCACCACCTTGGTATGTGCGTCTGCCATCACGCGCGCCATGTTGCGGCGCACGCCCTTGAGTTGCTCGGGTTGGCCCTTGACGACCATGCTGGGCGATTGCGTGCGCATCGGCTTGCCGCTGGCCGAGAGCGGCGAGCGGGCCGTGCTGCCCTCATCCGCCCTGCGGGCACCTTCTCCCGCAGGCGGGAGAAGGGTCGTCGTTGCCGGTCGATCTCTGCCGTCGGCAGCGATTCCATCGGCTTTCCTACCTTCACCGAGCGGACCACCTCGTCCTCCGTCACCGAGCAGACCACCTCTCCCGCTTGCGGGAGAGGTCGGCGCGCCCTGCGCGCCGGGTGAGGGCCGCGCGGTGCCTGCCGCTGCAGCCTGTTTCACGTCTGCCAATGTCACCGTGTCCTCCGGGCCGGTGGCACGCACCTGCGCCAGGTCCACACGCAGCTTGCGCGCCAGCGCGCGCACCACCGGCATGGCGCGCACGCCGCCGACGGCGATGGCCTGTTCGCTCTGCACGGCGTTGGAGCTCTGCATGGCGCCGACCACGGTGCCGGCGTCGTCGCGCTCGCCAGCGCTCTGGCCAGCATCGGAATCGGCATCGGCAATCTCGCCGCCGTTATCGGAGGCGACCACGCGCGCGGTGTGCCCGGCGGCGCTGTCGCCGGTGCTCGGTGTGGGGGAGTGGGTCGGCGCTGGGCCGTGCGCATGGCCGGTATCCTGCCCATCGGCACGCTGCGGCTGCGAGGCATCCAGCGCGAACTGCGCCAGCATGGCGCCGGTCACCACTACATCGCCGGCAGCGCCGGCCAGCTTGACCACCGTGCCGGAGAACGGCGAAGGCACGTCGACCACCGCCTTGGCGGTTTCCATCGACACCAGCGGCTCGTCCAGGCGCACGTTGTCGCCTTCCTTGACGAACCACTCGACGATGGTGGCGTCGGGCAGGCCTTCGCCCAGGTCGGGCAGATGAAACGTCTTGCTTTCGCTCATGGCAGATTCTCTTGTGCCGCCGGCAATGGCGGCAGGGTGTCTTCGAGGAGTTCCAGGTCGGCCGCCGGCAGCCAGCCCTGCGCGCCATCGGCGCGCTCGGACCACCACCAGCCCCCGTGTTCGTGATGCAGCAACACGTCCTCGCCTGCCTGGGCATCGAGTTCGCGTGCGTCGTAATCGCGCAGGGCTTCGGCCCGGCCGTCGCCCGGCGGGCGCAGCCAGGCCAGCGGCGCCCAGCCGGCACGGCCACCGTCGGTGGTGACCCAGGCAAACGCCGGCCATTCTTCGTCGCGCACGCCCACACTGACCTGTTGGCCTGCCTGGAAGCGGACCGGGTTGGCGTAGGCGGCGCGGTGCGCGCAGAGCAGACGGGCGCGCATGTCAGCCGGCAGCCACGGCGCGACGTGCCGCGGTCACGATGCGCTCCACGCTCGGCAGGTACTTCATTTCCAGTCGGAACAGCGGGATATGCGTGTCGTAACCGGTGACGCGTTCGACCGGCGCAAGCAGGTCGTACATGGATTTTTCCGCCAGCTGCGCGGCGATCTCTGCACCGAAGCCGGCACTGCGCGGTGCCTCTTGCACGATCACGCAGCGGCCGGTCTTCGCAACCGATTCGGCAATGGTGTCGAAGTCCAGCGGGCGCAGCGTGGCCACGTCGATGACTTCGGCGCTGATGCCTTCGCCGGCGAGTTTGTCGGCCGCTTCCAGCGCTTCTTTGACCTGCGCGCCCCAGGTGACCAGGGTGACATCGGTGCCGTCGCGCAGCACGAAACACACATCCAGCGGCAGCGCTTGCCCATCGTTGGCGACCACTTCCTTGTACTGGCGATAGATGCGCTTGGGCTCCATGTAGATCACCGGGTCCGGGTCGCGGATCGCGGCCAGCAACAGGCCGTACGCGCGTTGCGGCGAGGACGGCAGCACTACGCGCAGGCCAGGCACGTTGGTGAAGATGGCTTCGTTGGCTTCGCTGTGATGTTCCGGTGCGCGGATGCCGCCGCCCCACGGCACCCGCAGCACCATCGGGCAATGCAGGCGGCCACGGGTGCGGTTGCGCAGGCGTGCGGCGTGGCAGATCAGGTGGTCGACCATCGGATACACGAAGCCGTCGAACTGCGCTTCGGCGACTGGTTTCATGCCTTGCGCGGCCAGGCCGACGCTCAGGCCGGCGATGGTGGTTTCGTCCAGCGGCGTGTCGAGCACGCGCTCGCTGCCGAAGCGCTGCTGCAGGCCGGCGGTGGCGCGGAACACGCCGCCGTTGACGCCCACGTCTTCGCCCAGCACCAGCACCGCGGGGTCGTGTTCCAGCTCCCAGGCCAATGCCTGGGTGATGGCTTCGATCAGGGTGATGGGCGAACTCATGGCGATCTCTCCGCGCGTTGCCGCAGCGTTGTAAGGGGCACCGGCGTGCTGCGACGTGTCGGCGTGCACATGCTTGAGCTCATCCATGACGCGCCTCCAATGCCATCACTTCGGCGCGCTGCGCCAGCAACTCGGCCGGCGGGTCGCCGTAGAGGTAATCGAACATCGCTTCGACCGGCTGCACCGGCGTGTTGAGATAGGCGTTGACCTCGTCGTCCACGCGCGCGCTGCAGGCGGCCTTCCAGGCATCTTCCTGCGCCTCGTCCCACAGGCCTTGCGCAGTGAGATAGCGGCGCAGGCGCAGCAACGGTTCGCGCGCCCAGCCCTGCTTGACCTCTTCTTCGCCGCGATAACGCCGCGCATCGTCGGCGGTGGTGTGGTCGGACAGGCGATAGGTCAGGAACTCGATCACCGTGCCGCCATCGCCGGCCAGCGCACGCACGCGTGCCTGACGCATCGCTTCTAGCACGGCGACCAGGTCGTTGCCGTCCACCTGCAGGCAATGCAGGCCGCCGGCCAAGCCCTTCTGCGCGAGCGTCTGCGCGCCGGTCTGCGCCGAGCGCGGCACCGAGATCGCCCAGCCGTTGTTGATCACGCACAGGATCAGCGGCAGCTTGTAGGCGCCGGCCGAATTGAGCGCGGCGTAGAAGTCGGTCTTGGAGCTGCCACCGTCGCCGCAGCAGGCCACGGCCACCTGCTGTTTGCGCTGCAGCTTGAACGACAGCGCCGAGCCGGCGGCATGCAGGCACTGGGTGGAGATCGGCACGCAGATCGGGAAGTCGATCGCCGCATCGGCGTCGCGCGGATAGTCGCTGCCGCGCTCGTCGCCGCCCCAGTACAGCAGCACATCGCGTGGGCGCACGCCGCGTTCGAACATGGTGCCGTACTCGCGGTAGCTGGGTGCGAACACATCGCCGCTGCGCATCGATGCACCGATGCCCACATGCGTGGCCTCGTGGCCGATGCAGGCAGCATAAGTGCCCAGCTTGCCGGTGCGCTGCAGGGCCACCGACTTGGTGTCGAAGGTGCGTACGAACAACATGCGCTTGAACAGGGCGAGCAGCTGTTGCGGGTTGGCGGCGTCGGCGGGAAGGTCGTCGCGGACCCAGTGGCCGTCCGCGTCCATGTACTGCAGATAGTCGATCTGGAACTGCGCGGCTAGGCTCATTGCGACGACACCTTCATCAAGAAGTTTCAAACGATATGAGTTGTCATGTTAAGGACGGCGAAGCAAAACGCCGTCCTGCACCGCAGCACACGATCATGCTGGCTTGCACAAAAGAAGGGCGTGGACTACGCCACGCCCTTTGTCGCAGTTGAGAACTGCGACGTGTTGCACTGCGATCAGCGACGCCCGTCACCTCCGCCAATCGGGGTGACGATCAGCGCAATGTTGTCGGCCGGATTGGCATCGGGCGAGCTGGAGGTGGCCGTCGCCTGCACCCGCACCGCGCCTTCGGCCGGGATGGGCCTGGCCGCCACGGTCAGCTGGAACGCTGCCTGCGTACCGGGCAGTACCACGGCGGTGGTGCTGCATACGACGCGGGCACTTCGCAGCGACTGCGTCTGCTTGTCGCAACGCCAGCCTTGCGGTGGCACCAGCTGCGACAACGCCGACACCGTATTGCCTTCGATCACCAGGCTGGTGCGTTGCGCCGGTGCGGCGCCGACGTTGTCCAGCAGCACGCGGTAGGTGGCATTGAAGGCGGTGGTCGGCAGGCTGGTCGGTCCATCCAAGCGCACCGCCAGGTCGCTACGGGGTTGCGGACGTGCTTGTACCTTGACCGTTGCGGTGTCGGTGTCGGTGTCGGTGTTGTTGTTGGGTTGCGGATCGGGCGATTGCGAGGCGACCGAGCCAGCCAGCATCAAGGTGCGTCCAGCCAGTTCCGGGCTGGCATCGAGGTGCACCGTAAAGCTTTGCTTGGCGCCGGGGTTCAGCGCTGGCAGATTGCAGGTGAACGTGGTCTGCGTGGCGTTGGTCTGGTTCTGGCAAATCCAACCCGTCGGAGCCGTGATACGTGCCCGCACCGGCAGGTCGAACACCAGCGCCAGTGCTGTGAACGGTGCCCGATCCGGCCCACGGTTTTCCACATCTACCGTGTAGTCGATGCGCTCGCCTTCCGTGACTTGCGCACGTGCAGCCGTGACCACCACGCCCAGGTCGGCATTGACCTGCTTGGTCATGCGCAACAGCACCACGGTGGGGTCGTGATCGGACAAGCGCGTGGGTGTATTGGCGTCGTTGCGCGCGGTGCCGGGGAAATCGGCATTGATGCGTGCATGGCCGACCGAGAGCGAGGCGATCTGCGGCGCGCGCATCAGCGCGTCGTTGGCCAGGATGTGATCCAGCGACTGCACGTTGCCGTCGAAGGCGTACGAGTAGCTCTGGTCGGGCGTGTTGAACCAGGTCAGGTCGGTGTAATCCGGGTCGACCAGATCGGCGCCATCGCCGCCCACCACGGTCTGCGCATCCGGCGCCGGTTTGCCGGTGACGGTGCCCATGGCATCCACATAGCCGTCGTTGAACTCGAAGGCGTTGACGTCGCCCATCACCAGCACGTTTTCGTCAGGGTTCAATTGCTGACGCGTCTGCAGCAGGCGCGCCAGATACTCGGCCTGGGCCTGGCGTTTGGCGCGGATGCGGGTGCCGGCGGCATCGTCGGTTTCGGCGCCGTTGAGCGAGCGTTGATGCACCACGATGGCGGTCAGCGGCAGCGTGCGGCCATCGGCCTGGTGCACGTTGGCAGTGAGTACCAGCGGCGGGCGCTCGTTGAGCAGGCTGACACCACCGGCCGGCTCGGTCCAGGTGGTGGTCTTGCCTTCCTGCGCAATGGAAAGCACTTCCACGCGCGGCACGCCACCGGCAACCTCGGCGGTCTTGATCAGGAAGCCGACGTCGATGCCGCCAACGTCATTACCTTCCTGCAGATACGCCACGTACCTGGGATCCTGCTGTCCAGCGGCCACCGCATCGGCATTGACGCGCGCGGCCAGGGTCTGCAGCACGCTCAGGTTTTCCACTTCCACCGTGCCCAGCACGTCGGGCGTATGCAGGTAGTTGCGGATCGCCAGCGAGGCCTTGTTGAGGCGGGCCTGGAACGCGGCCGGGGTGAGTACCGGTTCGCCGATCGCCGGGTCGTTCTGGTCGTCGAAGAACCGTTCCATGTTGTAGGTGGCCACGGCCACATCGTCTGCCTGCGGCATCGGTGCGGGGCGTGGTTGATCGGCACCGTTGCAGGCCACTTGCGGGGTGCGTTCCGGATACAGCGTGTAGCGGCGGAAGCTGTAGTCCAGCGGGCCGACCACGTTGAGCACCAGGCAGCCGGAAGCCAGATCCAACCGCTCGGCGCCGACGCCGGCACTGCCGACCGCAATCACTTCCGGGTTGGTATTCCAGCGCGGCACGCCGGCAGGCGAACCGGCCGGCAGGGGGTCCGGCAACTGCACGCCGGGTTCGCGATAGGCGCGCGGCACGCCGGTGACCACGGCATGGGACACGCCATTGCTGGTCGCCGTGGCGTTGGTCTCGTTGACGCTGCCGCCGGTGGGTGTATTGACGGTGAGGCTGGCGGCGGCCACGCGCATGCCTTCCAGCGCTTCGAGCTGATCGAAGGCACCGTTGGGGTTGGGGAAGTCCGGGCGCAACATCACCGGCGCAGGCAGCGGGTTGCCGGTGGAATCGGCCAGCACGGTGACGCTGCCGCCGATCTCGGTCAGCGGTGGCTGGGTCAGGTCGGCGGTGGGCACGTATTCGATCACCGTGCCCTGCACGCGCACCCGGTTGCCGATGGCGGCGGCGTCCGGCGGTGCGCTGCCGGTATAGACATAGACGCCCTCGGAGGAGGACGGGTCGGCGTCGGCTTCGGTATCCGGGGCCTGCAGGAAGAACCCGGCGCTGCGGCGCGCCGTCACGATGCCCGAGGTGGCAACCACCTGGCCCTCCAGCGGCGAGCGGGCGCCCTTGCCCTGGATGGCATGGATCGGCAGCAGATTGAAGTCATCGTTGAGAAGGGTGCCGGTGGCACTGAGCGTTGCCGGCAGCGCGCCGGTGAGGCCGCTGATCTGCAAGCTGAAGCGCTCGTCCGGCTCGGAGACGGTGTCGCCCAGCACATCCACCGCGATGGTGGCCGTGCGCTCGCCTGCGGCAATGCGCAGGCTGGTGGCGGGCAGGGCGACATAGTCGCTGCCGGCGGTGGCGGTGCCATCGACGGTGGTGGCGGTGAAACTCACGCCGCCCGCACCGGCCGGCTGGCTCAGGCTCAGCGTGAACACGATGCTGCGGCTGCCGCTGTTGCCTTCGGCCTGGCTGACATCGGCCAGCGTGGCGACTGGCTGGCCGCCGCCGCTGCACAGGCGCGCGGCGCTGGCGCTGTTGCGCGGGGTCGGCGTGCCGGGGACGAAATCGGCCGCGTTGTTGTCGGTATCGGTGCAGCCATCGCCTGCGCGCAGGACCGACAACGTGTTGCTGGGAGCCGGCGTGGGCCCATTGCCTTCGGCGCAACTGGCATTGCTGCCGTAGCCGACCAGATCGGCGTTGCCGGTGGGGCAGGTGCCGCTTAACGCGGAGGCGCTATTGCGCAGCGCCACCTTGCCGGCGGTGCCGCTCAGGGCCAGGGTGCCGGTGGCGTCCGGTGTGGGCAGCGCAACGCTGCCGCCGCTGCCATCGGCCTGCTTGATCAGGTAATAACCGCCGGCCGGCACGCTGCCCGCCAACGGAGTGACCTGCCAGCTGCTGCCGGCGGCCGAGGCGTACTGCACCGACCAGCCGTCGAGATTGACCGTGGCGCTACCGATGTTGTGCAGCTCGATGAAATCGCTGCGGAGGGTGGCGCCGCTATTGCCGCCACCGCCGTAGACCTGGCTGATGACGACCTGGGCATTGGCGTGGCCGGCAATGGCCAGCGCACACAAAAAGACGGCTGCACGACGCTGCAACACATGCATGAGATGAGAGTCCCCTGATCCTTGAGACGTGAAGCGCTCCCCTGGTCCGGCCACGTCCCTGGCCGGCAGCGCCGTTCGATTCTGCATGAATTTGCAGACCTAGGTTGACGATACGGTGACAGCGACGCACCGGCTGCGACTGCGCCGGCGGCACACCAGGTGGTTCAGGGGTGAAGGAGTTGGGCGGCGGCTCATGGCCCTGGTGCGGCACCCCGACGGGCCGGCGACTCTGCAGGCGATCGAAGGCAGCGCCCGCCGTCCCAGCACCTGCCGACCCCACGGCAGCGAGTAAACGAGCAGGCGGCCAACAGGCGGCTAAACCCGAAGCGATTCCGAACCGGGCGCAACAACGCCCGCAACCCCCCGAACCTGCCGCGCCCGCCCGCCATCGATCAGCGGACGTTCCCTGCCATCCCGGCGAGACCAGCCACCCGGTGCGACATCCGTGCCCGCCTGTCCAGATCGACGCCCACGCAGGAATGACTTCCAGATTCCAGGCGCATCCAACCGGCAACTTCAATCCGCCACGACCATCACCGCCCTCCGCCATTCCCCCATTCCGCGGCGGCTGCCAAGCCGCCGCCAGCGCGCTACCCTGCGTGGCCCGATCTTCAGCGCTCCGCCATGCCCGTCGACAAGAACCTGCGTGACCTGGAACCCGGCATCCACACCGATCTTGAGGGGCGGCTGACCTACGGCGGCTATCTGCGTCTGGATCAGTTGTTGTCCGCGCAACAGCCCTTGTCCGAGCCGGCGCATCACGATGAGATGTTGTTCATCATCCAGCACCAGACCTCCGAGCTGTGGCTGAAGCTGCTGGCGCACGAATTGCGCGCGGCCATCGTGCATCTGCAACGCGATGAGGTCTGGCAATGCCGCAAGGTGCTGGCGCGCAGCAAGCAGGTGCTGCGCCAGTTGACCGAACAGTGGTCGGTGCTGGAAACGCTCACGCCCAGCGAGTACATGGGGTTTCGCGATGTGCTGGGGCCTTCGTCGGGCTTTCAGTCGTTGCAGTACCGCTACATCGAGTTTCTGCTCGGCAACAAGAACCCGCAGGTGCTGCAGGTGTTCGCCTACGACCCCCCCGGCCAGGCGCGGCTGCGCGAGGTGCTGGAAGCGCCCAGCCTGTACGAGGAATTCCTGCGCTATCTGGCCCGCTTCGGGCATGCGATTCCGCAGCAATACCAGGCCCGCGACTGGACCGCCGCACACGTGGCCGACGACACCCTGCGGCCGGTGTTCGAGCGTATCTACGAAAACACCGACCGTTACTGGCGCGAGTACGCCCTGTGCGAGGACCTGGTGGATGTGGAAACCCAGTTCCAGCTGTGGCGCTTCCGCCACATGCGCACGGTGATGCGGGTGATCGGCTTCAAGCGCGGTACCGGCGGCTCCAGCGGCGTCGGCTTTCTGCAGCAAGCGTTGGCTCTGACATTTTTTCCGGAACTGTTCGACGTGCGGACGTCGGTGGGCGTGGAAAATCGTCCAGCGCAGGGCAATGTCGGTACGGCGGATAGCTGAGCAACGCACCGCGACGAAGTTGGGCCGGACTGGCTAGGGCAGGTAGCTTGGTCAGGCGAAACCAGCAAAGACAAGACATCAGGAACGCAAGAAGCAGGCACTGCAAGGAGCTAACACCTCAAGGAGCTAACACCTCAAGGAGCTGCAGCGCACCGGCGCAGCCGTGCGCTCAAGCGCCTCTCCCTGCGGGAGAGGGGTTGGGGTGAGGGTACGGGCGTCATCCCAGTGACCAGCCACCGTGCCCATGCTGGGAGAGGGCGATCGGCACCGCCCCGCGACTTCGCACCCTCATCCGCCCTTCGGGCACCTTCTCCCGACGGGAGAAGGGAGGCGGTGCAGACATTCTTCCCGTCTACCGTCATCAGGTCGCCGACTCCGGCGAATTTGACGCGTACATGACGTCTAAGTGATCCTCGCGCGTCGCCCCGGGGTTCGCCCTGGTGCCCCAGCCATTACTGAATACGCAAGGGACCTCTATGAGCGTTGACGCTGCCGCGCCGACATCCGCTTCCACACCGCCGCAGCCGCCGGCGCCTCCCGAGTTCCCCACGTTGCTCGGCCACCCCCGGCCGCTGTGGTTGCTGTTCATGACCGAATTCTGGGAACGCTTCGCGTTCTACGGCATTCGCTGGGCGCTGACGCTCTATATCGTGGCTGAGTTCTACCAGGGGTCTGGTGTCGGCGAGGCGCCGGCCAACCGGCTCTACGGCGCCTATTTGGCGCTGGTCTACGCCTCGGCATTGTTTGGGGGCTTCGTCGCGGATCGATTGATCGGCTACCAACGCTCACTGTTGATCGGTGCAGTGGTCATGTCGGTTGGTCTGTTCCTGATCGCGGTACCCAACGACCAGGTGTTCAAGATCGGCTTGGCGACGATCATCGCCGGCAACGGCCTGTTCAAGCCGAATGTCTCGACCATGGTCGGTAAACTGTATCCACTGAACGACCCGCGCCGGGATTCAGGATTCACGATTTTCTACATGGGCATCAATGCGGGCGGCTTTGTTGCGCCGATCCTGACCGGCCTGCTTGCCGACAAGTTGTTCGGCACTGAAGCGATGCCGGCTTACAAGTACGTGTTCATCGCCTCCGGCGTAGGCATGTTGATCAGTCTGGTCTGGTTCTGGCTGGGGCGTCGCCAACTGGGACCGGTCGGTTTGCCGCCGGTTGGTGGAGAAGGCACGGGCCGAACGCTGGCGGTCCTGGTGGGCACGATTGTTGCCATTCCGGTCGCCTATGGGCTGCTGCTGATCGATGCCAGCATCCTTGGTTGGATATTGACCATCCTGTTCCTTGCCCTATGCGGACTGATCCTGTTCGAAGGCATCCGTGAAGGCAAGGTACAACGCGATCGCGCCGTCGCCATGCTGATCGTCTTCGTGTTCAACGTCATGTTCTTTATGTTCTTTGAGCAAGCGGGCAGCTCGTTCAATTTCCTTGCCCAGAACATCGTCGAGCGCGACCTTGGCGGCTGGATGTTCCCGGTGGGTTGGTTCCAATCGGTCAATACGTTGGCAATTCTGGTGCTTGGCCCGGTATTCGTCTGGCTGTGGGTCGCGCTGAAGTCGGCCAACCCGTCCATCCCTCGCAAGTTCGGCTTGGGTCTGATCTTCAACGGTCTGGCCTTTGCACTGCTGATGTACGCCTTGTCGGCTCTGGTCGACGATGCTGGCAAGATTCCCTTCTGGACGTTGTTCATGGTCTATGTCATCCAGACCGTCGGCGAACTGTGCTTGTCGCCGATCGGCTTGTCGATGACAACTAAACTTGCGCCGGCCAAAGTGGTCGGTTTGGCCATGGGAGGCTGGTTCTTGTCGACCGCGATTGGCAACAATCTCTCGGGCATCTTCGCTTCAGCGGTAAGCGGCGAGACCGGCATGACCGTGGCGTCTGCATTGAAAGGCTACACTTTTGGCTTCTGGTCGTTGATCGCCGCGGGTGTTTTGCTGCTGGTGATTGCCCCATTGGTTAACAAGCTGATGCATGGTGTGAAGTGAGGAGAACAGCGATGCCGATCAAACCCCTTGTCTGTGGTCTGTTGCTGACGGGTCTGTTGAGCGCCTGTGGGCAGACCAGCAGCCAGCAGGAAGCGCCACGGCCGTTGGATACGTCGATACAGAAGCCGCCGAGCGCCGACCCCACCCAACCGGTGTCTTCGGGCAATACGCCGACCGCAGCGGATATCGCCGCGGCCGCCGCGCTCAACGCGCAGTACGACCCCTCGCGCGATCCGGCCGCCGATCTGGAGACGGCCAAGGTCGAGGCCAAGCGCGGCGGCAAGCGCATCGTGCTCAATGTCGGCAATGCCGCCTGCGAGCCGTGCAAGGCGCTGGACGAGCTGATGGGCGGCGACGCCGAGCTGCGCAGCTTCCGCGACGCGCACTTCGTGGTGGTCAAGGTCAACCGCGATGCGGCCAACGAGAACGCGGCCTTCCTGTCGGCGTTCGCCCAGCTCAACGACTTCCCGTCGCTGCTGGTGCTGGACAACGACGGCAAGCTGCTGACCACCCAGTCTGGTCCGGAGTTGCGCAAGGGCGAGGGCTTCGACCGCAAGAAGCTGTTCGATTTCCTCAAACAGTGGGCGCCGCCGCAGGCCTGACATGCTGCGGCGACGTCGTACAGGAACCCCGCACTGCTGCGGGGGTTCTTGTTTTGCGCGGGGGTTTTGTTTTGCAGCGTGCCAAGGCACATCGGCTGGCGCGCACGCGGCGCGTCTTCGACGCACGCTGCCTTCTGCGTTAAAAGAAGCCGCATCGTTGGCGACCGCAGCGCACCACGGCACGACTCGTCCTGCGGACATGCGCGGCTTGCGAATCAGCGAAGAGCAACGACCGAACGTTCCGCGCGCTATCTGCAGGAGCCGCGCCAGACGTAGCGCCGCACGTCCAGCACCGGCGCCAGGGCTGCGCCAGCGTCGCCCGCCAGCACCCGGCCGCAACGGGATCAACTCCTGTGCGGCGCCAAGGCACCACGCCTTAGCTCCTCAACGCGGCGCTGCTCAGTCCTTGCTGGCCATCCGCGGCAGCCCGTCTTTGGCCAGCCGGTCGATCAGCTTTTCCAGGATCTGCTGTTCTTCCGCGCTGAACACCGACATCAGCCGTTGTTCCATCTCGTTGACCAGCGGCGCGACGGTCTCATACACCTGACGCCCGGCCGGCGACAGCGCCAGCATCGAGCGGCGGCGGTCGTCGCCGTGGGTCTCGCGGCGGATGAAGCCGCGCTCCAGCAGGCGCGCCACTGCACGGCTGACGGCGACCTTGTCCATCGCCGTGCGGTCGGAGACCTCGCTTGCCGAAGAGCCGGGGTACAGCGCCAGAATCGTGATCACCCGCCACTCTGGGATCGCCATGCCGTAACGATCGCCGTATACCTTGGCAATGTTGCTGCTGATCCGGTTGGACAGCACGCTCAGGCGATACGGCAGGAACTGCTCTAGGTTGAGCAGCACGGGATATTGCGGCGGATGGGGGGCGTCGAGATCGCTCATGTTGCACTGTGTCTTGATTTTGGTTTCATTTGCAACTACAAACCGAGGGTGGCCTGCGCATTCTCGCGGGTCTTCTGCTACTCCGCATAGCCCTGCGGGCCCCCAACGTGGAGAAACGACGATGAGCGTACAACCGAACACTACTGTAGCCCGCCCCGACCCAGGCATGCAGGTCACCACCTTCGACAATCCGATGGGCATCGACGGCTTCGAGTTCGTCGAATTCGCCGCACCGACCGGCCAGGCCGAGCAACTGCACGCCTACTTCCGCAAGATGGGCTTCAGCGCGGTGCTGCGCCACCGCAGCCGTCCCATTACTGTCTATCGCCAGGGCGGGGTCAACTTCCTGCTCAACGAAGACCCCGATTCGTTCGCTGCCGATTTCGCCGCTGCGCACGGCCCGTGTGCCTGCGGCTTTGCGATCCGCTTCCGCACCCCGGCCGAGACCGTGCTGCAGACCGTGCTGGGCAATGGCGGCGAAGCGGTGCAGGACAAGGCCGACACCCGCGCGGTCCCGGCGCCGGTGGTCAAGGGCATCGGCGACTGCATGCTGTATCTGGTGGACCGCTACGGCGACGCGGGCAGCATTTATGACGCCGATTTCGAGCCGATCGAAGGCGCCGGCCAGCACCCGGCCGGCTTCGGGCTGACCTTCATCGACCACCTCACCCACAACCTGTATTTCGGCAACATGCAGCGCTGGTCGGATTACTACGAGCGGCTGTTCAACTTCCGCGAGATCCGCTACTTCGACATCAAGGGCGCCAAGACCGGGCTGGTGTCCAAGGCGATGACGGCGCCGGACGGCATCGTGCGCATTCCGCTCAACGAATCGTCCGATCCAAAGAGCCAGATCAACGAGTATCTGGACGCCTACCAGGGCGAAGGCATCCAGCACATCGCCTGCTTCACCGACGACATCTATGCCAGCGTGGAAAAGATGCGCGCCGCCGGTGTGAGCTTTCTCGACACGCCGGACACGTATTTCGATGTGGTGGACCTGCGCATCCCCGCGCACGGCGAAGACGTCGAACGCCTGCGCCGCAACAAGATCCTGATCGATGCGGACGTGGACACCAAGCAACGCAAACTGCTGCAGATCTTCACCACCAACTGCATCGGCCCGATCTTCTTCGAGATCATCCAGCGCAAGGGGAATGAAGGCTTTGGCGAAGGCAATTTCCAGGCGTTGTTCGAAAGCATTGAGCGCGACCAGATCAAGCGTGGGGTGCTTTGAGGGCTGGGATTCGGGATTGGTGATTCGGGAGTGGTTTCAGGCGCTGCGGCTCTGTTGCTAACTGTCGGATGCTTCGTTGAGGCCATGCGTGGTGTGATTTTGAGGGCCGGGATTGGTGAGTCGGAATTGACCTGGGGCACTGCGGTTTGGCTGCTGGTCGGGTCAGCCGGGGTGTTACGAAGCGTGGAGTGCCTCTAGGGCCGGTTAGGTGATGCAGCCGCTGCTGTGATGCAAGACGTGAGGTGTTCGGCCATATCCCAGGGCAATCTGACTAATCAAAGCAGTAAAGCCGCACATGCTCAAAG
>NZ_FLTX01000102.1 GCF_900092025.1 Xanthomonas bromi
CGAAAAATTATCTTGATAAAGCAGGAATTACTACTGCTTGTTTACGAATTAAATCGAAGTGGACTGCTGGCGGAAAATGAGAAAATTCGACCTATCCTTGCGCAGCTCGAGAAGCTCTTACTTTGCGACCTTTCGCCATCAACTAACGATTCTGTCAAAAACTGACGCGTTGGATGAGGAGAAGTGGCTTAATATGCTTGGCACGTTCGTCAAGGACTGGTTTAGATATGAGTCACATTTTGTTCATGGTAGAGATTCTCTTGTTGACATTTTAAAAGAGCGTGGATTACTATCTGAGTCCGATGCTGTTCAACCACTAATAGGTAAGAAATCATGAGTCAAGTTACTGAACAATCCGTACGTTTCCAGACCGCTTTGGCCTCTATTAAGCTCATTCAGGCTTCTGCCGTTTTGGATTTAACCGAAGATGATTTCGATTTTCTGACGAGTAACAAAGTTTGGATTGCTACTGACCGCTCTCGTGCTCGTCGCTGCGTTGAGGCTTGCGTTTATGGTACGCTGGACTTTGTAGGATACCCTCGCTTTCCTGCTCCTGTTGAGTTTATTGCTGCCGTCATTGCTTATTATGTTCATCCCGTCAACATTCAAACGGCCTGTCTCATCATGGAAGGCGCTGAATTTACGGAAAACATTATTAATGGCGTCGAGCGTCCGGTTAAAGCCGCTGAATTGTTCGCGTTTACCTTGCGTGTACGCGCAGGAAACACTGACGTTCTTACTGACGCAGAAGAAAACGTGCGTCAAAAATTACGTGCAGAAGGAGTGATGTAATGTCTAAAGGTAAAAAACGTTCTGGCGCTCGCCCTGGTCGTCCGCAGCCGTTGCGAGGTACTAAAGGCAAGCGTAAAGGCGCTCGTCTTTGGTATGTAGGTGGTCAACAATTTTAATTGCAGGGGCTTCGGCCCCTTACTTGAGGATAAATTATGTCTAATATTCAAACTGGCGCCGAGCGTATGCCGCATGACCTTTCCCATCTTGGCTTCCTTGCTGGTCAGATTGGTCGTCTTATTACCATTTCAACTACTCCGGTTATCGCTGGCGACTCCTTCGAGATGGACGCCGTTGGCGCTCTCCGTCTTTCTCCATTGCGTCGTGGCCTTGCTATTGACTCTACTGTAGACATTTTTACTTTTTATGTCCCTCATCGTCACGTTTATGGTGAACAGTGGATTAAGTTCATGAAGGATGGTGTTAATGCCACTCCTCTCCCGACTGTTAACACTACTGGTTATATTGACCATGCCGCTTTTCTTGGCACGATTAACCCTGATACCAATAAAATCCCTAAGCATTTGTTTCAGGGTTATTTGAATATCTATAACAACTATTTTAAAGCGCCGTGGATGCCTGACCGTACCGAGGCTAACCCTAATGAGCTTAATCAAGATGATGCTCGTTATGGTTTCCGTTGCTGCCATCTCAAAAACATTTGGACTGCTCCGCTTCCTCCTGAGACTGAGCTTTCTCGCCAAATGACGACTTCTACCACATCTATTGACATTATGGGTCTGCAAGCTGCTTATGCTAATTTGCATACTGACCAAGAACGTGATTACTTCATGCAGCGTTACCATGATGTTATTTCTTCATTTGGAGGTAAAACCTCTTATGACGCTGACAACCGTCCTTTACTTGTCATGCGCTCTAATCTCTGGGCATCTGGCTATGATGTTGATGGAACTGACCAAACGTCGTTAGGCCAGTTTTCTGGTCGTGTTCAACAGACCTATAAACATTCTGTGCCGCGTTTCTTTGTTCCTGAGCATGGCACTATGTTTACTCTTGCGCTTGTTCGTTTTCCGCCTACTGCGACTAAAGAGATTCAGTACCTTAACGCTAAAGGTGCTTTGACTTATACCGATATTGCTGGCGACCCTGTTTTGTATGGCAACTTGCCGCCGCGTGAAATTTCTATGAAGGATGTTTTCCGTTCTGGTGATTCGTCTAAGAAGTTTAAGATTGCTGAGGGTCAGTGGTATCGTTATGCGCCTTCGTATGTTTCTCCTGCTTATCACCTTCTTGAAGGCTTCCCATTCATTCAGGAACCGCCTTCTGGTGATTTGCAAGAACGCGTACTTATTCGCCACCATGATTATGACCAGTGTTTCCAGTCCGTTCAGTTGTTGCAGTGGAATAGTCAGGTTAAATTTAATGTGACCGTTTATCGCAATCTGCCGACCACTCGCGATTCAATCATGACTTCGTGATAAAAGATTGAGTGTGAGGTTATAACGCCGAAGCGGTAAAAATTTTAATTTTTGCCGCTGAGGGGTTGACCAAGCGAAGCGCGGTAGGTTTTCTGCTTAGGAGTTTAATCATGTTTCAGACTTTTATTTCTCGCCATAATTCAAACTTTTTTTCTGATAAGCTGGTTCTCACTTCTGTTACTCCAGCTTCTTCGGCACCTGTTTTACAGACACCTAAAGCTACATCGTCAACGTTATATTTTGATAGTTTGACGGTTAATGCTGGTAATGGTGGTTTTCTTCATTGCATTCAGATGGATACATCTGTCAACGCCGCTAATCAGGTTGTTTCTGTTGGTGCTGATATTGCTTTTGATGCCGACCCTAAATTTTTTGCCTGTTTGGTTCGCTTTGAGTCTTCTTCGGTTCCGACTACCCTCCCGACTGCCTATGATGTTTATCCTTTGGATGGTCGCCATGATGGTGGTTATTATACCGTCAAGGACTGTGTGACTATTGACGTCCTTCCCCGTACGCCGGGCAATAATGTTTATGTTGGTTTCATGGTTTGGTCTAACTTTACCGCTACTAAATGCCGCGGATTGGTTTCGCTGAATCAGGTTATTAAAGAGATTATTTGTCTCCAGCCACTTAAGTGAGGTGATTTATGTTTGGTGCTATTGCTGGCGGTATTGCTTCTGCTCTTGCTGGTGGCGCCATGTCTAAATTGTTTGGAGGCGGTCAAAAAGCCGCCTCCGGTGGCATTCAAGGTGATGTGCTTGCTACCGATAACAATACTGTAGGCATGGGTGATGCTGGTATTAAATCTGCCATTCAAGGCTCTAATGTTCCTAACCCTGATGAGGCCGTCCCTAGTTTTGTTTCTGGTGCTATGGCTAAAGCTGGTAAAGGACTTCTTGAAGGTACGTTGCAGGCTGGCACTTCTGCCGTTTCTGATAAGTTGCTTGATTTGGTTGGACTTGGTGGCAAGTCTGCCGCTGATAAAGGAAAGGATACTCGTGATTATCTTGCTGCTGCATTTCCTGAGCTTAATGCTTGGGAGCGTGCTGGTGCTGATGCTTCCTCTGCTGGTATGGTTGACGCCGGATTTGAGAATCAAAAAGAGCTTACTAAAATGCAACTGGACAATCAGAAAGAGATTGCCGAGATGCAAAATGAGACTCAAAAAGAGATTGCTGGCATTCAGTCGGCGACTTCACGCCAGAATACGAAAGACCAGGTATATGCACAAAATGAGATGCTTGCTTATCAACAGAAGGAGTCTACTGCTCGCGTTGCGTCTATTATGGAAAACACCAATCTTTCCAAGCAACAGCAGGTTTCCGAGATTATGCGCCAAATGCTTACTCAAGCTCAAACGGCTGGTCAGTATTTTACCAATGACCAAATCAAAGAAATGACTCGCAAGGTTAGTGCTGAGGTTGACTTAGTTCATCAGCAAACGCAGAATCAGCGGTATGGCTCTTCTCATATTGGCGCTACTGCAAAGGATATTTCTAATGTCGTCACTGATGCTGCTTCTGGTGTGGTTGATATTTTTCATGGTATTGATAAAGCTGTTGCCGATACTTGGAACAATTTCTGGAAAGACGGTAAAGCTGATGGTATTGGCTCTAATTTGTCTAGGAAATAACCGTCAGGATTGACACCCTCCCAATTGTATGTTTTCATGCCTCCAAATCTTGGAGGCTTTTTTATGGTTCGTTCTTATTACCCTTCTGAATGTCACGCTGATTATTTTGACTTTGAGCGTATCGAGGCTCTTAAACCTGCTATTGAGGCTTGTGGCATTTCTACTCTTTCTCAATCCCCAATGCTTGGCTTCCATAAGCAGATGGATAACCGCATCAAGCTCTTGGAAGAGATTCTGTCTTTTCGTATGCAGGGCGTTGAGTTCGATAATGGTGATATGTATGTTGACGGCCATAAGGCTGCTTCTGACGTTCGTGATGAGTTTGTATCTGTTACTGAGAAGTTAATGGATGAATTGGCACAATGCTACAATGTGCTCCCCCAACTTGATATTAATAACACTATAGACCACCGCCCCGAAGGGGACGAAAAATGGTTTTTAGAGAACGAGAAGACGGTTACGCAGTTTTGCCGCAAGCTGGCTGCTGAACGCCCTCTTAAGGATATTCGCGATGAGTATAATTACCCCAAAAAGAAAGGTATTAAGGATGAGTGTTCAAGATTGCTGGAGGCCTCCACTATGAAATCGCGTAGAGGCTTTGCTATTCAGCGTTTGATGAATGCAATGCGACAGGCTCATGCTGATGGTTGGTTTATCGTTTTTGACACTCTCACGTTGGCTGACGACCGATTAGAGGCGTTTTATGATAATCCCAATGCTTTGCGTGACTATTTTCGTGATATTGGTCGTATGGTTCTTGCTGCCGAGGGTCGCAAGGCTAATGATTCACACGCCGACTGCTATCAGTATTTTTGTGTGCCTGAGTATGGTACAGCTAATGGCCGTCTTCATTTCCATGCGGTGCACTTTATGCGGACACTTCCTACAGGTAGCGTTGACCCTAATTTTGGTCGTCGGGTACGCAATCGCCGCCAGTTAAATAGCTTGCAAAATACGTGGCCTTATGGTTACAGTATGCCCATCGCAGTTCGCTACACGCAGGACGCTTTTTCACGTTCTGGTTGGTTGTGGCCTGTTGATGCTAAAGGTGAGCCGCTTAAAGCTACCAGTTATATGGCTGTTGGTTTCTATGTGGCTAAATACGTTAACAAAAAGTCAGATATGGACCTTGCTGCTAAAGGTCTAGGAGCTAAAGAATGGAACAACTCACTAAAAACCAAGCTGTCGCTACTTCCCAAGAAGCTGTTCAGAATCAGAATGAGCCGCAACTTCGGGATGAAAATGCTCACAATGACAAATCTGTCCACGGAGTGCTTAATCCAACTTACCAAGCTGGGTTACGACGCGACGCCGTTCAACCAGATATTGAAGCAGAACGCAAAAAGAGAGATGAGATTGAGGCTGGGAAAAGTTACTGTAGCCGACGTTTTGGCGGCGCAACCTGTGACGACAAATCTGCTCAAATTTATGCGCGCTTCGATAAAAATGATTGGCGTATCCAACCTGCAGAGTTTTATCGCTTCCATGACGCAGAAGTTAACACTTTCGGATATTTCTGATGAGT
>NZ_FLTX01000033.1 GCF_900092025.1 Xanthomonas bromi
TGGCGATAGTTCGCTGACCGCCGGCTATGGCAGCACGCAGACCGCACGCAAGGGCAGCGACCTCACCACCGGCTATGGCAGCACCTCGACGGCCGGCGCCGACAGCACCTTGATCGCCGGCTATGGCAGCACCCAGACCGCCGGTGGAGACAGTTCGCTGACGGCGGGGTATGGCAGTACGCAAACCGCGCGCAAGGGCAGCGATCTCACCACCGGCTACGGCAGCACCTCGACGGCCGGCGCCGACAGCACCTTGATTGCCGGCTATGGCAGCACGCAAACCTCCGGTGGCGATAGTTCGCTGACCGCAGGGTATGGCAGCACACAAACCGCACGCAGCGGCAGCGATCTCACCACCGGCTATGGCAGTACCTCCACCGCCGGCGCCGACAGCTCGCTGATCGCGGGCTACGGCAGCACCCAGACGGCCGGGTTCAAAAGCTTTCTGACCGCCGGTTACGGCAGCACGCAGACCGCGCAAGAGCGCAGTACGCTCGTCACCGGCTATGGCAGCACGTCCACCGCCGGGCACGACAGTTCCTTGATCGCCGGCTACGGCAGTACCCAGACGGCGGGCTACAAGAGCATTCTCACCACCGGCTACGGCAGCACCCAGACCGCGCAGGAAAGCAGTTCGCTCATCGCCGGTTACGGCAGCTCGTCAATGGCCGGGCCCGACAGTTCGTTGATCGCCGGTTACGGCAGCACGCAGACGGCCGGCTACGAAAGTACGCTGACCGCCGGGTACGGCAGCACCCAAACCGCACAAAACAGTAGCTGGCTGATCACCGGCTATGGCAGTACCTCCACGGCCAGTTTTCAGAGCTCGCTGATTGCGGGGTACGGCAGTACCCAGACTGCTGGCTACGAAAGCACGCTGACCGCCGGTTACGGCAGCACCCAGACGGCGCAGGAAGTCAGTTGGCTCACCACCGGCTACGGCAGCACCCAAACCGCAGGACACGGCAGCATTCTGACGGCCGGCTATGGCAGCAATTCCACTGCCGGTTACGAAAGCACGCTGATCGCCGGCTATGGCAGTACCCAGACCGCCGGTTACGAAAGCACGCTGACGGCCGGCTACGGCAGCACGCTGACCGCACTGGAAAATAGCTCGCTCACCGCCGGCTACGGCAGCACCGAAATCGCCGGATTCTCCAGCACCTTGATCGCCGGTTACGGCAGTAGCCAAACCGCCGGTCGCGACAGCACGCTGACCGCCGGCTACGGCAGTACCTTGACCGCGCAAGACAACAGTTCGTTGACCGCCGGCTATGGCAGCACCGAGACCGCCGGCCAGGACAGCTCGCTGATCGCTGGTTACGGCAGCAATTTGACCAGCGGCGTGCGCAGCTATCTGACCGCCGGCTATGGCAGCAACCAGATCGCAAGTTACGGAAGCTCGTTGATCGCCGGGCATGAAAGCATCCAGATCGCCGGCCACCGCAGCATGCTGATCGCCGGCAAATTGAGCTCGCAGACCGCCGGATCGCGCAGCACGTTGATCGCCGGCAGGGGCAGCGTGCAGACCGCGGGCGACCGCTGCAAACTGATCGCCGGTGCCGACAGCACGCAGATCGCCGGCGACCGCAGCAAGTTGCTGGCCGGCAGCAATAGTTATCTCACTGCCGGAGATCGCAGCAAACTCACCGCAGGCGATAGCTGCACGTTGATGGCGGGCGATCGCAGTCGGTTGACCGCCGGAAAGGACAGTTTCCTCACCGCCGGCGCCAACAGCCGATTGATCGGCAGCATGGGATCCACGCTGACCGGCGGCGAAGACTCGGTGCTGATCTTCCGATGCTGGGACGGCAAGCGTTACACCAACATCATTGCCAAGACGGGAGAGCAGGGCGTCGAGGCCGACACCGCCTATCAGGTCGACGACGACAAAAACGTGGTGGAAAAATTCGACGATCCGTTCGACACGATCGAGCTCGCGCATATCGACGGGTCGATGCCGGCGATCGATGACCGACCGATCGCCCCATCACCGAACTGAGCGCGCAAGGCGCAAGCGGTTGCTAGTGCCGATGCATGGCTGCGGCCAACTGCCAATCACCGGCAGTTGGCCTGGCCGGATGCGGTGTGTTCCAGGCCGGGCATGCACGGTGGCGATGCGGAGCACTGACCTGCCGCGTGCAACGACGCTGCCGGCAGCGCGCTTGCGAGGCCCGATCTACGTCAGCCCGTACTCTTTCAGTTTCTTGCGCAAGGTCGCCCGATGGATGCCCAGCAGCGCCGCGGCGCGGCTCTGGTTGCCTTCGCAGTGATTGAGCACTTCGACGAACAACGGGATCTCCATTTCGCGCAACACGATTTCGTAAACGTCGTCTGCATCGCTGCCGTCCAGGTCGCGTAGATAACGGCGAACGGACTGGGCCACGTGTTCGCGCAGGGGCGACTTGGGGGCGCCACGACTGGTGTCAGGACGAGAGGGGGCTGCGTTCAAAGGAAGTTCCCAGTGTCACGAAGCCGGGACGCGTGGCCGGCCAGGGGGAGTGAGTCTAGCGCGTGACCTCATCGCTCGCCACGCCCATGTGGCGGTCGGGTGCGTTCACCTGAAGTCGAAACTGAAGGCGGCCGTGCTCGCGGCCGGTTCGCGCACGCGGAACGTCACCTGCACCGCCTGACCCGGCGCCAGCGTGTCCTGCGCAGCCGGCGCCTGGCCCAGATACTCCTTTGGCGACAGCACGCGGGTGCCGACCACCCGGCCGTCGGTATCGGACAGCGACAACTGCAGCCACGGCCAGGCCTGTGCCCAGCGCGCGTCGTTGCGGAAGCTGGCCTGGATCTGCAACACCCCGGCCGCGCCTGGCATCGGGCGCACGTCGCGGTTGAGCAGGGTCAGCGCCTCCGGCTCGCGCCAGGCGGGCAATGTGCAGCGCGCCAGCGTGCAAGCCGCGCTGACCAACGGCCGCCAGCGCGGGTGGGTGGCAAGGTGCGCGCGGTCGGCGATGACGACCTGCATCCCGAGCAAGCCCACCAGCCCGGCCAACAGCGCCCACTGACGGCCGCTGGCGCGCAGCCGCGGGCGGGCCATGCCGCGCCGCGCGAAGGCGGGCGCGGCCAAGGCCGGAGCGGGCAGGGGCTGGAACTGTGGCGTGGTGGCATCGTCGGGAGCGATGCGGGCATCGGCCTGCGCATCGTCGCCTGCCGGTGTGCTGGTTGCGGCGAGCTCGGTCGTTGCCGGGGCGGAATGGCTGGATGGGCGATCTGCGTGCGGCCGGCTGTCGCTCGTGTCGGCTAGCTGGCGGCTGCCTGTGGCTGGCGCACGTTGCTGCACTGAATCGCTGATGTCTCGCGCCCTGGGCGGATTTCGCTCCGCTAGCTCCGCGGCGGATGTAGCGGTCGCGGCCGGGGCCACGCCGTGATCTGCGGGCATAGCCTCCGCGGCGGCCGGCGTTGAGCGCGGCGTCTCGACCCTCGGCATGGGTGCTGGTGTGGCGGCTGGTGCGCTCGCCGTGTTGGCTGTTGTCGCGGTGTCGGCCGCGGGCAATCGTGCCTCGCCCGATCCTGCCGCCTGCGAACCCGCCTGACCGGGCGTGCCCGTTGCGCCCTGCGGCGACGGAACCACAGCTGCAGGAGGCGATGGCACACGCGGCGCCGGCGGCGCGTTCACCTCGGTCGGTGGTGCTGGCGGTACCGCAGAGCCCGGGGCAGGTGGCGCCTGCTCCGACGACTGCGCGGGCGGAACCACGGGCGTGGGAATCAGCGATGGAGCGGCCGGCGTCGCACGCAAGAACGTAGCCAGGGGGCGGCGCGGTGGCGGAGTCTCGGACATCGGCAGGCGTGCAGCGGGAAGACCCCTATTCAACCATGCCCACGTCGCAGGACGAACCCATGCCAACGGCGATGTGGTCAACCCGGAGAGGCGCACGCCTTCAGGTCTTCGCACCCGACCCCGGCCGTAATGGCGTCGTGGGTGTCAGCGCTGATGCCGAGCGTGCATCGCAGGGTGCATGTCATCGCCAAGACAACGCCTCATCCGTCAGGCACGTGAAGACGCCCGGCTCGGCCAACGATCAGCGAGCCGCAGCCAGCGCAATGTCGTCTTGGAAAATCAGCGCCAGTCGCGCCAGCTCGTCGAACCCCGAATCCCCGAACCCCGAACCCCGAACCCCGAACCCCGAACCCCGAACCCCGAACCCCGACTCAGCGCCTGCGCCGCGTCTTCCCCTCGGCCAGCAACAGATCCAGCAGGCCGCTGCGCTGGCGCGGTGCCAGGGTGTCGAAGCGCGTCAGCAGCACGCGTTGCTGGTCATCCAGGCGGCGGTATTGTGCCGGTTCTTCGGCAATGGCCGAGACCGGCGGGCCGAAAACGCGCTCGCCGCGGCCGGTGGCCAGGTATTCGAACGCCATGCCGCTGCGCTTGGCCAGGCCGATCAGGTTCTCTACCGACGGGGCGGTGCCCTCGGCCATCTCCCACTGCGCCACCGCACTGCGAGTGACGCCCAGTTCGCCGGCCAGGGCTTCCTGGGTCAGCTTGGTGAGGCTGCGGGCTTCGCGTACTCGTTCGTACAGCTTGCTCACACGGCACCGTTGGAAGGCAGGCAGGGCCGGGAGATATAGCCCTAGCTGCGCTTTAATATGGTTCGTATGTCTTTCATATCGCCATATGTTTGCGATACTGTCGTGCAGTCAATGATGTCTAGATCACAGCGAACTCAAGGAGGATGTTCATGGTCGAGCCTGCCGGTCCGAAACACGACCCACGCGCGCGCAGCACGCCCCCGCCCGCACATGCGCCATGGCCTGCGCATTCGCCAGTGGACCCTGCGGCAAACCGCTTTCGTGGTGCGGCCAGGTATCAGATCTGGCGGCGCGGCGACGCGTGGACCGCAGTGGCCGATGGTCCGCAGTGGTCAGCCGCGCTGGCGCCACGCATCTGGGCGCTGCGGGAGCGGTCCTGGTGGGTGCTCGCGGTGAGTACGCCGATAGTGGCCGTCGCCGGCGCAGTGGCGCTTGCCGGTGCACAGGCATGGTCGCCCGTGGCCTGGGCGGCGCTGCTGGTGGCCGAGGTGGTGCTGCGGGTTTGGGTGGCCCGGCGGGCCGGGCAGTGGCGCACGGCGGCGCTGCAACGCACCGGCTGGCAGCCGGTGACCCGGCTGCGGGCGATCAGTCGTGCCGATGCGGTGACCACTGCGCAGATTCGCGCCGGTCGGCCGCCGCGCTAGCCCGTGGGGCTTACGGGCGGCGAACAAGACCACCGTGCAACCGCCAAGCGGGCACAGCCGGTGCCCGGGACCGGCATGGGCCACGCGTCCACTGCGGTTCTAAGCGCGCCGTCCGCACCCACCTTACGATTGCTCGCGACGTTTTGCTAGCCGCTCTAAGTGCCGGATGCCGCGCGGCGCACGCCTTCGATGCGCATCCATTCGTCGTCGCGTTCGCAGCGCAGTTGCTCGAACCAGGGGGCATAACGTTCCAGCAATTCGTCTTCCTGGCCGTGCAAGATGCCCGACAGCGCAATCCGTCCGCCAGGGACCACGCGCGCGGCCAGGGTGTCGGCCAGCGCGTCCAGTGCCGGCGCCAGGATGTTGGCCACCACCACCTGGTAGGTCTGCACCGGCTCGTCCTGCGGCATGTACACCGCCAACTGCGCTTCCAGATCGTTGCGTTGCGCGTTGTCGGCGGTGGCCAGCAGTGCCTGCGGGTCGTAGTCCACGCCGACCGCGCGGATGGCGCCCAGCTTCAGCGCGGCGATCGCAAGAATGCCCGAGCCACAGCCGAAATCGAGCACGCTGCGGCCTTGCAGCTCACCGCTGACGGCCAGGCTGTCCAGCCAGCGCAGGCATAGCGCCGTGGTCTGATGCGTGCCCGAACCGTAGGCCAGGCCCGGATCCAGCCGCACCACGGCCGCGTCCGGGGCGCTGGTCGCCTCGGGCAGGTCTTGATTCCACGGCACGATAAAGGTGCGCGCGCCGAACTGCATCGGTTTGAACAGGTCGATCCAGGCGCGGATCCAGTCGCTGTCTTCGACCATGCGAAATCCCACCTGGCTCCAGTCCAGGCCCGGATCGAAGGCTTCCAGTGCCGCCAGCACCACCAGCGCGTCGCTGCCGCCATCGAACAGCGCGGTCATGGTCAGCCTGTCCCACAGCGGCATTTCGCCCACGCCGGGTTCGAGCAGAGCGCGCTCGTTGCTGGTATCGGCATCGGCATCGAGCATGGTCACCGCCAGTGCGCCAACGTCGTCCAGCGCATGCTGGAAACGGGGCAGGGTGACCTCGGAACAGGAAAGGGTCAGTTCAAGAAACGGCATCGTGTCGGTCGGGCAATTCGAAAGCACGCATCGTAGACGATTCGTGCCGGCATGCCTGCCGCCATGCGGGGGACTGCGGTCGTAGGCGCTATCGGTTCCAGTGGGATGCGTCGCCCCTGCGTGTGGTGCGAGGCACTGCTTTTCTCGATGTAGATCGGTTCCCTTCCAGGCAGGCTGCGTGCTGCTGGCGCTTGGATGAGTGAGCGGTGCTACCGCTTGCTTGCCACGCGCACCTGCGGTTGGATGTGTGTGCTGCGGAAGGCTGGAGATGTAGCTGCTGCGTTCGCATTGAAGCTGATGACGCTGCGATGCAATCGAACACGGCTTGCCTGCCTGTAGCGTTGAAGCAGGCACAAGGGCCGTCGCACCGTTGCGAATGCTTGCAAACGCGTCTGCAGACAGCGACCCGTCGGCCGCAGTGCTGGCGCAGTGCGTGTTATCCGTTGCACTCGCCCACAACGCGACGACGCTGCAATCCCACGACGCAGCGTCGGGGACGTGAGGTCGCCAAAGGGCAGACGCGGCCCGCGCGCGATCGCTTCGACATGTGCTGCCGTGCGGATGCAAAACCCGCGAAGGTCAACCCGGAAACGCGCAGCCGATCCACCAGGGCTTCCAACCACTGCGCCATCAAGCAACCGACCAACCGACCACGCCACGATCATCAATGCACAGCCCACAGCGCAACCAAATGCCTGCAGCGCGCCACTCACCTATATTCCGCGCAGGTCATCAATCGCATGTCTCGCCCTTTCCGCACCCTGCGCTGGCAGCGTCCGCTTGGCAGCGGGCGTGCGCATGGGCGGGTGCTAGACTCCGCGCCGTCGCTGCGGGGGTTTCCGCAGCAGGGTCGCCGCCGTTCATGCCGCTTGCTCGTGCCCGCCATCTCTGGCTGCTGCTCGCTCCCGCTGCGCTTGCGGTGGCTGCGTGGTGGCATGTGCGTGCGCAGCCGGCCGAGCCTGCTGCTGACCGGGCGGTGCCCGTTGCCGTACGCATGACGCAGGTCGGCGCTGCCGTACCGCAGCTGCACGCGGTGACAGAGCGTGGCACGGGGCTGCAGTTGCCACACCCCGATGCGGTGGGCGCGCAACCGGATCTGTATCGCTATGCGCAGCAATTGCAGCAGCAGGTGCGTGCCGGCGATGCGCAGGCACGGTGGCGGTTGAGCCGTGTCTACGATTACTGCGCGTCCTATGCGGCCAGCCCGTCCGGCTACGCCGCCGACAGCGCATGGATCGCAGCGCAACACACTCCGGGCGTGGCGGCGATGCATGCCGCACGCGAACGTGTGGCGCAACGCTGCGCCGGCTTTGCTCCCACCGACGGTCTGAGCCCGCGCGTGGTCGCGCAGCAACGCCAGGCCGCGGCGCGCGCCGGCAGCCTGGCCGCCGAGGCCGCTTTGCTGGCGCTGGGCGAACCGTTGCACGCCTCGCCCGGCTACAAGCGCGCGCTGGTGCAACGCGTGCTGGCCTCGCGCGACCCCGAGGCCTACCTGGCCCTGGCCCCGGCGATGGGCGCGCGCGCCAGCGGCGACGACAGCCTTCAAGGCTATGTGGCCGGCGATCAATTCGCCGAGCTGGCCTGGCAAGTGGCCGCATGTCGGCTGGGGTTGGATTGCAGCCCCGACAGCACCTTGGTCACCAGTTATTGCGCCAACGCGGGCATCTGCTCGCGCGACAGCGCGCAGGATTTTGTGTCATTCGTATTCGATGCCGCGGTGCCGCGGCAGGGAGCAGACAGGATGGATGAGATGGTCGATACATTGGTCTCCGATCCGGGAGCGCAGTCATGAATTACCGTCGGTTGGCGCATGGCGCCAAGTTCTGGTTATGGGTTGCGTTGTTCGTGGCGTATTCGGCGGCTGCAGTGGGCATCGTGATGATCGATACGGCCGATCACCGCTATCAGCCGCTGTCGGTGAAGTCCACCAGCGTCACCGCCGACGAACAGCAGCGACGGCATGGCGCAAGCCAGGTCGCTGCGGTGTACCGCGCCAGCAGCGCCATGCCGTTTTCTACCTTGCCCGCCGGCTCGACCTTCCAGGTGGTGTGGCCGGACGGCTCGACCGAAACCATGACCGTGGTCGACCCGTCATCGGCCAGCGGCATCGTGCCCGTGCCGGGCAGCCAGCAGGCGCCTGCGCCGGGGCGGTGAGTCGTGCGGGATGTTGCGCGCCAGCGGGACTGAAGCCGCTGCATCCGCTGGTGCGCGCTGCCCGGACACCCGATCGCCGCTGCGCCCGCACACCCATCCTCTATCGACGATGGAGCTGCGTTACCGGTCCGGCAACGGTGCGGTCATGGCATGCGCAGTGCCGCAGCGCAGCGGCGCAAGCTAACGAAAAAGCCCGGTTTCCCGGGCTTTTTGTTCTTCATCGACGCAGTGACAAAGACGATCAGGTCAACGCGATCGACTTGTTCTTGCGCTCGGCCAGGCGCTTTTCCAGGTAGTGAATGTTCTGCCCGCCGGCCTGGAAACCCTTGTCGCGCATGATGCGCTGCTGCAGCGGGATGTTGGTCTTGATGCCGTCCACCACCATCTCGCTCAGCGCCACGCGCATGCGCGCGATCGCGGTCTCGCGGTCGGGGCCGTGCACGATCAGCTTGCCGATCATCGAGTCGTAGTTCGGCGGCACCTTGTAGCCGGCGTAGATGTGCGTATCCACGCGCACACCCGGACCACCGGGCGGATGGAAGGCGGTGATCAGGCCCGGGTTGGGCATGAAGGTTTCCGGGTCTTCGGCATTGATGCGGCACTCGATCGCATGCCCGCGCAGCACGATGTCGCTCTGCTTGATGCTGAGCTTGTGGCCGGCGGCGATGCGCAACTGCTCGCAGACCAGATCGATGCCGGTGATGCGCTCGGTGACCGGGTGCTCCACCTGGATACGCGTGTTCATTTCGATGAAGTAAAAACGCCCGCCTTCGAACAGGAACTCGAAGGTGCCCGCACCGCGGTAGCCGATGCGGATGCAGGCATCCACGCACACCTTGCCGATTTCAGCGCGCAGTTCGTCGGTGATGCCCGGTGCCGGCGCTTCTTCCACCACCTTCTGGTGGCGGCGTTGCATCGAGCAATCGCGTTCGCCCAGATGGATCGCACCGCCCTGGCCATCGGCGAGTACCTGGATTTCCACGTGACGCGGATTCTCCAGGAACTTCTCCATGTAGACCTGATCGTTGCTGAAAGCAGCCTTGGCTTCGGACTTGGTGGTTTCGATCGCAGCCTTCAACGCCGCTTCCGAATGCACCACGCGCATGCCGCGTCCGCCGCCGCCGCCGGCGGCCTTGATGATCACCGGGTAGCCGATTTCGCGCGCCACCTTGGTGTTGGCGACGATATCGTCGCCCAGCGGGCCGCCCGAGCCGGGCACGCACGGCACGCCGGCGGCCTTCATCGCGCGGATCGCTTCCACCTTGTCGCCCATCAGGCGGATGGTGTCGGCCTTGGGGCCGATGAAGATGAAGCCGGATTCTTCCACGCGCTCGGCAAAGTCGGCGTTTTCCGACAAAAAGCCGTATCCGGGATGGATGGCCTGCGCATCGGTGACCTCGGCCGCGGCGATCAACGCCGGGATGTTGAGGTAACTGTCGCTGGACGCGGCCGGGCCGATGCACACCGACTCGTCGGCCATGGCCACGTGCTTGAGGTTACGGTCGACCGTGGAATGCACCGCGACCGTGCGGATGCCGAGCGTGTGGCACGCGCGCAGGATGCGCAGCGCGATTTCACCTCGGTTGGCGATGACGACTTTATCGAGCATGGGAATAGGGAGTCGAGAATGGGGAATGGGGAGAAGCGGGCATCATGGTGCGGCTCCACGTTTGCGTAAGGCATTCATCAATGCGGTGAGCTTGGCGAAGACCTGGTCGACTTGGCGGCCGACAATGTCGTCGTCTTCGGTGCTGCTATAGCCCAGGCGTGCGGCAATCTGCACTTGCGTATCGAGTTCTGACAGCGAACCCCGCGCGATCGACAGAAAGCGCGCGTAGTCGGGAGTGGAGCGCCGCGCAGCACCTTCGGCGATGTTGGACGGAATACTGATCGCCGAACGGCGCAGTTGCGCGGTTAGTCCATAGCGCTCCTGCTCGGGAAAGACTTCGGTCAGTCGGTAGACCATCTCAACTCACTCCATGGAATCGCGCCACGCCTCCAGACGTTCATGAGGCCGCTTTGCCGATTCCCGATTCTCCACTCCCGATTCCCGGCGCTTCAGCCAATCACAAACAACGGCTGATCGAATTCCACCGGCTGGCCGGTTTCGCCGAGGATGGCGACGATGGTGCCGGCGGCGTCGGCTTCGATCGGGTTGAACATCTTCATCGCTTCGATGATCGCCAGGGTGTCGCCGACCTTGACCTGCTGGCCCACGGTGACGAAGGCCGGCTTGTCGGGCGAGGGCGAGGTGTAGAACGTGCCGACCATCGGCGCGCGCAGCACGTGGCCTTCCGGTAGCGCGGCGACGTGCTTGGCACCACCGGTGGAGGCTTCGGTGGGCGACTGCATCGGCATGGTGGCCGCGGCCGGCGCCTGCGCGGCGGGGGCCGGCGCGTATTGCTGCACTGGCGCGCTCATCATCGCCGTGCCCTTGGGCACGCGCGCCAGGCGCACACTTTCTTCGCCTTCCTTGATCTCGATTTCGGCGAGATTGGATTCTTCGAGCAGGTCGATCAGTTTCTTGATTTTGCGGAGATCCATAAGGGCCTCTGGAAGTGAAACGGTGGGGAGTGCCGGCGGATGCCGGCGGAATGGGGTCAGGACACCGGCGCGCTGGCCGAGGCCGGTGCTGCAGGGGTCATGCGTCGCGCTCCAGGCGCGCGATCACCGCTTCCAGCGCCAACCGGTAGCTGTCGGCGCCGAAGCCGCAGATCACGCCGTCGGCCTTGTCGCTGAGGTAGCTGTGGTGGCGGAACGGTTCGCGCGCATGCGGATTGGACAGATGAATTTCCACGAACGGCAGCCCCACGCCCAGCAGCGCGTCGCGCAGCGCCACCGAGGTATGGGTGAAGGCGGCCGGGTTGATCAGGATGTAGGCGGTGCCGTCCTCGCGCGCAGCGTGGATGCGCTCCACCAGCACGTGCTCGGCGTTGGACTGCAGGCAGGCCAGCGCGTGTCCGGCCGCCTGCGCGCGGTCTACCAGGGCCGCATCGATCTGCGCCAGCGTGGTACGCCCATAGACCTCCGGCTCGCGGGTGCCGAGCAGGTTGAGGTTGGGGCCATGCAACAGCAGCAGATGGGCCATGGGATCCGGTAGAGCGGAAAGGCCGGAAGTCTGCGCGATGTCGCCGATGCTGTCCAGTTCGACGAACTTAGGTCTGTTTAAAGCAAATGTTTTAAATCTGGAATGGTTTTTGGTACCGGCGAACGGTGGCGGTATCGGTGCGCCGGCAGTCGTAGCGCCAGCCGCTGGGCGCAGAGCCGATGCGCGCGGGGCGGGTACCCCGCCGTATTCATCCGGTGCGCAGCGGTTGCGTGCGCTGCGCTGCGTGCGCCGGTGCGCCGACGCGGTACCTACCGCTGTCTGCATCCTCCACTGTCAGGTGTCGAAATGTTGTGCCGGTGGCAGCAGTTTGGTAAGTGCTTCGCTTCAGCTGAAGGTAGATCAAGGCGACGATGCGGCACGCGAGGTGCGTGTCGCGTGGAGATCTCGGCTCAAAACCGCGGCGCCGGGCCGGACAAGGCCGTCTCTCCAGATGCGGTACGAGCAGCGCAACCGATCCCGTCGGCAGCGACGCGTCATGCAGCAACCCGCCGTCCCCGCTGATGCGCATCGCACGCATTCAGGCATCGCAGGTGTCAGGCCCACCGAACGGGGCTCATCGCGCAGCCTGGCGCAGCGCATCCATCGCTGATGGCAGCGGTTAGCAATGCCCGCAGATCGCTAGCCGAGCGCGGGAACCGTAGAGCATGAGCCAGGTCCACCGAACCGGCGCCGCAACGCGCAGCCAGGCGTTCTGGCAACTGCGCGGGTCAGCCAAGCTGGCCTGGGGCTCCGGCGGAGCCCCCTAGGCTGTCGACCACAGACCCAACTGCCCCGACTCGCGCCTTACCGCGCTGCGCGCAGCAAGGCATCCTCGGTGATCGCTCCGGTCAGCACGGTCGGAAGGATCGCCGGTGGGGCGCCGGGGCCGTAGACCACGTACAGCGGCACGCCGACGGCCTGGTGCTCGTCCAGGAAGGTGCTGATGGCGGGGTCGACATTGGTCCAGTCGCCCTTCATGTAGACCGCATCGACGCGGCGCAGCGCATCGCGGAAGGCGGGGCTGCTGAGCACGTTCTTTTCGTTGGCCTTGCAGGTCACGCACCAGTCGGCGGTCATGTTGACGAACACCACGCGGTTGTCGGCGCGCAGACGGTCCAGCAACTGCGGCGAGAACGCCACCACACCCTCGGCCGCGGTGGCGGCCGGCAGGCTCAGGCGCGTCACCGCGACCACCGGCACCAGCGCCAGCACCAGCATCGCCGTGGCCAGGCCAATGCCCAGGCGGTGGCTCTTCCAGCGGCTGCGTTCGAAACACCACAGCCCCAGCGCCAGCAGGGTGGCGCCGATCAGCATCAGGGCCAGCGCGTCCACGCCGCGCTGCTTGCCCAGCACCCACAACAACCAGATCGCGGTGAGATACATCGGGAACGCCAGCACCTGCTTGAGCGTCTCCATCCACGCCCCGGGGGTGGGCAGACGCCGCGCCAGCGAGGGCACGAAGCCGATCAGCAGGAACGGCAGCGCCAGCCCCAGGCCCAGCGCCATGAACACCAGCATCGCCAGCAGCGCGGGCGCGGTAAACGCATACGCCAGCGCGGTGCCCATGAACGGCGCGATGCAGGGGCTGGCAACCACGCAGGCCAGCACGCCGGTGAAAAAGTCGCCCAGCGGGCCGTTACGTGCGGCCAGCGACTGGCCGATGCCGCCCAGGTTGCTGCCCAGCGTGAACACGCCCGACAGGCTCAGCCCCACGGCGAACATCAGATACGCCAGCGCGGCCACGAACCACGGCTGCTGCAGCTGGAAGCCCCAGCCGGCTGCCTGCCCGGCCGCACGCAAGCCGATCACCAGCCCGCCGATGGCGGCGAAGGACACCAGCACGCCCAGCGAGTACCAGATGGCATGGCTGCGTGCATGGCTGCGGCTCTCGCCGCTGTGCGCCAGGCCCAGCACTTTCAGCGACAGGATCGGCAACACGCAGGGCATCAGGTTCAGTACCAGCCCGCCGAGCAGCGCCAGCGCCAGCATCGCCAGCAGGCCCTTGTCGGTATGTGGCGGCGGGGTGCGCTCCGGATTGCCGGCCGAGGCGTCGGCGACTGGCACGGCAGGGCTGGCAGCGGGTTCGGCCGGTGCCTGGCCGGCGGCCAGCGGCGAAATCATCAGTGGTGCGGCCTGCGCCTGGTTCTGCGGCGACACCGTCCCGGCCGGCACATCGAGGGCGACACGGCGGGTCATCGGCGGGTAGCAGATGCCGTCGGTCTGGCAGCCCTGGAACGTGGCCACCAGGGTCACGTGGGCCGGGTCGGGGTGGTCGCGCAGCAGCGGCAAGGTCACTTCGGCCTGGTCGAAATACACCACGACATCACCGAAGTGTTCGTCGCGGTGGGCCTTGCCCTGCGGCCAGCGCGGCAGCCCGGTGCGCACGCCGCCGGGGCCTTCCAGCGCCAGCGAGGTGCGGTCGCGGTAGATGTAATAGCCCGGCGCCGGCGTGAAGCGCAGCAGCAGGCTATTGCCGTCGCCGACGATGGCTTCGAAGTTGAACGCCTGCTCGGCCGGCAGCGGCAGCGCATCCACGCCGGCGGTCTGCCCCGTGGCACCGAACAGGCGCGGGCCTGCTGCGCTGCGCGGCACCAGCGCGCCCAGATTTTCGCGTTGTGGGGCGGTGGTCGGCGTACCGGCCGCGGCGGCGGGCAGGGTGACGCGGATCTCGCGCCGCTGCGGCGGGTAGCACACCCCGGCGTCGGCGCAACCCTGGTATTGCACCTGCAAGACGGCGGTTTGCGCGGCCGGGTCGGCCTTGCCGGCCAGGGTGGCCCGCAGTTGCTCGCGGTAGGTCTGCACCTGGCCGAAGAACTCGTCGTGCTTGCTCTCGCCTTCCGGCAACGCCAGTTCGCCGGCGGCAAAGCCCTGCCCGGATTTGACGCTGATGCGGTGGCGATACAGGTAGTAGCCCGGCGCGATTTTCCAGCTCAGTGCGATGCGGTCGCGGCTGTCGGCGGTGGCGCTCAGCGCGAAGGCCTGGTTCACCGGCAGCAGGTCGGCTTCGGTCACCGCGGCCTGTGCGGGGGCAGGCGCCAGCACCGCCAGCGGTGCCGCGAACACGGGGGCGACCAATAACGCGCAGCGTGCGATCCAGCGGGACAGAGACTTCATGGACGTCAGAATTCCTTGCGGGTCTCGGCCCGGACCCAATCGAGATACGCCGGCAGCCCGGCGCTGGCTTGGACAGCGACCGCTTCCGGCAGTTCATACGGATGCAAGGCCTGCAGCCGTGCGATGGCGTCGGGCAGGCAGTCGTCCCAGGTCTTGATCAGCAACTGCACTTCGGTGCTGCGCTCGATCGCGCCATTCCAGCGGTACAGCGACTGGGCGCCGGGCAGTTGGGTGACGCAGGCCGCCAGCCGCTCGTCGAGCAAGGCCTGCGCGATGCGATCGGCGCTGTCGGCATCCGGGCAGGTGCTGAATAACAAGTGGAGGGAAGATGCGCTCATTCGATCGGGGGAGTGTAATCCCCTGTCTGCGGGGGATCGACCGCAGATTTCGGAACAAGGCGTTAACTTCGGCAGACCGGCTGACCATCGTGCGCAAGCGAACCTACGTTTTCGCTCGCCACCCCACGAGGTTTCGGCCGCGATGCGCAATCGTGCGGCACTGTCGGGTTGAATCAAGCAAAGGTGCGATCGATCAGATTCGATCGACGGCGTGCCGCCTGCCGGCATCCCGTGCCCGGACAGTGCTAGCCGCGCAACCCAATCCACCGGCCCGACGCACCACGCGTCGGGCCGGTGGGTCTCAGTTGGCCAGCTGGCAGCTGGCCGGCTTGGCCGAATTGAACAGGCTGGCGGTGGCCCATTCCGGGTGATCGACGAACGGGTTGCGGTTGCCCTGGAAGCTGAAGATCACCTGGTTGCGGGCGCGCTCGGCATCGTCCGGCGGGTCGGCCTGGTGCCAGGCCAGCAGGGTGGATAGCAGGCCCATGTAAGCCGGCGAGGCCGCGGTCTGCACGATCTTGCTGCGGTCGTCGGTGAGCTCCAGGTCCGGCTCGGACTGCCCGGTGGCCGCATCGGTGCCGCCCTCGTAGCGGATGGCCATGTACATCACCGCGCGTGCCATATCGCCCTTGCGCCGGGCCCACACCTCGAAGGTGCCGCCATTGCCGTCCGGCGTGCGCACCCAGTTGGAATTGCCCGGGTAACGCCCGCTGCCGCCGCCACTGCCGTCGTTGACCTCGGTCACCCGCTCGCCGCAGCCGCTGGTGCAGGTGGCGTAGGGCTTGTTGCCGCGGTCGGCGTTGAAGCTGGTGTCGGTCAGGTACAGCATGTGGGTGTCGGTGTAGGGCGCGTACGGCAGGCCGCGGTCGCCGGTGGCGCTGCCGAAGCCCAGCGAGTTGGGCCAGGTGTGCTCGCGGTTGTAGGTCAGCCCGCTGCCGGTGCCGGCGCGGTCGCCGACCTTGGCATAGCTGCGGTTGCGGTAGGCGTCGAGGATGCGGCCGCTGTTGTTGGGGTCCTCGTCGGCCATCTCCAGGATGGTCCAGGTGCTGGTGCCGCTGCCGCTGTACGGGTACACCGTGTGGCCGCGGATGGTGGCGTTGAGCGAGCAGCGCAGCTGGCTGGGGCTGGCGGTGTTCACCCGCGAGTAGTAACCGGTGCCGCCGCCGCTGGCGGTCGCCACGGTGAAGGCGATCGACTGATTGGCCGCCGGGCTCAGCCCGCTGGCATCGCGGATGGCGCTGGCGGTGATCGCCAGGGTGCAGCGCTCGCCGCCGACCAGCGCGGTATTGGTGGACAGGGTGAAGCGGGTGCCGCTGGTCGGGTAGCTGAGCGCCACCGTGCCGGAGCTGGCGCAGCTCAGCGCGAAGGCGCCGCTGCCCAGCGTCACCGCTTCGCTGAAGCCCACGCTCAGATCGCCGGCGGCCGGGAAGCCGCTCGCGCCCTGGGTCGGGGTGGTGCTGGTGATCGTCGGTGCGGCGCCGGTTTCGCCGCCACCGCCGCTGCCGTTGAAGGTCTGGTCGCGGTTGCAGGCGCCAAAGGTCTGCGCCGCCGAGCCCGCCCAGCTGAAGTTGGCCGTGGCACTGCTGGTGCCGGTGAGCTGCAGCGAACTACCGACCGCGCTGTTGTTGCTTTCGCTGACCGGCAGGTTCTGGCTGGTCACGCCGGCGGCCGGGCCACCGCTGCCGGTGATGGCGCCTTCGTAGCTGAGGAACTGCAGCAGTTGGCCGCTCGGGTCCACCAGCGCCACGCCGTCGTTGGGCCCGTTCTGCACGCCGTTGCTGGCGTCGCTGACGGTGGCCACGCGCACCTGGCTGCCGCAGCTGACCGGGCTGCCGGCCGGAACCGCCGTGTTGGCATAGACCGTCGCTGCACCGGGCGCGCTGCCGTTGTACAGATAGAGGCGGTAGCCGCTCAGCGACTCGCCAGCGGTGGCCACCACTTCCACGCCTTCGCCGCTATCGCCGGAGGCGCCTGCGTCGTCGTAATGCAGTTCGTTGATGAACACTGCCGCATTGGCGGAGGTGACGGTCAGCGCAAACGCGCAGGCCAGGGGAAGGGTGCAATGCAGGGACCAGCGCAGGGGGAAAACACGGGCACGGGACGGCAACCTCATCGACAGCTCCTTGTGATCGGGGAATGCGTTCCCGACTCTAGGGCCTGCACATGACAAAGGATGGAACCTGGTTCCATTTTTAGAGCGAGTGATCCGCGGCCTGCAGGATCGCGGGGGCGGGGCGACCAGCTCCGAATCGGCACGTGTACGATCGCCTGCAGCGAGCGACGGCACCCGCGCGTTGTGTTCGCCCTCCTGTGCGCTACCCATGCCCGCCCGGCAACGGTTCGCTGTGTTTTGGCGCTGCTGCCCGGCCTCCGAATGAGACCGGTCGAAGAAATTTTTTTGCGCCCTGCCCTTGAAACCCGCCCGCCCAGCACAATCTCTGGCCCGCACCCGCTCTGTCGGGTTTTTTCCGCGCGCTGTGCTGGCAGTCGTGACATACGAGTGCTAACATCGCCGATAATTTCCAGACCAATCAAACACTTAAGAGGGTCTTTCTGTATGAGCATCAAGCCGCTTCACGACCGCGTTGTAGTCAAGCCGATCGAAGCCGATGAAGTTTCCGCCGGCGGCATCGTGATCCCGGACTCCGCCAAGGAAAAGTCCACCAAGGGTGAAGTCGTCGCCATCGGCGCCGGCAAGCCCCTGGACAACGGCAGCCTGCGCGCGCCGGTGGTCAAGGTTGGCGACAAGGTCATTTACGGCCAGTACGCCGGCAGCAGCTACAAGTCCGAAGGCGTCGAGTACAAGGTGCTGCGCGAAGACGACATCCTGGCCGTCATCGGCTGATCAGGCGCTGCGCGCCGGGAATCGGGAGTAGGGAATCGGGAATCGGCAGAGCGGCCAACGCCCTCGCCATCCCACCCACCCCCGATCTCCGCCCTTGATTGACCGATTTTCCATTCCCCATTCCCAATTTCCGGAGTTACAACCAATGGCTGCTAAAGACATTCGTTTCGGTGAAGACGCACGTACCCGCATGGTTCGTGGCGTCAACGTGCTTGCCAATGCCGTGAAGGCCACCCTGGGCCCGAAGGGCCGCAACGTCGTGCTCGAAAAGAGCTTCGGCGCGCCGACCATCACCAAGGACGGCGTCTCCGTCGCCAAGGAAATCGAACTGGCTGACAAGTTCGAGAACATGGGCGCGCAGATGGTCAAGGAAGTTGCTTCCAAGACCAACGACAACGCTGGCGACGGCACCACCACCGCCACCGTGCTGGCTCAGGCCCTGATCCGCGAAGGCGCCAAGGCCGTGGCCGCCGGCATGAACCCGATGGATCTCAAGCGCGGTATCGACCAGGCCGTCAAGGCCGCCGTCATCGAGCTGAAGAACATCTCCAAGCCCACCACCGACGACAAGGCGATTGCCCAGGTCGGCACCATCTCGGCCAACTCGGACGAATCGATCGGCAACATCATTGCCGAAGCGATGCAGAAGGTCGGCAAGGAAGGCGTGATCACCGTTGAAGAAGGCTCGGGCCTGGAAAACGAGCTGGACGTGGTCGAGGGCATGCAGTTCGATCGCGGCTACCTCTCCCCGTACTTCATCAACAACCAGCAGAGCCAGTCGGCCGACCTGGACGACCCGTTCATCCTGCTGCACGACAAGAAGATCTCCAACGTGCGCGACCTGCTGCCCGTGCTGGAAGGCGTAGCCAAGGCCGGCAAGCCGCTGCTGATCGTCGCTGAAG
The DNA here is from genome assembly GCF_900092025.1 of Xanthomonas bromi. Taxonomy (GTDB): domain Bacteria; phylum Pseudomonadota; class Gammaproteobacteria; order Xanthomonadales; family Xanthomonadaceae; genus Xanthomonas; species Xanthomonas bromi. The sequence goes on from NZ_FLTX01000033.1 coordinate 18,707, forward strand.
AAGTCGAAGGCGAAGCGCTGGCGACCCTGGTGGTCAACACCATCCGTGGCATCGTCAAGGTCGTGGCCGTCAAGGCACCGGGCTTCGGCGACCGTCGCAAGGCGATGCTGGAAGACATGGCCGTGCTGACCGGCGGCACCGTGATCTCCGAGGAAGTGGGTCTGGCGCTGGAGAAGGCGACCATCAAGGACCTGGGCCGTGCCAAGAAGGTGCAGGTCTCCAAGGAAAACACCACGATCATCGATGGCGCCGGCGATTCGGCCGCGATCGAGTCGCGCGTCGGCCAGATCAAGACCCAGATCGAAGACACCTCGTCCGATTACGACCGCGAGAAGCTGCAGGAACGCGTGGCCAAGCTGGCCGGCGGCGTTGCAGTGATCAAGGTCGGCGCGTCGACCGAAATCGAAATGAAGGAAAAGAAGGCCCGCGTCGAAGACGCCCTGCACGCCACCCGTGCAGCCGTCGAAGAAGGCGTGGTCCCGGGCGGCGGCGTGGCCCTGGTGCGTGCGCTGGTGGCCGTCGGTAACCTGACCGGTGCCAACGAAGACCAGACCCACGGCATCCAGATCGCCCTGCGCGCGATGGAAGCCCCGCTGCGCGAAATCGTGGCCAATGCCGGCGAAGAGCCGTCCGTGATCCTGAACAAGGTCAAGGAAGGCACCGGCAACTACGGCTACAACGCCGCCAACGGCGAGTTCGGCGACATGGTCGAATTCGGCATTCTGGACCCGACCAAGGTGACCCGTTCGGCACTGCAGAACGCCGCCTCGATCGCCGGCCTGATGATCACCACCGAAGCCATGGTGGCCGATGCACCGAAGAAGGACGAGCCGGCAATGCCGGCCGGCGGTGGCATGGGTGGCATGGGCGGCATGGATTTCTGATCCGCGCCTCTTAGGCTGTTGCAGTAAAAAAAACCCCGCCGTTCGGCGGGGTTTTTTATGCGCGTCACTCACGCTTGCGCATGCACGCGGCAGTTGCCGATGATCGGCGGTCGTGCCGTCAGGACGAGGGCGCTGTGCTGGTTGCGGCCTGATCCGGCGACGGATGCGTGTGCGCAGGCGAGCGTTGCTCAGGCGATGCGCTGGTTGCGGCGAACGCAGCGGCGTCGTTCGTCTCTTCGATATCGGCGATGTCGTCGATCTCGGTGATCGTGACGCTGCTGCTGGGCCTGGTCTGCGCCTGCGCGCCGGCGTCCTCGATCACCTGCAGGGCGATTTCGCCGACCCGCTGCGCGTACTCCTGTGCCTGTTCCGGTGACAGGCTTTGCACATATCTGGCCGTGTCTTCCACGTTCTGGATGAGCTCCTCGGGCGAGGACGGCATGCGGGTTGCGAGCGCGGTGCCGTCGGGTCCTTTGAAGACCCGCATGACCTGGGCCCCGCCCCAGTTCATCGCCAGCTCTGCGCCACGCGCCATCGGGCCCGGCATGGTCATCGACATCAGCGACATGATCGCGCCGGCGTAGTAGGGCGATGCCGACGAGGATTCGATCAGGCTCTTGTCTGCGAAGGTCTTGGACAGTTTCTCCACGCCCAGGGCCAGCGCCATCACCAAGCTGCCGGAGCACATGGCCTTGAAGCGCTCCATTGCGTCCTGACGGGTCGCATGTGCATTGACCGCCGACTGCATCATCACCGCCGTCACAACAATAGTGTCCGCAACCAGGTCCACCGTCCCGATGCGGTCGGGCTGGATCAGGTAGACCGTCAGCCCGGTCACTCCGGCCCCCAGCAATGCCAATGCCAGCTTGGGGGCAATGTCGTGGTTGGTCACCTGGCGCGGGATGGTGGCTTGCTGATCCTGGTTCTGATTCTGGTCCACTTGCAGCGCAGTGCTCAGTCGCTTGCTGCATCGGTCCAGCGTCTCCAGCAGGTGCGTGCACTGGGCATTGAGCGTGCGGGTGAGCTCTTGCCCTTGGCTCGGATCGGTGAACGCGCGACGTGCCTGTTGAAACGCTTCCCGGCCATTCTCCAGCGCGGCGCAGATCTCGTTGAGTTGCGTGCGCAGCTGCGCGCTGATCTGGCCGGGCGTCAGGCGTGCGCGCAACCACTGCGCCTGGCTCTGAAAACCGGCGCTTTCTGCAATGCCGGCGCCCAGATGCGACACCTTGTGTTGCAGTCGATTGCCCAGCACGTTGAGGCTGTTCCAGAGGAAGGGCGTGAGCACCATCGCCGCGCAAGCCATCGATGCGGCCGCGGCAAATCCCAGGTTGTTTTCCACGGTTTCGGCTTGGTGCCGGATGGATGGGTTGCCGAATTTCTTGGGCAGTTCGGTGGTGAGAAACAATCCATTGAGCAAAATGGCGTAGAAGTGCATTTCGTTGGCGTCGCGCCCCAGCTGCCCGCCCATCAGTGGGAACGGAAGCCCGTCGGCGGTGGGGCGCAGCGCAGAGGCCGAGAGCGTCATCACGCCCTTGGTCGCCCCGGCGATGGAATAGGCGAAGGTCTTGGTCTGGTTGCCCAGCAACGGACTGGGGACGACCAGGGGCCAGAGATTGACCAGGTTGGCCAGCGACTTCAGCGCCCGCCCTGCCGCAGGTGTGCCGTGCTCCAGCGGCTGCAGCGCGTCTTCCACGGCCTTGATGTCGCCGAGCAATTGCTGACGGAAGCGTGCTTCCAGACCGGTTGCCGCTTCGATGGTATCGCGCAGCTGGGTGATCTGCTGGCGGCACGCGGCCAGGCTGTGTGGCCCGCTGTGTTCCGGGTCGGTGTCACGCACCATCTGCAGAAATGCGGGATCGTCCGCATGGATCTGCAACATGGTGCGCAGGTCCGCCAGCGACCAGAGATCGGACGCCCCTTTTGCTAGCGTCGCGTAAGCCTTCCGAACCCCGCTTGCCAACGCACTGTTCGCGCGCGTGGCAATTGTCGCGGCGGTGGACGGGCCGGAGCCGCGTTCGGGTGAAGGGGACTGTGTGTCAGGGTCGTGCAAGGCCATCGGCGAAGCGCCGTGCTCGGAGTCGGCGCTGGACGCGCGCGAACGGCTGCGCGGAGTGAGCGCCGACAGGCCGGGGTGGAGCGGCGTTTGCGTCGGCGATGCAGGGGTGGCAGTGTCGAAGACGGAGGCGCTGTCCGTCTGGACCTCGTGCAATGGCGGGAGAGAAGAGGGGCCTGCGGCTTGCTTTTTGATCTCCATGGAGGGGGTTCCTTGATGAGGTGAATGACCAGCTCGCACTGGCTGGCGCGCGTGCATCATTCGAACAAACCTGCCTGGCCGTTATAACGCGGTGCGAAGTGCTGCATTGCAGAAAGAATCGACGAAATAACACGATGGCATAAAGTGATTGCGCGACAGCTCGCCTGCCGGCGAAGAGCCGTCCGTGGTTCTGAACAAGGTCAAGGAAGGCACCGGCAACGACGGCGACAACGCCGCCATGGTCGAATTCGGCATCCTGGACCCGACCAAGGTCACCCGTTCGGCGCTGCAGAACGCCGCCTCGATCGCCGGTCTGATGATCACCACCGAAGCCATGGTGGCCGATGCACCGAAGAAGGACGAGCCGGCAATGCCGGCCGGCGGTGGCATGGGCGGCATGGATTTCTGATCCAGCCCCACCGGTTGTCTGTTTGACGAAAAACCCCGCACGTGGCG